>JACPWY010000055.1 GCA_016196825.1 Deltaproteobacteria bacterium | reverse complement strand
TCGATGATAGTCCCTGCTCCCTACAAAACCCGTCAATCGAGCCGCCGTGCTCCTTCGCCTCGGCCATCTTCGCCCGCCAAAACTTCTCTTTTTCCTGATTGATTGGACCCATCTGCCAGACCTCCTTAATGGGCCCAGCATAAGGATTCGGATTTACGACTTCCAGGTGCGGTTTATGAAGCGCTCACATTTTTAGTAAAAAAATATTCAGAAATTCCATTTTGTGATTGACGAAATCCCGATGTTGTTCAGATTTATCGACGGTAAGTCGTTGTAGTCAGATCGATTTTTGAGGGGATATTTTTTCTGTTTTCAAAAACTATCAATTTTCTGTGACCATCTTGCGATTTCATTGGGTTTTTTGCAGTGAAAAATGCATCGTCAAAAACTCGGGTTAGAGTCATCTCAATTGAGAGGTTCTATGTTTGAAAATATCTGTGATGAAACTCTATTGGTTGAAACAAAGACTGCGGTGCTTAAGGAAAAGACTCAGACTAGTCGGGTCCTTGATTACTTGGGTGAAGTGGATCGTCGCCGGCTGTGGCTCAAGGAAGGCTACGCCAGTCTTTATGATTTTTGTATTCGATATCTTGGGTACTCCGAGGGGGAAACCCACCGACGAATTCAGGCCTGTCGGCTGAGTCAAAAAGTAGTCGAGGTGAAGCCTCTTCTTGAGAACGGGACTCTGTCTTTAACCTCTCTCACTCTGCTTTCTCCTGTTCTTGAGAAGTCTAACGCTCAAGACCTTCTTCCCAAGGTCATCAACAAACCATCCCGGGAGGTGGCGGATATCTTGGCCAAGGAATTTCCTGAAAAGATCCAAAAGGAGATTTTGAAAATCGTCTTAGACGAGGAACTCAAAGAACTTCTCGAACAGGCAAAGAGACTCGCCTCGGAAAAGGATGGAGCTGTGCTCTTAAAAAGAGTACTCAAAAGCTTCGTGAGACAGAAGAAAACCCGGAACACCGTCACGCCACGTCACACGCACCGGGTACTTGCACATACGGCGAAAGAGGTAAAAGATCGTGATGGTTATCAATGCTCGTATGTCGGTCCGAACGGCGTTCGGTGCAACCAAACCGCACATCTCCAGATCGATCACATTCGGCCATACGCTTTGGGTGGGAGCAGTCGCGATCTAGAAAACCTCAGGCTCCTGTGCAGAGCCCACAATCTCGCCAAAGCATGCCTGGATTTTCCTCGGTGGGAGAGGCCGCAAATTACCCCCAGGGTTGATTGGGGAAGGGGCAAAAGCCATGGGCAGGATGGTCGAGCTTTAGAAACCAGTAGATGACCCAGATAGAGCTGCACGACCAATCGAAGGTCAATTACGCTGGGGCAATCTCAATGGAGACGCGGCCTGCCCTTGGCGTGCGGCGCAACGAGCAATTAACCACTTGCACAAAAAAGAGAAAAAAAACCGCTTCGCCCAAGGTCCTGACAGGTGTCTAGAATTTAGACAGGCGATTATGAAATTGGCGATTGTTGTGTGCGTGGGCGTTTGGGCCTGGGGATTGCACTTATTAGGGGCGTGCCCACTCACACGAAGTACTCTCAAGTTACTGCTATCCTGGCCATTTGCGTCCTGGTGGCCCTTTCGGGCTGCGGGTTTCGGTTTCCCTCGCAGCTGGGGAGTGCGGCTGGGGGCAATGGGTCCACTGGTTCTGGGTCCGGAAATGGGTCAGGGGGCGGTGGGGCTATTGGGGGCGATCCGAATTCTCCCTCCTCCTATTTCGCCAACACGGTGGCTCTTTCGTTTCAGGCGCAATGCACGAGCTGTCACAACGACCCGCGCTTTGGCGGTTCGGGCGGTCTGACGATCTATTCTTATGACAAGATGGTGGCCCAGCTTCTCAACGGATCGAGCCCCGATACAAATTCCCTGATGAGCCGAATGCGAAATCAGATTGCCCACACCGGCGGAGACGTCTGTTCAGGGAGTAGCAACAACTCGCCATGCTTCGAGGTGAAGATCTGGTGGGCGAAAGAGGTGGCTTCACGCGGTGGTGTGACGAGCTCGTCTCCTATCGGCCAAATCACCCTCATGACTAACCGGGGCCAGGTGCTGGGGTGGGCGGTCGACATCGGGGCCCAGACCTCACCGGTTGTGATCAATTTCTATATCGATGGGCCCAAAGGGACCGGGACGCTCATCGGATCGACGACCGCGAATCTGGCGACGCCGCCGTCGGGCTTTTCCGGTAATCACGGCTTCAATTTCCAGATTCCAGCCGCGTATCGCAACGGGACTAACCACACCCTTTTCACAGACGCGCCGAGCTTAAGCGGCGGCACGGCCTCAGTTCTGTCGAAGAGTCCGTACAATTATCTCCTCTACTCGCCGACGACAGCGGGGACGAACTATTTCAACAATACGGTGAAGAACGGCATCGGAAGCTGTTTGACGTGTCACAGCACCTTCAACGATTACGAATCGATGTACTATGACCACTTAAGTCTTCCCGCCAAGAACCAGGGTGGCTCGGCCACCAATAATCTGCTTGTCATCAAGGGTAACGGCGGCAACAGCCACGGCGGCGGCAATGTCTGTGGCGGCGGCGCCCCCTGCACACTCTTCCAGACCTGGTGGGCCATGGAGTTTCCCTGAGGCAGCCCCTAACCGTCTGAGCTTTCAGTCACAACTTGTCCCTTGCACTTCGTGCCTCCCCCGACAAAACTAGTCGCGTGCAGTCAGTTTTGAATCTTATCGATGGCAAGCTCGTGCCCGCGACCGAGGGTGGGACGCTCCCGTTTTTTGAGCCGGCCGCGGGGGCGGTTTTGGGGAACGCGCCCGATTCCGGCGCGGCCGACGTGGCGAATGCGATAGAGGCCGCGCGGCATGCATTCCCCTTCTGGAGTGCACTCTCCGCACAGGAACGGGGCCGATGGCTCCGGCGCCTGGCGACCTCAATCAGTGATAACCTCGAGCTCATGGCAGAAGCGGAAAGCCAAAACACGGGCAAGCCCCGCTCAGTGGCGCGGTCGGTGGACATCCCCCGGAGCATTCTCAATTTCGAATTCTTCGCTGACGTGGCAACCCAGTTTGCGTCGGAAAGCCACGCCTCGGGGGATGCGATCCATTACACGCTGAGAAAGCCTTTGGGGGTAGTGGGGGCGATCTCTCCGTGGAACCTGCCGCTTTATCTGTTCACTTGGAAGATCGCGCCGGCTTTGGCTGCCGGGAATTGCGTGGTCGCAAAGCCCTCGGAAATAACGCCATTGACCGCGGGACTTCTGGGAAAACTCGCGAGTGAAATGGGGTTTCCTGCGGGCGTTCTCAACATCGTTCACGGCAGCGGACCTCGAGTGGGATCTCCGCTTGTGACTCACCCCGACGTTAAGGCAGTAACCTTCACCGGCAGCACGGCGACCGGGCGAGCTATCAGTGAAGCGGTCGCGAAGGATTTCAAGAAGGTGTCGCTTGAGATGGGGGGCAAGAATGCGACAATTGTTTTTGCCGACTGTGATTTTGATCGGACGTTGAGCGAGTGTGTGCGGGCCGGCTTCTCCAACCAGGGGCAGATCTGTCTCTGTGGATCGCGCATCCTTGTTGAGCGGTCGCTCTTTGACAAATTCACGCAAGGTTTTGTCGAGCGCGTTCAGCGATTGCGCGTTGGAGATCCCGACGACGAAGCCACCGACCAGGGCGCTGTGGTCTCGGAGACCCATTTCAAGAAGGTGATGGGCTACCTGGAATTCGCTCGGAAAGAGGGCGGAAAAATTCTTTGTGGGGGCCAGCGATTCGCCGCTCGGGGGCGTTGCGCGAAGGGGTGGTTTATCGAGCCGACCGTCATTACCGGTTTGAAAAATGATTGTCGTACGAACCAAGAGGAGATCTTTGGCCCTGTCGTCACCCTGGTTCCTTTTGACACGGAGAACGAGGCGTTGGGGCTTGCAAACCAATCGGTGTATGGCCTTGCCGCGAGCGTGTGGACCGCCGACGCAGGTCGTCTCCACCGATTTGGCCAGGGGCTTGAAGTGGGGATGGTGTGGGGCAACTGCTGGATGGTGCGCGACCTACGCACCCCTTTTGGCGGCGTGAAACAGTCGGGACTGGGGCGCGAGGGTGGTTTTGAGGCGATGAGATTCTTTACGGAGTCGAAAAATGTCTGCATTCAAGTCCGATGAGGTGAGATCGAGTCGAGCCCCGGAACCGGTGGGGGCCTACCCGCACGCGCGCCGGGTGGGAAACCTGTTGTTTCTGTCGGGCGTGGGGCCGCGCGAACGAGGCAAAAAGGAGATTCCGGGCGTGACACTTGGCCCTGACGGTAAGATTACGAGCTACGACATCGCCCAGCAGTGTCACTCGGTCTTTCACAATGTGAAGGTGATTCTCGAGGAGGCCGGAAGCGGTTGGGACAGATTGGTGGATGTGACGGTCTACCTCACCAACATGCGCGACGATTTTCCGATCTATAACAAGATCTATAGTGAATATTTCAAAACCCACCAGCCGTGCCGCACCACTCTCGGGATCACAAGCCTCCCGACGCCGATTGCGATCGAGCTGAAATGCATTGCGACTTTGGAGTGACGTGATGGAGTTTTTTCAGGCCATTAATTTTCAGAAGTGGATCGATGAGCACCGGCACCTTCTCAAGCCGCCCGTCGGCAATCAGCAGGTGTGGGAGGACAGAGAGTTCATCATTATGGTGGTGGGCGGGCCGAACCGACGAACCGATTACCATGTGAATGAGGGTGAGGAGTTTTTTTATCAGATCGAGGGTGACATCACGTTGCGAATCATGAAAGAGGGCAAGCCCTACGAGATTCCCATTCGCCAGGGGGAGATCTATCTCCTGCCGCGAAAGGTGCCGCATTCCCCCCAGCGGCCGGCCAACACCGTCGGGCTTGTCGTTGAGCGCAAACGCCTGCCCCATGAACTCGATGGTTTTGTCTGGTACTGCCCCAATTGTAATACCCGCCTCTACGATGAATTTTTCAGGCTCACCAACATCGTCTCGCAGCTCCCGCCAGTGTTTGACCGGTTCTATTCCGATCCCGCGAAATGCACCTGTCCCCAGTGTGGAACGAAGGTGGAGAAGGCCGCGTGAAGATCGACGTCCACACCCACATCCTTCCCAAAAGGGTGCCGCGTTTTGCGGAGCGCTTTGGATACGGAGGGTTCATCGAGGTGCAGCATAAGGCCGGGTGTAACGCGCGTATGGTGTATGACGACGGGCGATTCTTTCGCGAGGTCGGGGACAACTGCTGGGATCCGAAACGTCGCGTTGAAGAGTGCGATGCTCAGGGTGTGGCCACCCAAGTTTTATCGACGGTTCCGGTGATGTTTAACTATTGGGCCAAAGGAAGAGACACGCTCGAGGTGGCGCGCTTCTTGAACGATCACCTGGCAGGTGTCGTGGCCCAGCACCCGAAGAGGTTTTTGGGGTTGGCGACGGTGCCTTTGCAGGACGCCGAGCTGGCGACGCTGGAGCTCCAAAGGGTTGTGAAGGATCTCAAACTCAGTGGTGTGCAGATCGGGACCCACTTCAATGGTCGTAGCCTCGATGATGCGTCGTTATTTCCCTTTTACGCGGAGGCTGAGCGTCTGGGGGCGGCGCTCTTTGTTCACCCTTGGGAGATGTTGGGGAAAGAGCGGATGGATCGGTATTGGTTGCCATGGCTCATCGGGATGCCGACGGAAACAGCGCTCGCCATCGCCCATTTCATCTTTGGCGGTGTGTTTGAAAAATTCCCCAAGCTGCGGGTGGCTTTCGCGCATGGGGGCGGGAGCTTTGCGAGTGTGTATGGTCGGATGGAACACGGCTTTAGCGCGAGACCGGATCTTGTAGCCACGCAGAATCCCGTGAACCCCAAGAAATATTTGGGCCATTTTTTCGTGGATTCGATAGTCCACGCTCCGGATCTTCTTCGCCATTGCCTGAAGGTCTTTGGCGCCGACAAGATTTTGTTGGGGTCCGACTACCCGTTTCCGCTGGGTGAACTTCGCCCGGGTGAAATGATCCAGTCGATGTCCGATCTGTCTGAGGTAGAGAAGACCGGAATGCTCGCCGGCAATGCTCGTGTCTGGCTGGGGCTGCCATGAAGCCTTTTGAAAAGAGCCTGGCGTGTGCCCAGGAGCTGGATCGGCAGGATCCCCTGGCGCGTTTCCGCGCGAAGTTTTTTACGCCGCAACACCAGGGAAGGGACACGGTCTACCTGACCGGCAACTCCTTGGGTTTGGAGCCCATCGAGACGAAGCGGTATCTTGAAGCGGAACTCGAGCAGTGGCGGACACTCGGCGTCGAGGGGCACCTCAAAGGGAAATTCCCCTGGCTGCCGTACCATGAGTTTTTGACGGAGCCGCTCTGCCGGCTCACGGGGGCGCGACCGAGTGAAGTCGTAGCGATGAATTCGCTCACGGTGAATCTTCATTTGATGATGGTGTCATTCTATAGGCCCACGACCGATCGCCATTGGATTGTGATCGAGGATGGCGCGTTTTCATCGGATCGTTATGCGGTGCAGTCCCAGGCTGAGTTTCATGGATTTGCGAAGGCGGTGGTGCGGCTTAAAACCGAGAGCGATTCCGAGATCATTCGGTTTATCGAGGAGAACGGCGAAAAGATCGCTCTCGTGATTTTGGGCCAGCCGAACTACATCACGGGCCGGGCGTTTGACCTCGAGGCCGTGGCTCGGGCGACTCAGAAGGCGGGTGTGGTTTTTGGAGTCGATCTAGCGCATGGGATCGGAAATCTTTCTTTGAATCTCCATGATTGGGAGATCGATTTTGCGGTTTGGTGCTCGTACAAATACCTCAACGCAGGCCCAGGCGCGATTGCGGGCTGCTTTGTTCATGAGAAGCATCATGCGGCGGATGTTCCGCAGTGTGCGGGTTGGTGGGGCCATGACAAAAAGAGCCGATTTCTTATGACGGATGGTTTCAAGCCCATTCCCACGGTCGAGCGTTGGCAGGTTTCCAATCCGCCTATTTTTCAGGCCGCAGCGCTAAGGGCGTCGCTTTCGCTCTTTGATGAAGCAGGGATGGGTGAGATCCGTAAGAAGAGCGAGCGCCTCACGGCGTTTATGGAATTCCTGAATCCTGAGGCCGAGCTTCTCACGCCGCGCGAATCAGCCCGCCGGGGTTCTCAGTTGTCTTTTCGCCACAAGAGCGCTGAGGCGGTCGTGAGGGCCATGAAGGCGCAAGGGATTATCGCTGATTTCCGCTTCCCGGATGTGATTCGGGTGGCGCCGGTGCCATTTTACAATTCTTATGAAGATGTATGGCACTTTTCGGAGGAGCTATGGCGACACCTGTGACAGCGCCTATTGCGATTGTGGGCGGGGGCCTTGTGGGGTCGGTGCTGGCAACCTACTTGGCGCGGAGGGGATTTCAGAGCGATGTGTTTGAGCGGCGCGGAGACATGCGTCGGGAGTCGGTGGGCGAAGGGCGTTCAATCAACTTGGCGATTTCGGTGCGTGGTCTTCACGCGCTCGAAGAAATTGGGCTCAAAGACGAAGTTTTGCCGCACATTATCCAGATGCCAGGGCGGATGGTCCACATGCTCGACGGCCGGAACCAGTTTCAACCTTACGGAGCGAGTGGCCAGTGCATCAATTCCGTTTCGCGTAATGGGCTCAATAAGATGTTGATGACGGGGGCGGAAAAGACGGGGCGCGTGCGGTTTCAATTTTATTCCACGGTGACCGGAATCGATTTTGAGACCAATACTCTTCAGATCATGAGCGAGCGGGACGGGAAAAGGCGAGAGGCGACGTATGAACGGATTCTCGGCACGGATGGCTCGGCGTCGGTGATTCGGCATGCGATGCGCGACTCGATGGGAGTCGACACGAGCGAATCGCATTTGAGCCACGGTTATAAAGAGGTCGTCATGCCAGCACTTCCGGGGGGCGGGTTTGCGATCGAAAAGAACGCGCTTCACATCTGGCCGCGCGGGAAGGACATGCTCATTGCGCTTCCCAATGAAGAGGGGAGCTTCACCTGCACGCTCTTTTTGCCCTTTGAGGGGGAGAGGAGCTTCGCGGCGCTGAATGATAAGGCAGCCGTTGAGAGTTTCTTTGAGAGTCAGTTCGTGGATGCTTTGGATCACATTCCAAATCTGACCGAAGAGTTCTTTGGCCACCCGACCGGGAAGATGGTGACCGTAAAGGCGGGGCCCTGGTTTGTGAAGGGTCGCGTGCTTCTGCTGGGAGACGCGGCCCATGCGATCGTGCCGTTTTTTGGGCAGGGGATGAACTGCGGATTTGAGGATTGTTCCGTCCTCAATGAGTGTCTTGAGAAGTGGGGAGAGGATTGGGATGCGGCCTTTGATGATTTCTATTCGCGCCGCAAATCCAACGCCGATGCAATAGCCGACATGGCGATCGAGAACTTTATCGAGATGCGCGACAAGGTGGCCGATACAAGATTTCAACTCGAGAAAAAGGTGGAGCGTCTGCTCCAAGCGGCCTTTCCGAGCCGGTATGTGCCGCGCTACACGCTGGTGTCGTTCACGCGCACGCCGTACCGGGAGGCCTATGAGAAGGGGCTCATTCAGCAAAAAATTCTGGATGAGCTGTGCGATGGGATCGAGATTGCTGAGGATGTCGACATTGCGCGGGCTAAGAAGCTGGTGGAGGCGATGTTGTGAACCCTCTCGAGAGATCAGGGGACGTATTCCAATTGGCGGGCCTTATCAAGGCGCAGGATTTGTCCCGCCGGGCATTGAATGAGATAGCGGCCGAGGTGCGGCCGGGAATGGATGAGATTGCCATCGTTGAAATAGCTGTCAGTCACATGCAGCGGATGGGCTCGCCACGGGCGTGGCACCGGCCGGTGGTGCGGGTCGGGAAGAACACGATCTATAAGTTCAACGAGAACCAGAGGGTGCGATCGATATTGCAAAAGGATGACATCTTCTTTCTCGACCTGGGTCCGAATTGGGTGATCGATGGCGTCGAGTATGAAGGGGATATCGGCGAGACCTTCACCGTCGGGAAGAGCGATGACCTCGACCATTTGGCGCGAACCGCCGCGTCTCTTTACAGAAAAGGTTGCGACCATTGGAAGGCCGAGCGCCCCAAAGGACGACAGCTCTACGAGTGGCTGAGTGGTCAGGCGCGAGGTGAGGGCTTTGAGCTCAAGACCGATGTGGATGGGCACCGCCTGTCGGAGTTTTCTCATCGCCAGTACTTCAACCACGGACTTTGGGAGATCGATTTTGTCCCCACCGAAGGGCGGTGGATTCTGGAGATCCAGCTCTACGATCCGAAGACCGGGTGTGGAGCTTTCTTTGAGGACCTGTTGATATGAGCGAGTTTTTGAAAGCGGCTATTGAAGAGGCGGAGCTGGGTCTGAAAGAGGGCGGCATTCCTATTGGGTCGGTGCTGGTCCTCGGCGGAAAGATTGTGGGGCGTGGTCACAACCGCCGGGTGCAAAAGGGAAGCTCGATTTTGCACGCTGAGATGGATTGTCTTGAAAACGCGGGCCGCTTGAAAGCGCGCGACTATCAGCACGCGGTTCTTTACTCGACGCTTTCGCCCTGTGACATGTGCAGCGGAACGGCGCTGCTTTATAAGATCCCCCGCATCGTGATCGGTGAGAACCGATCGTTCCAGGGGCCGGAGGACTATGTGAAAAGCCGCGGCGTGGAGCTGACGATTGTCGATGACTCCCGCTGCATCGAGCTCATGCGCGTATTTATAGTGCGCTCCCCCGAGCTGTGGAATGAGGATATCGGGGAGTGAGTCTAGTGCTGTGAGTACGGGGCCCTATTTCTCTGTGAGGAGAGTTTCGAGAGAGGCGCGCGTCTGTGGGCCAAAATGAATTGCGAGTTGTCTGAGGAGATCCATTTTGATCATTGAGCGGGAAATCTCAAGAACGCCGCGGACGTCATTGAGATCGATTGGGCCGCCCGCGAAGAGTTTCATTGCTATGAAATCCTCGATCCCAATGATCCGGATCGTCGATCCGAGTAGGCTGGTCTCGACGACTCTTGAGAATGCAGCGGGATCCATTCCTCGTATGCCAAGAATCAGATCGACACGATTGTGGTGAGAATCTTCGAGCGAAATCACCCCAATGAGCGGATCGGATGGGTCTCCCATCCGTAAGCTTACTGAAAGCCCAAGCTTCTTGAGTGAAAGTACCAGCTGATCGATCCGTGTGGTGGGACCGCTCACTGAAATAATCGCATCGGCGTCTAGACTTCCTCGCACGACACCGAAGTAGGAGGCAGCGAGTGCACCCACGATTGCGTGAGGAATGGCCAACCGGTCCAATAGAGGCACTACTTCCAGGAGGAGCTGCGCGGACTGCCCCGGGCCCGCTGTCATCGTTTGTTCGCTTTCCGATTTCGATCGGTCTCACCCTGCAAGGCAATCTCCGCTAGGGTCTTAGACTGATTGAGAAACGCCTCAAGTCGTTCGGCGGGCGACATTTTTCTGCACAGTTCGATAAGATCCTGACGACACTTTTTTGCAAGCGCTGATTGCACAGCTGAATTTTAGCACGCGGCGCAGGGTAAGATCTACTGGCGTGGCGTGAAGTGGTGTCAAAGGGGAACCAGAGTTCGTGAGGTTGACGCGACGTTCTTGCGCGAAACGGTTGGCGCACCTCTTGCAGCTCTGAAGGTCTGAGATTGAAACTACCACTGTTACGATCGATGACGCCTCCCACGTCTCCGATGTTCTTTCGACTTCGGTCGCCCTCAAATACTTTACGCAGGAGGCTGGCGCTTACAAGGTCCATTACGACGCGGCTGTGCCCCCCGAAGCCCTGGTCGCCGGCAAAGAGGGCGTGCAAATTCAGATGGGAAAACTGGGAATCAATGTCGATTACCTAAAGCTCGGCACCAAGGCCTACGTCGGACTCATCGTGAAACGCAGTCTCAGAGAAAAGACGGCCAGCTATTCGCTGGGCAACTATTACACGATTCAATTCACCTTCAAGGTTGGTGATCAGGTTTCAATCGTGGAAGACACCGATCTCTTGGTGGGCAGCCAAGTGGTGGGACAAGTGAAAAAGGGAGAAATCTACGTCGTTGCGAAGAAGCAGAGCGGCTGGATCAATCTTCAAAAACCCGACGGCACTGCTGTCACGGGCTGGCTCCAGCCCAAGGCCCTGCAGCCGGTTTCGAATTGATAGCGGTTACAGGCTGTAGCAACGATCGAACGTCAGGCCTTGAGTGTCTGAGCCGATGTCGATGGTGCCGTACCCACAGCTGACGATCGTGACTGTGGCGGTCTTGCCGTCGGAGCACGTGCCGGTCCAGCTTCCAGAGACGGGACAGTTGCAGGTGGACGCCCAGGTCACGTCGGTTGCGGAAAAATCGCAGGAGCTGCTCGCGAGGTTATTCACTACGTGAAGCGTGCCGCTGCTTAAGACTCGGTTCGCGCGCGAGGTTCCCGTGACTGTGATGGCCGAGGTGGTTGTCGTCGTAAAGTCAAAGAGAGCGGTGGTTTAGCAGATGTAAATGTCACCGATGCTTTGCTCATGGGTTTGAGTCTGCGCGGAGGCACGCGAATTGCAAATTCCGTGGGGAGTGGCGGTCATGAGGTCATTTTGGCTCCGATTGGTGTGGGTTTGTGGTGTTTTGAGCCTTTCGTGTTGCGCTGCGCAACCTCCGGGGTTGGTGGCGCAGCCGATGCTTTCGGTTGTGAGTTCGGGCGTGAAGGTCGTCCCCTCGCCGAATGGCATCTATCACGGAGTCTATCCGGACATCGCCGATGGGGTCTTCGAGGGGGTGGGAGAAAAGATCGATCAGATCGAGGGGATGCTGAAGAGGCCGCTTGCTTTCGTTTCCTTTGATAATGATTTCGTGGATGGGTTCAGATTTCCGGATGCCCCCATCCGGGAGATTCTCATAAAGGGGAAGACGCCGCTCATTCGTATGCTGCCGAGGAGCACGAGGAAGGTGTTCACTGGCACGGATCCCGTGTTTTCACTCGAGCGGTTTGTGAAGGGCGATTTCGACGGGGAGATTCGGCAGTGGGCGCGGGACGCGAAGGCGACGAACGCGGCTCTGATGGTGGAATTTGGCCCCGAGTGTAATGGGAAATGGTTTCAATGGAGCGGCGATTCCAATGGCGGCGAGACGCCGATGATCTGGGCGGGACAGACGGTTCCGACCGGGCCCACACGATTCAAGCTCACGTTTCAAAGGATCGTTGCGTTGTTTCGCCAGGAGCACGCCCACAACATCACTTGGGTGTTTCATGGCGATTCCCAGCCGATTCCGGAAATGCCATGGAATAATCTGAAGTTTTATTACCCGGGCGATGACTACATCGATTGGCTCGGCATCACGGTGTATGGCGCTCAATTGCAGGGGGATTGGTGGGGGCCCTTCACCGAGACGCTCGATGCCAGGTGGGCCGAGCTCACGGCTGTTTCAGCTACGCGGCCGGTGATCCTGTCGGAGTGGGGCGTAATCGAAAAGCCTCATGTGCCGGATGGCAAGGCCGACTGGATCGAAGGGGCGTTGCGGGCGTTTATCGGTGGAAGGTACCCACAGATAAAGGCGATCAACTACTACCACTTCCATTCGGAGAATGGCGGCCCTGACAATAACTTTGCCCTGGATACATCGATGCAATCCTTGGAGCGCTACAACCGTTTCATCGCGGATCCGATTTTCTTGTCTCGAGTCCAGGTGCAGGATTTTCGCTGATTTTGGGAGAGCCTGAGTTGCTCTTTAATCATTCATTTCTTGAAAGCGCGCGTGCCGGCTGGCTGTCGCGGCTGACCGGTTCCTACCGCTTGCGGAATTGATAAGTTTACTTGCGGTCCGGAATTCCCACTTGCGAGTCCACAATCGGGACCCATATTTCATGACGCATTTCCCTTTGATTTGGCTCACGTTCGTGGCTATCAATGCCTGATGGAAAAGAGACACATCACTCGTTCTTCCGCCCCAGCATCGGTTGGGCTGGTCAAAGAGATCCGAAGTGAGCTCAAAGCGGACATTCGATCTCTCGGCAAAAGGATGGACGCTCGATTTGCGGGGATAGAATCCAAAATTGAGGGCCTCACCGGTGAAATTCATCGTGTGGCCTCTCTTATGGAGGAGCAGCGCAACGAGAATCGTATCGTTCTCGACGGCCTCGCAGCTGTTATCTCCCGCCAAGAGCGTGTTGAGTCTGACGTAGAGCGCATCAATAAACAAATTCGCCTGCTGTAGCCCACCATCGGCGTCATTGCGCGATAACGCGAATCGCATTCACGAGAAAAGTCTGTCGGGGGACGGAGTTGAGAATGAGACCTCTGGCCGTGTCGGTCTTATCCTTGAAGCCTTCGTTCCGGAATCTCACACTGATGTGATAGCTCTTGCCATCGACACCGAGAGAAACTTGGGTTCCGATAGGGCCAGCGCTTGGAAATGGCTTTTCGATCTTGTCGGATTGAAGAATGCGGTCGGCGTCTTCGAAAGTGATCTCGCACTGACCCACCTGGATTGCGTAGCCCCACCCGCCGCCGCCCCCGACCTCTACGGTCATCTTGAGGTTTTCAAGACACTTCTTGGGATCGACGACCACCGTTCTTTCGATAGCCTCGATGGGACCGAGGATTTTATCCTCGGTGGCGAAGAGTGTGGGCGAAAGGAAGAGAAGGCCTGTGACGATGAGGGTGGTTTTCATGCATGAGGCTATAGCAAACGGGTGAACGGACTTTCAAGGCTGACTCGGTATATAATTTAGAGCGCATTGCAAAATTAACCCCGTGAGCGAGGGAGGGATAAAATGGCCAGGACCGAGGACGCGAACGCGGAGGACGAAGGGCCTGGCCATTTTATCCGACCGAGTAGGGGTTAATTTTGCAATGCGCTCTTAAATCAATGAAATTCTTGGCGTCTCCAGTGTATGTGGCGGTGCTCGTGGGGGGGCTTGTGGTGCTCCAGTTGAACTCCACCCGCCTGCAGTTTGAGAGGGGCTTTCGGCTCTTCGGCGCGCCGCCTGGACGGGTGGCCTTTTCGTGGGACATGTTCGCCACTCGGGTGGAGCGCTGCCAGTTGAGCTGGGATCCGCCGGTTGCGACCGAGCTTGGGGAGTTTTCTTCGCTTCGGCGATTCGGCACGTCTCTTGAGTGGGACATCATCTATGACACCGCCCGCGACTACCACGCGGTGGGGCAGCTGGTGTGTCGATTGAGGAGTTCGCCGGAGGCGCGGCACCGGGTGAAATTCCATTGCTTCTCGCCAGACGGCACCCATGCCGAGGAGGAGGTGCCCTGTGGTTGAACGGTGGCGTCGCTGGGTGGGGGAGACCACGGACCACAATCCCTACATTGCTTTGCGAATTGGTTTTGCGCTCGTGTGGCTGACTTATGATCTGATGGATCTCTTTTACGGCGGGACGCAGGGTGTTTTGTGGCTGGTGCCGGACCAGACTTTTCACCGGGCGATCCAGTTATCGCAATTGGGGGTGATATTTTGCGAAGTGGGTTTGCTGATTGGGTGGCGGGCGCGGTGGTTTGCGGTGGGGGCGCTGCTGGCGCGGGGGCTTGAGGCGTATATTTTTCCGCTGAATGATTTTCTTTACTACTGTGTGAGTGTTTTTCTGCTGGCGCAGAGTGAGTGCTCCAATGCGGACCGTGGGAAGGCGGTCAGGATCTGGCCACGTGACGTGTTTGTGATCGAGACGGCTTGGATTTATCTGTCGACGGCGCTGATGAAGGTGAACACTGAGTTTTTGAGTGGGGGGGATCTGTACGTGCGACAGAATTATCTGGCCACCGCGCGGGACTGGTGGTTTCCGGACCTGTACCGTCAGTGGATAGCGGCGCTTTCGCACAACGCGATCTTGGCGTGGATGGGGGTGATTGGGGAGGCGGCGCTTGGCGCTGTGCTAGTCGCCTGGTGGTTTTGGCCACGCCACAGGCGGGTGTTTTTCCTAGCGGCACTCGGACTGACTAGCGCCATCCATGCGTTTGGAGCGGCCATGTGCAATGTGTTTTTCTTTAGTGCGAGCATGATCGTGCAGGTCGGGTGTTTGACCCACACTCGCCGGCAGCGTTCATGAAGGCGGACTGGGGGAGAGGGCTTTGTAGATCACTGCGGACACCGCGAAGCCGACGAACCAGGCGTAGTTGTAGAGGTGCGAGATCCATTCGGGAAATGCCGTGGGGTCGACGACCTTGATGGTCACTAGGAAGCCGGGGACATTGGGGAGGATGCCGGCGACCATGGCGACGATGGCGACGGGGTTGAAGCCGTTCTTGTACCAGTAGCGGCCGTTGGGAGAGTAGAGCTCCTGGGCAACGAGTTTTTTCTGTCTCAAGACAAAGTAATCGATAATCAGGATGCCGCCGATGGGACCCAACAGCGAAGAATAGGCGATGAGCCATGTGAAGATGTAGCCCGTAGGATCATTGATGAGCTTCCAGGGCATGATGAGGGCGCCGAGCACTCCGGTGATGTAGCCGCCGATCTTGAAATCGATGAGATCCGGCTTGAGGTTGGCGAAATCGTTCGCTGGACTCACGATGTTGGCGGCGATGTTGGTCGCGAGGGTCGAGATGACGACTGCGATCATTGCGGCACTCACGAGCCAGGGGTTCTCGAACTTTCCGGCGAGAACGACTGGGTCCCAGATCGCCCTTCCGAAGACGATCGTCGTGGCGCTTGTGACGACGACGCCGATGAAGGCGAAGAGTGTCATTGAGGGTGGAAGGCCAATGGCCTGGCCCAAGACTTGAGCCCGTTGGGATTTCGCGAAGCGGGTGAAGTCGGGGATGTTGAGCGACAGTGTCGCCCAGAAGCCGACCATTCCGGTGAGGGCGGGGAAAAAGAAATTGAAAAACTCTCCGGCCGTTTGGAACTTGGACGGTTGAGCGAGGATGGGGCCCAAGCCCTTGGCGGCGCCGATGGCCCAGACGAGAAGGCTGAGTGCCGCGACCGGGAGAAAGACAGCTTTAAAAAGTAGTAACTTTCGGATGCTGTCGATCCCTTTATAGACGACAAACATGTTGAGAAGCCAGAAGAGGGCGAAGGTGATGGCGGGGCCTGTCTCGAGGCCGATGGCTGCGGGGAAGATCGTCGGAAGCGTCGCGATGCCGGGCCACCAGGCATGGACCATTTGATAGAGCGAATAGCCGCCGATCCAGGTCTGGATGCCGAACCAGCCGCACGCGACGATGGCGCGCAGGATAGCCGGAATATTGGCGCCGAGCACGCCGAAACTCGCTCGCGCGAAAACCGGGAATGGAATGCCATATTCCGCGCCGGCGTGGCCGTTGAGCACCATTGGGACAAGCACAATCGCGTTTCCTACGAACACTGTGAGCACCGCCTGCCACCAGTTCATGCCGCCTTCGATGAGAGAGCTTGCGATCATGTAGGTGGGAATACAGAGGCTCATGCTGATCCAGAGGGCCGCAAAATTCCAAGTGCCCCACCTTCTGGCGGAGGGAGGGACAATGGCTAGGTCTTCATTGGTGAAAGCGGAATTGTGTTTTGGCATGTGATTATTCTATAGGACAATTTCGGCAATTACGCCTACTGCTGAAAACTCCATCCAGCTTGAAAAGCATATTATATATAGATATACTATATGAATGAAGACTCTCATCGACATTCCGGAGAAGATAATCAAGCAGCTCGCTGAGATTTGCGCGAAAGAGTCCATTTCGCGGGCTGAGGCCATTCGAAGGGCTATCACCCTGTTTCTCGCGGAGTCCCCCCATTGCTTGCCGAAGGACGCCTCGTTCGGTTTGTGGAAGGGACGGGGTGTGGACTCCCTGGCTTATGAAAAGAAACTGAGGAAGGACTGGGAAAAAAAGTGAACGCCGTTTTTGACACCAATATCTTGATTGACTACCTGAACGGCGACCGGCGTTCGAAGGAGGAGTTTGAGCGCTACGATGAACTGCACATTAGTATCATCACACAAATCGAAATTTTGGTCGGGGCTCGAAGTGGTCGTGAGGAGATCGAGCTTGCCGGGTTTCTAAGCCGTTTCAAGACTCACGCGATTGATGGTGAAATGGCGAAGGAAACTGTCCGAGTTCGTAGGAAGTTTAAGATGAGAATTCCCGACGCAATCATCAAAGCCACTGCGGAGCGCCTCGGGTATGTGTTGGTCACTCGGAATACGAAGGACTTCTCCCGGAAATGGCCGGATATTCGCGTTCCCTATTAAGGTCATTTCTAGGACCCGGCACCTTTCAATATTGGAAGGCGACTGGCCCCTTACGTTAACGTATTCTGTGCGTAGCTGGTGTGGAGGTCGTAAGGGAATTGTTCATGGGAGTCGTAGAGGCTCATGCATTCTGGCACTGGGCAGACGGCGACGCAGAGGTTGCAGCCCGTGCAGTGATCTACGATGACGTCGGCCACATTGCGAGTTCCTTTGGTGCGATCGTGGGCGGGGACGCCTTTCAGCTTGAGGGCGTCGTAGCCGGCGTCGCGGCAGGCGACGACGCAGATGTTGCAGCCGGTGCAGGTCTCTTCGTTAACGCGAACCTTTTCGGAGTGGCTTTGTTTGAGAAGGTAATCAAATGACGTGATATTTTTATAGAGCGTCCCTTTGACCTCATCTATCGACGTGTAACCCATCTCGGTCATGTACTTTTCAATGCCTTGATTGAGCCCAGAGATGATCTTAAAGCCGCGGATCATCACCTCCGTGCAGAGCTGGAGTTGGCTTGCACCCATGATGAGGTATTCGACTCCGTCGGACCATGTGGTGATGCCGCCGGTGGCGGAGATCGGAAGCTCTGTCGCCTGCTTGCACTCGGCGACGCATTTCAAGCCAATGGGCTTTACGGCGTTACCTGAGATGCCGCCGACAGCGGTATAGCCGTTCACCGAAAGGTGGGGTTTTCGCGAGTAGACGTCCACGCCGATGATGCCGTTCACCGTATTGATGACCGTGATCGCATCGGTGCCACCGCGTTTGGCGGCGGCGGCCATGACTTTAATATTAGTCACGTTCGGCGTGAGCTTGGTGAGGATGGGAACCTTGCTTGCACCCTTGCAGGTGGAGACGATGTTGTAGACGATCTCAGGGTCCTGGGAGCAGATAGCACCCATGTCTCTTTCGGGCATGCCGTGGGGACAGCCGAGGTTGAGCTCGATGGCGTCGCAGCCGACCCGGTTCATCTCCTCGATGAGGCGGGCCCAGGCGTCCATTTCATGGCCGGGGGCCATGATCGAGCCGATGACCATCTTCTTGGGGTATCGCTTCTTAAGGACTTTGAGCTCTTCGAGCCAGACCGAGAGCTTGCGATCGGTGATGAGCTCGATGTTTTGCATCGCAATTTCACGGTTCCACTTTTTATAGGTGTGGATGCGGGGAGCGACGTTAATGATGGGCTCTTCCACCGGGCCCACGGTCTTCATAATGGCCGCTCCCCAGCCCACTTCAAAAGCATCGCTCATGAGCTTTCCTGTGGCAGTCGGCGGAGCTGAGGCGAGGCACCACGGATTCTCGAGTTCAAAGCCGAGGAATTCCGTCTTGAGACTCATTGCTTCCTCTCGATTTCGAAGAGTCCCTCGTCTATAGCCTTCAGGAGCTCGTCGGCGTTGGCTCGGGTGAAGGTGAGTGGGGGCGCAAAGCGGATGACGTTGCCGAACAGGCCACCCTTTCCGATGAGCACCCCCTTGTCCCGGCAACGCTCCATCAGCTCGGACGTCTCGGCGGTGGCGTATTCCTTAGTCGTGCGATCTTTTACCAGCTCGGCACCCAGAAGGAGGCCGCGGCCTCGGACATCGCCGATGAGCGGGTGCGTCTTCATGAGCCCCTTGAGGCTGTCCATCAGGTATTTTCCGACGGTCTGGGCGTTCTCGATGAGGTGTTCATCGTGGATGATGTCGAGCACGAGCTTGGCCTGTGCGGCTTGGTAGGGGTCGCTGCCGAAGGTATTGAACATCATCTTGCCCGACATCGCTTCAGCGATGTCACTCTTCATGAGGGTGGCTCCGATGGGGGCGCCGTTGCCAAGCCCCTTGGCCATCGTCACCATGTCGGCATCGATCTCAAGATCCTTGGTGAGCAGCACGGTCTGCCCGGCCCGGCCGGCGCCTGTCTGGACTTCGTCACTAATGTATTTGCCGCCATACTTGTGGACGATCTTGGTGACCTCGGGAAAGTAGTCAGCTGGAGGCGTGATGAATCCGCCCACGCCCATCACGGGCTCGGCGATAAACGCCGCTATTTTCCCGTGGGTCGTGGTCTGAATCGTTGTCTCGACGTTTTTCGCGCATTCCAACTCACATGAGCTTGGAGCTTTTCCAAATGGACACCGATAGCAATACGGCTCCATCGCGGAGGTGACGGCCGTCACGGGTTGGCTCCGGAATCGCCACGTGTTGTGGCCGCAAGAAGAAAGAGCGCCGGATGTGCAGCCGTGGTAGCTGTGGCGCAGGTTCACGATCATCGTCTCGCCTGTGGCCTGACGGGCGGCGAGAAACGCGAGCTCATTGGCCTCGCTGCCGGAGTTGGTGAAAAAGGCGCGATCCACTCCCGGTGGGGCCTCTTCGATGAGACGAGCCGCCAGCTCGGCCGCGTGCGGATTAAAATAAAGCGTTGAGGTGTGCTGGATCTCATCCTCGTCGAGCATCTTCTTGAGCTGGGCCTTGATGCGAGGGTGGTTGTGGCCCGCCGAGATGCAGACGATGCCGCCGACGCAATCCAAATACTGTCGCCCCGTTTCGTCGAAGACATACTGGTTCTTCGCTTTTACGAGCTGCAGGGGCTTTTTGTAGTAGTGCACCGTCGTGTGCAGAAAATGCTTCTTTCTGATTTCACCTATCTGGTCCGTGGTCATCATGTCTTTCCCCTTAAATTTCCGTGATGGCGCCATAGGTCTCGGGTCGCCTGTCCCGATAAAACTGCCAGAGGTCTCGAATTTCCTTCACCTCATCGAGATCGATGTCGGCGATGAGGAGCTCGTCCTTGTCGCGCGAGGCTTTCTTAAGAATTTTTCCCCGCGGACTGGCCACGTAGCTTTGGCCGTAGAAATCGCCGATGTTCCACGGCTCTTCGCGGCCGATGCGGTTGATAGCGGCGATGAAGTAACCGTTGGCAACGGCATGTGCCGGCTGCTCGATCTCCCAAAGGTATTCCGACAAGCCCGCCACCGTGGCGGAGGGATTGAAAACGATTTCAGCGCCATTGAGCCCGAGGCAGCGCGCGCCATCAGGAAAATGCCGATCGTAGCAGATGTAGACGCCGACTTTGCCAAAGGCGGTGTTGAAAACCGGGTAGCCGAGGTTGCCTGGCTTAAAGAAAAACTTCTCCCAGAAGCCCTTCACCTGCGGGATATGATTCTTTCTGTATTTACCAAGATACTTTCCATCAGCATCGATGACGGCGGCCGTGTTGTAGTAAACGCCGGTCATGTGCTCCTCATAGATCGGGACCACGATCACCATCTTGTGCTTCTTGGCGAGCTCCATCATGAGCTGGGTCGTGGGGCCTTCGGGGATCTTCTCGGTGAGGCCGTACCATTTCGTCTCCTGCGAGGGGCAGAAATAGGGGCCGGTGAAGATCTCCTGCATGCAGAGAATATTCACGCCCTTTCTGGCCGCCTCTTCGATGTAGGTGACATGCGCCTCGGTCATAGCCTTTCTGTGCTCTTCGCACGAAGCGCTTGTCGGCAATTTGCTTGCCATCTGGATGAGGCCAATTTTCACGGGTCTTGCCATTTCTACTCCTTAAACTTCTTGCGGGGCAGGTATTGTCCAAAGCCCTTGCCAATCAGGACCTGCCCCTTGTCGATGGCGCAGGTGCCGCGCAAATACACGGTGCGGACCTTGCCCTGGACCTTCCAGCCTTCGTAGGCCGAGTAATCGCACCGCATGTGGTGGGTGCTTTGGGAAATCGTGTGCTGCACCTTGGGATCAAAAATGACGATGTCGGCGTCGCTTCCGACGGAGAGACTCCCCTTTTTCGGGTAGAGGCCAAAAATCTTCGCAGGCGCTGTGCAATTGAGATCGACGAAACGGTTGAGCGTGATCCGGTTCTTAACGACGCCCTCGGAGTGCATGAGCTCCATCCGGTGCTCGATGCCGGGGGCGCCGTTGGGGATCTTGGAGAAGTCATCCTTCCCCATTGCCTTTTGATCGAGGCAAAAGGGGCAGTGATCGGTGGCTACTGTGTGGACGAGTCCTTGATCGATCCCGTTCCAGAGTGCTGTCTGATCTTTTGGTTTGCGAATCGGAGGGCTCATCACCCATTTAGACCCCTCGAAACCGGGCCGTTCGTAGACGGAATCATCGAGAAGGAGGTACTGCACGCAGGTCTCGACGAGAACCGTCTGGTTGCGCTTGGTGGCCTCGCGCACTCGGTTGAGCGCCCCCTCGCACGTCATGTGCACGACATAGAGCGGGTGGCCTCCGGCGTAGGCGATGTCAATTGCGCGCCCCGTGGCCTCGGACTCAACGATTTCGGGCCGTGAAAGGGCGTGGAACTTCGGGGCGAGGTTCTTGGCCTCACAGTTTTGCTGAATGAGCGAATCGGCGAGATCACCATTTTCGGCGTGGACCGTGACGAGCCCACCCCACTTCTTGACCTCATTCATGAGGCCGATCATCTGCTTATCGTCAATCATGAGAGCGCCTTTATAGGCCATGAAGGTCTTAAAGGAGGTGACGCCATCCTTTTCGATTAGGTCGCGGACCTCTTGATGGACAGTCGGATTGAAATCGGTGACGGCGATGTGGAATCCATAATCGGCGATGGCACGGCCTGCGGCCTTTTCGCGCCAGGTGGCGAGCCCCTCTTTGAGTGAGCGCCCTTGAGTTTGGAAGGCGAAATCGATGATGGAGGTCGTGCCGCCAAAGAGGGCCGCGCGGGTGCCTGTCTCAAAATCGTCGCTCGAGGAGGTGCCCATGAAGGGGAGATCGAGGTGAGTGTGGGCGTCGATGCCGCCCGGGATGACGTAGCAACCGGTGGCGTCGACCGTCGTGTCGGGTGAATGGAAGAGGTCGCGTCCGATGGCCGCGATCTTTTCCCCTTCGATGAGAATGTCGGCCGCGGCTGTGTCGGTCGCTGTCACGACCGTGCCATTTTTGATGAGGGTCTTTTTCATGGTCTCACCAGATGTTTGAGTTCTTCTTCCAGCGCGAGATGGTGACCTTCTGATCGGTGAAGAAGAGCACGCCCTGTGCTCCGTGCGCCTTCACGTCACCAAAAAAGGAATCTTTCGCGCCGCCAAAGGAGTAATAGGCCATCGGGGCCGGGACCCCAATGTTGAGGCCTAACATGGCCGGGGCCGCCTCGTAGCTGAACTGTCGGGCCGCTGCGCCTGAGTTGGTGAAAAGGGAAGCCGTGTTGGCAAACGGCGACGAGTTGATCCACTGGATGGCGCTTGCGAGCGAGTCGGTGTTCGCCAGGCAGACGACCGGGCCAAAGATCTCCTCCTGGGCGATGCGCATCTTGGGAGTCACGCCCGCGATGACCGTGGGTTTTAAGAAATAGCCGCGGCCTGCGGTCTGCCGGCCATCGAGGAGAATCTGCGCGCCGTCAAGGGCCGCAGATTGGATGAGGCCGTGGATCCGTTCTAGCGAAGAGCGCGAGATCACGGGCCCCATGTGGGTTTGCGGGTCGGCGCCGTTGCCTATGCGCACATCGCTGGCGAGCCGTACGATGCGATCGCTCACCGTCTTGGCGCAATCGCCGACCGAGATGATCACGGAGCCTGCGAGGCACCTCTGCCCGGCGCAGCCGATGATCGATTCGAGGCAGGTGCTGATGGAGGTGTCCATCGCGGCGTCGGGGAGGATCACCATGAAATTTTTCGCGCCGCCCAGGGCCTGGACCCTTTTTCCGTGCGACGTGCCGGTTTGGTAGACGTGTTTCGCGACCGGAGTTGAGCCGACGAACGAGACGCCCTTCACATCGGGGTGAGTGCAGAGTGCATTGACCACATCCTTGCTGCCCGCGACCAGATTCATCACGCCTTTGGGTAGGCCGGTCTTTTCTAGGAGGCCAAAGATTTTAACTTGGGTGAGTGGCACGCGCTCGGAAGGTTTGAGGACGAATGTGTTGCCGCTCGCGATGGCGAATGGCCAAAACCAAAAGGGAACCATCGCTGGAAAATTAAACGGCGTGATGGCGGCGAAGACTCCCATCGGCTGGCGCACGCTCATCGAGTCGATACCCGCTGCTACGTCTTCGGAGCATTGGCCCATCATGAGGCTCGGCATGCCGCAGGCAGTTTCCACCATCTGGATACCGCGGCGGACGTCGCCGCGCGATTCGACCAGTGTCTTGCCGTGTTCAGCGGTATTGAGGGCGACGATTTCGTCGAAGGTGGCCTCGAGCAGGCTTTTGAGTTTGAAAAGATACTGGACGCGATCGATGACCGGCGTCTGGCGCCAGGCGGGAAAGGCCGCTTGGGCGGCCGCTACCGCGCGGTTTACATCCTCGGCTGTACCGAGTGGACATTTGTCGAGCACCTCTTCGGTGGCGGGGTTGATGATGTCGACAGATTCCCGCCCCGTCGAATCAACCCAACGACCATCAATGTAATTTCGGACCATAACTCCCCCTAAAACTGTGCTTGCTACGCTGCGTCGCAAAGAGATCCAGCTTATTCCAAAAATTGCCACTCGTCGACCAGTCGGACTTCCTCAAAAGGAAGTGCGAGGCATTGCGGTGCGCGACCGCCTCGATCTGGAGCGCGCGCTCATCGGGGTAGGGCCCGGGGACGCCGTCGAGATGACCTGTCGACGAAACGGTCAAACATTTCGCGTGATACTGGAGTTTCCACCCGCGGCGCCGTCCGTTCGCGCCAACCAACCCGCAGCCCTCGAGCCCAAGCCACTCGTGATTCCGCCCTTTCGAAAGTGATCGGTCCCCGGTAAGCTCGCCGGGTGGAAGAGATTAAGAGCGCTCTAAGTAACATTATTGTGTTTTGTGACGGGGCTTGCTCCGGGAATCCGGGGCCGGGGGGCTGGGGGGCTGTGATTGTTTTCCCCGAGGGTCGGGTGCGAGAGATTGGGAGCGGAGATCCTGAGACCACTAACAATCGGATGGAGCTCACGGCGGCGATTCGGACTTTGGAGTTTGTGCGCGATCGAAGCGAGGAGGTCTTCATCCACACCGATTCCAAGTATGTGATCCAGGGGATGACAGGGTGGATCTGGGGCTGGATGAAAAAAGGGTGGAAAACGGTCGACGGGAAGGATGTCGCCAATCGGGAATTGTGGCAGGCACTCTTGAGTGTGGCTCGGGCGCGTGGAGCGGATGGTAAAGTGAGTTGGCGCTACGTGAAGGGGCACGCGGGGATTGCGGGCAACGACCGCGCTGATGCCATTGCGG
Organism: Deltaproteobacteria bacterium; assembly: GCA_016196825.1. Taxonomy (GTDB): domain Bacteria; phylum Bdellovibrionota; class FAC87; order UBA2466; family UBA2466; genus JACPWY01. Next base: position 39,878 of record JACPWY010000055.1, on the reverse strand, counting down.
TGGACTTCTCGCAAAAACGCCGACCGAGCCTTTTCGATGGCCCGCTTCTGAAATACACGGTGCCGGTGCACGACATTCCCGAGGAGACCGAGAAACCGGCCGCCTCAAAATCACGCAAACACGAGAAGGTGGCGGCCTATTCTTACCTGAGTCTTATCGGCGATATCGCCTATCGGCACTCGACCTGGAAAGAATGCGAGAGCCGGGTGAAGGGCCGCTCGAGCGCCAAATTCAAGAAGGCCGTGTCGGCCGAGGATGAGAAGGCCATCCTTGACGCCTGGGGAATCGATCCGAAAAAACTCCGATAAAATCCGACAGTGGAGAATTTAGGGCCCTTAAGGGGAGGCACAGGTGAAGGGGAGGGTGGCCGTGGGGGTGCCGTCACTGAAGGTCGCCGTCAGCGGGAGAGTGACCGAGCCGGTGGCCCGAGGTGTGCAACGGACGGTCGCGTAACAACTCCCGACGCTACCCCCAATGGGGCACGAGCTTGTGAGCAGAAACGGGCTATTGATGTAGTTGGCGGAGAGACTCATGAATCCGGGGCCGACACCCGGTATCGTTGGTGCTCTGGCCGTCGTCGAAAATGATTGAAGCACGACCGTGGTGGCGGCGGATTGAGCGCCCACGGCAGCATGGAGTGTCGTCGATCCGGACGTGGCGAACCACCGGGCTCCCGAGGTCGGCGGATTCGAAAGTACCCCCATGGAGCCCTGGACCATTACGGATTGGCCACTATAGAGTCCACCTACCCCCATCAGGTTCGTGGTGACCGTGAAGGCATAGTTGGACAGAATCATGTAGATATTGGGCAAGAAATTGAGGGAGACGGTGCAAGAGCTGTAAGGGTTGAGGTTTGTGGGGGTGCATGCCCCGGTGGTTGTGTTGAGACCAGAACAGCAGTTGGTGCTATAGACGATTGCCTTTTGCGGCCACCCCGGATTCTCCCCGTACTGGACATTGTTGATGGTGGCAGGGCCAGAGCCCGTGTTGGTGACAGTGAACACTTGGAGCTTGGAATAATTCACGGCGGTGGCCGGAAAATTGTATTGGGTCGGAGTGATGCGGAGGAAGCCATAGGTGGGAGTGGGGGAGGGTGAGGGTGCCACGCCGTTTCCCATCAGCTTAATAGTGCCGCCCGATCGCGTGTTGGTGCCATCGGTATTTGTGAAAGTTTCTGAGAAGGTTGCGGTCATGGTGCCCGCGATTGTCGGCGCAAAGGAGAGACACACCTGACACGATTGGCTCGGTTGCAGGGATGATCCGATGCAGGAGTCGACGACAATATTGAAGCCGCCGGCGATGGAGAGCGTGCGTGGAACGGCCGGCAGTGTAATGGCGGCCCCACCAGTATTTGTCTCGGTGAAACATTGGCGGACGGCGGAGCCGACGCTGACCGACCCGAAATTGTAGGAGGCTGTGTTGGGCGTGAGCGTCCCCGGCGGGGCGGTAGTGGCGGCGTAGTATGCCACCGAAGTGGACGCGGAAGCTCCGTTCGTCGAGTAGGAGAGCCTTAGAATCTGGTTCCACGAGGTGGTCGTCCCGAAAGGCGCCGTGAATATGACCGTTGTGCTGCACCTCGCTCCTGGAAGAAGAGTGGCAGCCGAGCATGAATTGGAAGTCAGAGTGAACGGACTCGAAATGCCTGTCGCAGGTGCGATAGTGAGGCTCGACCCGCCCGTGTTGGTCCAGGTCACCGTCGAGGAGCCGGTGCCTCCTGGGGGCAAACTTCCAAAGTTGTAACTTGTCGGGCTTGCGGTGAGCGTGCCGGGAAGAGCAGCGATGGATCCTGCCAGGGTAATGCTCGACGATAAAACCGCCCCGTTGGTTGTATATTGCGCGATCACCGTGCGGGTGAAGCTCGGGCCCCCGGTTGTGGGGCTGAATGTAAACATCGTGGTGCAGGAGCCGCCGACCGCGAGCGCCCTTCCCGTGCACCCGTCTGAAGTCAGCGTGATGGGCGCCGAGTAGCCCGTGAAGGAGAGGGCCTGAGATGTGGCGCCACCGGTGTTAGTCCACGTGATGTTTACGCTCCTCGATGTGCCGGAGCTAATCGTGCCAAAGTTATAGCTTGTCGGGCTTGGGGTGAATGTCCCGGGAGTAGCGGACGCCGCGGCAATGTAAGTAACTGACGATGTGGCGGAGGTTCCCGCCGTCGCGTACGCGAGTCTAAGAACTTGGCTCCACGCCATGTCGGCCCCGCCGGGCGATGTGAACGTGACCGTGGTCGAGCAGCTCATCCCCGCCTGCAGTGTCACGTTCAGGCAGTTGTTGGCGGTGAGGGTGAAGGGACTGGAGAGACCTGATGCCGAAGTGGCTGTGAGCGAGGCGCCTCCCGTATTTGTCCAAGTGATCGTGGAGGTGCGGGTCTGTCCCGCCAGGAGTGAACCAAAGTTGTACGTACTGGCCGACGGTGTGAGAACACCGGAGGATAATGTTGATCCACTCACCGGGAGCGAGGCGGAAAGCGGAACACCCCCGGAGGTGCCTGCCACCGTGAGAGTCTGATTGAAATTCGTCGCTCCGCTCACCGGCGTGAACGTAATGATGAGCGTGCAGTTTGAGCCGGGCAGAAGTGTGATTCCGGAGCAGTTGGCTGCATTCACCGAATAGGGAGGGGTGAGCGTCGGAAGAGCACCCAAGGTGATCGCCGTTCCCCCGGTGTTGGAAAGGGAGACGTTCATGGTCGCGAACGAATTGAGCGCGGTCGCCGGGAAGGCGACCGAGGCGGGAGAAAATCTCAGAGCTCCGACCGAGGTGGTGTTGCCGCTGATCGGGACCGAAACGCTCACGGGCGTGGAACCGGCCTGACCGCTCACGATCAAGTTTTGCTGCCAGGAGCTCGTGGTTCCACTCAAAGGGGTGAACGCGATCTGAACGAGGCAGGTGCCCGACGGCGCCAACGCAATCCCAGTGCATTGATTGACTGCCCTGAAAGGGCTCGCCAGAGCCGTGACCCCCGTGATCAGAGTCGATGTTCCACCTGGGTTTGAAATGACTATCGTGGTGTTGGCTGTTGAACCGAGCGACACCGTACCATAGGAGAAAGAGGCTGGGTTGGCTGAGAGTGCTCCTGGTGACGTGCCTGAACCGCTCAGAATGATTGACCCGGAGATGGGATTACTACTTGTCACGGCATCAACGAAGCTGATTGTCCAGACGGAGGAGTAACCCGAGTTGGCCGCCGCCGGAGTGAAAGTGGCCGAGAGTGTGCAGATCCCGTTTGGGGAGAGGGTTGTGCCGCAATTGCTGGTGACTAGTCTGAACCCATTTTGAGGAGAGTTTTGTCCGTCGAAGAGAATGGTATTCAGCTTAATGGAAGTGCCGCCGGTGTTGGTGATCGTGATGGCCTGCGCCGTCGAGGTTGTCCCATAGGCAACGTTTCCAAAACTGAGTGATGTCGGACTGAACCTAAAAGCTGGTCCGGTGTGCCCTGAGAGCGTGAACGCCGGCGAGAGCTGGGCTGAGGCGCCGTCGTAATAACTGAGCTGGCCCGTGGCCTGAAAGGTTCCGGCCGCAGACGGAAGAAAGGCCGTGCTCAGTTGGCAACTGGCACCCGGCTGAATGGATGAACACAACGAGCCCGTCGCAAAGGGCAAAGCGACGGGTGATGAAAATTGAACATTGGTGATGGGACCAGTACCCGTGTTCGTGATCGCAAAATTGAGCGCTTTCGTCTGTCCCACCAGTACGCTTCCGAAATCAAGGCTCAGAGGACTTAAGGCCATCACTCCCGCACCCACTCCCTGCCCCGTGAGTGTAGAGGCGATGAGATTGCTATTGGCCGTGCCATCGAAATAGCTGAGTGCCAGGGATTGGGAGAATGTGGCGGCTGATGTTGGTCTAAAAGTGACAGAAATCGTGCACTGCGCGCCGACTGAAAGCGCGGAGCCATTGGGACAAGTGCTAAAGGCAATAGAAAAGTCGTTCGTTACCCCGCTCCAGGCGAGCTGGGTGGCTGGGCCCGTGCCGGCATTGGTGAGAGTGAGCGTTTGGGGGCTGGAGGAGCCATTCACCGCGATGGGGCCAAAGGCCAGAGTAGACGGAGAGGCGGTGATTCTCGCGACACCGGGGGCTGAAGCAGTCATTCTCACCTGAGTGGAAGGGAGCGGGCTATTGTCGGGATTGGTGAAGGCCAGCGTGGAGGCGCCTCCGGCGTTCGTCATCGCAGTCGTGGGCTGAAATGAATATGTGATTAAACAGTTTTGCCCGGATGCGAGCGTCGAGCATGTCGAGTTGATCAACCGAAAGGCGGCATCGGAGCCGGTGTCCATCGTTGGGGTTGAGGAGGTAATTGTTGGAGCCCCGATATTTGTCACGGTCAGGGAGAGATTCTTGCTCGACCCGACTGGGACTGCTCCGAAGTCGAGTGAGGCCGTCGTGAGGGAATACGCGCCGGCGGTAGTTCCCGTTAAGCTTATGGAGGGCGGAGTTGGCGTCGTGGGGGTGCCATTATTGTAAGTGATCTGCAGAGACGCCGTGAAGGTGCCGCTCACTTTGGGAATGAAGTTGAGGGTGAGACTGCAGGTCGCGCCGGGTGACAGAGTGCTGTCGCAGGTGCTGTTCCCATAACTGAAATGGGCTGGAAGCGTGGAAGGTGACAGGGCGATTTGCGTGGCATCGGTTCCGCCCGCGTTGGTCAGGACAACCGTTGCGCTCGAGGATTGACCGAGAGCGGTGTAGGGGAAAACAACATTCGACAGATTTGTGGTGAGGACGGCCGCCTCGATTCCGGTTCCGTTCAACGTCAGAGTGCTGCCACTTTGTTGAGAAACGCTATCGGAATAGCTCACGCTATAGATCTGCGAGGCCGATCCCGCGACCGCCGGCGAAAAGGCGAGATTGATTTGGCAATTTGTCCCCGCGGCGAGAACGAAGGGCTCGTTCCCGCAGGTGGAGCTGACCTTGGTGAAACTATTGCCTGAGAGAGTGGGGTTGAGAAGAATGTTCGAAGCAGTGGCCGAGCCGCTGTTTGTGATCGTCACCAACTTCGTGGGAGAAGTGGCACCGACCGCAATGCCACTGAAATCGAGAGATGAGGGTGAAAGAGCCAAATTGGCGGGGCCGAGGCCTCTTCCCGAGACGGTCACCATGTTTGCCGTGGTTGTTGTTTGTCCGTCGGAATAGCCAACCGTGAGGGTTTGATTGAAAGTTCCCGGCGCTGCGGGCTTCAGCGAGAGGCTGACGGTGCATTGGGCCCCCGCCGCAAGAGAGGCATTGGAGCCACACGAACCATAGTTGACCACAAAATCGGGCGATGGGCCGCTCCACGAGATTTGGGTCGCCGGGCCCGAGCCGATATTGGTAACCGTGAACGTTTGCGCGGCCGATGAACTGCCCACGGTGACATCGCCGAAGCTCAATGATGCTTTCGAAGAGGAGAGAAGGCCGACCCCCGAAGACGATGCGGAAAGGGGCAACACCTGCGACACTGCGTTGTCCATGTTATCGGTGAACTGGATCGTGGAGGATCCGCTGAAGGAGCTAGAGATGGCCGTGGGAGTGAAGGAGTAGGTCAGTGAGCAGGTGGCCCCGGTAGAAAGCGATCCGCAGTTGCCATTCGCGATGCTGTAGCCGGCGCCGCTTCCAGTATTGATTCCGGCGCCGGCGAAATTCAGGTTGGTCGCTCCAGTGTTGGTGACGGTAACCGAAAGGTTGCCGGTCTGGCCGAGGAGCGTGTTGTTGAAATTGAGTGGGTTGGGCAGGGCGGAGAAACTGCCTCCCATCCCCGTACCTGAGAGATTGAGGCTGCGCTGAGTTCCGCTCCCGACTCCGTTGCTATAGTTTACCGCGAGTTTTTCCGTGGAATTGCCTGCCGAGGTCGGATTGAATGCGTAGTCGAGCTCACAACTCGATCCAGCCGCAAGGGCAAAGGGTTGAGCGCCGCAACTCGAAGAGGGGTTTTTAAAGGGCGGGGAGAGATTGAGGATTGTGATTTGGGTCGCGGCCGACCCTCCGGTGTTGGAGACAGTGACACTTCTTAACGGCGAGGTCGTGCCCAGAGCAATCGAACCGAAATCTAAGCTAGCCACTGAGAGCATAAGATTGCCGGGTGTTTGGCCATTTCCCCTCACGTCAAAGCTGAAGATGTCATCGGCAACTCCGTTAGAGTAAGTCCCGGTGATGGCCTGGGAAAGGTCCTCAGCCGCTGTTGGCTTGAAGATGAGAGAAATGGTGCATTGGGCATTGGGTGAGAGGGAGAAGGGACTTGCCCCGCAGCTTCCCCCTGAGTTGAGAAAATCGGCTGGAAGCGCTGGCGCGATCTTTGTGGCCTGACCGACACCGGTATTGGTGATCGTGAGAGTTTGGGTGGCGGACTGTGTTCCGATGACAGTGTCGCTGAATGTCAGCGATTGGGGAGCGACCGTGAGCTTGGCGAGTCCCACGGAGGTGCCGGAAAGTGCAATGGGGGGCGCGGTTACAACGTTTCCGACGCTGTCGGAAAATCGCACGGTTGAGGAACCGCTGAGTGAGTTCGAGACAGCGTTGGGACTTAAGCTAAAAACGATTTCGCATGATTGTCCAACTGACAGCGTCCCACAAGCACCTGGATTGACGCTGAAGCCAGGGCTGCTGTTCGGATCGATGCCTGCCGCCAAAAAGGATAGGCTGACCGCGCCATTGTTAGTGATCGTTACATCTTGATGATTGGTCTGCCCGACGACAACGTTGGAGAAACTCACAGTCGAGGGGGTCGCGTTCACCTTTCCGCCGGTTGTCCCCGTGAGGGAGATGCTCGAAGTTTTCTGGAGGGTGGATCCGTCGGAGTATTGCACCTGAACGTTACTCGGAAATGTGCCAATCGCAACCGGGGTGAAGGTGATGGTGACGGTGCATTGGGCTCCAGCAGCGAGCGACGAGCAAAGCGGGCCCGAAAGAAAGTAGGGACTTGCGAGATTGTTGGCTAAATTGATTTGGGAGGCGGGACCATTTCCGGTGTTCGTGAAAACAAGACTCGCTTGTGAGCTTTTTCCAACGGATGTGGGAGGGAAGTTCAGAGATGTTTCATCAACGACAAGTGAGGCGGTTGCAATGCCGGTGCCGGAGAAAGAAATGTTTCCGATACTCGTTGCGCCGGAAGTGCCAGCAAAGGTGCCTCCGAAGGAGTGGGTCGTCTTTCCTATACCGGGTGGGGTAAAGGTGTAGCTAACGGTGCAATTGGCACCAGCAGCGAGCGCGAAAGGTTCGGGCGGGCAGGTGGCGGCGGAGCGGATGAACACCGAGGTTGGGCCTGAAATCACAATGTCCTTCGCGCTGCTCTGACCGCCATTAGAGACGGTGACTGCGATTGCTTGTGACGTATTACCGACAACTGTGTCAGGAAAATTGGACGTTGCCGGAGAGAGCGTGACGTTTGCCGCGGAGAGGGCTGACGCGGAAAGACCAACGGTTGATGTAGTGAGGCCGTTGCCGGAGCTCCAAACGATATCGAGAGTGTTGTCAAAGGTTCCGGCGTTCGTTGGACTAAAGGTGACGGAAACCGTGCAACTTGATCCGCTCGCCAGGGTGGTGCCGCAACTATGAGTGAGAGCCAGAGCCGCTGCCGAATTGGAGCCTCCCAGCTGCGGCGTCGAGAGTTGGATCGCGGGATTTCCTAAGGCGCCACTGTTGCTGAGCGTAATGGTCTCGGTCATCGTCTGGCCGATCGTTAAGAGGCCAAAGGAGAGCTGGGTTGCGCTCAGGGTGAGGGAGGATTGAGGCAACGTGCTGCCAGTGAGGGAGGCGGTGGTGGCCGCGCACCCAAGCGTAGCATTAGAGCAGTTGGCCGTGAGCGTGCTCGAGAAGGACCCCGCGGCAGTCGGAGTGAAACCGACCTTAACGAAACACGATTGTCCGGCGTTGAGCATGCTGCACTCGGTGGAGTTCACGGAGAAAGGGGCGGAGGTTGCAAGCGTGATCCCTTGGGCATCGCCATTACCGGAGTTTGTAAGGAGTAGACTGACCGATGGTGCTGCCTTGTTGATGGCGGTGGGAGCGAATGTCCCCAGCGCGGGGTTAAAGATCAAGTGGGGAGGCGAAGTCGAATCCCCGGAAACGATCGCCACGGTGGTGGCCTTGGCTTGAGCGTAGCTCGTGTAACTGATGGAGAGGACGTCCGAAAAGGAACCCAGCGCGGTTGGGTTAAAGGTGATCGAAAGTGCGCAGCTCGTGAACGCATCCAGGGTGGCCGGGCAGCTCGAGCTGTTGAGTGAGAAGGCCGAGCCGGAGAGGGAATAGCTGACTTCCGTGGCCGGAAGACTTCCCATGTTGGTAACTGTCAGCGTCTGCGCACCGGAGGTTCCCTTTACGACCGTGGCTGGAAATGAAAGCGATGAGTTCGAGACCTGCAGTACCGCTGGTAGGTTCGACGTCTCTTTGAGGCTCACCGTCGAAGGGTTGGGTGTGTGATCCGTTCCATCGGAGTAGTCGATCACGAGCGTCTGTTGTGCGCTGCCCGAGGTGGAGGGGGCAGCGGCGAGGGTGAGGTCACATGCGGATCCCGGGGCTAGAGTTGCGCACCCGCTTTCAAAACTGGCCGAGAAGGGAGCAGATACTCCACTGAGCGATATCTGTGAGGCGTCCCTAGTTCCGGAATTGGTCACTGTCACATGCTGTTTGGTCGTTTGGCCGGCCATGAGCATGCCAAAGTCGATCGACTGCGCAGACGCTGTGAGGACTGCAGCGAGCGGGGTGGTGCCAGTTCCGGAAAGAGAGACCGACTGTGATTGAGAAGCGCCTCCCATCGAAAAGGTGTAGTCGAGTGATCCCGAGGCAGCGCCCTGGCTGTTGGCGGTGAAGAGGACCCCGAATCCACACTGTTGGCCCGGCGCTAGCTTGAGATCGGTGAGGGTGCTGCAACCGGCGGGTGCGGTTGAAAGCGCGGCGGAAAAGGAGCTGCTGCTCACCGTCACCGCGATTTTACTCGCCGCCGTCCTGGTCGAACTATTGGTCAGAGTGAAGATGAGGGATGATGTCTGCCCCTGGCTCACCGACCCGAATGAGGCCTGAGTCACCGGTTGCCCGAGCAACGTGAGCTTCACTGCGCCATCGGCTGCGACGGTGAAGATCCGCCAGGAGCTATGCAGCGACGTTGCGCCCACTGAGACGGTGAGCGACCCTGGTTCGGCTCCCTTCATATAGAAAAGGCCGGACGTTTTGCCTGCTGCGATGGCCGCTCCTGAAGTCGAGCACGCCGCATCGGAGTAGAAGCTGGCCGACACGCCCGTGGGTTGAAAAGTGAATGGCAGCGTTGAGCGCACAGGTGATGAGTTACCGAAACTATCCTGCGCCTCAGCCGAATAGGGACCCGCGCAAGTCGAGGCCGAAAAGGTGCCCGCACCCATCGGTGACAAGACAATCTGGGAAGGGTTGGCTGGCGTGAGCGTAAGCTGGCTTCCCGCCCCCTGTGAATTCAGTGATCCGTTGGCCGAGATGGTCATTGACTGGGCCGTCGTGAACTTGAAGTAGAAAGGCGCGGGGTTGAGCGCCGGGCTGATGGTCACTTGATTGTTTGGCAGCCCCGTTGCACAGCTGCTGTCCGAGAAAAACACTGCATTTGTCGTGGGAGTGACCCCGACCGTGATCGTATTAGGATCAAAGATCTTAGGAGTGTTTGTGGGGTCGACACTCCCGACCTGAAAGGCCACGCAGGTGCCGACGGTGGCTGAGGCCGATGAGGGTCCTGCCAGCACAAGGTGCAGCGCGGGGGGATCGCTGAGCGTGGTGCCGCCCGAGCCCTGGAGGTCTCCCCCCAAAATAGAAAATGAGACCGCCCCTCCCGATTGGGCCTTGGCGTAAAAGACACCTTCACCTTTTCCCGCCGGGATCGTGAGGGAGCTAATGGAGTCAGAGCAGGTCGAGTTTGATGAGAATTGCAATTCGACGGCTCCCGTTGATTCCAGCGCGAATGATGTGGTCTTCGGAACGATCGCTGGATTGCGGAATTGATCGAGGGTGTCGACCGCGACAGGGCCGAGGCACAGTTTTCCTGATGGGGCGCTTCCGAGCGAGCCGATGCTTAACGTAGAGGGCGCAGCTGCAACGATGGCGACTCCCTTTGAGGTCGAGATCGCTTTTCCAGTGGAATCGGTCCCTTGGGCCGAGACAACGATTGCATTGATCTTTGTGCTTTGAATGTAAAAATCGGCGGAAGACGTCCCCGATCTCACGATCAGATTGGATGTGGCCGAGGAGCACGACGCGTCCGAGAAAAAGAGTGGTTGCAGACTCTGATCATTTGAGAGAGTGACCGAGGTGTCGATGGGGGCCATCGTTACCGTCCCGGCTGCGTCGATGGTTGAGAGAGACATTTTGGCGCAGAGGCCCGCAATGATGGCGCTTGTCGAAGAGCTCAGCGAGAGGCGCACAGTGGGGGAGGGGGCGATCGTCGTAGTGCCGGATGTGGATGTGGCTCCACCACTTCCGGTGAGACCGCTCGGGGTGAGCGTGATGGTGAGTGCCCCTGGGCTCCCAGGCGAGAATGAAAAGGCTGCGAGGGAGGACCCATTGCCGAGTGTGAATTGTTTGGTGGCGGAGGTCGTGCAGGAGCCGCCGGCGTAGAAATTGGTTCCCGTCGCGGCAGTGCCTGAGCCGGAAATCAGGATCGGCACACCGACCGGGACGGTCGATACGTTTCCAAACGGATCTTTGGAACGCACAACAGCTGTCATGCATCCGCCCATGGTGAGTGAGTCGGGCAGAGAATCGAGCGACAGAGAGACTGCGGGGGCCGGCGCGACAATGGGGGCGACGGTCGCAGAGAGATACCCACTGGCGCTGACCGCCACCTGCCCCGTGTGGGCAAGCTCGCTGCGGGCAAAAAATTGATTGGTCGATGATTCCGCGGCAAGCGTCACTGTGGCGGGATTGAGAGGAGTGGAACACGCCGCATCGGAGAAGAGAACGAGCTGGCTCGTTTTGGAACTCACTGTGACGGGGAGGCCGTTGTGGGTCACCAGAGTGTTTCCGGCGGTGTCGAGTGAAACGATTCGAAATGCCGAACATAGCCCGGCCACCATCTGGCCCGGGGGAGGGATGAGGCCTAGCTGCGGTGAATTTTCCACGAAGACGGTGAGGTTGGCGCTTCCTCCTTCCAGTCCCGACGGAGCTTGCGCGGCCAGGGAACCGGTGCCGGGTGACTGTGTGAGAAAATGAAACGGCTGGGAGGAGGTCCCCACCGAGAAATCCAACGTGGCGAGCGGCTGGGAGCACTGCGGATCAGAAAAAACTCCGGCGTTGGAAAGCCCATGAATGAGCACGCCTGCGGAAAATCGTTTTGTGGCGGTGGCGACGTTCCCATTTTTGTCAACGAGTGAAAGGGCGCCTGCGAAGCAATCGCCTGCCGACACGGCGGCTGGCGCAGTCACTTCAAGGCGGGTGGGGGTGCCACTGAGGATTTGAATCCCAAACGTTCCCGTCACGCCGGCGCCGTTGACGGCGATCACCTTGGAGTAGGCTTGAGTGCCGTTCACATAGAATAGAGCGCGGGTGCCGGAAGAGTCCGATACAACGGATCCTTCAGGGGCGAGCTCCGTGCAATTGACATCAATAAAAATGGCGTTGGGCGGGGTGCCCTCGAGCTTGAAAAGCTCGGTGTTGTTGGAAGGGGTCGCGACGTTCCCGTGGGCGTCGATTGCGGTGATCGTAAAGGGGCCAGCACAAACACCCGCCTGAAAGGGTGGAAGCCCATTGACCGCCAGTTTGACGGCTGGTCCGGCGGTTACCGAGGTGAGGGAGGTGTCGCCTCCAGCGGTGGTCGCCGTCGTTGAGGAGGGGGTGGCCGGACTCGTGACCGAGCTGACGCCCGAAGGAGATCGGTCGGACATGTTGAATCGGCAGCTGGCCAGGGCGGCAAGAACCACCAAAACCAGCCCAATACGCACATTTTTCCCCGAGACACACATTCCCCTTCTTATCGGACAGTGCAGTAACGGAATTGAGCTGAGGGATTAGAACCAGATCATGGGCGGGTTGGTGTCCTGACACGCTGTTTCTGAGTACTTATACATGAAGGCGATCAGCTCCCGAATGACTTCGTAGGACTTTGTGGACTTATCGAGTTGGCAGCCGTATTCCATCCCCTCGCGATCGTCATCTTTGAATGGGATGGCGCGTTTCACATCGACGATCACCTTGAGGTAGGAGCTTGGAGTGAAATAAAAGCGCAAGGCCACCTTCTCTTCCGCCTTTAACGGGCGCTCGGGATTCTCCTCCCGGAACTTGAGACCGGAGTAACTAATATCGATGACCTCAATATGGTTGAGGGAGTTTTTCTCCGCGAAGCTATACACCCCTAAGATTCGATTGAAGAGCACGCGTTCGTACTCCCGTCGTCGCTCTTCGTTCTTGTTTTTCCGGTAGCGCTGCAGATCAACTATCTGAACTTCGCTCTCAGGCGGCGTTTTCTTGTCCATGGTTTTATCCGGAATAGCGGTGATGAGGCGTGAATTCAGTATAACTGGTTTCTTAAGTACACGCCGAAATCCTTGGGAAGCGGCGCGACGCCGAGCTCTTGGGGTGGATGGTATTCTTATTAAGCAGGCAAAACCTCCCGACTCCTAATTCCGAGGCCATTTGATTCAACCCTTTTCCATTGATGTGGGTGTTGGCGGTCGTTTTCACGCTGATCGTATGGTCTTGGCTCTGCGCGCACAGTTCGACGCGCAACTCTTCACCTCCTTTCCCAAGTCCCGCTTCCCGAGAATCCCAGCGGCGGCTGTCCACTCCTTCCTCTGGCCTGAGATTCTCTTCCGCGGGTGGAAGGCTTTGGGGCTTGATGCCTACGGCGGCGCGCTCAAGATGGCGGCGTTTGGCAGGGCCATGGCGGCTGAGATTCGGCGGCTCAATCGTGCTAGTGATCTTTCGTTAACATGGTCATCGTTTGGACTCGAGGTGATGGAGCAGGGCTATGCTCGTCGGTATGTGACGATTCGGGACTCGGCCCACATCGACTTCCAGATCGAGGTGCTCGAAGCGGAATACCGTCGATTCAACCAGCGCTTCCCCGAACATTCCTTTGTCCGCAATCGTGAGGTGAAGGAATACGCATTGAGCGATCGGATTCTGGTGCTCTCTGAATTTGCAAAACGGACGTTTTTGGAAAAGGGTTTCCCCGAGAAAAAGATCAAGGTCTTGGGGCTCGGCGCCGACCTCTCTCTGTTCACTTCCGGCCCCGTGCGAACGGCCCCCGGCCCACTGCGGGTGATCTATTTCGGAACTCTTTCGATCCAGAAGGGGGTGAAGTATCTCCTTGAGGCCACGAAGCCACTGGCTGGCCGTGATCTCACCCTCACGTTGGTGGGATCGGTCGATCCGGAATTTGCCGACACACTCGCCCACTATGGACACTACACCCATTTTCCACCGATGCCGCACTCAAGGCTTGCTCAGTTTATCCGCGATTTTGATGTTTTCGTCTTGCCCTCGATTCACGATGGATTTGCCACCGTCGTCCCGCAGGCGATGGCCTCGGGCCTCATTCCCATCGTAACCAACCACTGTGGAGCGGCGGAGCTAATTCAGACCGGCCGAAACGGATTTGTCGTGCCCGCTTTTAGTGCGGAGGCGATTCAGTCGCTCCTCCATGCGCTCATACGAGATCCCGCGCAAAGGGTGGCTCTGGCCGAGACGCTCCGAAAAACAGCCCCCGCTCTCGACTGGAAACACTATGAAAGCGGGCTCACCCAATGGGTGAAAGAGATCGTCTCCTCAGTCCCGCCTCGGGCAGGAGCCTTGCAAGCAGCCTGATCCCGCACCCCTCGGCCTGTCTATTTCATCGACACTCTCGTCCCGTTAGACACTTGGGAGTTTTTCCCCACGCACGAACTGAGCCTGGTCTTGGATTTGCAGCAGCTAGGCTGACGAGCATGAATTTGATAGGGGCATCCATGAAGACACTGGCAGCATTGATCTCGATCACTTTTGTGACATCTCTTTGGGCGGAAGATCCGTACACCGAGGTTCTCTATGCGCGCGTTGATGGAAAGCTCATTAATAAGATTCTGATCGGTCAATTCTCGAAGGATGACTTTCTCCCTCGTGCCTGGGCTGACCCCAAAGGAATCTATCCAACATACGCCGAGCGCATAGTATCTCTGAAGAAAGCGATCGCAGCCGGCCCTTTGCCGCCCAGTTTGAGATTTCAAATATCTCGCGCTCTCGATGAGGTCCTGAAGGCCTACGAGCGTAGCACCCAATCGCTTGCTGATGAAGTCGAGGTGACCGACAAATCTCTCGAAGAGGCTCTCAAGGATCGCACTCTTCCGGTAGCGCGCCTGCAGAAATTGAAGAGCTATAGGGCGTTTATCGAGCTTCTCCGGCAAGAGTTGAAACGCGGAGCCGACCTGAGTCTCCCATCTTCACTTCCGTTCGAAACGTTCGCGAGCACCCCGTTAGCCGATGTGGGAGCCTACGCGGCCTTTTTTTGCCAAAGCGTTTTGGCGAGTGATCTCAAGCGAATTCAGAAAGGCGAGACGCCCTTCCTCCCCATGACCGGCCCGAGCGCGGTCGTTCACGACCGGGGCGGCGTAGTGAGCGGTCCGAAAAGATTGATTCCAGTCCACGCCGGTTCCACTCCTCCTGGCGCGTACGGCAGTCCGCCGATTGTTCCCGGGTTCTACGGCCCCTTTAACGATCAATCCCGAATCATGGAGCGGTCGCTCGGAGCGGTTCCCCGGTATGAACAAAGCCCGAGGGCGTCGAGCCCCACGGCCCCCGCTTGGCGCTAGATTTACAAAAAAGTTGCCCTTACTGTCGCAAAGAACCAATTAGGCAACTCGAGTCATGGTGCCCGGGTGCGTTTTAGGCCAGCTTGAGCCCAGCGGCGCTCTTGTATATACGTCAATACGGCCACTGCCGCTTCCCTAGTAGGGCTGGGACTGAAAGAGCTCGGTTGAGCGATCGAATTCTTTGCCCCAACCCAGCTTGAAATTGGTGGGGACGTCTTCCCAGCGTCGATAAATTGAAAGGCTGCCCCCCTCCTCTTCGACGCCAAAATCAACGAAGGGTTTGAACTCCTGAGTTTGGTACGCGCTCGACGAGGCCGTGCCGAGCCAGCACTGGGCCAACGACGTAAACTGAGTCAAGGTCACTTCGTCACCCGATTTGAGGGTCGCCTTGCCAAGGGTATGGAGGGCCTTTTTGGGTGTGAGGAGCAGCTCGCCGTGGGAATGGTAGAATCCCACCCGCACGAAGCTCGATGACTCGAGAGCCTTCGTTTTGATTGCGGCCACGATCTGGCTGTCGTAGCAGCGCCAGTCACTGGAGATGGAGCCGTTTGACTCCGTGTACGGGATGACCAGCCGGTGAGCGAGCGGCACTCCCAACATTTCTGCAAAATAATTCGTGCAATCGGCGTTCACCAAACGACCACCCTTAAAGGTCTTCACAGCGATCTCAGAACACTTTTTGAAGTCGACCTGCTCCCCAAGATGCAAAGTCTTAGACAACGATCCAGAAACGATCTGGATATCCTTGTTGGGTGGTGTATTCGGCACCAGGTGTTCACCGGCGAAGACAAAGCAGTTAAGAAAAAAGCAAAAGACCAAAAACAGGCGATATGAAATTATCATTCCGCCGTTCTGCCATCCCCGCTGCATCCGGTCAACAACTAGCGAGCGAAGGATTATGTGGGAGCGCGGAGGGAGAGAGACTTGAACTCTCAAGGGATTGCTCCCGCCGCATTTCGAGTGCGGTGGCATACCAATTTGCCTATCCCTCCTCGGGTATCATCGCTGCGCGACAAAGCCTTAGTCAAATCCGAGTGTGAAGGCTGAGTTGGTGTTGACGTAGGACTCCAGGAACGGGCTTTCCGAGGATGCGTCCTGGCCGAGGGCGTAGGTGAAGCCTTCGCGAGCGCTCACGCGGCCGTTGCCGTCGAGGTCGGCATTGGCGGGGACGCCGTCGTGAGTCTGGTGTGCGAAGGCAGCAGTAAACAGGTAGAGGAATTCGTCAAAGAGGCCGTCGTCGCTTGCCCAGCTGATCTCCCGGTTGGTCGAAGCGGCCACCGAGACCCGGCCCGCCGCAACCGTCGGCCTCACAAAGCCTCCGCTGAAGCACTGCTCGAAAACGGAGAGCACCCGATCGGTTGGGAGCGGCTTCATCAGGGCTGCAAATTCCGATGCCTTGATCTCGTTGTCGGCAAGGATCAGAGTGGACTCTCCGTCCTTGGTGCTCCCGTGATCATTGACGACGAGCAGGAGCTGATCGCCCTTCTTCATCCGCTCGGTCAGCGAGGTCATGAGCCCCTGAAGATCGGCGAGCGTTGAACCAAATAGAATGTCCGTCTTGCCGTCACCATCGAGATCCCCGGCCTTCTCCCGGAAGTTGCTGTCACCCACCAGGATGTTTTCGCGGCTGTAACCGTACACCTGAGTCAGCGTGCGATAGAGAAATGAAAAGTCATTCCAGTGCCGATCGTCGGCATTTCCACTGAAGAGAAGAGCAAAGTGTTTAGAAGCGTCCTTGACACGGTACTTTCCGTCGAACCCGGATATCTTGAAGGTTGGTGTCGTGTCATCGGCCGTAGGAGGAGAGATTCGCCACCTTCGATCGAGCCCCTTCGGAGGAAGGCGGGTCGGCATCTCTTGAATCAAGCGCCCCTTGAGAAAAAAACGAAATCGCGCGGCGTGCTCCCAGTTGGCATCGGGGTGTTCATCCACAAATTGGATCCGGTCGAACACAATTTTTGGCAGTGGCACGAATCGGCCACCCAAAAGCGGAATCGAATCAGAATTAGCCACAAGAATAGAAGACAGGTCGTACAGAACCGGGGCCTTGGATTGTCGGGAAGCCCCCCAGACGGAGAGACAACACAACACCGCAGCCATCCACGCCCAATTCCCCCAAGACATATTCAACATCTAACAAGCCTCGTCATGAATGGAAAGGTGAAGCTTTCCCGACCGGTAACTTTGGTTATCGCTCCTTTACTAGAGGTTCGTGGGAGCGATAAATTGATGAGCTGTGACACCTCCAGCACCTGAAGTGAGCTTTGCGGAACGATTAGGTAACACCTTTGATGAACTGCGCTTTTGGGTGATCCACTCCTGGCGCCTGGGATCGTTGATGGCCAAAGGGGCTTATCTTGTCACTGAGCGTAAAAGGCTCCTTCGCGATCTCGGTGAAATCGTCTACCAAAGATTGTCGGCCGGCCAAGAGGCGCTCACCGAGCTCGACGGTCGAGTGAAGGAGCTCGAGCGCCTCACGAAAAAGGTAGAGCTCCAGGAGATTCTGATCCGCAACCTTCGCTTCGGCGAAGCCCGCCGAAGACCCGCTGAGACGGGAAAGGAGGCGCTGTGATCGAATTCTCTGGTGACGAGACGCTACTGCAATCGACCGTGAGGTCTTTTGCTGAAAAATCACTCAAACCCAAGGCCGAGGAGATCGACAAATTGGAGGGCTTCAACGAGGCCGCCTTCCGGGCAATGGGGCCTCTGGGCCTGTTGGGGATTACTGCCAAATCGGAGTACGGCGGGAGTGAAATGGGTTGTATAGCCGCGACCATCGCGATGGAGGAGCTCGGCCGCGCCTGCGCTTCGACGACGCTTTCCTACCTCGCGCACTCGATTCTTTGTGTGAACAATCTTCACGAGAATGCGTCACCCGAGCAGAAGAAAAGATATCTTCCGAAGCTCATCACCGGTGAATGCATCGGCGGAATGGGGATGACAGAGCCTGGCGCTGGCAGCGATGCGCTTGGCCTTGCGACGAAGGCCGTCAAGAAGGGCAACAAGTACATCCTCACCGGCACCAAGACCTTTATTACAAATGGCCCCGTGGCCGATGTGTTTGTGGTTTACGCCCGTACGGGTGCCACCAAGAAAGATATTTCCACCTTTATCGTCGAAAAAACTTTCCCTGGCTTTCGGCTGGGGAAGCGGCTGCACAAAATGGGCATGCGCGGCTCACCGACCTCGGAGCTCGTTTTTGATGAATGTGAGGTGCCCGTTGAAAATCTCGTGGGGGAGGAGAACGACAGCGTGGCCCACATGATGAAGAACCTCAACATCGAGCGCATCACCATCTCGGGCATTTCGCTGGGCATTGCCGGGGCCACCCTCGACTATTCTTTGACCTACGCCCAGGAGCGGACTCAATTTGGAAAACCGATCGCAAGTTTTCAGATGGTGCAGGAGCGGCTCGCCGAGATGGCAACACAGCGGGACGCGGGCCGCGCCCTCGTCTACGCCGCGGGCCGCGCGTACGACAAGGGAAATCGCGAAATGGATCTCGGTGCTAAGTCCAAACTCTTCACCGCGAAAATGGCGACAGTCGCCGCGCTCGATGGCATTCAGATTCTCGGTGGCTATGGCTACATGAAGGAGCACCCGGTCGAGCGCTACATGCGCGACGCAAAGCTCATGGAGATCGGGGCCGGGACGAATGAAGTGATGCGCGTGATCATCGCTAAGAAACTCTTGGGCGAGGCATGAAGCTCCAGTTCTATCCACCCGACACACCCGCGGAGGCGCTCAACCGCACGAAGACCCGCGCGATTTGCGATGACCTTCTACGCCCGTTCGCATTCGAGGACGATGAAAAGTGTTTTTACAGAAAGGGCGCGTTCAAGGAACTGGGTAAACAGGGGTTGCTCGCGAGCTTTGCGCCGAAGGCCTTCGGCGGGAGCGAGATGCCCTACGGTTGCCACTACGCGGTTCTGGAGGAGATCTCCCGGGCGAGCCTATCGATGACCGTCGCGGTCGGGGTTAACAATATTGTCCAAAGCGGAATCCTCGCCTTTGGCACCGATGAGCAGAAGAAGAAATATCTGCCCAAGCTTATCAGCGGGGAATGGTTGGGAGCCTTCTCGTTGTCTGAGAGCCACAGCGGTTCGGATGCAGCGGCCTTAAGGACCTCGGCGAAAAAGGTTTCGGGTGGTTTCAGCGTCACCGGCACCAAGATGTGGTGCAGTAACGCGGGCGACGCCGATCTCTTTCTGCTCATGGCCAGAACCGGCGAGCCCGGTGCCAAGGGGGTGACCTCTTTTCTCGTCGAGAAGGGGACTGCTGGCTTTCGTGTCGGAAAGCTGGAGAAGAAGCTCGGTCTGAGGGGCTCGACTCTGGCCGAGCTTATCTTTGAGGACTGTTTTCTCGGTGAGAAACAGCGACTGGGTGCTGAGGGAGAAGGTTTTAAGGTTGCGCTGTCTCAACTCGACGCCGGCCGCGTCACCATTGGCGTGGGCGGTATCGGCACGGCTATCGAGGCCCTGGCCCAGTTCTGGAGCCACCGCACCCGCGCTGGCCACTTCGAGCAGGGCGAACGAGATCTCTTCTCGGCTCATTTCGCGGAAATACAGGCCGCCCGTCTCTTGGTGAATGAAGCGGCTCGACTTCGGGATCGCGAGGAGCGGCTCACGATTATTGCGAGCCAGGTAAAGATGCTGGGCAGCGATCTCGCCGTGAAGGTGTCGAGCGACGCCATCACCTACCTCGGGCCCGACGGTTACAAGAAGTCTTTCGGAGTCGAGCGTCTGCTCAGAGACGCCAAGGCCCTTCAGATTGTTGAAGGGACTAATCAGATTCAGCGCCTCGTGCTGTC
The DNA here is from genome assembly GCA_016196825.1 of Deltaproteobacteria bacterium. GTDB lineage: Bacteria > Bdellovibrionota > FAC87 > UBA2466 > UBA2466 > JACPWY01. The sequence goes on along the minus strand of JACPWY010000055.1, from coordinate 20,366 downwards.
TCGAGAATTGGATAGAATGTATGAAGCAGTGGATACTCCCTAATCTGTCATTGGACCTCTCTCACCTCTGGACTCATCCCGGCGGGCCGCGTCTGACGGGCGAGGAGGGGGCGCTCAGCCAACGGGTCTGGAAAGCTTTTCGCCACCGGTCAGTGACCGAAGAAATAGGCTTCTTCGATCTGCCCGAGACAACACCCGAGGCGGCTCCTAAGGAGTGGGCTGTGACGGCCCACCGATTGCGATCGAGTTTTGACGGCGCAATCATCGTGGGCATTGGCGGGTCTTACCTGGGGCCTCAAACCCTTTTGGAATCTTTGAGGGTAGCGACCGATCAGGAGGATTTTCCTATTCTTTGGGTTACTCAGCCCGATCCGGAGCGGATCCATATTCTGCAGCGCCTAGCGCTCGAAAAACGTTACGCGCTCGTCGTCATTTCCAAGTCGGGAAACACGACGGAAACTCTGTCAGCCTTTTTCAATCTGAGCCAGAGCGTGAACGCCCAGGGGTATTTGATCATCACCGATCCCGAGAAGGGGGCGCTGCGGGAGATGGCAAGACGAGAAGGTTGGTCGACTTTCTCGGTCCCTCCCGACGTGGGTGGCCGATTCTCCGTGCTGACTTCGGTCGGGCTCTTCCCGGCTGAACTCGCGAAGATTTCTTCGCAAAGGATCCTCACGGGGGCCCGACGGATGCGGGAAGCGATTCTCAATTCGACGCCCGATGAATGCCCCGCCTTTTGGCTGGCTCTGAGCCATTTCCGCTGGGACACGGAGTTTCGCCGTAATATCCATTACCTGATGCCCTATCGTCAGACGCTCAAGAGCCTGGCCGAGTGGCACACACAGCTTTTTGCCGAAAGTCTGGGGAAGATCGATAGGACCGGGAAGGCCGTCGGTTTCACACCGGTCGCGGCCCTCGGGCCCAGCGATCAGCACTCGATTCTTCAGATGTTGCGGCAGGGGCCAAGGGACAAGATGGTGGGTTTTATCGACACTCCTGTGAAGGCCTCAACGGTTGTGGGAATGCCAAGTTTTTCGCCAGGCGAGGCGGCTTACTTGACGAAGACAACCTTTGAACAGCTCAACCATCTCGCCTGTCGCTCGACAGAGCTCTCGCTCCAGAACGGCGGGATGCCTACCTACCGCCTCGCACTCGAGGGCCTCTCGCCCGAAGCGCTTGGTTCGGCCTTTTTCTTTTTTGAGACCGTCTGTGCTCTGGCGGGTGAGCTCTATGATGTCGACGCATTCGGTCAGCCGGGGGTTGAGGAAGGTAAGCGTCTTCTCAAAGAGGCCCTGATATAATCTCACTGCAATGGCCGACAAAAAAGACGGTAAGCCCGAAATCGATAAAACCGAGGTTGCCGATAGCGATACGCTGAAGATTCGCCTCGAAGAGGCGAAGTCCTCAGCGCCGGTGCTGGTTGTGATCTCGGGCCGTCCACTCGGCAAATCATTCTTCGTCACCCGCGATGGGATGATCCTGGGCCGCGATCTCGAGGCTGACATTCAGATCGCCGAGACCGCCATTTCGAGGAAGCACACCGAATTCAAGGTCACCGACGAAGGCATCGTCGTGGTCGATCTCGGCAGCACCAATGGCACTTACGTCAACGACGTGAAGATCGGGAAAAAAGTGCTTCAGGATGGCGATCTCATCCGCACGGGCAACACGATCTTGAAATTCCTTAAAGAGGGGAAGATCGAAAACATCCACTACAACAAAATGTACGACCTCGCCACTCGCGACGATCTCACTCAGGCGCTCAACAAGAAGGCGATCCTAGAGCTCATCGCCGAAGAGTTTTCGAAGTCACTCGCACGCGAGCTATCATTGTGCCTCATCATGTTTGACCTCGATCATTTCAAACAGACTAATGACAAATTCGGCCACCTCGCGGGCGACTTCGTCTTGAAAGAGACCTGTGCGATCATCAAAAACAAAATGATCCGCAGCCAAGACGCCCTCGGCCGCTACGGCGGCGAGGAGTTCTCGCTATTACTTCGCGAGACGCCGTTGAGGATTGCCGTCGAGGTCGCCGAACGCATTCGATCGACTATCGAGAAACACCGATTCCTCTACGACAGCCAATTGATCCCCGTCACGGTCAGTATGGGGGTGGTGAGTCTGGATTCCACGTGCAAAAGCCCCGACGCCTTCATCGCCATGGCCGACAAGGCCCTCTACGACGCCAAAAACAGCGGCCGCAATAAAGTCTGCGTGCGCTAGCAGGTACCAAGTTACTTTTCGGCCGAAAAGCACGGTAGCAGGTACCTACGCCTAATCCGTGCCATCTCTGAATAATAACGATATCCGAACAATAATGCATATAATAAGCATATTGCAAATGATATTTATTATAGGCATTATTAGAGGGTGCCTCATTTTAGAGACCGTTTCGCCTTGGAGCAGCTGAAGAAGCTTTTCTCTTATTGGCCGGTCACCGGAATTATTGGGCCTCGGCAGTGCGGCAAGACTACTTTGGCCAAGTTGCTTCTCCCCAATGGACGTGACTACACGTTTGATGACGCTGAAATTAGAGAAGAGGCCGTGGGATCAATCAAGACATTCGTTGCTCGGCTCGGCACACCAGCCCTCATCGATGAGGTTCAAAAAGTTCCGGCGATATTCGACGAGCTTAAGAGGGTGGTGGACAAGAAAAAGCTCCCGGGGAGTTACCTGATCACCGGGTCGACGTCTTTTTCTGATCAGGTTGGCATTCGAGAGAGTCTTACGGGCCGTATTGGTATTTTGGAACTGCACCCTCTGAACTTCGCGGAACGCAACCAACTGCCAGTTCGACCGGCGCAGTTTTTGGAGCCCTGGAAGGGTCTAAAACCGCGTGTGTCAGCAGAGAAGATCAGTCAAGATCTGGCATTGGGGGGAATGCCCGTGCCGGCGTTTGCTCGATCAGACGAACAACGAAATCTGTATTGGACTTCGTGGCTTGAAACTACGCTTTACCGAGATCTGGGCCGGGTTCTCAAAAAAAATTATGACGCTGAAATCGCTTTTTCACTCGTACGACAAATGGGGAAGGTCTTGGCAGACGGTGAACTTCCCACTCTGAAACACTTCAAAGAACCCGCGAGCACCGTTCGACGGTACCTCTCCGGTATGGAAACGATTTTTCTCTTGTACCGGCATCGGTGCCACCCAAGCGGGATTGGCAAAGAGGCCTGGCAATTCATGGATGCCGGGCTTTCGGCCTTTCTCATGAAGAAGGTCATGGGAGAGGGGGCAACGCTGACTTTAGTCAGGCATTTTCTATGGAATGAGTGGCGATGCCTTCACAGTTATGCTGGAAACAGGATCGATGCCTGCTACTACAAATCAGCTCAAGGCTCTCCCGTCGATTATATTGTAGAGGATATTCCCATTCGCATTGTTTCTTCACTGTCCCAGATGCAGAAACGCCTCTCATGGGAAGAGCGTTCCATCCGCGGCGCAATGAAGAAATTGAAAAGCCCCTATGGGATGCTCGTGGGACCAATCGAAAATTTTGTTCCTCCCAAGGAGAATGACGGGGTTGCTCTCGTTCCATGGGGCGGCTGGAGCTAAACAGGGACGCATCGAGAAAGATCCATGCCTGGCGGCTGCAAGGCCCGCTGGACTTCGTCCTCCGCAGTCGCCGTCCCCGACGGGCCTACAGGCCCGCCTGGGGGGCCTCCTTAGTGCGTTCTCGCCAGCGGGGTTACTGCGCTAAGAGGAGCTTGGAAAGGTTGGTGTGCCTGACGACGGCGTGGGCTTTCGAATCAAAGGTTACCCATTGGCCCTTTAAGACTTTGGCGAGTCCGACATAAGCGCTGTCGTACCCCGACAAGCCCATCTTCTGAAACTCACTGCAGGCCTCAAGAAGTTCGCGGGTCATCGAGAATCGTTGAATGGGTAATTCAACGACCGTGGTCAACAGGTCAAACTGTTCGTTCGTAGCTCGGGGCAGAATCCTGTGGAATACGTGAAATAGCTCAAAAAAGAATAGTTCCGGAACGGCGAAGTTTCTCGGTTTTTCAATGAGCTCCTCGAGCATGGCAATGGCCACTTCGTGCCCGGGTTCTTCGATGAACCACTTGATCGCTACCGATGCGTCAACGATCCGAACCATAGCGGAGCTCGCGGAGCGCTTTGAGAGAGTCTGTCTTGGATTCCACTGCGGCCTTTTTGAATCTCTCCAGGACCGCCTCTTTTTTCTGCTGCTCACGGTAGTCAATAAAACGTTCCTGAAACGTCTTGAGAGAGATCAAGACGGCCACTGGCAAACGCCCCTTCTCAATGATGATGGGTTCATCGGAGGCAATAAGCTTCTTAAGAATCTTCCCAAACGACTGCCGAACCTGGAGGGCGTTGACCTTCATGTGTGGAGTGTATATCAATGTGTATAGTTATGTCAACAGTCGCGGCTGAAAAGTAACTTGGTGCCTCTTCACAGTTTGGAAGACGAAGATTGCGCCGGTAGTCCCTACACGCCCGCGCGCCATTTTTTAAGCTACCGCCAAACCGAGAATTCGCGTGCCCAAAACCCCTACGCGCACTTCCTGTATACGCATGCCTAAACCCCCGGCATGTTTCTTGTATTCACTACCGTTAGGGGGATCGATGAAAACGGTCATACTTTGGATTGCGATAGGTCTATTTGCCACGCTCGGCTTGGGTTGTCGGTCGATGAAGGCAAAGCGTGGGGGGTGCAACCAGTGCACCGACGGCGGGGGTCTTGTAGCGCATAATCCCGGTGTGGGCCCCAACGATGGCGCTCACGATACGGATGACTCGGTGGGTGGCCGCGCTCCGGTGCCTCCGGGTGGGCGTACGATAGAGGGCGAAGTCGAGGACATGCCTCCGGTGCCCAACGTGTAATCCCTCTGGCCAAATTCAACCGAGCTGAGGGATTACCCCCCTTTTCTGCCAAGTTGTTTGACGGCATTTTGGTTGTGTTGATACCGTTTCACACTTCATGATTCGGCGCCTTCCTGACCACCTTATTAACCTTATCGCTGCGGGCGAAGTTGTCGAAAGGCCGGCGAGTGTACTCAAGGAGCTCGTGGAAAATGCCATCGACGCCGGCGCCAGGCGGGTGGACGTCCGTCTGGGTGAAGGCGGTACGGATCTCATCGAGATCATCGATGATGGTGAGGGGATGACAGGCGAGGACCTCATTCTTTGCATCGAGCGCCACGCGACCAGCAAGATTGTGGATGCCGATTGCCTCGAGGCGATTGAGACCTTCGGGTTTCGCGGCGAGGCGCTTTCAAGCATCGCGGCGGTAGGCCATCTCACGATTCAGAGTAGGCGCCGGGGCGAGAGCCTGGGCCATAAGATCGCTGTGGAGTTTGGTGAGGTAAAGGGGGCCGCTCAGCCGGTCGGTCAAAAGGAGGGGACCACCATTACGGTCACCCGTCTTTTTGAAAAACTTCCGGCGCGGCAAAAGTTTCTGCGCAGCCACTCCACGGAGCTTGCTCACTGCCAAAAGATTTTGAAAGAGATCGCCCTCGGGAACCCGAGCGTCTCCTTTTTTGTGTCGCACAATGGAGGCACTCCAAAATCCTACGTGAGCGATTCACGGGCCGATCGGGTGCGGGAATGCCTCAAAGTTGATTGGGAACCACTCTGTTTGAAAGAGAGCACGGAGGGCATCGAGCTCGAAGGGTTTCTCTCGCCAGCGCACACAATCAATGATCGGGGTGAGCTCTTCGTATATGTGAACGGTCGCAGCGTTAGAAACCGCAATCTCATGAGCGCCGTGCGCAGCGCCTACATCGACACCCTCGGACCCCACCACGACCCAAGCGGCGCGCTCTTCATCGACATCCGCGCCGACTGGGTCGATGTAAACGTTCACCCCCAAAAATCCGAGGTCCGCATCTTAAAAGGTGAGATCCTCTACAGCTGGATCGTGGCCTCTATCCGTAAGCACCTCTCCCAACCGCCCAAAAAAATCACCGAGGCTCTCCCCAAAACCTGGCTTGCCCGGCGCAGTTCCGCAGGGGGGAACAAAGAGGAGTCTTCGCCTTTGTTGAGTGAGATTCCTATGTCCAGCCCCGAGCCGGATCTCTTTGCGCCGCCAGTTTTAGAGGCGGTGCACCAGTACGTGTCGGAGGCGGAAAATTTGGTTGTCCCCGGAGTTTCTGGACCGCGATCGGCAATGTACCAGCCCGTTCCAGTGATCGAGCCCTCTTCGGTGCGCTACCTCGGCCAGGCGGATGCGGCCTATCTGGTATGCGAGGACGATGAAGGCCTTCTCCTCGTCGATCAACACGCTCTCCATGAAAAATTTCGTTTTGAAGAGCTCATGGCCTCGGCCGCGGTGGGGCGGCAACCCACACAATCGCTATTGGTGCCCAAGGTCATCTCTCTTCCACCCGATCTCACGGCCATCGCCGAGGTCGCCCTTCCCCTTCTCTCCGAGCTCGGCATGGAGGTCGAATCGATTGGCGGCTGTGATGTGGCAATCCGATCAATTCCACAGGTCCTGAGCGAATCCGAGGCCGAGAGAACACTTCTTGAAACACTCCGCCTCTGTCTCAGTGAAGAGGATGCCTCACGGCTCAAGGAAAAAATTCTCCGGCCCTATCTCGCGACCGTGGCCTGCCACAGCGTGGTCCGCGCGAATCAGCGTCTGAGCGACACCGAGGCCCGTTCGCTGATGAATTACCTGAAGGACCTCGAAATGGGCTGGACCTGCCCTCATGGCCGCCCCGTACTCTTCCGGTTGAGCTTTGGGGAGATGAAGAGGTATTTTCAAAGAATATGAAGAGCCGCCACCTCACCCTCGCTATACTGGGCCCCACCGCCTCCGGCAAGTCGGCCTTTGCCATTGAGGTGGCCGCGCGTCTGGGCGGCGAAATTGTTTGCCTTGATTCCTCGACGGTCTATCGCGAGCTCGACATCGGCACGAGTAAGCCCTCTCGCGAGGAGCGGGAACGGGTGCGCCACCACCTACTCGATGTCCTGAACCCCGATGAAAATTTTTCGGCCTACCATTTTGTGGAACAGGCCGAGAGCAGCATTACGGAGATTGCATCCCGTGGAAAGCTCCCCATCGTGGTGGGGGGAACCTATTTTTACCTCCGGGCCCTACAGCACGGCATGTACCAGAATGTGTTTGTCTCGGCGGTCGAGATCGAGGCGATCGAAAATGAATACACGATCGATGAAACGCTCGATGGCGAGAAGATGTACGCCAATCTCAAGTCACAGGACCCTGCCGCGGCAGAGAAGATCCACCCCAACGATCGTTATCGCCTCGTTCGCGCTCTCGCTATTCTGAAACACTACAAACAGAAACCGAGCGAGCTCAAACCCGAACGTGTCTCTCCCGAGCAGTCATCGCGTCTTTGGATGAAGTATGCCATGGCGGTCTCTCGCCGTGTCCTCACCAACAACATCACTCGACGAACGGAAACTATGCTCATGACCGGCCTAGTGGATGAGGCGCGCGCCCTTTTGCAAAAGTATCCCAAGACTCGCTCTCTCTCTTGCATCGGATACAACGAAGCGGCTCGCTTCCTCTCGAAAGAACTCACGGATAAGCAGCTCAGGAATGAGATCATCGAGAAGACTCGCCGGCTGGCGAAGCGTCAGATCACCTGGCTGAGGAGCGACCCGGAGATTCGCTACGTCGATTCGCGCGATCTCGATCGCGTCGCCCTAGAGGTGGAAAACCTCAAATACGCTCTGGAGACCCCACCATGAGATCAATGACCGGCTTTGGCCGTTCGGATGGAACGGTCGGCGACACCCACTATACGTTTGAATCAAAAAGTGTGAACCATCGGTATCTTGAGGCCCGGTTTCGGCTTCCGTCGGCCCTGTCTTCACTTGAAATTCCCCTGAACGAACTCCTCCGCTCCCGCTTTGAGCGCGGATCCTTCGAGCTCTCGATTCGCACACGTCTTGCCCCGAAGCAGGGAGCTATCAAAGGCGTCTCCCGATTTATCGTGGATGAGCTGGCTCTCAGGAGCCTTCTGCAGTCCTTAGAAAAGGTTTCCAAAGCCGCCGGCACCCCGATCGCCCTCACAGCGGAAGCGGTCATCAGCACCGCCCGGGTCGTCGTTGCCACCGAAGAAGAGAAGGACGAAGCGATCTTCACTGACATCAAAGGCATCGTCGAAAAGGGTCTTCAGGCTCTCTCGAAGATGCGCGAAAGCGAGGGCCAACGGCTTTCCGAGATTCTTCTTTCTGGAATCAATGATCTCCAAGAGATCGCCGATCGCATCCTCAAGGCTTCCGTTGATCAACCCCAACTCATCCATGAGCGGCTCACGGCCCGACTGAAAAAATGGAAGCTCGAAGGGATTGACTCGCAGCGCCTTGAGCTCGAGCTGGCACTGTTGGCCGACAAGGCGGATGTCTCGGAGGAGCTCGATCGTCTCGCGCACCACCTCGGGGCCTTCCGGGCTGCTCTCAAGGATCAGGGGAGCGTCGGCCGGAAGCTCGATTTTCTGTTGCAGGAGATCAATCGTGAGGTGAACACGCTCGGAGCCAAGGTCGCTTCAACGAGGATTTCGCAAAGCGTTATCGAAGCGAAGCATGCGATCGAAAAGCTAAGGGAGCAGGCGCAAAATGTCGAATAAGTTTAAGGCATTCCGTTTGAACCAGGGGAACACTTTGGACGTTGGATTCAAAAACTACCTGCCCTGTGATCGCATCGTGGCGATTCAGGAGATCAATTCGTCGCCAGTGCGCCGCATGCGCAATAGGGCCGAGCAAGAGAATCGGCTCATCGATGCGTCTGCTGGGCGCCGAGAGAAGTCGCTCATTGTGCTCGATTCCGGCCACGTGGTTGTGACAAGCGTGCTGTCGACCACGCTGCAGGAACGTTTCAAAGTCGCGCCCCTCCAATCTGCGCTTTCAAGGCAGGAGCTGGAGGAGGGTGAGTTTGTCTCGTAGAACATCGAAGACACCTCTTCCTCGCCTCATCATTCTTTCAGCCCCCTCGGGCGCTGGGAAGACCACACTCTGTGAGAGGCTCCTCAAGGAGTTCCCCACGGTCCAGCTCTCCATTTCGACGACAACTCGGCCCCAAAGACCTAACGAAACTCAAGGAGTTCACTATTTTTTTGTGACTCCCGACGAGTTCAAGGCCCAGCAGACGGCGGGCAATTTTGCCGAATGGGCCGAGGTCCATCGTAATTTTTATGGGTCCTCCCGCGAGCAGATCGAAAAGGCGTTAACAAATGGAAAGCATGTCCTTTTTGATATCGACGTACAGGGCGCTAAGAGCCTGCAAAAGGCCTATGGCGACCGGGTTTTGCTCATTTTCATCCACCCACCGTCGATGAAGGAGCTCGAGAAAAGACTGGTGGATCGCAAGGGCGACAGCCCGCAGGCTATTGAAACGCGTTTGCGCAATGCCTACAATGAAGTCGAATGGAGCAGGATCTTCGACTACCAGATTTTGAACGACCAGCTGGACCGGGCCTACAAGGAACTCCAAAGCATCTTCAGGAAAGAATGTCAGTAACAACGACGCAAAATACTCCTCCGCCTTTCGAGCCAGTTGCCGCACTAAAGTCACTCATCAATACGGTGAAACAGATCAGCCCAAAGTCCGACACGGCCCTGATCGAGAAGGCGTTCCACTTCTCCGCCGGCGCCCACCAGGATCAAAAGCGTTCGAGCGGCGAGCCCTATATTCAGCACCCGCTTGAAGTGGCGCGGATCCTCGCCGAGCTCAAGCTCGACACGACGACGATTGTGACGGGTCTTTTGCACGACACCGTCGAAGACACGCGCGCGACTCTGGCGGAGATTGAGGCCAACTTCGGCCATGATATCGCGGTGCTTGTCGATGGCGTCACCAAAATCTCCCAGATCACGTTCCAGACCAGCGAGGAGAAGCAGGCCGAGAATTTTCGCAAGATGATCCTCGCAATGGCGAAGGACCTGCGCGTGATCATCGTAAAAATCGCCGATCGCCTCCACAACATGCGCACGCTCCAGCACTTGAAGCCCGAGAAGCAGGTGAAGATCGCGCAGGAGACTTTGGATATCTACAGTCCACTCGCCAATCGCCTGGGATTGTCTTCCTTGAAACGTGAGCTGGAGGATCTCTCGCTCCGTTTCACAAAGCCCGAGATCTACTACCGCCTCGTTTCGCAGGTGAGTAAGAAGATGAAGGAGCGCGAGCAATACACTGTCGATGTGCAGGCGCTCATCCAGAGCACGCTCGCGCAGCACGGTTACGGCTCGGCTAACGTCACCGGCCGCCCGAAGCATTTCTATTCCATCCACAAAAAGATGGAGAAACGGAACGTTTCATACGATCAGGTTTATGACATTACCGGTTTCCGCGTGCTCGTGGATACGGTCGAGCAGTGCTACGCGGTTCTGGGGCTCTTGCACTCCTTGTGGACGCCGGTGCCGGGGCGGTTCAAGGATTACATTGCCATTCCCAAGGCCAATTTTTATCAGTCCTTGCATACGACGGTCGTCGGCCCCGGGGGCGAACGCATTGAGATCCAGATTCGCACCCATGAAATGCACGATACCGCTGAACGCGGAATTGCTGCCCACTGGGCCTACAAAGAAAATGTCAGCCTCGGGAAGGATACCGATAAGGACCAGGAGAAGTTCGGATGGCTCACGAGACTCATCGAATGGAACCGCGATCTCTCCGACCCCAATGAGTTCTTAGAGACGGTGAAGCTCGATCTCTTCGCGGAAGATGTTTATGTCTTCACGCCGAAAGGGCAGGTGATGGAGTTTCCCCAAGGGTCCACGCCGCTCGATTTCGCCTACGCGGTTCACACGGATCTGGGCCACCGCTGCATCGGCGCCAAAGTCAACGGCCGCATTGTGCCGCTCAAGCATAAGCTGAAAAGCGGTGATACCGTTGAGATCATCACCTCGCCCAATCAGAAGCCCAACAAGGATTGGCTCAAGATCGTCCGCACCTCGCGCTCCAAAAACAAGATTCGTCAGTTCATTAAAAGCGCCGAGCATGAGAAATCGAAAACGATGGGCGAGATGGTCCTTGATAGGGAGCTCAAGCGCGAGAATCTGAAGCTCAAGACACTGCAGAAGGACGGCACACTCCTGCGGGTCGCCGAAGAGTTTTCTCTGAAATCGGTGGACGACCTCATGAGCGCTGTCGGATATGGCAAGATCAGCGTGAGAAAGATCCTCACCAAGATCCAGCCCGAGGGCGAGGCGCTGACGGCTAGCCCCGAATCGCCTCTTCAGAAGATCTTTCAAGAGGCAAAAAGAAAGAATCAGGAGCGCCAGGTTGTGAAGGTGAAGGGGGTCGATGACATCCTCGTCCGCTTCGCCCGCTGCTGCAACCCGGTGCCGGGGGACAGCGTGGTCGGCTTCATCACGCGTGGCCGCGGCATCAGCGTCCACTCCCGAAAATGCCCGAAGGTCTTTGACACCGATCCTCACCGTCTCGTCGATATCGACTGGGATGTGTCGAAGAGGGCCGAGCGGATCGTCAAGGTGCGAGTGTTGTGCGAGGATCGGCCGGGACTCCTCGCCGACATGAGCCGCGTGATCAAGGAGCTCGACACCAACATCAGCCGCGCAACCGTGGGAACGACGAAAGACAAGAAAGCGGTCTGCACCTTTGGGGTGGCGATCCAGGATTTGCCGCATCTTTCAAAGATCATCCGCGCCCTCGAAGGCGTTGAAGGTGTGATCTCGGTCGAACGCGTTCAGAAAAAAGACGGCTGACCTGACCTCCCTAAGAGGCTTTGCGCAGAAGTTGCTCCGGACAATTGGAGTCTTTCACTGGCTTCATGAGGGGCGGCGAAGGGTTCCCGAAATTCACGAGCGGCATCGATCGTAGACCTTTGACCGCCTCGCTCGTATCCTTCCCAGCCCACCAGTCGCGCGCGACATTGAATGCATGGCCGGCGCCCCAGATGGCCATGATGTTGAGAAGAGACTTGAACATTAGGGCCGGTATCGAGTCTCGTCTCGACATTCCGTTCCAGGCGAACCAGTCAGAGGTGTCGAAGCCCATTTGCCCCTCGGGCACGTCGAAGCCACGGAAGGGGCGGTTTTCGAAGCTATCGACCATGAGAAACCCAGCGAGGTAGGTGGTCGCAACTGAGGCCACGAACATGATGGCTTTGTTCACCTTCTCATTGCTTCCCTCGGGCACGGGCGGTGTATTGCGGCAGGCCTCAAGGACTCTGTTGGCCCACTCGAGCGGATTGTCATTCGCTGTTCTCTTAAGAGAATCCCGAATATTTTGCGGGATGGATCGAAATTCCCGATCGTAAAGCGAGACCATGTGATCGGCCTCCCTCCGCGCTCCGGCGATGTCCTTCTTATTGAGGGAGGCCATGAGTTGCGTGTAGTGGTCCTGGTACCCGGCGCTCATTTTACCAATCTGGGCGCCGAAGGCACGCATCGAGGTGATAACCACAGCCCACACCCAACGATAGACAAAAGGCGCAGCGAATACGAAATAGAGCTGCCCCACCGTGGCGTGTTCGAATGACTGCATGGAGAAGAGGCTCGACACCGGCTCGCCTCCCAGCATCCCTTCGAAAAGACGAAGTCCCATGCCAATGAGGAAAAATCCCTGCAGCAATCGCACGCACTGGTTCCAGCTTCGCTCGCCAAACCCCACGAGGTAGTTGTTACCCCGAAGATCGAAGAGCAACTTGAAATATTCCAAACCGTCACGGGCGGCACTGCGGGTCCCCGTGGTGCGATCCAGGTCGTATCCCGAGGCCGGTTGAAGGAAGTTGAACACAGCCTTTGCCTCAAGGCCTGAAGAGAGGAAATCCACCGCCGCCGAGGCTCCGAGGTGGAGAAAGATCTGCTCCCAATCGTTGATCCAGATCATTTTGTTCGTCCAAAGGGCTCCATCGGCTTGATAAGCCAAGGCGTCGGGATTTTCAAAATCGGCGTACCTGCCACGGATATACGTGGATTGAATGAGCGAAAAGAGGCCGTCGACCAGATAACCTCTCATGACGTAGTCAGAAAAATCCTGAGTCGGTTGCGGGTCGCGCAAAGCCTGATAACGGGCCTCCTGAAAGTTTCCGACGCTGGAGAGAATGTTCGGGAGCACGATCGAACGCATTATCGCCATTCCTGGCGCTCGGTCTATGGCGCCGGAGGGGATGAGGACGCTGCTCGCGAGTTGTCGTGCATTCAGCAGCGAATGGAAGAACTCTTCGGGGCTTTCATTCAGAGCTCGGAAGAGCGTGCCTTGGCTTGAATTGCCTAAGAGATCGCCGAGGCCTAGCGCAAGATTGGACGATGGCGTGGCCAACTCGGGGGAGGAGAGTAGCGCCGCCATGTCGATTCCCTGGCGGTCTGCGATGGCAGTGAGCGCGATGGCGGAGGCGATGCTCTTATACCGGTTGTGGTCATTGATATTCCGCGAGGCCAGCGCCAATCGGTCGGGCCAGGAGCTACTGAGGCGGCCCATGGGATTGAGAAGCTCGCGCGGAAAATGACCCTTCTTCATCGCATCGACGAGCTCTGGGCGCAGGGTGAGCCCCGCGAGAAACCGCTGGGGGGGCATGATAGACGCGCTGAAGAGATACTTCAGGCCCGATCGGGTGATGAGCTTATTAATCGAGTGCTGAGTGAACGGATAGGCCGCGGCCGCTAACAGAAAAACCGACATCATCATGGCGGTCCGGCTGGGAAATGAATAGAGGGTGACGTCCTTGGCGTAGTTCATGTCGCGCATGATGGGGACTGTGAAATCTTGGACGTGGTTCCAGGCCGATGTCACCGTATCCACGACCAACCCCACGTTCTGTCCATGGTTTGCCATGTAATCGGTCGCCGCCGCCGAGCTTGCGATAGCAATGGCGCCGGCCACTAGCGGCTTTTTCAAGACCGTCGTCACCTGGCGCATTCTTCTCGGAAGATCAAAACTGGCGATGCCCTTTCCGAAATCGGCCATTCGTGTGCCCATGCGGCGGGCGAACGGATAGCGCGAAGGGTTCCAGAGACTCTTTTTCTCATGGGCAAGGGTGCGCTCGGTGAGCTCGGAGTGATACCTCTTGAAAGATTCGTAGTCGGCGAGTTGCTGTTCTCCCGTGAAAGCATCTCGGAGGGCGTCAGGCGTGCCCTGCTCTTTCAGCTTCTTCACCCGCTCTGCGATTCGGATCGCGTAATCATTCGTGGCGTTGAGTGCGCTCGCGGGAATGCGGGAGAGGGCACTCTGAGTTCCGTCTCTGAAGAATCTCGCCAGCTCTTCTGGATCACTGACCATCTCGGAGACTGCGAGCTTGGCGCTGTTGCGCAGGTCGAAGAGATCCTTCGAGGCCTTCGCGCTTTCCGGAGAGGCGATGTGCCACAGACCCGTAAGTGGCCCCATCTGGAGCCCGATCATGCCGACTTCGGTGAGACGCGAGTCGCAGCCGACCATCTCTTCGCTGTTTCCGTCGTCATGGATCAGAGCCGTGTCACCGGCGTAGAGCCAGGCCTGCCCATCGTCGGAGTGGGTCTTCAGGATCTGTTCCAGTTCTGGGGCAAGGGGAACGGGCCGAAGCAGTTCGAGATTATCGGCCACGCGGTTCACGAGATCGCGATTGGCGGAGAGGAGGCCCTGCTCCCGTGTGCGGGGGTTGCGATCGAGGCGGGCGAGCTGGGCCGCGCGCGAGCGATCGACAGGATCGACCCGTCTTTGAAGAATGCGAATGCGGTTCACGGGTTTCCCGTTCACCGATTGGGCTATGCCGAGATAAAACACCGGAATGGGCGCCGAAAAGAGGAGACCCTGCGCCATGTTTTCGGATGTGGGGCCTAGAGACGACACCTCTATGACGTGACGTGAGCCGTCGCTCAAGAGAAGCTCGACAACGTCGCTGTCCCAATCGAAATCCACGAGCTCCACGCCGGGGTTGAGCGAGATTCGGTGCTTGTATCGATTGCCTTTGAGACCGAGGACGACGCCGTTATCGGTCTTTTCGACGGTGAGGGCGCGGTTGACTAGACCGGCTGGCACGCTCGCTCGGGGGAGTGCCAGGTTTTCCACGGTCAGGTCGTAAACTTTTCCGGTTTGAGTGTCGATCAGCTCCTGATTGAGCAAGAGGCCAACATTGCGCTGAACGGCGGTCAGCGCGAGACGGGCCGAGGTGTTGCCCGCCCGTTCGATACGGGCGCGAAGATCGTCTAAGCTGACCTTGATCGCCTCTTCGTGGGGACTTGATGTTTCACCGGCCTCCTGCGCTTCGTCTTCGGGCGCCGCCATGAGATGCACCGGCAACGCGAATTGAAAGCAAAGGACCGCGATGAGGGCCTTCATCCAAAGGGCTTGGTGCAGCCGCTTTGCGAGAAAAGCCAACGACAGGACGCCCCCAACACTGCGCCTCTTCACCATGTTTTCTCCCTGTAACCGATTGAACCGAAGGGCATTTGATACCATGTGTCAAAAATTGAATTCAAGGGGAAATCTGGGAATGTTTCGCGCGGGATTTCAACACGTTAGCGAATTATTTATGGTTAGTTTTTGGAGACGTGGGCTTCTTCGGCTCTGAGGAGCTTCAGAGAGTCGGGGAGCGAGAGAAGACCGTGCGCAATGACCTTGGGGCTGGGGAGCGACTTGGCGCCGCGGGTGAGCCAGGACTTGATCTTAATGTAGTCATAGCTCGTATGCTTGCCGAGCTGACTCATGAGGAATGCAGCGGCACCGGTGACGTAGGCCGTTGCTTGGCTCGTGCCGGTGAGGCGGCCGAGTCCACCCTGGGGGAGGGTGCTCAGAATCTCAGAACCGGGGGCCGCGAGGTGGACGCGCTGGCCATAATTACTCGAGGGAAGAACCTTGTTTTCGGAGTCGACGCTTGCGACGGAGAGAATGTTGTCGACAGGGTAGTTGGCCGGGTACGAGCCGAAAAGATCATTGCTGCGGCCCTGGTTGCCCGCGGCGGTCACGATGAGCACTCCCATTTCGCGCGCCGCTCTCACAGCTTTAAGTTCCGATTCGGCTGGCTCTACGCCGCCACCGCTGAAGTTAATGATGTCGGCGCCATTGGCGGCGGCATAGTGAATCGACCTCACGAGATTGCTCAGGTTATTCGCGCCGGGATTGGTCGGATCATAATACTTAAGGGTCATGATCGAAGCGCCGCTGCACACGCCGCTCATTTGGCTTCGGCCCGTTGCCGCGATGATGCCCGCGATGTGGGAGCCGTGGCCGATGATATCGTAGGGGGCCGCGATGTTGTGGACGAAATCCCAACCAATCACATCGTCGGCAAAGCCGTTGGCGTCGTCATCGATGCCGTTGCAGCTTCGGTCGCGGCAGAGCGCATCGATTCCGGCGGGTGGAACCCAACCGGCCTGGGGTGCCCACTGTCCCACTTCGCCTTGGTTCACCCAGAGAGCGTCGACGAGATCGGCGTGGGTGTAGTCGATGCCCGTGTCGACGACGGCCACAATGGTCGATTTTGAGCAGGGGGTGGTTTTGGGGTCGATCGCCTGAAAGAGAGGATTAAAGACGCGGAAGAAGCCGATGTCAGCTAGGGCCCAGTCGCCGCTGTGGGCTGGAGCTGTGAGTCCGATGGAGTTCGGATTGCGGGTGCTCTTCTCACCTCGAATGGAGGCAGGAATGGCTGGGTAACCGAGCGCACTCATTTTTTCGGCCGCCGTTTGGGCCACTGAGGGAAATGTGAAAAGCGTCCAAAAGGTAATCACCAGCTTGATTGGGGCTTGGTTCATACCCCTGATCTCCTTCAAGTCGCACGCCAGGGGCCGGAGATGGCGTGTAACCCATGGAATGGGATGGGAAAGACAATTGTGTCGACGAGACTTTAGACAGATTGTGAAGGGTGATTTCTGTAAGCCAGCTATTCGGTCCGAAAAACACAATTGAAAAACCGGTGTGGAGTCGAGGGCTTGAGGTGTGAAATTTCAGGACAGCTCGGATTGTGAAGAAGTGCGGTGTACCCATCCTGTTTCATTCGCGGTTTCAAGCCCTTGGAGTGTCACTGGGTTTTGGAGAGTGACGTCCCCGAGGTGGGCTTTCCGGGGTTGAGAGCGACGGCCGGGAGTTTCACCGGTGTCTTGTCGCGCTGGACATCTTTGCGCTCGGCCTCAAGCGCGCCGCCAACGTTGAGAACGCCGCTCATCAGAATCTGCCTCTTGGCGTTGCCGGGGAGGGGCTTGGCGCCATCGGTGATCCACCTTTTCAATTGGTGGTAGTCAAAATCCTTGGGGTTAGAGAGCTGGCTCAGAAGCAGGGCTGCGGTGCCGGTGACAAAGGCGGTGGCTTGGGAGGTGCCGGTCATGGCGCCAAGCTGGCCGCCGGGAAGCGTGCTCACGATTCCTTGGCCGGGGGCTGCGATGTGGACGCGGCCCGGGCCCCAGTTGCTCGATGGGAGCAGCTGGTTCTCGGGGTTGATAGAGGCCACGCTGATGATGTTCTCAAGGCCGTAGCTAGCGGGAAAATAGGGGGCGATGTCATTGTTTTGCCCTTCGTTGCCGGCGGCTGCGACGACGAGGATGCCGTGGTTCTTGGCATCTTCCAGCGCGAGGCGCTCAGCGGGAGCAGGATCGGTGCCGCCGCCACTGTAGTTGATGATCTGCGCACCCATCTGAATGGCGTAGTGGAAAGCGCGGACTGTGTTTTGAAGATTGTTATAGCCGACGCCTGAGGCGTCGTAATACTTGAGCGGCATGATCGAGACGCCGGGGCAGACGCCCGGACTTCCGATGCCATCGGCGCCGGTGCTCGCGATGATCCCCGCGATGTGGGAGCCATGGCCGTGAGTATCGTAGGCCAATGGCACGTCATTCACGAAATCCCAGCCAGCGACATCATCCACGAAACCATCACCATCGTCATCGATGCCATTGCAGCTTTTGTCGCGGCAGCTGATATATCTTTCCATTCCGGGCGGAGGGGACCACGATCCGGTTTCGCCCTTATTGATCCAAACGCTGTCCCTGAGCTCGGCGTGTGTGTAATCAATTCCTGTGTCAACCACAGCGACTACGACGGCAGCAGAGCAGGGGACTGTCGCGGGTTTCACAGGCAATAGAAATGTATTGAAGATCTGGAAAAAACCGATGTGGCTCAAGCCCCAATCCTTCGTCGTCGAGGTGGCAACAGCTGGGTGGCTCGCGGGCGTTTTGCCCTCGATGCGAGCCTTGAGTTCCTTGGGGAATTCGGGATAGTTGAGCTTAGCCGCACGCTTCATCGGCGTCAGCTGGCCGAGGAGAGAAGTTTTCTTGGCGATGGGAGGATTCGCTTGGATCCCTATACTCGGGATTATCGTCAACAGGACCACCAGCTTCCACAACAACCGCAACATCCACCACACCTGTATACAACTGGTCTTGGGGGGCGGTCGCCAAACTGGCAGCCACAGGCCCAAACCTGAATATTAATAAGAGCAAGAGAGGTGCCACGGCCCGTGCGGGATTTTCGTGCGGACGAGTGAGGGGTTTTCGGGAGAGTGTGAAATATCGTCTGTAACTCGCCTGAATACGGTGACGGATTTTGTCAGGGGCAGTGGTCAGGCGGCTAGACGAAAGGTCACTTCCTCGAACTCAACGCTGGGTCGTCTTACCTGTCGTCCGGAGACCTTGGTCGTTTTGATTTGAACCACCCCAATATCCTCGAAAAACTTAATCACCTTGTTGAGATTAGAAACGTCGGCGCCTGTCACCTTTGCGAGCTCATAGATCGATCGTGGCTTGAAAACCAGGATGGCGGAGAGAACGGGAATATTTCGCACGAATTGATTGAAGTTGGCCTTCGAATCAAAACTCACCTCATACTCGGGCTCCCCACGAAACGTGCCCCGCTGCACTTTCTTTGCAGTGCATTTGAAGTCGGCAAAGACCTGGTCAGCTGTTTTACACGAAACTATGAGACGTTTCATATTTCTACTCCCAGATGTTCGACAATCAATCGCCTGAAATCGGCTACAAGCTCGTTTAGCCCCAGGAATTCGTAATTCTCCTCAAATTCATTGACGTGCACGTGCGGTCCCTTGGGATGGTGATTATCCATCAGAATCCGTTTTCCTGTTTTCTGATCAACGCAAACCAATCCCCACTTGAGACCGTCTTGATATCGATCGTCTCTCGCAACTTCGTGTACAGAGATTTCGACGATGTAACTTCCTTGAAAGACAAACTTCTCACGTCGCACGAGCATATTGGTATAATACACCTATATTGTCAATGTTGAGCCGAACGTGGGGGAAATAGAGCAAGACGGGGGCCATCGATTTGGTGCGCGGGATGCGTCTCTTCAGGTTCGATTTGTGGATCGGCAATGGAAATCTGGACTGCGGAAGGGTCTGGTCGCAAGCTTGTATTGATGTGCGAGGGATATTTCTGACCCGAGACCGCGATTGTGATGGCCTCGCCCGAATCTCCAATCTGAGGGGCCAGCGCATCTGAGCACGCCCTGTGCGAATCTCTCGCGCCACGAGGTCTTTTGTTTAGCCTTGTTCGCCCGTCGTTAGCGCGCCACTTCGAGTTTGGCTTTGAGCTCCCGGACACACTCGTTCAATTCCGCCTCGGCCAGAGACACATCCGAAGCAGCCTTAGCGTATCGGAGTTCGCGATTCTGGGTTGGAGTATTGAGCACATACCCTGTGGCCCCCACGGCCAGGAGCGCTGGGGCTGCAAACCATTGCATCGCCTTGCCGCAGCTACGGATCGGTTTCGTGTAGTCAGGAGTCCAGAAGTAGCGAAATAAGGCTCAGTGAGCCGCCAAAAACCGAAGCGCTCCATGCGTAAATCTCTTAAAGAAAAGAACATCTCCCGCAGTCGGCGGTCGCTGTCGCCTAGACGCAAGTTATTGCCCGGGCAATGAAACTGATATTTCTTTCCTGTCATTCTCTCGTTATCGACGATAGATCAGCTTGTTTCACGTTGACATATCGTCTATATTTGTGAGATCTATCGTCGATATTTAGGTGCTTCATGATGATTTCTCCTATGATTCTCTTTCTGCATGAGAAGAACCTTGGCGTCGCAAAAGAATTCAAACGCTGTGAGAGACACCTCATCGATCTGTTGAATGAGATGGATAGGACTCGAGGATTTGTTGCCTTGGGTTTTGCCTCGATGCGGTCCTATTGTGTGGGCCCGCTAGGGCTGAGTGATTTTCAGGCCTATTCACTCGTAGGCATTGCCAGAAAGAGCAGGGAATGTCCCAAGATGCTTGAACTCATTGATCAAGGTTCCTTGTCGGTATCGCATGCCACACTGCTCCTTAAAGTTATCAATAGTTGTAATGAAGAGGAACTCCTAGAGTTGGCCTCCACGCAAACCAAACGGGGCCTTGAATGTGAGCTTAAGAAGCGTTTTCCGGGGAAGAGACGCGAAATCACGCGCCCCATCTGCAGCACCCACTCGGAGGTCACGCTCTCTGTGCCGCATGAGCTCCTCACCGCTTTAAGGAATCTGCAAAATACTTACTCTTCCAAAAGAAAGCGTTG
>JACPWY010000052.1 GCA_016196825.1 Deltaproteobacteria bacterium | reverse complement strand
CTCCTTCGCCTCGGCCAGCTTTGCCAGCCAGAACTTCTCTTTTTCCTGATTGATTGCACCCATCTGCCAGACCTCCTGATTGGGGCCCAGCATACGGATCCGAATTTACGAATTCCAGGTGGGGTTTATGAAGCGCTCACTCAGTAACAGCCGGTTCCAGAGCTGGCGCCAACTCCAGGAGAACGGCCTTCACATCCCGGCCCTCAGTACTCTTGATTATTCTTACTTTCGCTTGAACCCAATGGTCGGTCAATGAAATGGCCGTCAAGCCAACCTGGCCCGGACTCTCCAATATCAATCAAGTTAATGGCGTCGCCACTCTCATCTTTAGTACCCATTTGAAGGGGCACACTTGTCGTACGGGGAATTCGTCCATAAACCATAAACGTTCCACAGTCGATCGCACTAGCTGTTACACCACAAATAAACACACAGCCTAGAGTTCGAATGAAGCGCATGGGTTGTCTCCACTCGGTCTAAGAAACTTTTGGTATTCATCGAAATAAGCTCGTTCACCGCCAATGACTTTGTGCCCTTCTTCCGCATAGAGCTTTCTAAGCTTTATATATTTGTCCCAAACGCTCTGCATTTTTTCCGATTCTTTTTCTACGGTTTCCATCAATAATTGCCGATGCGGCGCAACCTGCTTAATCAGGTTTTTCGTCTTTTCATCCAGCCATGAAACGACTCGAAGATTGATCCCAGGTTCGGTCATGGCCAGGATAGATTTAATCTCCGCAACGGACGCTGTTTTTAGTGGCGCGAGGGCCGGCTTGGTAAAATTCCAGGGTCGATTAACATAATTAGCATGGAGTTGCTTGGTGACGTCTTCCAGATCATTCCTTGTCCGAATATACGCTTCTAGTTTTTGCGTAATATCCGATGACAGTGGCGCTAAACGAGCCTGAATCGCGACTCCAATCTAGATGAGCCTATTCAATCGGGGGGCGGCGGCGGATTAAGAGCGTCACCAAGCCGGCCACGAGCGCAAGTCCCAGCATCAGCCATAGGATTTTCGAAGCGCTTCCGCGCTTCAGATCCTTCACGATGCTCTCGGTCACGGTCGATCGACCCACCGTGGAAATAATCTGGCCCTCGGGGGCGGGCTCGGCGCGCTGGACAAGCGGGTGGTCGACGGCCAAATGGATGGGCGGCTCGGCCCGCATCTTTTCCTGCTTCGCCAGATCCAGGTTGTTTTTGAAGATCGGCATTTGCAGAAGGTTATTTTTCCGGATGGGGTCCACCTCGCTCGCCGGGACTCTGTTGGCCTCCCGGACCGAGGACGGCTTGAGCTTGTCGACAATTTCAGCCGCAATTAACTCATCCTTTTGGAGCCGGTTGTGGATCTCTTCAAGAGTCTCGAGCTCGGCCAGTGACGGCTCCTTCACCCGCATACCGGGCGCGAACCAGACGTCGTAGATTCGGCGAAGCTCTTTCGAATCGAGGGCTACGACGGAGCGTTGAAGCGATTCATTGCCGTAATAGTCGTTGCGCTCATGAATATTGGCGTAGGCGAGATCAATCAGACGGACGTGGCGGTTCGTCAGCGTCGTGAGCTCGCCCTGGTCGACCTTACCGTTGCGGTTCTTGTCAGACCAGAGTCTGAGATCATCATAGATCGAATCACGGTAGTCGATCACGCCGTCGCGATTGGCATCGTATTTCGCCAGGGCTTCGAAACCATTCTTGGCTTTCTGGCCATCGGGGCCGACGGTGTTGTTACCAAAGAGTTCGTGGATACTGTCGATCTTGCTGTCCTGGTTGCGATCGAGCACCACCACCAGAGAATTGTCGGCATTGGTCGGCCAGGAGATCTGGTTCTTGTAGCCCTCACCCAGGATATCGAATGCGATTCCGTCGCTGGGCGCCGAGAGACCGATTCCCTCACCCCTGATATCGACGATGAGGGGGCTGTAGTTCATGCTGAAGTAGGCTGGGCACTGCGCGGTTCCCATGTTTTGGTAGGTGCCGTTGTTGTAAATCGTCATGGGCTTGTAATTGGTGCCGCCGACTGTGATCCCGGCAACAGGATAGGTGTGGTAGGTATTGCCCGTGCCGGGCGCGCGACCACAGACTCCCCAGTTGGCGTCTCCGATGCGAGTGGCCCAGTTGTTTTGCGCGAGCGAACTGTCGCCACCGTTGGTGAGCCCCGTGAGCGCGGGGGCCCAGAGGCCGGACCACTCATAATTATTGGGATCGCCGCAGGAATGGGAAACCTGGGTCCACGAGGCGCAGGCGCCGGAGGAGGTCGTGTTGGTGTAGGTGAAGCCGAACGGGTGGGAGTAGCTTCCGATTACGACCGTTTTGTTGCCGACCGTAGTGCTGGCCGGTGTCATGCAAGAACCGAAGTAGCCCGAGAGACTCGGTGCAACGCAAGGCACGCCGCCGATGGTGATCGTGGTGCCGGCCTTTAGATTCGCGCCTTCCAGGAAAATGAGTGTGCCCCCCGCCGTGGGGCCGGAGGAAGGGCTGATGCTGTAGACATAGGGCGAGATCGTGTAGGTAAAATTGAAGGGGCCAGTGGCGGTGCCGCCACCAGGGTTGGTGACCGAGACGGGAAGCGAGCCCGCCCCACTGGGAATATAACCGCATCTCAGGACGGTACTGGACAGGAACGTGGTTGAGCAGCTGGAGTTGCCCACTTTCACAATGGCGCCACTTTGGAAGCCGGTTCCTTGCACCTCGAGCTTTCCACCGCCCAACGTTTGACCCATGGGCGGGAAGAAGGTCGTGATCGTCGGCCCTGACGACAAGACTGTGAAATTCACCGTCTTGGTGGTGGATCCTCCAGGACCCTTGCAGGTCACCGTCGCTGGGGTGGGATTGGTGACCAGCGGACCGACCGCGCTAACGGGTCGATTAAGGTCCGTCCACCCGACTGGAGAGTAGACACAACTTGTCGCATTGGCCGAGGTCCATTGGATATAGCCCATGGAGTTGTAGGGAACGGTTGCCGTTGTGGAGAAGGGGCCGCTGGCACTCGCCGAAATGCTCAGATTCACGGTCGGCGGCGCTGGGGCAACGGTGAAATTCACAGTCTTGGTGGTGGATCCTCCAGGACCCTTGCAGGTCACCGTCGCCGGCGTCGGATTGGTGACCAGCGGGCCGACCGCGCTAACGGGTCGATTAAGGTCCGTCCACCCGACTGGAGAATAAAGACAGCTTGTCGCATTGGCCGAGGTCCATTGGATGTAGCCCATGGAGTTATAGGGAACAGTAGCCGTTGTGGAGAAGGGGCCGCTGGCACTCGCCGAGATGCTCAGATTCACGGTCGGCGGCGCTGGCGCTACCGTGAAACTCACCGTCTTGGTGGTGGATCCGCCAGGACCCTGACACGTCACCGCCGCCAGCGTCGGATTAGTGACCAGCGGACCGACCGCGCTGATGGGTCGATTGAGATCCGTCCATCCAACCGGGGAATAGAGACAGCTTGTCGCATTGGCCGAGGTCCATTGGATATAGCCCATGGAGTTGTAGGGAACGGTTGCCGTTGTGGAGAAGGGGCCGCTGGCACTCGCCGAAATGCTCAGATTCACGGTCGGCGGCGCTGGCGCTACAAAGGTGAATTTTTGATAAGCTATCGTCATCTGGCCTAGTGAATAACTCACGTTGAAACTTGCCAGACCGGCCGTGGGATAGGCCGGTGTGGTGCAGGTCATTTGGGTGTCGCTGATAAAACTCTTGGCTGCGCAGCTGGCTACGGTCGGCGCGGAAATGAAAAGATTGGTGAGCCCCGTAAAGCCCGTGCCGCTGAAGATGATTACGGTCCCTCCAGAGGTCGGGCCGCTCGTCGGTGAGACTGAGGTCAGCGCGGTGTTGTACGTGAAGCTGCTGTAGTTCACCGTTCCGCCAGGTGTGGTGACATTGACCGTTACGGCCCCATTGGCATGGGCTCCTGTCGTGCACCGCACCTGAGAATCACTCAGCACTGTAACACCTGTGCAGACAGTGCCCCCGAGAGACACACTCGAAGCGCCCGTGAGGCGCGTGCCGGTGATCGTGAGGACGGTTCCCCCGGGCACGCCACCCTGAGTGGGGCTCACGCTGCTAATCGTCGGCGCCGGATTAGCGTAGGTGAACGCACTATTGAGCGTGGCGCTTCCGATCGCGGCCGTAACTGTGACGCTCGCGGCACCAGCGGCGTGAGCCGTGGTCACGCAGGTGACCTGCGTGGCGCCGATGAAGCTCGGCGAAACGCACTGACTGCCGCCGATATTGACGCTCGTGAAGCCGAGGAATCCTGTGCCGTAAATCGTGACTGTCGTTCCCCCGGCCGTGGATCCGCTCGATGGCGAAATGCTGGTGATGGATGTGCCGTACGTGTAGGCATTCGGGAGATTGCCCGTACCACCTGGCGACTTGACATTGGCCTGGACAGTGCCCGCCAGGTGCGGACCCGTGAGACACGTGAGCTGGGTGTCCGAGGCGACCGAGACGGAGCCACAAGTGACACCGTCAAAATTCACATTGGTTACTCCGGTGAAGCCGGAGCCCGTGAGGGTCACGAGAGTCCCGCCCGCCAGGCCGCCGGCATTCGGTGTGATCGATTGAATGCTTGGGGCTCTTGTGATCGGCTGACAAGCGCCACCCGCGTAGCAGGAGTCGAGCGTGCCATTGGATTCCGTCTGGCAAAGACGTCCGATATTTTGCGGCACCCCTTCGGTGAGGTACCACATCCCAGTGCCGTAGAGATGATACATGCAGCAGCTGCCGGCCGTGTTATTGGCCGCGCTACACCGCAAGGCGGCTGTAGCCGGATCGTCGAAATCACTCATCGTTCCTGAAGAGATCACGGCTCCGGTACAGCTCGTCGCGGGGTTGTTCCACGCTGGAACGGTGCAATTAATACCGTTCACGGTCTGGTTGACGTAGGTGAATCCTCCGATTTTGACGGCATTCGTCGGGGAGCCGTTGGTCACCACCACATCCACAATGCCAGCGGCATGCGCCAAAGTTTTGCACACTAGCTGAGTAGAAGAAACGAACTGCACACTGTTGCAGGTGGCGTAGCCACTTGCCACGGTACCCAGCTTCACCGTGCTCGAGGAGATGAAGTTGGTTCCCGCAACGGTGATCACATTGCCGCCCGCGGCCGCGCCCGAGGCGGGGCTGACGGACGTGATGGAGGCAGTCGGGGTCTGATAGGTGTAGGCATTATTGAGCGTCGCTGAACCGCCAGTGGCGTTGGTGACGGTGAGTGGCACGGCTCCCACCTGAGTGCCGGGGAGGAAAGAGCCTAAATGAAATGAATTCAAGCCATCCACGAAGAGCAGCTGGACCGTGCCGTTTTGCACGATCGCCGTGGGCCTGCCCGATTGGCCGGAGTAATTGGTGGTGTAGGTCTTAAGGAAAAGCGGCGACGGAGAGGATGTGTCGGGGATCCAAGAGTTGCCGTCGGACCACGAAATCCGACCGTTCACGATCGTCGCCACGTCGTTGCCCCATGCGGGCACCGTGGCCTGTGTGGGGCTGTTGAACGTGCCAAGGACCACGCCACCCTGCACGCTCACAAATCCAGCTGTCAGAGAGCCGTCCTGAATCAGGTGATCGGGGAGAAGATCGGACCCAAGGATGTTCGATCGCGTCGTGTAGTCGGTCACGACGATCGGATTGGGGCTCGATGTCGCGCTGAACACCCAAACGGAACCATCGGACCAGGTGATGCTGCTTGCCGAAATCGTGGCGACCTTATTGCCCCACCCGGGCACGATGGCGGTCGTTGAGGAGGTCATCGTGCCCACCTGCCAGTTGCCGAGCTCATTGATAAAGTAGACCTGAGTGCTACCAGTCTGAATGAAGTGGGCCGTTCTTGTAATCGCGGGCTGGGTGCTATTGAGGTAGTGTTTTACGACGATGGGCGAATTCAAGTCGGGATTTTGCGTCCAGACAGTGCCATCGCCCCAGGTCACGCGGCCAAACGTGAAATTGGCCGGGTTGTTCGGGTAGTCGGAAGAATTCAATTGGGTAGGCGCGGTGTAGGTGCCCTTATGGAAGATATTGTTCTGATCAACAAAGACGGCTGATGTTGTTTCGTTAATGACGAGGTGGACCTGTTTGCCGAAGTTATTCGTATAGTCGGCGACCGACACTCTCGGGAAGAGGTGGGTCTCCGGCGCCGCAGCCGTCCAAGATGATCCATCCTGCCAGTTGACGCTTCCAGTATTACTGAATGTCGCAATGTTGTTGGGCCAGTCGGGCGAGCTCGCCTTCGTTGCGGACGGCGTGGTGCACCGGAATTGGGTGAATAACACCGACCCAGAGACGATTGGACACTGAGCGCCGCCCAGGACAGCGACCGGGTTGATGAAGTTGGTGCCTGTTACCGTAATCAGCGTCGGCTGATTCGCGGGACCGGCGTTGGGATTGACCGCCGTAATCGTGGGAGCTGAGTAGTAGATGAAGTCGCCCACTGTCTTCGTTTCGGTTCCGCTTGGGTTTACGAGCCGAATGGGCACGGGGCCCGTGTCCTCGGAGGCACCGAGCAGACACTGGACAAAGCTCCAATTCGTACCGCCGTAATACGGCAGAGGTGCCGTCGGGTTGGCGCACAGAATTCCTCCGACTGAGATCGTGACACGATTGCCGAGGCCCGTGCCCGCCACGGTGAGCGTGGCCCCGCCGGTCACCGACGCCTGGATCGGTGAGAAGGATGTGATCACCGGCTGGGCGGTGTAGGTGAATTGCCTTGGCGCAATACCGACACCGCCGCCTGAAACGCTGACGGAGACAGTGTTGACTGAGTCCGCAGCCGCGGCGGTGGTGCAGGTCATCGAAGTGGGGCTCATGATCACAACGTTGCCGCAATTGACTGAGCCGATGGTCACTATTGTCCCAGAGCGAAAGCCATCACCTTGGAACGAAATCAGCGTGCCACCTAAAGCCGAGCCGGTTGTTGGCGTCATCGCGGTGATCACGGGCGCGGTGGGGTACGAGTAGACGAACGAGTTGGCCTGGGTAGTGGTGGTGCCATCGGCATTGGTGACCGTGACGCCGTAGACACCGGGCAGGTTCGGCGGGCTCACGCAGCTGACCGAGGTGGCATTGATCACGCCGGAGATTGGGCAGTTGCCGCTTCCAATCTTTGCCGTCATGCCCGCGCGGAAATTCGTTCCGGTGATGGTCACGGGCGTGCCGCCCGCGGTCGGGCCTGAGCCCGGGTTAATGGAGGAAATCGTGGGGGCCGCGAGGTATGCGTATTGTGTGGTGGCTGTGACGCTGGCTCCGTTGG
Source organism: Deltaproteobacteria bacterium (assembly GCA_016196825.1). GTDB lineage: Bacteria > Bdellovibrionota > FAC87 > UBA2466 > UBA2466 > JACPWY01. Next base: position 65,176 of record JACPWY010000052.1, on the reverse strand, counting down.
AATTGGTCAGCATGACATCTACGCGAGGCGCGTTGCCCGCGGGAACAGTGCAAGCAACAGATGTCAAAGTGCTGTATGTGATCGGACAGTTGTTGCTTCCTAGCAGCACCGTAGGCGATGAAAATCCGATTCCGTTAATCGTGAGCATTGTACCGCCGGCTATGGGGCCGCTCTGGGGTGAAAATAAATTTATCTCCGGTGTATAGGTGAAGAGGTTTGTCCCGGTCCCGGATTGGCCGTCGAGATTGGTGACCTTGACACTCATCGCCCCGGTTGTGTTCGAAGCACCTGTTGTACAAGTTATCGACGACGAGCTCACCACGTTCGGGCTGGCGCAGGTAATCCCACCGATCGTCACAGTTGCGCCACCGCCAAAGTTGGTGCCCGTGATTGTAACATTGGTTCCCCCAGACCTCTTACCGGTGTTTGGGCTGACGGAGGTTACCGTCGGCGACGGATAGTAAGTAAAGGCATTGGGCTTCGTCACCGTAGCCCCGTCGCTATTCGTGACTGTGAGGGCGACATAACCCGCGACGTGCATCGGGGTAATGCACGTGATTGTTGTCTGACTGGCGGCGGTAATGGCGCAGGCATTTCCTCCCAGAGTGACCGCCGGTGAAGAGAATCCGCCGCCTGAAATTGTGAGTTCGGTTCCCCCCGTGCTAGGTCCAGACGCCGGATTCACCGAGAATTGGTAGACGGTGTAAGCACTGGCGAGGGTGGCGCTTTGGCCATCGGGCAGCGTTACGACGACCGGGTACGTTCCCAAACCAAGAGCGGGAGTCTTGCAGGTGATCGTCGTGGTCGCGGTCACCGTGGGCAACGTGCACGCCGATCCCCCAATCGTCACTGTGGCTCCTGGGACAAATCCAGTGCCAATCACGGTTACGTTAAAGCCACCCTGAGTCAGCCCGCTTGCGGGCGACAGCGATGTGACGGTCGGAACGGCGCCGAATGTGAATCCCAAGTGGGTCTGAATTTGGCCGCCCAAGGAAACGGAAGCGGCTGCCTCCGCCAAGCTCGTCGTGAACAGATGTCCACCCGTCCCGGGGAAATAGACATGTAAGATCTCCAATAGCCCCGGAGCGCTATTGGGATAAATGAATCCCTGCGTTCCCTCATACACCTGGCCATTGACGACGAGAGCATCGCGCTCGCCGGAATTCAGTGTGTAGTAGTGGATGCCCTTCACAGGATTGTAGAACCGATAGATAGGCTCCTGGTTGACATACTGCTGGGTGAAAACCCTGAAGGCCTGGCCCTCGAATGAGTAATTGGGAGTCGAGCTCGCCTCCACCTGATTGAGAGTGTAAAGGTGATCATCGATGTTTTTGTTGTAGGCACGGAAGAGATAGGTGTTCTCAGTGGGTACGGTGGCCCCTTTCACGCTTGTGCACAGACCCGCTCCCACCGTGCAAGTGATGTTGAGGGCGGTGTCACAAAGGCGCCCAGTCGATTGAGGAAGACTGTCGGTCAGATACCAGGCCCCCGCATTGACCGCGTGGTACATGCAGCAGTGGCCAGATTGATTCCCAGCGGCGCCACAGAGGCGCCCCGCTTCAGCGGCCGTCTTGATGCCATTCAAAGAGCCCGTAGCGACGATATTACCGGTACAGCTCGTTGACCGGGGACTCACGGCTGGAATCACATCACAGTCTAGCGCTGAGTAGGTTCCGGTCTCGAAAAGAAAATTGAATGAGTTTGATGTCTGGCCATCGGGGTTTGTCACCACTACGGGGACATTGCCTGGAGAACCAGGCGGTATCAGGCATTCGATGCGACTTGGATTGACAACTCGCTGAGAGGTGCAGGGTGAGCCGTTCACCTTCGCCACGGCCGTCGAAGAGAAGTCCATTCCCTCTATAGCAACGGAAAGGGATTCCGTTCTCCCACCCACGGCACCACCCGAAGTTGGAACTACCGCAATGATCTTGGGAGCCGACACATAAGTGAAGGCATCGCTGAGCTGGCCCACCTGGTTGTCGGGGTTCGTGACAAAGGCGTCAACGGTGCCCGCGGTGGATGGACCAACCGTGCATCTGAGGGTTCCCGCAGTCACAGTCGTCACACCTGTACAGGGGACGGCCCCCAAGAGAACGCTGGGGGTGAGCAGGAATCCGAAGCCGGTTACGACGATCGGATAGCCGCCCGCCAGTGGGCCGCTGATCGGGATCACAGCCGTCACGAGGGGCAGCCCCACGTAGGTATAGGCTTTGGCCAGGGTGCCAGACTGTCCGTCGGAGTTCTTGACCGTGATATCGAATTCCCCATTCGGATGAGAAGTTGTCACGCATTGGACTTGCGTTGTCCCTGTCGTAATCGGTCCGATGCAAGCGGAGTTATCGATGAAAACTGTGGTCGTGGCGGTAAATCCGGTGCCAAGAATCGTAATCAATGTTCCACCGGCCGATGGGCCACTCGCGGGCGTGACGGACTTCAGTGTCGGCGGCGGAACAACGGTGAAAGCTGACGGGCTTGTGCTGGACTGCCCATCTGGGTTGGTGAGCGTCACACTCACCGCTCCGGGCGCGGCAAAGGGCACCGGGGTGTCGCACTTAAACTGCGTTGAGCTGACAAAGACCGGATTCGCGCAGGCCGCCGACCCGAACTTTGCGGTCATTCCCGAGATGAAGTTCAGGCCCGTGAAGATCACAGTCACGGGGCTCGTCTGTGGGCCCGAGGGCGGACTCAAACTCGTGAGTGTGGGGGCCGGGTTGTAGGTGAAGCCCGAGGCAAGCGAGCCGCTCTGCGTGTCAAGGTTTGTGACCTTCACCGCCACGGCGCCGCTTGCGTGGGCTGTCGTCGTACACTTGAGCGATGTGTTGGTCAGAGAATTCACGCTGCCGCAGGCGCTGCCCCCAAAATCGATGGTGGCTCCGGGAACAAATCCGGTGCCCGCAATCGTCACAACCGTGCCTCCCGCCGACGTGCCATTCGCGGGCGTGACGCTCGTCACGGACGGTGGACCAGTGTAGGTGAAACCACCCAGCACCGTCGCCTTTTGCCCGTCGGGGTTGGTCACGACCACATCGGCTCCACCGGGCGCGTGGATGGGTGCCGAACAGGTCAGTTTCGAGCCGCTTGCGAAGACTAGGTTGCCGCAGTTAGAACCACCAATTGTCACCGTTGCGCCACCCTGGAAGTCACCGCCATTGATCGTGATCGGAGTTGTCATTGTGGATGGACCACTGTTTGGAACAATCGAGCTAACCGAAGGGGGCGCGAGAAACGTGTATTGATTCCCCGCAACAGCAGAGCTCTGGCCGTCCACATTCACCACGGTCACATTCACAACGCCGGCAGTGTGAGCCCCTGTCGAGCAGGTGAAACTTGTCAGCGTCACGGCCCCCGTCGCTACGCAATCCACTCCGCCCAGCACACCCTTTATGCCCGACTGGAATCCGGTGCCCGTGAAGGTCAACGGCGAGCCGCCACCAGCCGGACCATTGAGCGGCGTGAAAGAGTAAATCGTCGGAGGCGGGTCGTAGGTGTAGCCATTGTTCAAAGCGCCGATCTGGTTGAGCGAATCGGTCACGGTGACCGCGAAGGTGTCGGCAACCGAGGCTGAGGTTGTGCAGGTGAGGCTCGTCGCGCTCGCAATCGTCACCCCAGTGCAAGTGGAGTTGCCAATCTTCACCGTGTCGAGCGCCGCAAAACCGGTGCCCGTCAGGGTGACCGGGGTTCCTCCAGTCTTTGAGCCGTGCGACGGTGTGATCGCAGTCACTTTCGGAGCTGCAATGACCGTCACAGCAGAGGAAAGTGTGTGCGTCTGAGAATCGAGGTTCGTCAGGCGAACCCCGTAAAGGCCAGCCATCGCGCCGCTCACCTGGCAGCGCACCTGTGTGGCGCCGTCGAAAATCACGTTCCCGCAGGAGACGGACTGATTGCCCACCAAGTCCACGGCGACGCCCGACTGGAAACTCTGACCGGTGATCGTAATCTGAGTGGCGATCGAGGCCGGCACACTGCTCGGCGAAACCCCGGTCACAACCGGCGCCGGATCATAGGTGAAACCGTTCGTCAGCATGCCGGTCTGCGCGTCGGTGTTGGTGACGGTCACTCCTTGAGTCCCCGCCGATCCTGTCGGAGTCTGGCAGGTCATTTTCGTATCCGAGATCACGTTCTCATTTTGGCAATCGCCCGTGCCAATCTTCACCACCGCGCCCGTCATAAAACCAGAGCCCGCAAGCGTAATCGCAGTGCCACCCGAGGCCGGGCCGTGGTTGGGCGTTACTGTCGCGATGGCCGGCGCAGGATCAAACGTAAAATTCACCGCCACTGAGAGCTGTCCGTCGGGGTTTTTGGCCTTCACGCCGTAAATCCCCGCCGTCATCGCGGGTGTGGTGCACGTGAGTGAGGTGGCTGAGACTAGGATCGGCGAAAGACAGGGCGTGGATCCAATCAGCACCGAGGCGCCCGAGAGGAAACCGGAGCCTGTGAGTGTCAGCGCCGTTCCACCCGCGGCCGGACCGTGGATGACGTTCAGTGATGTCAAAACTGGCGGCGCATTGTAATTGTAGGCGCCGGGCATCGTCGACGTCTGGCCATCGGGGTTGACCACCATGATATCAACCGAGCGCGATCCGCTCACATAGGCCGGAGCGGAACAGGAGAGCTGAATGGAAGACTGGAATGTGACGCCCGTGCAATTCTGGCCGCCCACCTTCACAACGGCCCCACTCACAAAATTGGCACCGCCCAAGATCAGATTAGTTCCGCCGGAATCGGGCCCATTGCTTGGAGTCACCGTGGAAAGCGTCGGGCCAGCATCGTAAGTGTAGCCATTCGTCAATTTGCTGAATTGCGTATCGGGGTTGGTCGCCACCACATCGACGATTCCCGATCCATGCGACGGGGGCGTACAGGTCACCTGGCTCGAGCTGATGAACGTCACACCCGCACAGGTGCTGCCGCCCACTGAAATGCCCACGCCGGCAACATAGTTGGTTCCATTCACGGTGAGGAGCGTGCTGCCATTCGACGGCCCGTGAGTCGGTGATACGGACGCGATCGTCGGGGCCGGTAGAGCGTAGGTAAATCCGCCGATGAGGGTTCCCTTCTGTGTGTCGGGGTTGATCACGTTCACATCGACGACACCCGCCAAGTGCTGAGTTGTCGTGCAGGTGATTTGGGTTGGACTCACCACCGCGACGCTGCCGCAATTGCTGCCGCCCAGATTCACCGAGGCGCCGCTCACAAAACTGGCGCCGGTGATGGTCACCGCCGTGCTGCCCGTGGTGAGGCCCAGAACCGGGCTAATCAATGATACGGACGGCGCCGGATCGTAAGTGTAGCCCGGGTTGAGCGTGAAGGATTGATTGTCGACATTGATCGCAAAGACCGTGACGGCACCCGCCGCGTGCGCCGGCGCTACACAATGCATGTGCTGAGAATCATCCAGAACAGCGTGGCAATCGGTGCCATCAATCTTGATGACCGTTCCGCCGTTGAAGCTACTGCCTTCAAACGCCACGGTAGTATTTCCCTGCGCTGGACCGTGGTTCGGAGTGACTGTGTTGATTCGAGGAGCCGGATCGAATGTAAACCCCTGGGACAACGTAGCCCGCTGGGTGTCGGCATTCGTCAAAATCACTTCAACCGAGCCGGAAATGTGCGCCGGAGTGAGGCAAGTGACCTGCGTTGAAGAGACGACTGTCACGGAAGCGCAGTTGAGTCCTCCCACAAGAACACTCGCGCCACTTTGAAAATTCGTTCCAGTGAGAGTGACCGTGGTTCCGCCCGTCGCTGGGCCATTCTGCGGGTTGAGAATAGTCAGGGTCGGGCCACCGTCGTAGGTGTAGCCATTGTTTAGGGTGCCCACCTGGTCGTCGGGGTTGGTCACTGTGACTGCGACAGCCCCTGAGGAGTGGGCCGACGTCACGCAAGAGATCTGGGTCGGCCCGTTCACCGACACGTTCGTGCAGATGCTGCCGCCAAAGACAACGCTCGCACCATTGATAAAGTTTGAACCATTGAGGGTGACGACCTGCGTACCCGATGAGGGGCCATGGTTTGGAGTCACGCTTGTGACGAGCGGCGAGCCATTGACGGTGAAGCCACCCGCCAGCGTCGCCTTCTGCCCGTCTCCGTTGGTCACAACCACGTCCGCCGGACCGGCCGGTAGGAGCGGAGTCTGACAAGTGAGCGATGTGCCGTTGTCAGAGCGGGCTGGATTCGTGCAGGTCTGCCCACCGATCATTACGCTCACGCCCGTCGTAAAATTGGAGCCCGCTAACGTGATGATGATGCTGGCCGAGGACGGACCGTTATTCGGTGTTGTAGAAATCAATATCGGCGGCGGATCTGCGGTGAAACCACCGGTTAAGGTGGTGAACTGGCCATCGGGGTTCGTCGCCTTCACCGCAAAAAGCCCCGCCGTGAGTGCTGGCAACACACAGGTCACCTGGGTCGATGACTCATAAACTACGCCCGGACATTCCACTGCACCGAAGAAGATTCGCGTGCCATTCACAAATCCATTCCCGGCGAAGGTCAACGTCGTACCGCCACCAGACGGACCATGATTCGGCGAGACCGACGTGACACTCGGCGGAGCATCCACTGTGAAGCCGCCCGAAAGCGTTGCGATCTGACCATCGGCGTTTTTGACGATAACGTCGGTGGGACCCGACGGCATGTTCGGCGGGGTCGTGCAGGTGATCTGGGTTGGGCTCACGACAGAGACGCCGGTGCAGGCCAAATTGCCCAACTTCACCGCAGCGCCCACTGAGAATCGACTGCCCGTCAGAGTGAGCGCGGTGCCCCCGCTGGCCGGACCGTGGGTCGGAGTAAGAGCGTTAGCATTGGCGAAGGCCGGCGGCAGGTCTACCGTAATTGCGCCACTCGCGGTCGCCTGCTGGCCATCGGGGTTCTTCACCACCATATCCACCGTCGGCCCGGTCACCGCCGGCGTCGGACACTGGATTTGCGTTGCTGAAATCATGGTCACGGGTGTGCAATTGTTTTCATCCACAGTCACCGTCACGCCCGTGACAAAGTGGGCACCCGTGATGGTGAGTATCGCCCCACCCTGTTCCGGCACATGGGTAGGACTGAATGAAGCAATCGAGGGCGGAAAGTTGACAGTGAGCCCGCCTGCCAGAATCGCCGTCTGGCCATCGGCATTGGTGAGCACCACGGCCGCGTTGCCTGGCGAAACAGCCGGCATCGCACACGTGGCCTGGTTCGCGTTCACCATCGTGGGGCTTGTGCAGGTTTGACCACCCACGGTGATGGAAAGACCGTTCGTGAAATTGCTTCCGGTGAGAGTCAACGTGATGCCGCCATTCGACGGGGCGGAGGTCGGTGCGATGGATGAGAGCGAGGGCGGCGCCGCATACACGAACGCGTTTGGCTTCGAGACCGTGCCGAGATCGGTGTTGGTCACAGTCACCGTCACGTTGCCAGCCGAATGGACCGGCGTCGTGCAGGTGATCTGTGTCGCCGAAACGGCCACCACATTGATGCAAGCGGCGAGATCAAACAGGACGGTCGGACCCGCGAGGAATTGCGTGCCAACGATTGTGACCGAGGTGCCTCCCGCAGTGGAACCGGAAGCGGGCGTCACGCTCGTGAGCATCGGGGCACTAATGTAAGAGTAGCCCCCTGCGACGGTGGTAGTCCCCGATGGGATGTTTGCGACGACGACATCGGCAGGTCCAGGGCTGTTGGCCCCGGCAGTGCAAGTGATCTTATTGGCTGAAACGAAATTAACGTTACCGCAGGGAGTGCCGCCGATAAGGACAGAGACCCCGGCTCGGAAGTTAAATCCGTCGATCTCAACCGAATTCCCGCCGACCGCCGTGCCGGAAGTCGGGACCACTGCCACGACCTGCGGCGGAGGATAGGTGTACGTAAATCCACCGGCGAGCGTGAAGATCTGCCCGGTCCGGTTGGTGATCACGACATCCACGGCGCCCACGTCGGCTGCCGCCGGCGTGTCACACGTCAAAAATGTCGCGCTCAGATTGCGAATATTGCCACAACCACTGCCATCGATCTGAACGATGGACTGGCTGTCGAAATTCTGGCCGGTGATGTTGATTGCCGTGCCCCCGGTGGTCGGCCCAGAATTCGGAAGAATCTGAGTGATGATCGGAAGCCCCAGATACGTAAAAGAGTTCGCCAGAGTAGCGGTCAACCCGTCGGGGTTCGTGAACTGGATATCGACGACACCCGGAAGATGGACACCCGTGCGGCAGGTCGCAATCGTTGGGCTCACGATCAGGTTGGTGCAGTTCACTCCACCCACCGTCACGGCCCCCCCGGGCTCAAGGCTTGAGCCATTGAGAACGATTGTTGTCCCGCCCGTCTCCACACCCGTCGTCGGATTGACCGCGGTGATGGCGGGCGATCCAAAGTATCGAAATCCGCTCGCCAGTGATCCCGTCTGACCATTGGGTGAAGTCACGCTCACGGCAACCGTGCCGGCGTTCCCCGGCGATGTTGTGCAGGTGATATTGGTGCCACTCGCGATCACAACCGACAAACACGGCTGACCGCCGATGCTCACCGTCGATCCCAATTGGAAACTCGAGCCCGTTAGAGAGATGACGGTGCCCCCGGCGATGGGGCCGCTGTTCGGCGTAACGGTCGCCACAACCGCCGAATCCACATACTGAAATCCGTTGACGATTGTCGAAGACAACGCGCTGGGATTGGTGATAATGACCGTCGCAAAGCCGATTGTGCCGGCCGGGGTGGTGCACCGAATGCGCCCGGAGTTGTCGAAGAGAACGCCCGTGCAGGGCTGGCCCCCCACTGAAACGGTCACCCCCGAAACAAAATTGCTGCCGCTGATGGTAACCGACGAGCTACCCGTGGGCGGACCCTGATTGGGAATGATGGAGGAAACGATCACACTGGGGTTAATCACGTTCCAGCTGCGCACCCCCGGCGAGAGTCCACCGACCGTGGCGGTCAGGGTCGAGGCGCCCAGCTGCGCAGAACTCAAATAGATAAGGGTGTTGCTTTCATTCGCGCCAATTTGAACGTTGGCATTGGTGCAAAGATTGTCGGAGTAGGCCTTGACCTGCGCTCCTGTTGTGGAGAATCCCACAGAGGTATTCGCCGAGAGAGGCGACAGATTGCCCAATCCGTCCTGCGAAATGATCTTGTAAGGGCCCGTGCAGGAATTCACGATTAGAGTCGAGGTGCCAGCCGTGTCAAAGACCAATTGAGCGGGAGCCCCCGGTTTGACGACAATGGTCTGATTGCCCTCCGCTGGCCCTGACAGAGCGGTCGCTAAGACCTGCACCTCCTCAGCAATCGTGTCCTTAAAATAGATGGTCCCCTTGGGACTCGAATCCAGGGTCAGAAGGCTCGCTGCTGTCGTACAGGAGCTGTTGGAGAAGAATACACTGGGGTTGTGGCTGGACGAGCCCAGGGTGACCGCCACAGGATCAAAGATCGAGGGCTGATTCGTAGTGGAATCGACACTCGTCACGGGGATGGGCACACAATCCCCCGCGTTCACCGGACTCGTTCCGCCCAAGACCAGTTTCGTCGCCGGGGGGGCCAAGACCTGTACGGAGCTGGTGGCGGCCGAGATCGAGTTGGGTCCCAGACCCACGAGGTTCATGGTTCCAATGACGGTGCCCTTGAAGTAAAGCGATCCAACCGAGTTCTGCGCAGCTGCGATGCTCGTTGAGCTCAGCATCGATGCACAGGCATCATCACCATAAAACTTTCCACCGTTGGTGGCCTGAAGCGAGATCGCAATCGCCGATGAAGAGGCCGTCGTGTTTCCATGCGCGTCGAAAACCGCAATCGACACCGGCCCGGAGCAGACCGTCTTGACGACTTGCGAAGGCACATTCGCGAATTGAAGCTGGGCAGGCGCCGCGCTGAGCACATTGAGAGCAAGACTACCCGTCAGGGGAGGAACGGCTCCCAGCTGAGAGGCGGATATCGTCGTCGTGGAATCGGCCTTGGTGCCCTTGAAGAAAAAACTCGATTGAAAGGTGCCTACCGCCATTTCCACCGAAGTGACGCCCGTGCCACACGCTCCGTCCGAATAGAAACCCGAGCCCACTGTGTTCGTTGAAAGGTTGAAGGTGAGCGCGGTGGGATTCACCTCCTTGGGATTGCCGAAAGAGTCCTGGCTCGTGAGAGTGACAGCGACACATTCCCCTGCCAGGGGTGAAGGTCGATTCGTCGTGAGGGCCAGAATATTCGGGTTTCCCTGCGCTGTCAAAATCGACACTGTGGTGGTCGCCCCCGTCAGTCCGGTGGAGTTGGCATTCAATGTGGATGAGTCAGCCTTCTGAACGCTGAAATAAAACTGCGTGGTGTTCGCGCTCATGTTCACGTTCACGGCGGTGACACTGGCCGCGCAGGTCGAGTCGTTCGGACCGTAAAACTTAGTCACGGCACCGCTGGTTCCGGTGGCGGTCAGATTAATGGTTGTCTTGGCCACCGCGAGCGCGTCGTTATTGAAAGTGTCCTTCAGCTTCAATGGCACCGGCCCAGCACAGGCCAATGCTCGCGCTGAGCTCGGGGCGTTCAGCATCAAGAGCTTGTCCGGGGCGGCTGCGATCACTGCACTTGAATAGGTAGCCGATATAAACCCTGAGCTTGATCCAGTGAGAGTAAAGGTTGGTGTAACAACCGTTGCCCGAAAATAGAGGATCCCCATCGTTGTAAATGCCGGAATGGTAGCGGTGTTGTTGGGAAGTGCCGTCGTACAGGCATTGTTGGAATAGAGCTGGCCAGTGGTCCCCGTCGCCGTGATGGCCACTGCAATATCGCTGCGAACCGTGAGCTGGCTCCCATCGGAGGTGAGCGCTCGCGCACTCAACGGAATGCAGTTGCCAGCAACGACGTTGCCTCCCGGCGGCGTCAAAGCCAGGCGTGGCGTGCTCCCAGCCATCACCGTGATCGTCTCGGTCCCCTCGGTGATATCCGCGGTTCTCGGATCGAACGTAAGTGAGATACTGCCCGGAATCGGGCCTAATGTGTAAACAGAAAATCCAGAGGCTCCGGTCAAAAGCGGAATGTTGGAAATAGGCGTCGTGCAGGTGCCATCGGGATAGAGAAGCGTGCCGTTGCCCCCCAGTGCGAAGAGGCGCACGTTGAGATCATTTCGCGCCGCTGTCACCGCACCACCGGCATCCAGGAGTTGTGACGTCACCCGAACGCATTGGTACTGGCCAATAGTCGACGGAGCATAGATCGCCAGTTTTGTGGGAACGCCTGGCAAAACGGTGAGCGGAAGAGAGGCCGACGTGAGCCCCTCGCTGTTCGCGGTTACCGTAATGTCCGAGCTCCGGGTGATCTTGAGATAGAAATCGGCCTCGTTTGTGCCGCTCAGCAGAGGAATCTCCGAGCCCAGCGCGCCGCTCGAGCATGAACTGTCGGTGAAAATCTCGCTCTCTCCGGCACCAGCGATCGAAAAGCGGGCCGAGGGATCGAAGGTGGCAGGGGTGGTGCCGGAGCTGCTCACGCCCGTAACACTGAAGGGGCCCGAACAAGCGCTGGCCTCAACGGTCGTCGGGCCGGTCAGACTCAAACTCGTGGCGATGTTCAACGTCACCGCCTGATCCCGGCCGAGGTAACCAAATCGGCAACTCGTGAGCCACAAACTCAAGATTAACGCGAGGAGTGTAAACACCCGCCCACCCGGGCAGAATTTTACACACGGATTCTTTGGATATAAACCCACAGAATCTCATCGGCAGCGACAAATCCAATTTGAAGCGGGCAATTGTGAAGGGATTGTGGAGGGATGCAGTGTGCTAGGCCCAGCTTTGGCCCCTTATTGGATTTCGAGAATCGAGAGCCGAATCGTTCCCGAGGGTCTGGGTTAAAGGCCATTCCGTTGGTGCCAAACTCCGAGTCGAGCTAACCTTGAGAAGTGAAATTGCCTGTCCCAACTCTCGAGACGGATTCAGTTATCTGATAACCACCACCCGACCGCCACCAGCACCAGAAAAACGCCCGCCATCCAACTGGAAACGGGGTGACCGAGAATTAAGCGTTCTCCGTCAGCCTGAATTACAACCTTCGGCACCCCAGCCGCCAAAAACATCACAAGTGAGCTCAAAGCCAAAAGCACCGCAGCTTCCCTTGTCAGGTCCGGATGCCCCCAGATAAGCCACAGTGCCACAAACCCCACCCCCATATTCAAAAACACAAAAGCAGCAGCGTGATAACGCGCATGGCCCGGCCACCCGGGGTTGAAAATGTGACGCCGGTCAAAATCGTAAACCGGTGTCGCGAGTGATTGAACAAGAGCCAGTATCGTGAGGAGAATCCGGCCGCTCATATCTCCGGCTGTTCCCACGAATAGTTGAAGCTCACACAGATCCGTTCCGTTTTTGAGCGGTTCACGGGGACCTCATGGCGCACCCAACTCTCAAAGAGAACAAATTCACCCGCCCGCGGATCAATCAATTCGTAAAGCTCGCGAACCGGAGCCGCCATGAAGCTCGCCATTCGCGGATCCTCGATTTTCAGTGGCGCGCTCCCCGGCGGCACACTCACATAGTACACCCCGCTCACCGTCGAATGGGGGTGCAGGTGAAGTGTGTGGTGAGTTCCCTCCCCCATGACGCTCGCCCAACACGCCGTCATTTTCCACTCCATCCCTCGCGCGGAGAATCCGTTGGCCTTTCCAAACTGCGCGACCAGAGGCGTGAGACGCTTTTCGAGCTCCTGGAAGCTGGGCGTCCGGTGGTGAAGGTCTGAGAGCGAAGCGTACGATGTATAACCCCCGACATAGTTTTCCCGAGACCACTCGCGCCCCATCCGATCACTGCGCGAAAATTCGCGAATATCCTTCATGAGCTTGCCATTGAGGGCTGCTCCCCCCGGCAAACGACCAGTCGCGATCAAAGTAGGAAAATGGGGGCGAATCTTCATGGGGCCAAGCTATAACGAAGCCGACTGGATTTTGCCAAAGAATTCGGATATCCCTCAGCTGCCGCCATGCCGACCGAGGGAGTTCAAGAGGAAGTTCAAATCGACAAACCCTGGACCTGGGTCAAGTTTTCCACAGGCCTGTGCGAAGGCTGTTGGGCCGGGTGCTGCCACTCCATGCCGGTCGAGGTCTCCATTCCTGATCTCATTCGCTTGGGGCTTGTTACGGAAACCGAGGCCGCCACATCTCCCCGACAGGTCGCCGCGCGCCTGCGCAAAGGCGGATGGGTCAAAACATTTCGGGCCAAACAGCTCGTCTTTGTGCTAGAGCAGAGGGCCGACGGAGATTGTGTTTTTCTCGACGAGCGCACGCGCCGCTGCAGCGTCTATGAAAAACGCCCTGAGATATGCCGCCAGTTTCCAAAAATCGGTCCAAAGCCCGGGCACTGCCCCCACCGGACCAGTTCGCCGAAATAGACATCCTCAAACCGCGGACGTGGATCCGTTTCAAGCCCGAATATTGCCGAGGTTGCTTCGCCGGCTGCTGCACACTTCCCGTTCGGGTCGACGCCGAGGACCTCCACCACATGGGATTCATTCGCCACGACCAGGTGAACGGCCCTCTCAAGAGAATCGCGTCACGCCTCAAGCGAGAAGAGACGATCGCCAGCTACAACGACCACACTCGCACCTTCGTCCTCAAACAACGCCCCAACCACGACTGCGTCTTCCTCGACTCAAATCGCCTCTGCAAAATCTACGACCGCCGCCCAGCCGTCTGCCGCGAGTTCCCCAAAAACAGCATCCGCCCCAACCACTGCCCCGCCACCCGAAAAGAAGGACCACCCAGCCACGACTGAAACATCCAGAACCCGTCATCCACACAATTCCTCCACATTTCCCGAATAAACTCAGAGGAATTTCCTTGAGGTACGTATGCGTAAATTGCCCCTTCTCCTCACTTCGATACTATTGATTTCCGCCGCCCACGGAGACTTGGTGCGCAGTTTCCTGACTCCAGCCACAGCGACGGACTCTTCGTCTGGGATGCCTTCACCAACACCTACACCCACAGTTTCGTCATCGTCCTCAGCGACCTCAGATACGGTGCCTTCTCCATCGCCGATGCCCATTGACTCGACCTCTAGCCGTAAGGTTGCGCTCATCATTGTGAACGGTGGCTACAACAGTTGCGCCGGAAATGTGCCCTCAAACGGGGATATAGCCGAAACCAATTACCTCACAACAGTCGGCGATAGAGCGATTCCCAACGTCATTCAGCCGACAATCGATAAGGGCTACGAGGTCTATTGGATTATCAGCTGCTTCTGGGGATCAACCAGCAACACACTGCAGGTGAAGACCTCCACTAACCCAACTCACGCGGACATCATTTCCTGGTCCACCACCGACCAAGGCATGTTTTACACCTACCTGACCAATTTCGCGCAAACCTACATGGAAGGAGTCGCCCAAGAGTTTCGGTTAATTCTCATCGGCCACTCCAATGGCGGTTACAATGTCCTCAAATTAGCCGAAGGGCTCGCCGATAGTGTCTCCTTTTCGTACCTTAAGAGTAACAGCTACCTGGTTTCCCAAATCTACACGCTCGATCCTATCAGCGTCGCCTGCAGCCCATCCAGTATTTCCCTAAGTGTAACTATCAACATCGGCAACATGCCACCGGCCTGTCTGCGAGCCCCCACCACCGATGAGGTTGACTACACCAAGATTCACAACAACTTTGATCTCTTTGAAAACTACTATCAGACCAATTACACATCCCTCCACTCGGGGCCAATTACCAACGCCAACAACGCCCAGGTCAGCCTCCCAGGCGTCCAAACCTCCGCCAACAACGCCCACACCCGCATTACGTCGGATGAGAGCACCTGGTCGGATATCTCCAGCCATGCGGTGCCGTAACCTTCAAAGAGCCTCGCGCTGGCGAAAAAATCGACTATCACCGCCATACTCGCCTTCTATTTTCCTTTCTCCAATAGCCTTGAGATTCTGAAATCAACGAGGCGAAGCCCAAAGGAGGGACTCATGTATACACGACGAGACGCATTCAAGAAGATGGCTGTCGCGGCCGGAACGTTCGCTGCCGCCAGCAGCGCCATAGCCGCCGTCACCGATGCCTGCTTTAGCGCCAGAACCCCACCACAGAGCGAGGGTCCGTTCTACCCCGTCAACGACCAGCTCGATAAGGATACCGACCTCACACAGGTCACAGGCGGTTTGGGCAAGGCCAAGGGGCAAATGATCTTTGTCACCGGAACGATCCTGGATCAAAATTGCCGACCCATCAAAGGAGCCCGGATAGAGATTTGGCAGGCTTGTGAATCAGGCCGATACAACCACCCCAACGACGAGAGTGGACTCCCCCTTGACCGGAACTTCCAATACTGGGGCATCGCCCACACCGGCACCGATGGAAAATACATCTTCAAGACGATCAAGCCCGGATCCTACCCGGCTGGATCGGGTTGGATCCGCCCTCCGCACATCCATTACAAGGTATCGGCGCTCGGTTTTCACGAGCTCACAACCCAGCTGTACTTTTCGGGTGACCCACTCAATGACAAAGACCTGATCCTCAAGGCACTCCCTTCAGCGGATCAGAAGAAGGTGGTGGTGCCCCTCAGTCCCGCGGGCCCGGAGTTCAATCCCAATTCCCTCTTAGGAGATTTTTCGATCACCCTTCAGCGGGTTGTTTGAGCAGAGACTCAATCACCCGCGCAAGCGCTCGCGCGGCCTTTGAGTGCTGACGGTCACCGCGGTAGATGAGCGCGATCTGGTCGTGATACTCGGGGGCGCCCTCGACCGGCACCAGATCGCTCGCCTGCCCGGCCACACGCCCGGGGATAATCCCTACGCCCGCTCCGCAAGCCGTGAGCGACGTCACCACCTCCAGATTGCTCGTGTGGATGGCCCGATGGAACTTGAGCCCCGCCTTATTGATGTCTTTCAGGATCGACTGGGACTGCGCCAGCTCAGGGTCACAGATCAGCACCCCCTCACCATCACAATCCTGCAGCTTCGTCGGTTTCTTCTTACGATAAAGGGTCACAACATCATTCCAGAGTGGGCGAATCACCAGATCGGGGTGCTCCCACGGGTTCACCACAATGCCAAAATCGATCCGGAAACTGATCACACCTTCCGTAATCTTGCGCGAGAGATCATGCGCCAAACGCACTTCGATCGGATGGCTCTCCAAAAGCTGCGGAAGAAAGTGGGGCAAAGAATACAACGCAACACTTGTGTGGCACCCAAGCACATAGGTCCCCGACGGCTCCTCTTCACCTCGAATCACCGTGTCGCGCAAGCGCCTCCAGTCATTCAGAAAGTCGGCGGCCCCCGCCTTAAGCCTTTCGCCCGCATGCGTGAGCTGCACTCCACTGCGCGCCCGGATGAGGAGCTCAACCGCCATCTCGCTCTCGAGCTTTTGCAGCGCCACACTGAGTGCCGGCTGGCTGATGCCGAGCCGCTCCGCCGCTCTCGAAATATTCAGTGTCTCGGCGATAGCCTCGAAATACCGTAGGTCGTTCAGCGAAAGATCCATTGGAAGTCCCCCTAAGGAAGGCTTAATTCAGGACCGATCGATTTGGTAGCCCTGACCGCCCCCTTGAATTTTCGGAACCAGACCCGGACGTCGTCGTCGAGGCCGATCCCATGCATATAATTGTAAAGTGCGGCCCTCAACGCCGGGGCATATCGGTCGTAGTCGATGCCATTTGAATCGACGAACGGAATATCATTTTGCGCAAAGCTAGAGACCACGGGCCGAAGTTCAATGCCATATTTTTCTGGATTGCGACCGATGGGGCTGTGAATCGTCACAGCGAAGCGGTGCCAAAACGCGGATTGGACGGAGCCCTCGGCAAAGAGCCCTCGAACCCTTTCGAGCGCCTCAATAATCTCGGCCTCCGTTTGCGAGGGAAATCCATACATCAGATACGCATGAACCATGATCCCCGCTTCTGCAAAGCGAGCCGTCACTGCGGCCACCTGCTCGACAGTGACCCCTTTGTCCATCAGCTTGAGTAACCGATTCTCCGCCACCTCAAGGCCGCCCGTCACCGCAATACACCCCGATCGCGCCATCCGATCCACGAGATCGTCCGAAAAGTTTCTTTCAAATCGGATATTGGTCCACCAGGTCACGCTCAGTTCGCGGCGCGTGATCTCATCACTCAAAGCCGAAAGCAGGGCCGGCGGCGCCGCCTCATCCACAAAGTGGAATCCGCTCTGACCGGTTTCCCGCATCAAAGCCTCCATCCTATCCACGATTAGCTTCGCCCCCTGGGGCTGGTAGTTGGCGATGTAATCGAGAGACGTGTCACAAAACGTGCACCGTTTCCAATAGCAACCGTGGGCCAACGTCAGTTTGTTCCACCAGCCATCCGACCAGAGACGGTGCATCGGATTCACCATTTCGCAGAGCGAGACGTAACGATTCACCGCCAAACCATCGTAGGTGGGCGTCCCGCAATCCTTGAGAGGAATGTCATGCAGATGAGAATCGCTCTTGAGAGAGACCGCCGCCCCCTCCCGCACGAATGTCCGGAGCAACTCGCTCCGGCCCGTTTTCAAAGATCGAAGAATCGCCAGGAATGGCGCTTCACCATCATCGAGCGTGACGTAATCAAAGAAATCAAAGAGCCGAGCCTCACTCAATTCCCGCAACTCGGTGTTGACGTAGCCACCCCCCAAAATGAGCTTCGCCTCCGGCAGCACTCGGCGAGCCACTCGAGCAATCCTGAGCGCGCCGTAGAGATTGCCCGGAAAGGGCACGGTCACACCAATCACGGTTGGGACTTCTCTTCGCAGAAGCTCCTCGGCCAAACGATCGAGAATCTCCTCGACTAAGGTCGTAGGCCCGTCCACCGCCTCGAGCAGTGGATCAAAGCTTACGGCCGCAAGCGCCAATCTCTCGCCGTAACGAGACAATTCGAAATGGGGATCGACACCCTCTCGGATCACATCATTGAGATCATCGACAAAAAGGCTCCCCAGAAACTTCGCGCGATCGAGATCCCCGTTCTCGCCGAACGCCCATTCGAGACCGCCATTATGGTCGAGCTCCGTCAAAACCCGAAACCGTAGACCCTGAGGGAGATAATCGGAGCGATTAATCCGGTGGGCCACGGCGGGATCACGCCCCTGCAGAAAACGAATCACCGTCTCCACACACGCCGAATAGGCGGCGAAATTCTCGAGGAAGAATTGCACCGCGGGGCTCGCCACGCGGGGGTCAAGAGCCTGCTTAATTCCCTCAAGTCCAGCCCTTGAATACAACGCCAGCATCAGCTCTAGCGACAGGTCCGCCTGGGTCGCCGCATACCCCTCTTTCCTAAGAAATCCAGTGAGATACGCTGTCGCCGGATACGGCGTATTGATCTGGACCATGGGGGGTGTGATGAGGAGCACCTTCACAGGCGCAGAGATACCACACTCGCCTCACGGTTTTCACCGACAATGCCTCCCCATAATGCCTCCCAAGAACGAACCCCACGGAAGGCGCCGAGGGAGGCAGTGACCTAGCGCTTCCCACGATGAGGAATGTCGGCAGCGACGTCCGACGCGAGCTCCGGGTTATCGAGCGAGTGGTGAGCACCACTGTGGCCCTTGCGTCGATCGCGTTCCTTTTTCAGCTGCGCCTCCAGCTTGTGGACGCAGAGATCGATCGATTCGTGCATGTCCTCGCTGTCGGACTCACTGAAAAGCTGTTTATGCTCGGCGTGACAGGTGATCTCGGTTCGATGGGTGAGCTTTTCGACCGACAAAATCACATGGAGCTCGACAGGATAGCTAATATACTTCTCGAGCTTCTCTACCCGCTTCTCGACCTGCTCCTTGAGCGCGTCGGACGACGGGAAACCTTTAAAGGCAACTGTGATCTTCATGGGTCCTCCTCAAAAAATCAGAAGGTCTTGCGGCGCCTGGACGACGGCAAGATGCCGAGCATTTCTCGATATTTGGCGACGGTCCGGCGGGCAATGTTGATATTCTCTTTCAAAAGCATCTCCACAATCTTTTGATCGCTCAAGGGGTTATTGGGGGGTTCGGCCGCGATGAGAGACTTTACCTTTTCCTTTACCGACTCGCTGGCGACGTCACCACCGTGTACACGGCTGATGCCACTGTTGAAGAAGTACTTGAGCTCAAAAATCCCGCGCGGCGTATGCACATATTTATTCGTCGTCACCCGGCTAATAGTCGACTCGTGCATCCCTATGTCGTTAGCGACATCCCTGAGCACCATCGGCTTTAAGAACGCGACACCCTTATCAAAAAAATCCCGCTGCTGGCGCACTATGCTCTCGGTGACCTTGTAGATCGTTCGTTGCCGCTGGTGAATGCTGCGAATCAACCACACGGCCGATCGCAGCTTCCCCTGCACATAATCCTTCGTTCCCACCTGCGGCACTGGCGACGGCCCGGCCACCACCAAAGCCTCTCCCGCCCCCCCGGCACCTTCCGTCCCCGTCCCTGCAACCGGCGTCGCAACCACGGCAGCCGGCTCATTGATCAACGCTTTCTCATCGAGAAGATTCTTATAGAACGAAGAGATCTTGAGCTTCGGCAGACCATCCTCATTCAGCATCACCACGTACTCGGTCCCACGCTTCACGATGTAGATATCCGGAATGATGTAATGGGCCGGAGCGCCGCCAAACGCACGCCCGGGCTTGGGCTCGAGCTCCTCGATGATTCTCACACGCCGAATCACGTCCTCGAGAGAAATGCCAAGGGTGCGGGCGATCGTCTGATAATTCTTCTTTTCGAGATCGGTCAGATGGTTCTCGATGATCCGTTCCAAGACTTCGTCATTAAAGCCCTCATCATCCACCTGAACGAGCAGGCATTCCTTCAGATCCCGCGCGCCCACGCCAATCGGATCAAACTGCTGAATCTGGTAGAGCGTGGCCTCCACTTCGTGGACATCCACATTCTCCTTCACCGCTATCTCTTCGATGGTCGTCTGGAGATAACCGTCCTCATTGAGGTTCCCGATGATCACTTCCCCAATTCTTCGTCCCAATGGCGGGAAGTCGCCCATCTTGAGCTGCCAGATGAGATGATCGGTGAGTGAAGCCGGCGCAGTCAGCGTATTTTCATAGGTCGGCAGATCTTCTTCATTCCCACGGTGCACGGGAAGATTCGGAGTCGACCGAGTGTTTTCAATGTAACTCTCCCAGTTGAAATCTTCGGAGGCCTGCGGGTTCTCTTCGGTCGTCCGTTGCTCCACCGGCTCGGCCGATTCCTCCATCCCCTGGGCCGTGCTCTCTGAATCGGCCGTTTCCTCCAAAACCGGATTTTCCACAAGCTCCGAATTGATGAGATTCTCAAGCTCCATTCGCGAGAGCTGCAAGAGCTTAATCGCCTGCTGAAGCTGGGGAGTCATCACCAACGACTGGGAGAGATTCAGGCTCTGTTTCAGACCAATGCTCATTGCAACCTAAACCCTTCACCTAAATAAAAGCGCCTAGCCGCGTCATTTTCAACTACTTCTTGGGGAGAACCATGGATCCAGATCTTTCCGTCCCGGATCAGATAAGCATCGTCACAGGTGGAAAGGGTCTCGCGTACATTATGATCTGTGATCACCACGCCGATATCCTGGCTCTTAAGCCGCAGAATAATCGACTGGATCTCCGCAACAGCGAGTGGATCAATTCCCGCGTACGGCTCATCCAAAAGTAAAAACTTTGGTTCCAAAATCAGGGCCCTCGCGATCTCGAGTCGCCGTCTCTCCCCGCCGCTGAGCGTGTAGGCCCGCTGCTGGGAAAGGCGTTCGATCCCAAGGTCATTCAAAAGCTTTTCTATCCGATTCCGCTTCTCCGTTCGGCTCACGCTCCAGTTATCGAGCACAATCCCCAGGTTCTCCTCCACCGTCAGCTTCCGAAAAACGGACGCCTCCTGCGGAAGGTACCCAAGGCCCATGCGAGCCCGTTCGAAGATCGGCACTCCATTCAATGATCGCGGCCCCAGTTCCACGCCGCCAGAATCTGGCCGGACCAACCCCACAATCATGAAGAATGTGGTGGTCTTCCCGGCACCGTTGGGGCCTAACAATCCGACTACACTTCCCTGTCGAATCTCGAGACTCACATCGGCAACAACACACCGTCCCTTGAATGACTTCGTTAAGTGCTTGGCACTCAGGGTCAATTTTGCACCCTTCCTTCCGCCTCGCTCACCTCCACGCGATCGTCCATCGTAAAAAGCGTGATGCGCCGACCCCGAACTTCGCTCCTTTTGGACTCAACTTTGGCGTTTCCTTCAAGAATGATGCGGTCCCCCCCAGCCTCAAAATAGGCGTTCTGGGCCCAACCCCGCTTTTCCTTGAACAACATGGTCACGGTCCCCCGGGCCTCCATAATCTCCCGATCCTGGGTTGACGTGAGGTCCATCACATCGCTCTCGACCGCCAGGCCCGACGGCAAATGGGTGGTGACCTTGCCCTCAAAGATGGCGTGTTGCTCTTCAGTGAAAAACTCCCCCTGCTGACTTTTTACCTTAAGCCAATCATCGCCCCGGAATCTCTTTCGCGCGGTGACCCGATACCTCAAAATGAAATGTTCGCGATCGATGTCACCGACGAGCCCCGTTCCGCGCAGAATCATGGAGGGCCGAGTGGACTGTGGCCCCTGCATCAGGACCTCATCGTTACTGCGAAAGGCGTGTGCTTCTCCATCGTAAACGAGCGTATTCATCGCAAATTCATATCCGGTACGGGCTTTGATCTTCACGTTCCCACTCAGGTCCACCTGATTCTTGTCGAGGGCCGACCGCCCCTGGTCGCTCAAGGTGTGGATGACATTGCCGGTGCGCTCGGCGTGGAAATCTGCCGCCACGGTCTTGAGAAAGACGTAGTTCTCGCTGCGGTGGATCTCGGCGTAGTTGGAGTTGATGTTCCACCGTTTGGCGTTATTCCCGGACTCAAAAAACTCGACCCCCAATAGGCCGAAGTTGGCTCGGGTCATGGGATCCTTCATGTCCAGGTCGGCGTCCATTTCACTTGGTGAATCACGATCAAAGAGCCGACATCCGCTGATTGCCACCAGCACCAGCAAGAATAATGCCAAAACCCCTCTCTCCATCGAAGAAAACTACCACGTGATATAATGTTCGTATGCGGAAAATTTGGGTGGGGTGGGGTGCAATGGCGCTTTGCTGCATAGCGTCGGGGTCTCAAACGGTGGACCAGAAGTACGCCTTAAAGAAGGTAGCCGCCTTTGTTCTCAATGGGGAAGTGAATCCGGTGTACACCGAGGCGATCGAGAAGACGCTCACCAAGATTCTCGACACCAACGGACGTTTTGAATTCGCCGAGACCGCCTCAAAGGAAAATCGAGAGGACTGGAACAATACAGGGGTGGCCACCCTTGGCCGCGCCGGCCACATCACCATCCCTGGCTCCCTCAGCCCTCGCATCACTTCACTCAAGGCGAAAGGCGCCGATTCGGTCATTCTCGCTGAACTGGCCAAGACCGGTGAAAGTTACCAACTTCTCCTCGCCTGGGTCACGACCGACGCACCCGAAACGGTCGCCTCTAGCGAATTCAGGATCGACAGCCGACTCACCGTTGATAGTTTCAGCACCGCCACGGAGAATTGCTGGACCCAACTCGTCACCTCGCTCCCCTACCAAGGCAGCGTGATCAGCCGCGAGGGGATGCGCGTGATCATTGATCGCGGCGCCCCCGAGGCGTGGAAGGATCGGATCATCCCGGCCTATACCCTCGAAAATGTAGACGGAGAACTCAACCTCATCGAGACCGGCCTCATCCAGATCACCGATCCCCAAGACAATCTCTCCTTCGGAAAGATCCTTGCCGAAAACCGGCCGTTTCAGATTGAGTTGGGCCAGAAGTTCAAGTTCGTCGATCCGGCAAAGTTCGAAGACCACCTGGTCCTCATGCGCCCCGATATCTCGCGCAACCTCGCGAGTATCTCGACGGAATATTTCACCCCTACTCGCCGATTGGGATTCGTCGATGTGGACATGGGCGCTTCATTTCTCTCGGTCAGTCAGCTCACCGCCAACGGCAAAGGGGCGTCGTCCGCCAACATGATCTACCCCAACGGCGGCATCCACGGAGAGATCTGGGTAACCCGCGCCGTCTTCTTCGATGCCGAGGTCTCGGGCGCCATCGGCTCAGTCACAGCCGACACCAACTCGCCTTCTCTCCAGGCGAGCACGATGTGTTATCAAGGCCAGATCGGTTACCGCTTCCGTCTGCAAAAGACCAATGACCCCTCGCTGTACGTTAAGGCGGGGCTCTACACCCAAACCACTCAGGTCCAGAATCAAAATATTTTAGTGAGTGGGATCGTCCCGTCCATCGCCTACACATCCACCACCTACAGTGGTCTCCTCGCCGGCGCCGGGGCCCGTTTCCCAGCGAGCGAGAAGCTCGCGGTCCATTTCGACGTCAACACGCTCATTTTTCCAAGCATCGCCGAAACCCCGTACACAAGCGGCGCCACGATTCTCTCAGCCAGCCTCATGCAGTTCAATCTCGGGGGAACCTATCGCCTCAACGATGCAATCGACCTGGCGGCAAATCTGGAGTTCTTCTCATCAGGAGCTGAGTTCGACGGTCAGGGCACCCGCCCGGTCCCCATCAACTCCATTCAGCAAACCTTCCAGACCTTTAAGGTCGGCGCGCGGTACTACTTCTGACCCAGTCACCATCTCGGCAATTTGGGCCCCGATAGCCGGCGCCAACGTAAATCCAGTACAGCTCCACCCAGTTGAAACGATCACATTGCGGAAATTCGGAAGCCTCTCGACAAAGCCCATCCGCTCCTGCGTGTAATTCTCAAGCGCCTTGATGCCGCCCTCCAGCGTCGCCGTTTTCACCCAAGGGATCCTCTGGGCGATCTTGTGCTTTGCCTCATTAGCGAGCTCCACGCTCAAGTGATCCACACTCCGTCCATACCCATCGAGTTGACCACCCAAGTAACCACCAATGAACGAGCCATTCTGGGTGGGGTGGCCAAAGGTCATCGCTGAGATATCGACGAAAAAAGGGTGGTTCAGCTCGCCGTGGTGGCGACAAAAC
This sequence comes from Deltaproteobacteria bacterium, assembly GCA_016196825.1. Classification (GTDB taxonomy): domain Bacteria; phylum Bdellovibrionota; class FAC87; order UBA2466; family UBA2466; genus JACPWY01. Next base: position 41,237 of record JACPWY010000052.1, on the reverse strand, counting down.
CGGCTCAGCTGTAGACTTCGCGGGAAGGCCCGGGTCTCAGCTGGCAACGGCGCCAACAGTGCATTGGTCCAAATCCCCGAGCAGACGATAATCTGGTCGCCCTCATAGACGGCCCCATTCGCCAAACGTACGCCGGTCGCCCGATCCCCTTCCTTCAAAATCTCGACCACCTCTGCAGCAAGCTCCGTCTCTGCGCCCAAACGTTGAGCCGCCTGCGCTAGTGCGGCGGTCGATCCGGTCGGACAGGCGACACCGGCCTGCGATTCATAGATAGCCACATCGGTCTCGTACCAGGAAAAATCGGGGAAGAGCGCTCGCCCCTCGACAGCATCCAAGATGGAAAACGGCAGCTGTCCCTGGCGCATCGCCGTTAGCTGCGGCTCATATTCCTGAAGCCGGTCGCGCGGAATGAAATAGAGCGATCCCGTCTTGGTCCAAGGAAAGAGCTCGCCCACCCGCTCCTGAAATTCATTATAGAAGGGGACGCTCTTCACAGCGAGCTCCGTCACCTGAGCGTTAGCGAAAAACATTCTCACCAGAGATCCCCAGATCCCTGTCGCCCCACGGCCGTAGGCCCCGAATTTTTCAAGAAGAAGCGCCCGCTTCACACCCCTTTTGGCGAGGTGAAAGATCGTTGACGTGCCGATGGCCCCGCCGCCTACAACGATTGCGTCATACCCTTTCACGGCTCTTCCTCTTGAATTCTGAAAGGGCGATCAACGCCCTTTCGAAGTGGCCCAGCGGAAGCCGCGCCACTGAGTGGCCCTCGCGCGCAATCCTGACCGAACGTCCAAAGGGTACACTGGGTTCCGCGAGCGCGCCAACCAGGGCGGGACCAAATTCGGGCATCACCGGTGTCAGCAAAGGAGCAATCCCCGACAACGCCTTGACCACCACATGCAACGTCTCCACGCGCACTATTCCATTCCGCTCCCGGTGATAAAGACCAATCGTCTCATTCATCAAACGCGTGATCCCAGCCGCGACCCGATTCAACGAGAAATGGCTAAGGCTGTAGTTCTCGTGGATCTCGAAGAGGCCGGCATTGAGCCGAGCGAGAAATCGCTCGTGATCTTCTCGAATGGCCCCTGGATACGCCGGAACAGCGCGCCCCGCCTTCTCGAGATCGGCGTCGAGGTCCCGCAAAAACCCGTCCCAGCGGCCCGCGAGCTCGCTCCGCACAAACGCCTCACACTCAGAAAGATCATAATTCGTCTCCCGATCCTCGGACCGGCTCAGGGAGAGGTAGAATCGCAAACTGTCGGGCGGCACCGCACTCAGAATCTCGTCGGCCCAGATCGCATGGCCTCGACTCGTCGAAAACTTCTTCCCCTCGAGTTGGAAAAAATAGTTCCACAAGAATGCTCGGGGCGCCTTCACCATCGGATCGATCTCGCGCAAAAGTGCAGGCATCAGAAGCCCGTAAAAAAACGAGTTGTCGATACCAAACGCCTCGACGACACCGGCCTCATTCGAGCGCCAAAAGTCGGCCGTCCCGTGTTCCTTCTGCACGCTCTGGGCAAGAAAAAGATAACTCCCGGCCATCTCAAACCATTCGTAGAGCACCTGGCCGGGCCGTTCGGCGCAGGGCACGCCCCAGGTCCCGAACTGGCTCACCGCCACATCGGGCAAACCCTTTTCAAGATAACCCAGATAAAACTCGCGTAGCTTCGGGTGCATTACGACCTGTGACAAGATCTCGCTGAGCGCTTCGCCATATCGAGAGAGCGGAAAATAGTACTTCTCAGCCTCTTTAAGCACGACCGGGCCCCGACCCACGTTTGATTTCGGAGCCACCAGGTCCGAACAGTCGTTGTAGTAGCCGCACGCCTCACAACCATTGCCATTGGTCGTGACACCGCAATGCGGGCATCCCCCTGAGACCTGTGCACCATACAGAAATTGTTGCGTGTCTTCGCAAAACGGCGTCGGCACACGCCTCAACTCGAGGACGCCTTTGTCGATGAGCCGAGAAAATGTGTGCTGAACAAATTGGGTGTAAGGATAAACACCGAGCGGATGGAGTTCCGCGTCCACCTGACAGCCAAATTTTTTCAGCGCCCCCATGATCGTCGGCACAAATCGCGCAGCCACCTCTTCACCGGTCAAACCCAGCTGCCGCCCCTTCGCCAGCACATAGCACTGGTTGTCGTCGGTTCCCATCGCATGGAACGCCCGCGAACCCCTCCCGGCCGCATAGCGAGTAAACACATCGGCCGCAAGGTAAGGCCCTGAAAGGTGGCCCAGATGGAGCGGCCCATTCGGGGTGGGCGGCGCTGGAATCACGATGAGATCCTGCGGCAACCCCTCCACAAGCGGTGCCGTCCAATAGATTGAAATAAACTTCAGGCGATCGGTGTCCGAAGTGTTGTCGAGGCGGTGGCTTGAATGCGGGGGAATGAGAATAACCGAGCCAGGCGCCACAATGGCCTTCTCTCCGGCGATCTCCATCACGCCCGTTCCTGCCAGAATGAGAAACGTCTCGTTGTCGTGGTGCGCGTGGCGCAATGAAAAACCAAGCGGCTCAACTTCGCAATAGGTCGTCCCAAAGGGAAAATGGGTCGCCCCCTCAACGGGGTAAACGCCCTGACAAAGAATATTGTAAGCTTGCGAAAGTTTGGATGGATCGATCTTCTGGATCCGCATTGTCAGCCCCTAACCCCTGCCTCAACGCCCCTATTGACGCAATCTATCAAACGGTATTGGGTTAATCAATGAGGGTTGTGGCGTGCTGGAATTTTCTCTGAACAATCGTGAAGGGCTCTGGAAAAAGACGATCGAGATCATCGAGCGTTATCTCACCACTGTGTCCTCTCAGCCAGTGTCACCACCCTCATCGGCGGATCAGATCAGCGCCGCGCTGGCAGAATATACGTTTGCCACACCCCACGATCCCAAAGAGATCGTGGCATCGGTGGGAGAGCTCCTCACGAAACACCTTCTCCACACCTCACACCCCGCCTATTTCGGCGTATTCAACCCCGCTAGCGCCACAATGGGTATCGCCGCCGACGCGATCGTGGCGGCCTTTAACCCTCAACTCGCCTCAAGCCCCAGTGGCAATATCGCCATTGCTATCGAAGATCATCTTCTGCGCTTCTTCGGAGAAAAGTTCGGGTTCGCGCGAAAGGATATCCGGGGGAACTTCACCTCCGGCGGCACAGCGGCCAATCACACAGCGCTTCTCTGTGCGCTCACCCAAAAAGTTCCCCGTTTTGGATCCGACGGGCTCGGACCTAATCGCCCGGCAATCTACACATCGGTCGAAACGCACCATTCCATCCTGCGTTCAGCCCGTCTCTGTGGACTCGGCACTTCATCCGTGCGGACATTACCGGTGAGAAAGAACCTCGAGCTCAATGCGAAGGCCCTCGTCAATCAAATCGCGCGCGATCGCCAAGAAGGGTATCTGCCGCTGTTTCTCGTGGCTACACTGGGCACTACAAGCGCGGGCACCTTCGACCATCTCTCCGAGTTAGTCGCCATCGCCCGAAACGAAGACCTGTGGCTGCACGCCGACGCCGCATGGGGTGGCGCTGCGATTCTTCTCGAGGAATACCGCGTTCTTTTCCAGGGATCGGAACAGGTGGATTCCATTACGCTCGACGCCCACAAGTGGCTCTCGGTCCCGATGGGGGCTGGCCTTTTCATCACTCGCCACCCGGAAATCCTCGAGGGGACGTTCCGCGTGGATCAGAGCCCCTATATGCCTGGCCAGACTTACCAAGCGAGTTCAACCGAGCCATACAAACAGTCGCTAGAGTGGTCGAAACGTTTCATTGGCCTTAAACTTTTCATGACGCTCGCCACGCACGGTGAAGAGGGATACCGCCAAACGCTGCGCCACCAGATCCGGATGGGCGATCGGCTCCGCCAAAAACTGACGGCCTCTCGGTGGACTATCGTGAACGAAACACCGCTTCCGGTTATCTGCTTTGTCGATGAGACGTTGCCTCATCTCGACACCGTCGATTTCGCTCGTCGGGTGGCCGAGACGGGGAGAACCTGGATCACCCCCACCGAATTGCGATTCAACGGCCAAAAGGTACTGCGCGCCGGGATCTCCAACTTTCTCACTCAAGAGTCCGACCTCGACATACTGGTCGATACTCTCAACACCGTGAGGGCCTCGCTGTGAAGTCCCCCGCCAAATGGGATGCAATCATCGTCGGAGCCCGCTGCGCGGGTGCCGCGACAGCTATTCACCTCGCTCGCCAGGGCGCCAAGGTGCTTCTGCTCGATCGGGCCACCTTTCCATCGGACACGCTTTCAACGCACTTTCTCTGGCCGCGCGGCGCCTCCTATCTGAATCGGCTCGGGATCATGGAGCAGGTGCTGCTTGTCACACCGAGCGCGCAACAGGTCTTCTTTGCCCGAGATGGCGTCAGTTTCTTTGCCAAGACTCCGCTTGAGGATGTTAAGGCGCGACTCGAGCGCGTCCACGGCGACTCTTCGGGCGCAGTCGATCTGCACATCTCGGTCCGACGCATTGTCCTCGACAAGATGCTGATCGATTCCGCCATTGCGCTCGGCGTGGAGTTCCGATCGGGCGTTGTCGTCGAAAATGTGATTTGGCAAAACAACCGAGTGGTCGGGGTTGAGGCGCGCCACGGAGACTCGTCGTTCCAGGAACGCGGGCGCTTTATCGTCGGCGCCGACGGGCGCCACTCCCGCCTCGCAGAATGGGTGGGTTCTCCGGCCAGCGACCACAGAGAGGAGGCGACCTTCGCCTACTGGAGCTATTTCAGTGGCATGCCTTTAGAGAATGGCGTCATGGAAAAACGGGGGCGGCTTGCCGTTGTGATCGTCCCCACCAATTTCAACGCCAACATGACGCTGCTCTTCGGGCCGAAGGAATGGTTCCCCCATTTCCGGAAGGACCACACCGAGAATTACTATCGGGCCATCGGGTTCATTAATCCTGAGCTCGAACAACAGCTCCGCGCCGCTTACCAGGAGGAACGCTTCTACGGACTCAATGACCAAAGTGCCTTTAAGAGAAAGCCGGCGGGGCCCGGTTGGTTGCTGATCGGAGACGCCGCCTGCATCAAGGACCAGTGCACAGCCATTGGGATGACCCATGCCTTTCGCGACGCAGAGCTGGCCGCTGCCGCCATTCTGAAAGGGCTCTCCGATGATGAGACCCTGGCAGGCGCTGAATTCGCCCAGCAGCGCGAAGCGGATCTCTCGAGCTATTACAACTTTGTCTGCCGCTCAGCCGGAATGGCAAAGGCCACGGAAGAAGACATGTCCTTCCTGCGTGGTATCAGAAGCCATTCGCGCTTCGCCAACGCCTTTGGCTCGATGTACGGCGACTCACTTCCTGTCGATGACTTCCTCGCTCTGCGCCGGGAGATTCTTTCCCACGCCCCGAGCGGAGAGGAGCGGCCCTCTGACAGCGGCCTATCCGTTTTTCAAGACAATGGAGGATCCCCCCATGCCCCGGTCTCTATCGATTCAATCCACCACACCTGAGCTGCTCGAAAAGATCCTGCCGCTGATCGCAAACTACCAGGAGTTCTACAAATGCACGCCCGACACCGACCGCAACCGCCAATTTTTTTCCCAGTTCATTGGCGAGGACGGCCCGGGACAGCCGCCCCGTCAGGGCATCCAGTTCGTCGCGCTCGATGAAGCAAATCAGGCGCTCGGCTTTGCGACCGTCTATTTTCTGCCGTCCTCACTCACGGGTGGCTGGTACTGCGTGATGAACGATCTTCTCGTTGCGCCAGAGGCTCGCGGACAGGGCATCGGCCGCAAGCTCATCGAGCACTGCCAAAGCTATGCGCGCGCAAAGGGATTCGACTCGGTTGACTGGATGACCCAGGGCCACAACCACACAGCTCAGTCTCTTTACAATCAGCTCGGTGCGGATCGCACCGATTGGTTCTACTATTCGCTCCCGACCGGCCTCGAAAGGGATACTCGGAGTGTTTAAGAGGAAGACTATCCGGGCTCAGCTCCCGGTCACACTCAAGACCGCTGTGCCTATCATGATCGGTCAGATGGGTCAGATGGCGATGATCCTCATCGACACCTTCATGGTGGGTCAGCTGGGGCCCTCGGCCATCGCTAGCGTCGGACTCGGTGGTGCGATGTTTTACGTCTTTTTTCTCTTCGGTGCCGGCACACTATTCGCTCTCGACTATCTCGTCTCGTTCGCGCGAGGGAAAGACGATCTTAAGGAGTGCCACCACTGGCTCTGGCAGGGGGTCTATCTCTCCTTCACCATCTCGATTCCCATTTTGATCGCTATCGAATTCGTCGCCCCCGGGTTTATCACGAGTCACTACCCCTCTGAAATCGCCACCGACACGGTCCAATTTCTGCGGATGCTGACGCTCAGCCTGCCGTCTTTTCTCCTCTATATTGCGTTTCGCCAATACCTCCAGGCGATGGGCAGCGTACGGCCAGCGACCGTAATCGTTTTAGCGGCGGTGCTGGCGAATATTTTCTTCAACTGGATCTTCATCTTCGGACACCTGGGCGCACCGGCCCTAGGCGTGATGGGAGCCGGACTCGCAACAACCATCACACGGACCTTGATGGCGCTCGGACTCATCTCCTACACATTTTACCGCGATGCAAAACTCCGGTTGGGCCTGAGGCAAAGCCCTCGCGGTGTGAATCTTAAGTCACAGCGGCGCCTTTGGCGCCTAGGGCTTCCGGGCGGCGTCCAGTTCACATTTGAAACTGGTGTTTTTTCGCTCTCGACATCATTGGTGAGCGGCCTCGGCGTTGTCCCCGCAGCCGCACATGCTATCGTCCTCAACCTCGCGAGCTTCACCTACATGATCGCCGTTGGGATGGCGGGAGCGGCGGCGATTCTCGTCGGCCACGCAACCGGTCGTGGCGATCGCAATGGCGCCACGGTTGCGGGTTGGACCGCGATCGCCTGCATCGTGGTCATCATGGGTCTCAATGGCGTGGGCTTTGCGCTGTTCGGCCCCCACATCGCGGCGCTTTTCACGCAAGACGGCGAGGTCATCCGCCTGTGCGGACGACTCCTTCTTCTCGTCGCACTCTTTCAGGTCGCCGATGGTCTCCAAAGCGTGGGTGGAGGAGCGTTACGAGGTCTGGGCGAGACGCGATCCACCATGATCGCCAACCTTCTCGGCCACTGGGGCATCGGCCTGCCCGTCGCCCTTTTCCTGTGTTTTTCACTCGCCTGGGGTGTCCTGGGAATCTGGCTCGGCCTCACTGCCGGTCTTTTTGTCGTGGCTTTGATCGTCATTTTACGATGGGAACACCGGACTGGATCCTAAGGGCCCGTTAAAGAATAACTGACCATTTCTGCATCCCGTCTTCAGGTCATCTTTGAGCGCTCTTCGCTCACAAAACGCTCAACATACCGTCGAGGTATGTCTCGCGTTTTGTTCCCTCAGATCGCTCAAATCTGACCCAAATCCGGGCGCATAAATGGTCAGTTATTCTTTAACGGGCCCTCAGCTTGGCTGGGGGATAATCGTCCGGGTTGTGGAACGCTGCATCAACTAGTATATCGAAGATGAGAGGGTTGTTGTGGGGCAAGGCGGCTGCGTAATTATTGTTGATGGGTATTCGACCGGGAACTTACTGGCCCCGGAATTTCGCAAATTAGGGATGGTTCCGCTTCATGTTCAGACCACGCCGGAGATCTGGCCCCTTCTTCAACTCACCTACAAAAAAGAGGATTACGACCACCACTTCGCATTCCAAGGCGATCTCGCAAGACTCGCGAGCGAGCTGGCTCCTTGCACGCCGACCGCCGTGCTTCCGGGTACAGAAACTGGTGTGGAGCTCGCCGATCAATTGGGCGAAGCGCTCGGTTGCCCCACAAACGGAATAAGATTCAGCGAGGCTCGTCGAAATAAGTTTCTCATGATCGAAGCCGTTGGACACGCAGGGCTTAAGGTCGCGCGACAAACCCGTGCGCATGATGCCAAAGAGTTGGTGACTTGGGTAAAGGCGCAGGGACTCAGAAAAATTGTCGTGAAACCGCTCAAGAGCGCTGGCACCGACAGCGTTGCCACGTGCTTCACCGAGGACGAAATCCGGGCCGCCTGCGAACGGATTCTCGGAAGGCCTAACCAGCTCGGCCTTCTCAATGAAGAGGTCCTGGCTCAAGAATTCCTCGAAGGTACGGAGTACGCTCTCGATATTGTCAGCCGCGATGGCGTCGACTGCTTTTCGGCCATCTGGCGTTATCATAAGAAGGCGATTCCCGGTAACCACTTTGTCTTCGATAGGGATGAGCTCGTGCCGTGTGACGACGAGACTGGACAGATCCTCTGTGAGTACGCCCGCAAGGTTTTGAAGGCGCTAGCCATCACAATAGGCCCGTCACACGCCGAGGTGATGCTCACCCCCGATGGCCCAGCTCTCGTCGAGATCGGCACACGCTTGAATGGCGTCCTAAACCCCGCACTGTGTGAACGCTGCGTTGGCTTCGGGCAGCTCGATCTCACGATCGACTGCTATACAAATCCGGATCGGTTTCACCAAAAGGCCGCCACGCCCTACAAGCTCAAAGAGCACGCGGCGTCAGTCTTTCTACTGAGCGATCGAGTCGGTGTCGTTCGCTCGGTCCCCGGCGAGAAACGGATCGCGGGGCTCGACAGCTACAGCAGCATGCGCCTGCGCGCAAAACCTGGCTACCAACTGAAACCCACAATCGATTTTTATACTCACCCCGGCTGGGTGACGCTCATCCACCCTCAAGCGGAGACACTAGAAGAGGATCGACACACGATCCGCATGCTCGAAACGACTGGCGGGATGTATGAGCTCGAATAATTTGTGCATTCATCATCTGATTGAGCACCAGGTGGAGCGGACGCCGGAAAAGATTGCCGTCCAATTTGAGGGCGTGGCGCTCACCTACCGAGAGCTCAACGCTCGCGCTAATCGCCTGGCGCATTTCCTCATCGCCCAAAATATTCGACCCGATGAGGTCGTCGGCCTCCAGATGGGTCGTTCGCTTGATCTCATGGTGGCGCTTCTCGGTGTTTTGAAAGCGGGGGCGGCGTACGTCCCGCTCGACCCCCAATACCCGGCCGACCGGCTTGAGTACATGCGGGCGGACTCAGGAGCCCGGATCTCGTTCACCCCCGAGGATTTTGGTTCTCAATGGGAAGATGAGAGTGATCAGAATCCTGAAGTGCCCGACCTGTTCTCGCACAATCTGGCCCACGTGCTTTACACCTCCGGATCGACGGGGCGGCCCAAGGGCGTCGAGATAGAGCACGCGAGCGTCGTCAATTTCATCCATTCACTGATTGGGATCCTCGACTTTTCGCAGGATGAGGTTGTCGTGGGCGTCACGGGGCTCACCTTCGACATCGCCGGGCTCGACATGTACTGCGCCTGGAGCACAGGCGCGACCTTGATCCTCGTCACGCGGCGGACGGTCTTTAACGGCGACCTCTTGAAGCAGGCTTTGGGCGAACACCGCGCGACATTGCTTCAGACCACGCCCATCACCTGGCGTGCCCTTTTCGACGCAGGCTGGACCGCGCCCGAGGGCTTCAAAATGCTGTGCGGAGGCGAAAAACTCCCATTGCCTCTGCTGAAAGATTTCGCCCGACAGAAGGGCCGGGTGTGGAACCTTTACGGCCCGACCGAAACGACGATCTGGTCTACCGCCCACGAAATCACACCGCAAGATTTTGCCACGGGCCAAATTGTGGTGGGGCGTCCGATCGCCAATACGGCAATCGCGATTGTTGATGAGAATCTGGCGCTCGTTCCTGATGGTGAAGTCGGCGAGGTCCTCATCGCTGGCGAGGGGTTGGCGAGAGGTTATCGAAACCAGCCTTCCCTCACCTTGGATAAATTTCTGAGTACGCCCGGCGGAGGGCGCCGCTACCGGACCGGTGACCGAGGGCGCATGGTCCACGGCCAGTGCGAAATCCTGGGCCGAGTCGACCACCAGATCAAGTACCACGGCTACCGCATTGAGCCCGGCGAAATCGAAACTGCGATCTGCGAGCTGACGGGGATCAAGGAATGTGTTGTGGCCCTTGCCAATGTCGGTGGCCATGACGAGATCATCGCCTATCTGACGGGCACAATCGATCCGGGCCGCCTGCGGGCGGACCTCCTCACTCTGCTTCCCACCTACATGGTGCCATCGCATTTCATGACGATCCCGTTCTTCCCCCAAACCCCAACAGGCAAGGTCGACCGCAAATCGCTTCCTCGCATTCCGCTAGAGGTGTCGCAGTGACAGCACCCGAGTCAACCAAGCGTCTGATTGTCGTCGGGGCGGGCCCGAAAGCCATGGCGATCGCCGCGAAGGCTTCCGTTCTCAGAGAGATGGGCTTTCGTATTCCCGAGATCACTCTCATCGAGCAACATTCCATTGGACACCACTGGAAGCCAGAATCCGGCTTCACGAACGGTCAGTTGAGCCTCGGGACCTCACCTGAGAAGGATGTGGGTTTTCCCTATTACTCCTTTCTCTGGGGCGATTCGATCAACCGTAAGATCAACTACCGAATGCAGCGGTTCTCGTGGCAAAACCACCTAGTCGATAACCACGAGTACAGCGAGTGGATCGATCGCGGAAAGCCGGCGCCGACACACACTCAATGGGCGAACTATCTGCATTGGGTCTTTAAGAAGGTAGAAGGCGACATCAGGCTTCACCAAGCCCGTGTGGAGGAGCTCGAAATCGCCGATGGCATCTGGCAAGTGAAAACCACCACGCCCGATGGGAACTCCGTCACCCTCGAGGCCGATGGAGTGGTGCTGACCGGCCCGGGTGAGGCGAAGTTTCCTTTTCATGTCCCCAACCACCCACGCGTTCTCACGGTGCCCTCATTCTGGAAGGCATTTTCGCACTACGCAACTCTGGAGCGGGGATCCATTGCGCTCGTGGGCGCTGGCGAAACGGCCGCCACGATCGCCGCCTCTTTGGGCGCCGCCAATCCTCGCATCCAGATGGACATCATCTCTCCCCAGGCGATGACATTCTCGCGCGGTGAAAGCTTCGCGGAAAATCACGTCTATACCGACCCCTTCCAGGCCAACTGGCTCCAGCTCACACGGCAGGATCGCAAGAATTTCATTTCACGAACGGATCGGGGTGTCTTCTCCGTCGCGATGAAACAGGAGCTGGATCGATTGCGCAATGTGGAGATCGTTCCTGGGAAATTTACGAAAGTAACGGTCGACTCCCTGGACCAGCTCGTCGTGCAGATCGAATACAACTCCGGCGAAGAGACGCGCATCTATGACCACCTCATCTTCTCGGCCGGCTTTGATCACGCGGGCTTAGTGAATCGCCTCCTCAGCCGAAATGCCCAAGCCGATATTCTGCGCCAAATGGGTGAGATCACACTCACAACAAGAAGCCTCGAAAACCAAATTGACCACTTCCTCGCCGTCGAAAAGCTAACGCCGTATCTCCACCTCCCCATGCTCGCCGGCCTCAACCAAGGCCCCGGCTTCCCCAACCTAAGCTGCCTCGGCCGCCTCTCCGACCACGTCCTCGCCCGGTACGTCTCCGTCGAATCCGTCACAAACCTCGATAACCACTTCCTCGCCGGCGTCGACGAGGCATTTCCGCTCGATGGACCAAGCGGCACCCCCCACACCACGCCGGTGCGCTGCGTCTGATGGCACCACACCCAGCAGCCAACGACTCACGCCTATACTCAGGTCCACATCGACCTAGACGTGAACATCGTCAGGAAACTCATATTGGCTGAAGATTGTAGGAAAGCGTGAAGCAGCGTAAAAATGACAACTCATTCATGTCAGTTAAGAGCCACTTCAGAATTTCGCTAGCGCTGATATACATCTTATCCGCGCCTCTTTTCGGAAAAGAAATCGTTGGCTCAGTCCCTCTCGTCAGGAATCTGGCTCCTGAGTTTCTAATTTATTGGGACAAGGTCAAGAATAAATCAATCAAAGATAAGGTCGCGACTTTCAAGTCCGACGTAATGCTGGGCTACCCAGCCTTCTATAAATTCAAAATCGCCAAATGGAAGGCCATTGGCAAAGATCCGGATACTGAGCTCAGAAAAGAACTGACTGACTTTCCGAAGATAGAGAAAGGATTTCGGGAGAAAACTGCGGCAATATCGGGTGAAATCGATAGGCATCTCGCCACCTTTGTCCGTGCAAGTACCTGGTGGGTGTGACGTGGCGTGACGGTGTTTCGGGTTTTCTTCTGTCTCACGAAGTCTTTAAGCACTTTCTTTAAGAGCGCAGCTCCATCCTTTTCCGATGCGAGCCTCTTTGCCTGGTCGAGAAGTGATTTCAGTTCCTCATCTAAGACGATTTTCAGGATCTCTTTCTTTTGGATCTTTTCAGGAAACTCCCTGGCCAAAATATCAGCCACCTCCCGGGATGGCTTATTGATGACCCTGGGGAGAAGGTCTTGGGCATTAGACTTCTCAAGAACAGGTGAAAGCAGGGTCAGGGAGGTTAAAGACAGAGTCCCATTCTCAAGAAGAGGTTTCACCTCAACAACTTTTTGACTCAGCCGACAGGCCTGAATGCGCCGGTGAGTTTCCCCCTCGGAGTATCCAAGATAACGGATGCAAAAATCATAAAGGCTGGCATAGCCTTCCTTGAGCCACAGCCGGCGACGATCGACTTCAGCCAGGTAATCGAGCACTCGGCTGGTCTGGATCTTTTCCTTAAGCACGGCGGCTCTAGTTTCAACCAATAGAATTTCATCGCAGATATTTTCAAACATAGAGCCTCCCAATTGAGATGACTCTAACCCGGGTTTTTGACGACGTATTTTAAGAGAAGAAAAGCCTAATGATATCGCAAGATGGCGCGAGAAAATTGATAGTTCTTGAAAAGAGAGAAATTAGCACTTCAAAAAATAGTCTGATTCCAAAGTCTTACCGTCGATAGATCGGAATCACCTCGGGATTCCGTCAACACAAATAAAAAACTCTTCACGAATCAATGGGGGCCTAGCACTAGGTTCGAAGCCGTTTCCACAGGTGCCCTAATCCCGAACCGGATCGGACTATTTCCAACTAAAACATGGAGTGGATTTTCTCCCACGCGATAGCAAGAGGCGTCGCCTAAGCTACCCACCCCACCTCCACCCCAGAAGCCAGCGGACACTTGCATAATTACCGAGCCAGTTCTCCGGCAATCACCAATTCACTTAGACGTCCTAGCGCTGCCACTAATCGACCGCCCAAACTACCGGTATTGCTTGATCGCCAACCTCCAAGAGAAAGACCCCACCCACTGCCCAATCCCCATACACCCCACTCCCAGAATACCGCCTAACCATCGGGAACCACGCCCCTTCCCGAACCGCCTCCCAACGCGCGTGACCGTCCATTAACTAGTCAACCAATTCCCCGCGATCGCAATAACTTAGCGCCGAGTCCCCCCTCTCCCGTCACTCGCCTGCCATTTTTTCACAATTTATACACACGGATTTTCGGGCAAGAACTTGCAATACCTCTCCCTAAGAGGAAGGCATGAATTCCCACGATTACAGGCAAGAGGCGTATCGCCTGCGGTCCCATCCCCACCAGGGCTCGGACCTTTCACTTGAGAGACGAGATTCCTTCGCGGGAGTCTACTGGTCGCTCCTCCCCTTCATCGGCCTTGAGATCTTCAGCGAAGCGGCACTCACCACTATTCCCGGTGGACTCGTTTTCCCCCTCGGCTTTTTTCTCTTCTGGGCCTTCTACTTTACCTATTCGCGCCCGGGCCACCTCGAGGCACGCCTCACGGAGTGCTTTCAATTTTCGGCGATCCCCACACTCGTGCTCGGCGGAGTCATCTGGCTTATCAAGGTGACCGTCGTAGAGCTCGGCGAGACTTTTCTCTTCCGATGGTGGGCCCCCAAGAAGCCCGTCGTCATCCGCGTTGAGACCCAACGGCCGCGGCCCACGCAGGCTCGCCCCACCCCGCCACCACCCCCGCGCCCGACAACACCGGTGCTCCCCAACGAAGTTCGCCGCGCGCTCTTAATCTTGGGCCTCCCCGAGACTCGCGACTGGACCGTGATTCACAAGCGCTACCGAGAGCTCGCCAAGCAGTATCACCCCGACCTCAACCCCAACCTCACTGCAACCGGAACCCGCTTCATGGTCTACGACGCCGCTTTCAGAAAGCTCGCCGCCTACAAAGGACGCCTTTTTAATTCCAAAGCCGCCTAACACTTCGCATCTTTGACACGAAAATCGCGGGTGTTAGACTTTCGCCCAATGGCCCAAACTGCCGACGTGACCGTAGTGATCCCCCATAGGGATACGCCCGACTGGCTCTTGACCTCGGTCGCTCTTTGGCAGGCTCAAAACACACTACCCTTCGTCCTCGTCATCGACACAGCCTCAACGACGCTCCCAACCGATCTCGCCCTGACGAAACTCCGACAAAACCCCGGTGTGGAGGTCTCACGTCTCAACGTGGGGGCCACTGAACACGCGTCCGACTCCATCTGCCATGCGATGGACTACGCCTTTTCCCGCTGCCCGACGACCTATCTCCTCGCCACTCACGTCGACGTCCACCCGAAACGACGCGATCTCGTGAGCTATCTGATGAGTCTTTGCGACGAGAAAACGCCGGTGGTGGGGTGGGAGATGAGCCCGCGCGGCCCGGGCCCCGACGGAGACTTTACGGGCCACACCTCCGACGGCTACCCCGGCCACTGCTGCATCCTCTTCCATATGCCGACCATGGATCGCATCGGCGCCGGTTGGTCGATTCGCCGCTCGGCGAATGTCTATGGCAGCGCCCGCGGGAGAGATCCCCTCGTGAAGGGCTGGCCGGATACAGAAACGTGCCTCGGCAATCTCTTCATGCAACACGGGATCCAGCCACTCTACCTCGGCCGCGAGACGAACCACGCCACTCAAGAAACAAAGTATTGGACCCACGCGCGCTCGCGCACCATCCTCGGCGAAACGCCCCGTCACCGTTCCGCCATCGACAGAGCGCGCGCCCGCGCCGCCCGGTGGACCGGGTCTGGGATCGAAGCTAAGCCCGCGTTCCTCACGACAACTCAACGGTCGATCGAGAGCTGCCCCTACCGATCCTCTTTGGGGGGAAAGAAATTTGGCTGCGGCCTCTTGCGCACACAGCTCAACACCGACAACCCCAACCATTTCGAGGTCTCCCGCAAAACCTGCCAGACCTGTCGGCGGGAGCCCAAGCGTCCCGCCGAGGGGGATCTCACCTTTGCCATCTGGTATGAAATCCTCGTGAAGGGTACCGCCATGACCAAGTCACCCACGGTCACCGATAAAGGCCACGCCCACACGATGGTCCGAATCTCCGCCCAGAAGATCCTCAAGATGCTGCCCGCGGCGGCCAGCGACGACCTCCTTTCCAAACTTCTTCCTCCGAATTGACTAGGCGCATCGAAATGTCCTAACTTGGGCCTTTAACGACACCGGGGGAACTATGAAGTTACATCATTTCAGTATCTTAACTGCCTTTTTCATGCCTTTTTTCGCGATCGCGGATGGGCTCCCTGCGGGATTTTCTCAGGCGCTCGTCGAAAGGCTCACAAGCGAACACAAGGCGGTCACCGAGCAGCAGATAAACACCGCCCGAGAGCTGGTCCAGTTCTCACGGGCCTACTATAAGGGTGTGAAGGCCGACGACTACGTGGCTTTAGTCACCAAGCACAAGGAGTACGGAATCCTCTTTAAGGACGGCTCACCCCGCATTACAAACGGCGAAACGGTTTCGGTGAGTAGGGACAAGAAGGAACACGAATACAAGCTCCACGTTGAGGTCGACACCCCATTTGGCGGCCTTTATGAGCTCGACGCCACTGGGAAGCAGATCGTCACCCGACCCATGAAGGTCGGCGGCGAGACCAGCATTGAAAACACCGTGAGCAGGACCGACCAACTCTCCTACGCCAGGCAAACCACACGCGTGATCCCCTCTGCCGGCGGCATCCTGGTGGAAGACAAGCTCCACATTATTTTGAGAGAGGAAGGGCAGAAGGCAGCCGGCATGAAGAAACAGCTCGGCATTCTCTTCTCACGTTTCCTAGACGTGTTCCGGAAAGAGCTCGGCGCCCAGGAGTAAGGCCTCCCAGACGCCGAGAAATCGCCTACTCCCGGATAAGGGCTTCAATGCCGTTGATCTGTCGGACTTTCTCGAGGAGTTCGAGGTCCAGTTCACCGCCACCAAGGCCAGGGTGGCCGTTGAGAGTGCGACGCAGTGACCCTTTCTGCCCTATTTTCTGGAGCAGGTCCTGCAGATTCTTACGATCTTCAATGTATATTCCCTTCGGCAGGTATGCTTCCTCGCCACGGATCTGCCGGAATATCTCGCTCGGCAGAATTTTATCTACCTCAGATGATCTCCTCCATTTCGGCGCGATGATACTTTCTATGCGGGCTGAATCTAAATGCCTATACAACTTCGACTTCTTGGGCAACGAAGGTTTCGGCATTATCATTTCCCACGTTTGCTGAAGCTGATCGATTGCCTCTTTTACGTCGCTCTCCGTGATGATCGGCTTTTGCTCGGCCTTGTCCTCGATCTTGGGCGGAGGCGGCAGCTCGCGCACAGCCACTATTGTCCCAGGAACCACGTGCTGAGCCTGTTTGTGCCCCTTCACGATATTGAAGAAATGAGTCTTGAAAGTGCCTTCATCCTCGCCGGCACCGCCGGGAAGCTGCTCGAGCTCGTAGCCATTCGTGATGTGGCGAAGAGTATGCGCCGCATGCGCCAAACGATCCGCCAGAGCCTTCGGCACCTGATATTTCTGGGCGTCGTCTTGGATAGCCGCCTCGAGAGCGTCAATACTGCCCATCCACGGCATCATCAGCTGCGCCAAAACATCGGCCTGATCCTCGCCGCCCTTTCGGACGATCTCAGCTAGCTCAGCCGATGTGTCAAATAGGAGATCGGCAAACTTGCGATCCTTTTCCTGGTTCATCGGACCCGTCACACCTTTATTGTAGAATACGCTGTAGATGAGGCTCTGAAGCGGGTCCTTCACCGGACGTTCCGGCGCGGCCTCCCGATCAACAGCACCCTTCGCCTCAACCTTGAGCCCGTCGTGGCTCGCCCAAAGATTGTTCGCGGAAAGAAGAACCGCCAGAATTGCAAATGTGACCTTCATGATACCCCCTTGATATTCCGCTCAATGCTGCAAATCGCAGACCGTCCTATTTCACCTCCTTTCGCGTCCCTCCCGGCAACAGAACCCAAGAAAAACGGCTACTTCCCCACCGACCAAAACCTAGCCAGCCGTCGTCCATTCGACGATCGTCCTATCGCGTCCTGTGCCCCTATCGTGCCCGTCGTTTCTTAGGCCTAAAAGGTGGCGGTCACCAGTCCGATTTCCGGATGCCTCATGAAAATGCGCAAGCCCAGGCCCTTGGCATATTTTCTGCTTTCCATTTCACTATGCCTAGACAGCGCCTCATCAAGAGTTCCATCGCGCCCTATCATGTGACGATCCGTGCGAATAACCGCGAGTGGTTCAAGTTGCCGCTTCCGATAGTTTGGGAAATATTTTGCGAGTGTTTGCAACTCACCCAAACAAGATTCGGCTGCGACTATTTTGCCTTCGTTCTGATGGCGAACCATATTCACCTACTCGTGGGTACACCTGAGGCCAACCTCGGCTCTGCGATGAGATACTTATTCACCGAGGCCAGCCGCCGGATAGCCCGGGCCTCGAAGCGAATCAACAAGATCTTTGGAGCCCGGTATCACTGGACTATTCTGCATAAACCCCGCGATCTCGCTTACGTCTACAAATACGTGCACCGTAACCCTGTGAAGGCGAGAATTTGCGAATCTGTCGAAGTCTATCCATTCAGCACGCTCACTCAACTCAACAACGGACACTGTGATATTGCGATTGGAGAAAGACTTGGCGAGTATTCCACTGCGCTGCCGCGCGATCACAACGTCCGTCTCAGATGGCTCAACCAGCCAACTGAGAAGGAGGCCGAGAAGCTAATTGGCCGAGCATTGCGTCGATTCGAATTTCAGTTCACAACCGGGAACGAATTCCAAAAACAACTCCGAATGCTCCGTGCCACCTATGGCGTCGAGCAAGACATGACCGCTACCTATTAGGCCTAAAATACGACGGACACGAGCGCCGGTTTCTTGGAGTCCATCGCCCGATTGCCGATTAGAGCAGCCGGCGTGGGTGCTAGTGAGGCCTTCGGTCCAATCCTGGGATTGGCCGCCAAACATGACCTGACCACCTACGATGCGTGCTACTTGTATCTGGCTATCAGAGAAAAACTATCGCTCGCCACCTTAGATTCTGATCTCAAACGAGCCGCTCATCAGGCAGGCGTAGCGACGCTGTAGAATCAAACCCGATGCGGCCTCAGATGGATCTTGCTGAAGTACTGGAAAAGTCGCGGTTCATTCGGGTCCGCGTTATGGGCCGATGCTACCCTCACCGCCTTGTCGCGGGGGACGGCGGCTGGCATAACAATGAGCATGTTGCATCGGCTGACTAAGCGGCTAGAGCCCTTTAAGCCCTTTCGGATCGTCCGGCTGGCGTATGTGACGGGGCTTTACTCGGGTTATGTGCCCATCGCGCCAGGGACGGCGGGGTCTGCGGTGGGGCTTGTGATCGCCTGGTACCTCTTCCCCCATCTGAATGGCTTTTCTCAGACTCTTTTCACCCTCGTCCTGACATTGCTCGGGATTTGGCTGAGCGATTCTGCTCGGCGTCACTTCAAGAAGGAAGATCCTGGTCAGATCGTCATCGATGAGATTGTCGGCATCCTTTTCACTATGATAGGAATCCCTATAACGACTGGGTTTGCGGCGTTCGGCTTCATCTTGTTTCGCATCTTGGATATCGTTAAGCCGCCGCCCGCGAGTTATTTTGATTCACGTCTCAAGAACGGTTGGGGGATCGTACTCGATGATGTTGTCTCAGGAATTTACGCCAATATTATTTTGCACTTGATCGTAGCCACACAAATTTGAGGAGAGAAAAACATATGGACATGCAACAGAAACCAGAAAGCGACAAACAAAAAGCGGTGAGTATGGCGCTGCTCTCAATCGAGAAGCAGTTTGGAAAAGGTTCCATCATGAAATTGGGGGATGGAAGGAAGCTCATGGCTGACCTCGGAGTCATCCCTACGGGCGCTTATTCATTAGATCTCGCGCTCGGCACGGGCGGATTGCCCCGGGGCCGTATCACGGAAGTGTATGGGCCGGAATCGTCGGGAAAAACGACCGTCGCGCTCTATACGGTAGCGCAGGCGCAGAAAGAAGGGGGCGTTGCCGCCTTCATCGACGCCGAGCACGCGCTCGATGTGAACTACGCGAAGAAATTGGGAGTGAACATCGATGACCTTCTCATCTCTCAGCCCGACACGGGTGAGCAGGCTCTTGAGATCGCCGAGATTCTCGTGAGAAGCGGCGGCATCGATGTGGTCGTCATCGACTCGGTGGCAGCACTCGTTCCGCGGGCGGAGCTCGAAGGCGATATGGGCGACTCTCACATGGGTCTGCAGGCGCGACTGATGTCTCAGGCGCTGAGAAAACTCACCGGCTGCATCAGTAAGTCGAAGACCTGCGTGATCTTCATCAACCAGCTCCGGATGAAGCTGGGAGTGATGTTCGGGAATCCTGAGACCACAACAGGTGGCAACGCGTTAAAATTCTACGCGTCCGTACGACTTGATATTCGACGCGTGACAGCCATTAAGAATGGAGACGACGTCATTGGGGCGCGCACCCGCGTCAAAGTCGTCAAAAACAAGCTCGCACCACCCTTCAAGCAGGTCGAATTCGACATCTTATATGGCGAGGGGATCTCCAAAGAGGGCGATATCATTGATCTCGCGCTGCAATACAACGTTATTGAGAAGAGCGGCTCGTGGTTTGCTCTTGACGGTGAGAAAATCGGTCAAGGTCGCGATAATACAAGAACATTCCTCAAGGAACATCCAGAATTCGTCGATAAGATCCGAAAGAAGATAGAAGCGAAGTATCTGAAGGATGGCGGTCAGGCCCTTCTCACAGGTGCTTTAAATCCATCGATCGAAGAAGAAGCGGACGAGACTGTCGATGAGCCAGGAAAAGACAGTAGCAACAGAGATAAAGCGCGTAGCCCTGCAGCAGTTCGAGCAGGTGCTAAAAAAGGCGAGTGAAAAAAAGGCGTCCGACGTCCACCTCAAATCTGGTCTGCCACCGATCGTTCGGGTCAACGGGAATCTCTATTACCTGGGCACCGATGCCGAAGGAAAGGTAGCTCGCCTCTCTTCGCAGGGGCTGGTTGAGCTCGCCTACACGCTGATGAATAAGCGTCAGCGCGAGCGATACGAAGGCGGCGAAGAGATCGATCTCGGTTACGAAATCGCCGGGATGGGCCGCTACCGTATCAATATCTGCCAACAGCGCGGAGTGCCGCGCATGGTTTGCCGCCACATTCCCGACGCGATTGTACCGCTTGATGCTCTCCATCTGCCGGCGGCCATCAAAAATCTCACCGACGGCCACAGAGGCCTCGTCTTGGTCACTGGCGCCACCGGCAGTGGTAAATCCACAACTCTCGCCGCCATTATCGACGAGATTTCGAAGCGCCACTCCTACCATATCCTCACGATCGAGGATCCCATTGAGTTTGTTTTCAAAGACAAGAAGAGCGTTGTCACGCAACGTGAAGTGGGGCTCGACACCAAAAACTTCGCTTCGGCTTTGAAATATGCGCTCCGCCAGGATCCCGACGTGATCCTGGTCGGTGAGATGCGCGATGAAGAGACCATCACGATGGCACTCTCGGCCGCGGAAACGGGCCACCTCGTCTTTTCCACTCTCCACACGAATGACGCGAAGGAAACGATCAATCGAATCATGGGTGCGATCTCCCCCGCACGGCAGGATCAGGTTCGGTTGCAGCTCGCCGCCTGTCTTGTGGCGGTGGTCTCCCAAAGGCTCGTCTCCAAGAAGGACGGCAAGGGGCGCGTGCCTGCTGTCGAGATACTTCTAAACAACGCGCGCGTGAGAGATCTCATCATCGATCCTGATCGCACCAACGAAATCGGAACGGTCATCGAAGAAAGCGCGACAATAGGCATGCAAAGCTTCGACCAGAGCCTCATGACCCTACTCCACGGCGGCCTCATCACCAAAGAAGAGGCCATCGCCAACTGCACCAACCCCCGCGATTTCGAACTCCGCCTCTCCGGCGTCTTCTCCGGCGGCTGGAAAGAAGGCAACACCGGCACAACCACGGTCGGCGGCACGAAGAGCAACTCCATCGAGTCAGCAGTGGAGATCGATTTCGATGGCACGTACGGCAAGAAATAAAATGCCCACCATCTACTAATGAGGTCATACGTTTACTTACTTATGACCTCATTACTAACCTCTCGCGCGAGACGCTCTTGGCCCGCCGCACAAACCTCTCAATCCATTCTTTCCCACCCGTCCCCAGGAAATTCGCGCAAGCGCCTAAACATCGCTCGGTGAACGGGTTATTTTTTGGTTTGCAACGTTTCTAGAAATCCAGGATCTGATCCCAGTTCCCCCTTCATGATGGTGTCTATTGCTGCGGCGACGTTGCCAAGCTCGTTCACGAATTTGATCTCTTCCAGGATGTGGTAGCGCTTTTCGCGCATCAGCTTCAGTGCACTGGCGAGCTCGGTTGTGATCACCTTGGCGTTGTCGCTGACTTGCTTTTGAAAGATGGCTTGATTCTCCTTATCGGAAGCGACGGTGAGCTGTTCATAACCCTGCCAGAGGACCTCGATCGTGTTTTGCACAGTGGCGTAGAGTACTTTTACAGTGCGCCCCCCAAAACCGCCTTCCCCTCTCCCGGAGACTGCATCCATCCGATGGTCTCGATAGCTAAAGCGATGTAGAGCCGTAGAATTGGTTGATGTGGGTTTGTTGGAGGCAGTCGGCGACGATGTGGAAGCCGCAGCAGCTGAGCGCTACGTTGAGAATCGGTTCCATGTCATTCACCCCGGGCACCAAGGCCACGAGGTCCTTCGATTTTCGGTACTCGTGATAGATCTGGTAAAGGCCGAACGTCAGAATCGTGAAGAGAGCCCAGCTCCAAAAGCCATATTTGTCCTGCCGTAACATCGCATTGAGCGCGTGAATTTGGCGCGACTGAATGTAAACGTTATAAAGGCCGAACGTCAGAACAGTCCAGAGGATGTCCCACCCAATGCTGCGAACGTGTTCAGATCGAAAATCAGATCCCGGCATAGAGCCCGATACTAGGCCAAGCCACCTTCCATTGTCACCCCATTACAATTGATTTTACTTTCCCATGACAATTGCCGATACAATGGAAGAGTGGAGACCAAGAAACGCATCCTTCAGTGGGCACGGACCCACTCCCCCTTCCCCTCTTCGACCCTGGTGCGCTTTCTCGGGATTAGTCGACAGAATGTAGCCCAGCATTTGAGAATTCTAGTTACGCGGGGAGAGCTTCAGAAGGCGGGTTCCACCCGGGGCGCTCTTTACTCGTGGCAGCGCCAGGGAGTGAAGCGCCCGACGCCGGGACGAGTGGTTGTCCTCCACAAAAAGCTAAAAGGCCTCCAGGAGGATATCGTTTTCCAGGAGATTGATCGCAAGCTTCAGCTTCGCGCTCAATTAGGCAAGAACGCGCATACGGTCCTATCCTATGCCTTCACTGAGATGCTCAACAACGCCATCGACCACGCCCGCTCGGAAGTTTCCAAGATCGTCATCAAACTCTCCAACCAAGACATTGAATTTGAGATTCGAGACTTCGGCATTGGCGTCTACCAAAACGTGCAAAGAGGATTTCACCTCAAGACCGAACTCGAGGCCCTCGAGCACCTCTTCAAAGGCAAGCAGACGACCGCCCCCGAGGCCCACAGCGGAGAGGGGATATTTTTCACCTCCAAGATCGCAGACCGGTTTCGGCTCCGGAGTCACCGACTCACGGCCACGGTCGATAACCAGATTCGGGAAACCTTCATCGGCGAAGAGCGCCCGCTCCTCGGAACGCGTGTCGAATTTCGGATTCGCCGACAGACCAAACGAAAATTATCCGAGCTCTTCGCCGCCCATACGAACGCGGATTACGAGTTCGACAAGGGTCAGGTGAGCGTCCAGCTCAGTCGCGAGGGTGGCCTTCTCGCCCGATCGCAGGCTAAGCGACTCCTCGCGGGACTCGATCGTTACAAGCGAATCACCTTCGATTTTGCAGGGGTCAAGGAGCTGGGACAGGGCTTTGCCGATGAGATCTTCCGGGTCTTTCGAAAATCCCATCCACAAATTGCCCTTGAGTTCACGAGAACCACCCCCGTCGTCGAGATGATGATTCGTCGCGCCATCAAAGGGTAAGAGTTCTCCATCGACTCACAGTGACAACCAACCTCTGTAAAAGTGGAAAAGGCTATTTACACTTTTACAGATCCTTCCGATACTTAGGGAGTGGCACATTTTCGACCTCGTCACCTCCAAGCGGCTCTCACCAAGGGGCTCAAATTCAGTCCTTTGGTAGCTTTACTCGGTCACAGACAGGTAGGGAAAACCACCCTGGGCACGCAGATTGCTCGGGGATACTACACGCTTGATCTCCGAACCACATCCGACATCATTCAAAGAGATCCCACGGGATTCCTCGAATCCATCTCCGTGTTTCCAACTGTGCTCGATGAAACCCAGCTTCTTCCCGAGTTGTTCCCCGCTCTCAAAGAACATGTCCGAACCCACAAAAAACCGGGGCAATTCCTTCTGACCGGTTCCGTGCGTTTTTCGAGCCGAAAGAGAATCCTGGAATCACTGACGGGAAGAATCATCTACTATGAACTTCTTCCCTTGGATATCAGTGAAGCCAGAGAGAGACCATTACCGCGGTGTCTTATCGATCTTGCTGATCGCTTTGAATCGGTTGAGCTCAAGAAGACATCCCGCGCACCATCCTTAGTCTCTCAGTACCTTCGCAAGGGAGGTCTACCGGGGCTTTTTGCAATCCGAGATGAATCTCTTTTCATCCAGAAAATCGATACTCAAATTGAGACAATTCTAGAAAGAGATCTCAGACTCTTAGTGGACACCGCTCTTTCCTTCCAGACCCTAAGAGGTCTTTATACCCACTTGGCCCTTCACCAGGGGGAACCGCTCGACCTTATGGCAATTTCCAGAGCCACTCGTGTTTCCCGCCCCACCATCCGTAAGCTGCTTCAAGCCTACTCGTCCCTCTTTCTCATTCGATTCCTACCCGTCGAGGGCACTGCGAAAAAAGGGACTTTTTACCTTGAGGACCAAGGGGAGGCATCTCACCTGATAGGAATGCGAACTGATCCGCTCTATGACCTAACCCGTTTTCTCTACGCAAATTTGCGGTGTCAGATCCACTATAGACCTGAAATGAGGTCGAGCATTTTTCAATTTCGCACGCGCTCGGGATCCCTGGTTCCTTTGGCCTTTCGAATCCGCGGAGTCGAGCTTGGAGTGATTCCCATCCTCGAAGATCACCCCTCTCCCGCGGCCATTGCGAGCGCCCATAGTTTTCTCAAGTTCTACAAGCGCGGCAAAATCGTCTTCGCAACGGCAGGCCAGAAGGCATCTAGCCCTTCGCCCCGAATGCGCGTAATCCCGATCGCTTTGCTTATCTAGCCACCAAGAACAAATTACTCTTCATCCCGCGGCTAGGCGCGCGGTCCGCGCTTCTTGTCTTTCTTGGCCGCCTGAGCGGCCGCGAAATCCTGTGTCATGTCGACGGCGTTTTCCCGAATCTCCATGAGGAGGTCCACGACGCCTTTGACGAGGGTCTTCGAACCTCGACCGAGATTCGTCGGTGTGTCGTCATTGATGAGATAGGTCGAGATAGCCTGGAAGACGTTACTAGCCCCTCGCGCCTTAACGGAAGTCAGAACCTTATTCAGGTTCTTGGTCTTCTTGTTGTCGCGCAACCACTGTGTGATCTCAGTTCCCATAAGGGTGAAATCACGGCGGGTCTTGTTGATGCCGCTGCGACTACAATCAGGATTCTGTTGCCAGTAATCGTTGAGCTGGCTATCTCGCTTTTCGAGGTCAACGCGGCGGGGATCACGATACTGCTGGTACACCGAGAAATTCGCAGGTTTTCCATACTTGTTCTTCTTGCGATTTCCATCCTCATCGTAATCGGGATAACTCTGATCAAAAACCTGGTTCGTGAACTGTTTTTCGAGGAACATCCCCCAGTCATTGTCCGTTTGGCCTGAGTGGAAACTCGCCAGCAACGTGACCTGCAAGAGCGCATCGTCCCAGTTGAAACGACTGCCCAGCTCGCCGTCGCCACCCGTGAGGTGCCGGTACTGCTCTGCCACCAAAACGGCGATGAAGTCGGCTGCGACCTGCTGGGTCTTTTCCCCAAGATCGTCGAGACCTGAGGCATCACACCTGGTCATGATTCTCATGATGACATCGTAAAATAGGCGGAGCTGGTCGGCATCGCCCCCGACCTCCTCAAGGGAGCTCAAGTAGTAGGAGTCGCTCGCATCAGCCAGGTATTTGGCGACCGTCCCCTTTTTCTTGAATCCGACTGCGGCGAAGCTTCGGCCCGCCCGCTCAGAATTTTCTTCCTCCGCCGCCTTGTATTTCACATGATACGTGCTCACGTTATCGGTGAGACGAATCTCGATTCCTTCTCCCTCCTTCACAGCATCAATGTGTTCCCCACCGGTTCGGTTCACCGCATCGCCCTTGATGGCGGGATATACTAATTCTTCCATGAAATTGAGAAATGTCTTGGACTGGCATTGTTCGAGATGAAAACTCCGGTCCTCGCCATAGGCAGCGATCTGAATATTGCTATAAACCTTGGCCTGGCCCGCCGAGACAACCAGAAAAAGGGAAAGCAATGACCACCGCAGGAAACGCAAACAATTGAAATAATTAAGTTTCACAGAACCTCCAACGGGCCTCTGAGGCCAAATAATAGTTCCTCTGCTTTTAGCGACTTTAGACGCTAAGAGTCAACCTGTAGGGCGGATAAACCGTTGCAGGAACACCGCCTTGATCGCACCGAAACACTTGTGCTACGGCTAGTGAAAGCTATGGAAAACAGCCTACATTCCCACGCACTCGCTGGCATTAACCGGAAGATTTTGGCCGAGGGAGAATCTCTCCCAGCCGTGAAATTGAAGGATGGCACGAGCGTCCAGACCGGCACGGTCGCAACGATGCTCCACAACCTGGAGCGCTACAACTTGGGCGAGCGAGGTGAGATCGAGCGCGAGCTCATGTTTGCCGTTCCCACACTCTTCAAGATCGGCCTCTTCGATCTCTTCCCCCCCGAAGAGTGGCTCAAGGGCTCAAACACCGGCCGCCAATTCCTCGGCCGATGCGCCCTCAAACACCTCCGCAACGAACTCCTTTAAAGGGCCCTCCCCACCATCTCACTATTCCAGGTAGCTCCGGATATCGTTGATAGCCTGGGGGTCAAGCGCTTCCGCGAAGGCAGGCATTTCGCCGCGGCCCTCTATAATGGAGTTTTCAAAGACGCCGTGGGGGATCGCGCGGCCTCTTAAACGCGGGGCCTTGTCGCCGACTCCACTTTGGCCGTGGCAGGTGGCGCAATTAGTTTTATAAAGCGCCGAACCGCGCTGCGGATCGCGAGTCCTGCGGACCATTCGGAAGGTGCTGGCTTCCTGGCCATACTCAGTTCGCGAGGTCGATTCGATCGGCTCCGTCGCCACTAGATTGGTTAGGATTTGTTTTCTTTCCCCAGGTGTGAGGACGGCGCCAAACCCTTCCATCTTGTCGAGCACCTTCGCCCAACCCACCTCATTCAACCGCTGAATGGCAATCAGACTGAAATCGTGGCAGGTGAGACACTTTGTTGTGAGGAGCCCCTTGGCGAAGACGGGCGGTTTCTCCATCACATTCACCACCACACGATCGATGGCATTGTAGAGATACCCGGCGGGGTTCCAATTGGGCTTGAGCGGCTGAACATGACCGTCACTGTCGGTGGCGCGAGACCAGATCTCAAGGCGCCCCTTTTTTTGAGCCACGATCGGCGCACTGAATTCCTGCCAGCCACCGTCGGGGTGCGCGCCAGCGACCATGCCCGCCACCCAATTTTTTCCCTGATCGATCGAGGTCTCGATCTTTGTAATTGTCCCCGACCCCGAGAAGGCCTTCCCCTGAATCTCAAAGTTCTTGCTCACCTTCTCCCCATCAATTGGAGAAACGATGAGACTCTGGACGCGCAAGGCCTGTACGGGAGTGCCGGTCGCGGAGTCCCATTTGGTCTCCGGCGTGATCGCCGTCGTCGGCATCCGGTACCCCTTTTTCATGAAGAAGCCCTGGTCTTCGGTCTCGCTGAGCGTGAGCCTCACCACCCATTTGATCCAGTTCTGTCCATACCAACCCGGCAAGACAATGCGGGTGGGGCCTCCATGGAGAAGCGGCAGCGGGACCCGATTCATCTGGAGAGCTAGGAGCGTGCCCGCTTCGAGGGCTTTGTCGAGTGGGATGCTACGGATGAACTGTGGTGTGGATTTGAGGGCAGGCACATCGGCCCCAGTGAGAGTCACATACTTGGCCCCAGCCTTTGGCTTCGCACGCGACAGAAGAGTGTTGATCGGGACCCCTGTCCACTCCGCATTTCCCACCGCGCCCTTTTTCCACGGCACCCCGGCAGTTCGTGGCGAAATCAGCGCTCGTCCATTGCCCGCACATTCCAAAACCGCGTGGAGACTCGCCTGTTCCATTGCCCTCAACTCAGCGAGCGTGAAGGTCACCTCGTTTTCAACAAGCCCATCGATCGTAACCGACCACTGGTTCTCGTCCACTCGCGGAACCTCGGCGTGACTCCGGATGAAGAATCCAGAGAGGGGAGTCTCCCAGGGAACCAGATTTTCAACCAGACTCTCCGCCTGGAGAGGGCGTGTGTTGTGGCGAAGCAGCGATCCAAAGGCCGGTGCGACGAGGATAAAAGCCAAGATGAATTCCATCTGATCATTATACTATGCGTGCAGCTCACCCACGGCCGGCGCCGACGCCTTGAGCCGGGGGACCTCTGACGCGGGAATGAGGGAAAGAAAAACGAGAAAACCCGCCATCCAAAATCCCCGCTGCACAGCGACTCCCTCGGCCGCCACTGCACCGATTCCGGCCGCCTGGAGAGAAGACTTCACAAATTGGTGAAGCACCGAAACCCCCGCCACACCCATCGCTCCGCCAATCGATTGTGACAAACTACTCAGAGCCGAAACCATCGCGATCTCATTTTGGGCCACCGAGTTCACCGTCGCCACGGATAGGGGCGTGATGAGAAGACCCATGCCCAAACCCCTGAGAGCCATGCTGACCAAAATGACCCACAACGAGGCCTGGGAACCCACCACCGCCAAAACAAAAAAGGAGACCGCTACAACAAAGAGACCCAACATCGAAATGCCCCGAGCACCTCGCCTGTCACACCAGCGCCCAGAAAACGGCAGGAGAGCACCAATAAGAATTGCCCCCGGAAGCATCACAACACCCGATTGCGTCTCGGTGTAGCCCAAGACCCCCTGGAGCAAAAACGGCAGAAGAAAGATCCCCCCATACAGGGCCGCCGCACGGATGAAGGTGACAATGAGACACGCAGAAAAGGCTCGATGCCGAAAAATTCCAAGACGAATCAAAGGGTGGTTCCGCCCTCGTTCCCTCACAAGAAACGCTCCCACAGCTAGGAACGCGACGGTCAAGCCCCCGAGCGTGGGAATGGAAAACGCCCCGCTTTGCTCCAAACGGGAGACAGCTGAGAGAAGAGCGATGAGAAAAACAGAAAAGGCGATGAAGCCAAGCCAATCCAGAGGATGGCGCTCAGGTGTCTCGAGCTTGAGAACGCGAACGTAGCGGAAACAGCCTAAGATCCCGATCACACCCAGAGGCAGATTCACGAAAAATATCGACGCCCAACCAAAGTGTTGGGTGAGAACCCCACCCAAGGTCGGGCCGATCGCGGGCCCCATCAGAATCCCCATTCCCCAGAGCCCCAGCACCCTCCCGCGCTTTTGGGGCGGATAGAGCGACGTCAACACGGCCATCGAAGCCGGTGTCAAAACCCCGCCGCCGGCGGCCTGAATCACGCGAGCCGAAACCAGAAGCGGAAGGTTGGGTGCAAAACCGCAAAAGAGCGAACCGACGGTGAATAGGGAAAGCCCGATGAGGAAGAGGCGAAACAGCCCAAGCCTCCCCATAAGATATTGAGTGAGCGGCATCACCACCGCGTAGGCGAGCAGGTAACCGCTCACGACCCAGCCGACGTCATCGACGCGCGATCGGTAGCTCGCCTGAATCGAGGGAATGGAAATATTGACGATACTCGAGTCGATCGCCGCCATCAGCGTGCCCATCATGAGAGTGATCACCGATCCGAGCCGAACCCGAGAATCCACAGACCGCATCAGCTGCACAATACCGAGGGGAAACGCGAAGATCATTCATTAGTTGGGAGCTTGGTGAAATCTTCAAAGTCAGCCTTTGCGATTTCAACCGAGGCGTGCCTAGGAGGAATCACCCAGATAAGTATTTCTCAGTATTCTTCCCAGAAAGAGATTTTTTCGCGTGAGAATAAGTGAGGCATTTGCTATTCCTCCCACATGAATAACTGGCGTAACAGAGTGATATGTGCGGTTTGGCTATCGATTTTTTCCTCTTTTCTTTGGGCTGATGTCGTGGTGCTCGATCCCGAAGAGAAACGTTTTTTAGTCATCTTCTATTCTCCGACTGATGATACGGTTAGAACCAAGAACTGTCAGATCGTCTCCAAGGACCCTTCCATATCCAAACGGGGCTGCGATGGGGTAGAAATTGCGAGCGTCAACGCAAGAGTATTCTTGACCGAAACGTATCAGTCCGTCCTGGGCGGTCTCCCTTGGGAAATTCCTAGTGAACTGGCCACCCGAATTGAGAAACTGGTCACGGCCTTGGAAAATGAAGAAGTTGCTGACTCTGACGATGGGAATGCCCAGCTTCTCAGGCTACGGGAAACTCTCACCATACGCATATTCCTGGAGAAGATGAGGCTTTCGCTTGCCGCTGACACGCACCTCTCCGTGGGAGCGAACGATGGAACCCCCGCATTAAAGCTCTTAACCTTCCTAAAGACACTGCTGATCAAGCTCAACAGGACTGGGGGCTCGGCGAGAAGCCAAAAGCTGTTTAGATTGATGGGTGACGAGGTTCAAGATCCACAAGGAAGAATTTGGAGCAAAATATCCTCCAAGAAGTTGCTTGGGAGGGAGGCTCCCATCTACTGTAAAAAACTGGGAATTGGTTGGGTGCTCCCCACTCAAGAAGACCTAGAGGATATTGCCGACTGGGGCAGATTCCCGGCCGGAGAGTATTTTCAGGCTTCATTCAAGGACAATTTTTGGACAAGTGCTACCAGGCACGACCCGTATAACGGCCATCTTTATCGGGCAGCGGTCGATGTTTCCAATCCAAAAAGCTACCTGGAATGGAACTTTGAAAATGAGGACCGAGTCCTTCCCTCAGAACAGCAATGGGGCAACGGCGCGTGGGTGGTCTGCAAGCGAGTGTCGTAAGCACCGGGGAGGCTGCGAACGTTGACCTCCCCGTTCATGTGCCCCTTCCGCTCCGGCGCCTTTACTAAGCCTATAATTTGATTTACAAAATGTTTTGTTCCTCGCCCTTTTGGGCCGACGTAGCTCAGTCGGTAGAGCAGCTCATTCGTAAGAATGTAGCGGGATTTCGACTGAGTAATTCTCAAGCCGAATTCTTAATGGTTTTAATGGGATAAAGATCGCGCTGTTTAAGGTGCGGTTGAGTTTTCGCCCGAGGTTGGTTGCATTCAACCAACCCGTCCTCATTCAAAACCTCAGTTCTGCCGACTTAACTACAGGAGTCGGCTTTGAAAAAGCAGCTTAGAGACATCACCATCAATCCTTGGAAGCTAGGATTTGAAACGTCGCGTCACGGTAAGATTACGCTGGTAATCAAACGTTGGATCGTACGAAACGGCAAAGGAACGAACCAGCGTCACCCCGCCGAAAACTATATCCACATCCGAGACAATCGAGTCGCGCTCGAATCGTACGTGCGTAGACTCAATGCTGAGGAGTTCAAAGATCTAGAGAGCATTGAGGCCATTTTGGATCGCAATGCCTTCTTGAGTCCAGCCACCATAGAGAAGTTTGAGGACCACCTGAGAACACACCTGACCACGGAACGACGGGTGAAACACGAAATGAGCCATCTCCGAAAGTATGTACTCTCACCTTTTATCACCAAGTTTAAGCTCCTGAATCCCAAGGATTGGATATCGGTGGAGGATCGTTGGTATCGCTATCTGCTGGAAGATCAGGAAGTGCCCAAAGCGGCGTTCACAAAAAAACAGGTCGTTCAGGTAGCAAACAAATTCATGCGGTGGTTGCACAAAGACCGCAGGGGCGAGGTTCCTCTCGTTGCCTTCGAGGGCCTCCCAGAGGGGAAGCTAGAGCGCAACGAGAGATACCGAATGGATGGAACCGATTTCCACGAGCGGACATTCATTCCCGATCCTGATTGGAAGAAAATAAAAGCCCTTATCAATTCCCCATCAGGAGAATTCACGGACATAAAACCGTGGGTAATGCTCTGTTACCACTACGGGCTCCGTCGAGCCGAGTCCCTTGGGTTGGCCTATGAAGGAACCGATTGTGTCTACAAAGACCGCCTGGAAGTGAGAAGACAATTAAAAACACTGAGTCGGAATAAGAAAGCGGGCTTCGATCTGCTCAAAACCCCGGGCCGATCGAGCCCAAGAACTCGACGACTTAGTGAGAAGCGAAATATACCGCACTGGCTCGGGGTGGATTATAACGACACCTGTGATTGGATCGAGTCTGGTGAAAAAAACCTGATGAGCCCATCCACGCTCTCAGACCGCTGGCGCGAACTCATGAATCGCCTCGGAATGGACTACGACATCCACGACCTCAGACACACTTGGATCACGAAAGCCGCCCGAACATACCAAAATAAGCTGATCGACGTCAGAGACGCCGCTGGACACAAGAGTATCACCACGACCGAACGATACCTCCACGATGACAGGACCTTTAGCAACGACAGGGTTCGCCCCCGAAAAGTGTCTTGAGCCTTGAATACCAATATATTCTGGCTACTATGTACTGCCATTGGGCCGACTTAGCTCAGTTGGTAGAGCAAGTCATTCGTAATGACTAGGTCGCCGGTTCAAATCCGGCAGTCGGCTTTTTTTAGTTCTCTAGGCTCTTCTAGGTTCTCCGGTTCTTCTAGTCATTAACACATCGACCGTTCGTCCACGAGCAGCCGAATTGGCTGACACAAAGAATCTGCTTAGTAAACCGGGGACACCATTCGTTGGCAACGCGATCATTCTCTACCGAATCTGTAGCGAAGATGTTTGCTGACGCACTGACTCCCCAACAACCTTTTGGCACTACCTTCGGACAAAAGGTTTGCCCAGTACGATAGTGTCGATAGCCGTGGTTTGCTGCCCGTGCGGCGCACTGCTGGTCATCTGTCGTACACCCAAGATATTCCTGTCCGTCAGCCACCGTTGAATTGTTGAGGCTTGAGTCGTTCCCGCCGTCTTCTCCGTTCGATGATTCCAAATTATTTGGATTACTCCAGCACTTCTCAACAACGCACGCACCGGGAAAATGAAAGAGATCGCATACCTGTTTCACCCGGTTGTAGGCTTCATTTTTTGAGGCTCCAGAAGCATAGTGCTCGCCATGTTTATCGAACCCATTGGCTCGCGCTCTACATTGCCATGGGCCTGCAGAATTCTCAGGTGAAACTCCCTCATCCATTTCCTCCGTTGTGGTGTTCACGGACCACGCTTGGTGAAATGGAACGGAAATGAAAAGTGCCACCAATATAAATTGAAAATGCTTTGCCATGATTACCCTCCCGAAAGTCTTCCTTGAACTAACCCTATAAATATAGGGTAGAGGGGGTATTCTATTTTGGCAACTCGATTCTTACATTTTCAAATGTCGCCATTTCTTTTTTAATCGTTCCGGAAACTGGAAACAATGACCCCGAAGCTTTTCCTCTTAAACGACCAGCTTCGGTTTCCCCAATATTCCCAAACGCCGCAGGCGCCGCATTGCTATTGCATTGAAAACCAGAGTTACGAGTAAGGCCCCCAGTGCCCAGATGGCAAGCCATCCGTCTATCTGAATTCGGCCAAGGCAGCCAAAGAAAAGAAGGCTTAAGGCGATTGAAGCAAAGGCGATTCCCCAGCGACTGTTTCCAACGACCCGTTGCTCATCAATCGTCAAAAAGAAGTAGTTGAGGCCTTGACCAATCGCCATCCAACTCAGGCCACAGAAGAAAAAGCAAACCGCCGGATGAATCTGCATCAGATAAGGCATAAACCCGAGGGAACCGGTGAGCGACAGTCCAAATTGGGGGCAAAAAGTAAGCGTGACAAGACTGCCCACCGCTTGGAACAGAAAAAACTTGGTCACCGTGACAGAAAGAGAGGGATTCAAAAGAGACTTGACCCGAAGTTTCGTTCGCTCCTGCAATTCCCGGGAAGGGAGCGTATTTAAACTCTTGAATTTCGCGAAGTCTCTCTCAATTTCATCAAGATGTTTTGTCATTTGTTCACTCGCTTCCTCAGCGTTCGAAGAGCCCGGCTAATGAGCTGTCTCGCATTTTCTTGCGTCGTACTGAGCCTCCGAGCGATACCTTCAAAATCAAGGTCCTCTTCATATCGGAGTCGCAAAGCCTCTCCTTGATTTACGGGCACTTTTTGAATCCACTGGGACATGGTACCTGCCTCGGATATTTTCTCAGGCGACTCTGCCAATGACTCTGCACGGCCAATAACAGCCTCATTTACGTCTTCCATATTTCGCGAAATGTGTCTTAAATGATCCATAATCACGTTACGACAGATTGTAAAAATCCAAGCACCAAACGACCTTCCCGTTTCGTATTTCGCGCGCGAACTATGCAGTTTGAGAAAGGTTGTTTGAAAAATATCGTCAGCGGCTTTCGGATCTCTGATGTGTTGATGGATGTAGCCGAAAACCCGATTGCGATATCTCTCAAAAAGCTCGTCAAACGCATGTTCTTCGCCGGCTCTATAGAGCTCCATCAGCCTTTCATCTGAATCGCTCTCAAACACGGGTACGCTCGTGGCTGCCAGCTTGTGACAAGAATATATTTTTACCTGTAAATTCCATGGGTTATAGTATTATGCCTGAGTCCACGGAAAAGATAACCGAAATTTTTGTCACAAGGCGCTAGTGCGGGGCGTACCCGCGTTTAGGAGACGAGGTCTGGTGTTTCTGGCTTTTCTTTATGGTGCGATTAATTCTTATAGGCTCGGCAGTATTGGCCGCGTTAGTTTTTGGCGAAGCTGATCGCACCGAAGTGCGCGCTCCAAGCCTCAAGACAAACCCCAACAGCATTCACCTCAATGAACTTATCGAAGAGGCCTTAAACAATAATGCAGAGCTTGCTGCATTAAAACATGAGGTCACGGTCCGAGATTCGCAAATTGGCCCCAAGGGAAGTTACGAGGACCCCATGGTTGCAGTCGAAGCTATGAATTTTCCCGTGAACAATCTTCGCCGGGACCAATTTGGCATGACAGGCGTCCAGTTAAGCCTCACTCAGAAAATTCCTTTTCCGGGAAAACTCTCGAAGCTAAGCCGAGTGGCTTCATACTCTAAAGACTCTCAATCCTCTCTATTCGACAAAAAGCGTCTCGAGTTGGTCCGAGACATCAAAAAAGCATACTATGGTCTTTTTGTTTTGACCAAACGACGGGAGATCCTTACCGAACAAAAAGACCTCGTCCGTCAAATCCTGGCAAGCGCACGTAACCAGTACGCCCTGGGAAAAATGGCCCAGGCCGAAGTCTTGAGCTTTCAGGTAGAGGAAACTAACTATCTGGATCAATTGCTCTCCGTTGAACGGGAAATGCGAGATATGCAGGGGGAGATAAATCACCTTATCGGACGCGCCGATCACCAACATTATATGGCTCTATCTCCAGACGAGCCGGTGAAGTCGCATATCGACTTTTCCAAGGTGACTCAGGAATCTATTGTGAAAACAGCGCTTGATAAGAACCCCTCAATTCGAGCAGCTCACGCTGAAACAGAAGCCGCCGAAGCCTCTCTTTCTTATGCTCAGTGGAATTATCTCCCCGATTTCGAGTTCAAGCTTGGCTATACATTCCGCCAACCAAGTCCAGGAGACGCCGGTACAGATTTTGTTTCAGGGATGGTGGGCATCTCCGTCCCCATTTGGGCTTTATCGAAACAGTCGGAAGAAAGGCGCGGTGCCGAAGCTTTGAAAATGAAATCGGAGGCTATGCTTTCTGAAACCCGAAATGAACTTTCCCACAGAGTGCATTTGGCGTTCGCCTCATTAGAGGAAGCCTCAGAGCGCCTGAAACTTTATGATAGCGGAGTGCTTCCTTTGGTGCGCCAAGCGGTTGTAGCCGGAAAGGCTGCCTATCTAACCAGGAAAATTGAGTACTCGACCTTGCTCAATCTCCTTAACCGACGATTTCAGGCGGAGAATTCTTATTATGAAGCGCTTACCACGTACCAGATAAAAGTTGCAGAACTGGAAGCCCTAGCTGGTGCACCCTTGGAGGAGCTGTGATGTTCAAACACAAAAGAATTGTCATTGGGGTTGCCATTTTATCAGTCGTGGGAGCTGGTGCTGTTTTCTTTATTTGGCGCAACCGCAAGACCGAAACCCAGGTCCAAACGTCTCAGAAAAAACCGGTCTATAGCTGTGCCATGCACCCATCGATAACATCAGATCACCCTGACAAGTGCCCTATCTGTCAGATGGATCTTCAACAAGTTGAGGACGGGCCGTCTTCCACCACAAATCGAAAGATTGTTTTCTATCGTAATCCCATGCGAGCGGATGTGACGTCTCCCACGCCAATGAAAGACGGGATGGGAATGGATTATATCCCAGTCTATGAGGATGAAGTTAAGAATGAGGGTGTTCAGGTTCAAGGGAGAGCATCATTTTCATTAACCCCTGAGCGGCAGCAGCTCATCGGCGTTACAACCTCCAAAGTTGCCAAGCAACGTCTTTTGCACGAAATCCGCGCCAACGGAAAAGTAGCCTTCGATCCCGAGTTATTTGCCGCTGTCGAGGAATACCGGCAGGCCATTCTTTCCGGGGAACAGATGAAAGATAGCGCCTACCCCAGCCTCAGAGAGCAGGCCGATGCCCTTTTGCAATCCTCTCGCACAAAATTAAAGTTAATGGGACTGGGAGATGCTCAAATCCGTCGGCTCGGGTCGGGAAAAGCAGACTCTATGAACCTACTTTTGCCTCAGGGGCATGTCTGGATTTATGCCGAAGTTTTCGAATACGAAATGGCTGATGTGAAAAACGGCCAAACGATTGAGGTCACATCACCCTCTGTTTCCGGAGAGAAGTTCACCGGAAAAATCGCAAGCGTTAGCCCGGTGTTAAACGCGGCTACTCGAACGATTCGGGTTCGCGCCCTCGTGCCCGATCCCAAGGGAGTCCTTAGACCCGACACCTTTGTAAATGTGAAAATCCAGGTTGATCTGGGAGATAAGATTGTGGTTCCCACGGATGCGGTGCTTCACTCAGGGGATCAGAACTTTGTCTTTGTTGTTTCGGAAAACGGGAAATTCGAGCCTCGTTCAGTTGAGGTGGGAAGCAAAACAAGGGAACTTTACGCAATTGAGTCCGGCCTTGAGGTAGGAGAGACGGTTGCTACCGCCGCCAATTTTCTCATCGATTCTGAGTCCAGACTTCGGGGTACACTGCAGAACGCAAAAGGGGCTCATCCATGATTGAACGAATCATCGAATGGAGTGCACATAATAAGCTTCTCGTATTTCTTTTTACTTTTGTTGCGTTGGGAACAGCGATTTGGAGCATGAAACATGTCTCACTGGATGCCATTCCTGATCTTTCAGACACTCAAGTAATTATCTATTCTAAGTGGGACCGAAGCCCTGATATTTTAGAAGATCAAGTTACCTACCCCATTGTGTCGGCGCTTTTGGGTGCCCCCAAGATTAAGGCTATTCGTGGTGTTTCTGATTTTGGATTTTCCTATGTCTATGTCATCTTTGAGGACGGGACCGACCTCTATTGGGCGAGAGGCCGCGTTCTTGAATACCTGAGTAAGATCCTGCCGAAGCTTCCCTCCGAGGTAAAAACTGAGATCGGGCCCGACGCGACAAGCATCGGTTGGGTGTACCAGTACGCCCTTGTTGACGACTCAAACCAACTCAATCTTGCGCAGCTTCGAAGCCTTCAGGACTGGCAACTGAAATTTCAACTTCAATCTGTACCGGGTGTTGCCGAAATCGCATCGATTGGTGGGTTCGTTAAACAGTATCAGGTCAATATCGATCCCAATCGCCTGACCGCTTACGGAATTTCTGTCAGCCGTCTCGTAGAGGCTATCCGAAACGGCAATACCGATACTGGGGGGCGAGTTCTTGAGTTTTCCGGGACCGAGTACATGGTGCGAGGGCGCGGGTATATCAAATCCATCGAAGATATCGAAAACATCGTCGTCAATACCGATCCGAAAACTGGCGTGCCAGTTCTTGTAAAAAATCTGGCCAATGTGGAGCTGGGTCCGGATATGCGCCGGGGAATTGGTGAACTTAACGGGCTGGGCGATGCCGTCGGCGGCATTGTGGTAATGCGTCAGGGGGAAAATGCCCTTACTGTGATTAACCAAGTCAAGGCGAGGCTCGATGAAATCAAACCAAGTCTTCCCAAAGGATTACGAATTCTCCCGACGTATGACCGCTCCGATCTCATCACAAGAGCTATCGATACGCTCAAGCACGAACTGAGTGTTGAGGTTATCATCGTGAGTTTGGTCATCCTTCTTTTTTTGTGGCATATCCCTTCGGCAACGGTTCCTATCCTCACGATTCCGATTTCGGTGCTTCTTGCCTTTATTCCCATGTACCTTATGGGGTTAACGACAAACATCATGTCTCTAGCGGGGATTGCGATTTCAATCGGTGTCCTTGTGGATGGCGCAATCGTGGAGGTGGAGAACGCCTATAAGCGCCTGGAGGAATGGAATTCAGGCGGAAGAAAAGGTGACTTTCATTTGGTTCGATTGGAAGCCCTAAAACAGGTGGGGCCTTCTGTCTTTTTTTCACTTCTTGTCATCGCGGTTTCCTTTCTTCCCGTTTTTACCCTGGTCGACCAAGAGGGGCGACTCTTTAGACCGCTCGCAATTTCAAAAACACTAGCGATGGCGCTTGCGGCCATTCTTGCCATTACGCTTGATCCTGCGATGCGCATGCTCTTTTCGCGAATGGATGATTTTTCTTTTAAACCCAGATGGCTCGCTTCACTGGCTAATCGCTGTTTAGTGGGAAAATATTATCCGGAGGAGCAGCATCCCATTAGCCGACGCCTTTTTCGTATTTACGAGCCCGTAGTCCACTTTGTATTGAAGCATAGCCGGGCGACCTTGGTTGTTGCCGGGTTGCTTCTTCTTTCAACAGTATTTGCCTATAGCCGTTTGGGTTCCGAGTTTATGCCGCCTCTCAATGAGGGGGCTATGCTTTACATGCCGACGGCTTTTCCTGGTATGTCGGTTA
The DNA here is from genome assembly GCA_016196825.1 of Deltaproteobacteria bacterium. Classification (GTDB taxonomy): domain Bacteria; phylum Bdellovibrionota; class FAC87; order UBA2466; family UBA2466; genus JACPWY01. The sequence continues at coordinate 2,742 of JACPWY010000052.1, read as the reverse complement.
CCGAAGCACGTCGCATTCTTCAGACTCAAGACCGAATTTTAAAGGAGTTCCCTGAGGTCCGGAGTGTGTATGGGAAATCGGGGCGCGCGGACACCTCGACCGATCCAGCGCCATTTTCGATGATGGAAACCACCGTGGTGCTTAGGCCCATGAACGAATGGCCCGATGTGAAGCGGTGGTATTCGCCATTACCGCGGTTTTGTTACCCATTGTTTTCCTGGATAACGCCGTCCCACCGAACCTTTGAAGAATTGCAATCCACGATGAATGAAAAACTTAAGTTCGCCGGCGTTCCTAATATCTGGACGATGCCGATTAAAAATCGCATCGATATGCTTTCAACCGGAATCCGCACCGCTGTGGGCGTCAAAGTACAGGGAGCCGATCTGAAGATCATTCAGCAGATAAGCGAAAATATTGAGCAGGTTCTCCACGAAGTTCGTGGGACGAGAAACGTCTATGCGGAAAGATCTGCCGATGGTTATTACCTTGATTTTGTTTTGAACCGGGAAGCCCTCGCGCGTTATGGCATTTCAGTCAATGATGCGCAGATGACGATTTCCTCTGCCATTGGAGGCGAGAATATCACGACCACCATCGAGGGGCGGGAGCGCTATCCAGTAAGTGTTCGCTATTCTCGCGAGTTTCGTGAGGATATTGATTCTTTGAAACGCGTTCTTGTCCCAACTCCTGCGGGCGGGCAAATCCCCATCGCACAACTGGCCGATATTCGGATGACTCAGGGTCCAGCGATGATCCGCGATGAAAATGGAGTGCTCACGGGCTACGTCTATGTTGATGTGGCGGGCCGGGACATTGGAGGCTACGTTACGGAAGCAAAAGAGGTCGTTCAAAAGAGAGTCTCTTTCCCGTCAGGCTACAATGTTCTTTGGAGTGGTCAGTATGAGAACATGATTCGAGTCAAAGAGCGCCTGAAAATTGTGCTTCCGCTGACCTTATTTCTCATCGCGTTTCTTCTTTTTATGAACACCAAGTCTCTTGTGAAAACGGGCATCGTGATGCTCGCCGTCCCCTTTTCACTCGTGGGTGGAATATGGCTTCTTTATTTTCTGGATTACCACGTCTCCATTGCCGTTTGGGTCGGGATGATAGCCTTGATGGGGCTCGACGCTGAGACAGGCGTTTTCATGTTGCTCTATCTCGATATTGGGTATGAGGAACGGGTGAAAGCAGGCACTATGAACACAAGAAATGATTTGGTGGAGGCCATCATCCACGGTGCGGTAAAGAGAATCCGACCCAAGATGATGACCGTCTTGGCAGCATTCATGGGCCTTCTCCCCATCATGTGGTCTACCGGTACGGGAAGTGATGTCATGCGCAGAATTGCCGCACCTATGGTTGGCGGACTCTTCACTAGTTTTATTTTGGAACTCCTGGTGTACCCAGTGATTTTTGAAATCTGGAAAATGAGAAGCTTGCCCAATGGAGCGGTACCTGCGCGGGTGGCTTCTCCGCGGCCGCATGATCGGTAGGTATTCTAAGAAAAACGATCTTCTCTCTCCCGCTTTGCGATCAGATACAATACGAAAGAACAAAAGACGTATGCAGCATCTTCCACGGCCATCACCCAGTCGAGCGGATGTGCGTAAAGGATTCCGAAGCAACCACAGTCAGGGAGTCGTATCCCCCGGAGTAGCGTTATCACGGTCAGTAGCGTGTATGTGCCGTGAAAGATGACCGACAGGAGCGCGGCACGAGGGAGGGCTTTCCCCGAAAAGAGCCAAAGCGAAAGTCCTAATTCTGAAAGAGAAGCGATGAGCGGGAGAACAAGATAACTCCAATTAGGAAAGATCTGCCATTGGGCAAAAAGGCCCGCCGCGAAACGGTTATCCAGAAGTTTTCCAATCGCTGCAATGAGGAGCGTCAGCGCGATGGTGTATTGGAAAAAATAGCGAAGTGCCTTCATCAGGGGGAGTCTAACCCAGTTTAGATGTTTAGTCGGCTCAGTACATTCATTAGTTTGACCCATTTCCCTTGACCTATAGGCTGGGGGGACTACCCTATATCAAGTTTGGATTGGGGGAGAGCAGTTCCGTGACATCACTTAAAGAATCCGCAGCTTCATACGCTGACCAGTTTTCAGAACGCTTTTTGGAAGTACTCGAAGGCTTGCAGAAAGACGAAGACTTGCTCAAAGAAAAGGTTGAAAAAAAACGCGCCAGGTTTTTGGCTGACGGGGTTTCGGAAAACGAAATTGCGAAGCGATTGACCAAAAGCTACATTGAAGGCGCGGTCTTGAGATCGACGACTTCAGGAGCGGCGAGCGCGCTCCCTATTTCGATTCCTATTGTAGGTACGATTCCCTCATTTCTCATCGTGGTGAGTGCAAATACTCTCTACACTTTTAAGAACGAACTGGAACTCTGTTATCTCATCGCTTACTCGAATAATACTGCCCTTGACAGCGATGCCCTCAAACATCGAGCCTTCTGGCTCGTGGGGCTCTCTAACTACGACGAGATTAAAAAGCGGGCGAAAGCATTAGGAGTCAAAATTACTTTAAAGAAACTGGTCGAAAAACTAGCGATGCTCTCCGTATCCCGAGGGCTATCCATGTTCTTTCATCATGGCCTTGGTCTAGCGAATTTCACCTGAATTGACCCCCCTTCTTTCACGGCATCTGACCCCCCTCATTTCACCGGTTTGACCCCCGTGATTTCACGGGAAACTGACCCCTCTGGCGCTCATCCGTAGGGACACTGAGCCAAGGCGTATCCT
>JACPWY010000046.1 GCA_016196825.1 Deltaproteobacteria bacterium | reverse complement strand
CGCATGGTCCCCTCCAATGGGATTGTGGCAATTTCTTCACAATCTTTATCGGCTGGGGAACCGGAAATCTTTACCGCGGTGTCACAACAGCGTGGGTGGGGGACCCGTTACACCCACGCCCGGCCCGGGAGGTGACTGATGCGCTGAAGAGAAGCGGCTTGTCCCTCGCTGTTACCGGGCTTCGTCTTCGACTACGCCCGGCAAGCCTCAGTGCCGCAAAGTCGGGGGCTTGCCCGGCGTAGCGAGAGGCGAAGCCGGGACCCAATTAGGAAAATCTAGCCGTGCTTTGGCCAGGTTCTGGGCTCTGCAGAGGAGTCTCAAGTTTTCTAGATCGCGACTGCTCCCGCCCATGGCGTAGGGGCGGATGTGATCGATCTGGAGGTGTGCCGTTTGGTTGCATCGAATTCCGACGCGAGTTTCTTTGCCTGTTCGAGAAGTTCTTTGAGCTCTTCGTCTAAGACGATTTTCAGGATCTCTTTCTTTTGGATCTTTTCAGGAAACTCTTTAGCTAAAATATCCGCAACAGAACCGAGCCACACCGAAATTCCGTCAACAATTTCAGAATAATCTTTCACCAAAATAGGGATCCCATCGCGAAAGCAAATCTATTCATGGAAATGATCCGACAATGGACGGCGCCGACCATCGTTAGCCCCGAACCGGATCGGACTCTCTCCCGCCAAAAAATGGAGTGGCTCCTCTCCCACGCGACAGCAAGAAACGTCGCCTAGGGTACCCGCCCCATCTCCACCCAGCGGACGCTCGCATTATTATCGAGCGAGTTCTGCGGCAACCACCTCAGTCCACCTCGGGGCAACCAGTCTTATCCAACGCACTTTAGATGGTTTTTCACTTGTGAAAAGGTCGGGTCCATATATGCCGTCCGTAGCCCTGCCACTAATCGAGCGCCCAAACTACCGCCACTGCTTGGGTCGGAGATTAGGCGCGGGCCCAGGAGCGGTGGGAGTGGCCTTCGGGGCGGCGGACGGGGGTGCCGCGTTTCAAGGAGTCCTTTGTGCGCGTGAGCGAGGCTTTGAGCGCAGCCTTTACGAAGCCGGCGAAGATGGGGTGGGGTGAAAATGGTTTGGATTTAAATTCCGGGTGAAATTGACATGCGAGGAACCAGGGGTGCTTGGGGAATTCTAAGATTTCGACAAGTTGGAGGCCGGGGTCGATGCCACTGAAGACGAGGCCGGCTTTGGAGAGGGGGGCCCGGTAGTGGTTGTTGACCTCGTATCGGTGGCGGTGGCGCTCGTGAATTTGGGTGGAGCCGTAGGTCGCGGCGGCAAGGCTGCCGGGTGTGAGCTTACAAAGATAGGAGCCGAGGCGCATGCTGCCGCCGAGGCGCTGGACCTGGCGCTGGTCCTCCATCAGATCGATCACAAATTCGCCGGTGTTGGAAAACTCACGGCTAGTGGCCTTTTGGAGATGGCACACGCTGCGGGCGAACTCGATGAGGGCTAGCTGCAGACCAAAGCAGATACCGAGATAGGGGATCTGTTTTTCGCGCGCGTAGCGGATGGCGCGGATCTTTCCTTCCACTCCACGATGTCCGAATGCGCCAGGGACCAAAATCCCATTGAGGCCTTTGAGCTCAGCCGCGATATCACCCTTCTCGAGGAGCTCGGAGTCGATGTAGCGAATTAAGACGCGGCATTGGTTTGCGATGCCTCCGTGGATGAGCGCCTCGGTGACGCTCTTGTAACTTTCGGTGAGGTCGACGTATTTGCCAACGAGTCCGATCTCGGCCGTGCCTGAACGGGGCGAGGCCATCGTTTCCACAACCTTGGCCCACTTCTGCAGCCCCTTCGCCCTGGTCTTCAGTCCCAGGCGCCTAGTGATTTTTTCGTCGAGACCTTGCTCGAAATACTTCAGAGGGACCTCGTAGATATTGGAGACGTCGAGCGCTCCGATCACATTTTCGGCGCGGACGTTACAAAAGAGCGCAATCTTCTTGGCGATGTCAGCCGGTAGTGCGCGATCGGTCCGGCAGAGTAAGAAGTCGGGCTGAATTCCGATTTCCCGCAGCTTCTGGACGCTGTGCTGGGTGGGCTTGGTCTTCAACTCCCCCGAGGTACCGAGGTAGGGCAAAAGCGTGAGGTGGACAAAGACCACATTTTCATCGCCCACGTCATTTCGAAACTGACGAATGGCCTCTAGGAATGGAAGCGATTCGATGTCGCCGACCGTTCCGCCGATCTCAACAATCGCAACGTCGCGCCCTTTGGCTACGCGGTGAATACGATCCTTGATCTCATCCGTAATATGGGGAATCACCTGGACCGTGCCGCCCAGATACTCCCCCCGCCGCTCTTTAGCGATGACGGTTTCGTAGACCTGTCCCGCCGTGACGCTGTTCTCGCGTTTCAAATTCACGTTCGTGAAGCGCTCATAGTGGCCGAGATCCAGATCGGTCTCGGCGCCATCTTCGGTCACAAAGACCTCGCCATGTTGGAACGGGTTCATCGTGCCGGGATCGATATTTAAGTAAGGGTCCATCTTCATAATGGTGATGTCGAGGCCGCGATTTTCCAAAAGTGTCCCAATGGAGGCCGCCGTGAGCCCCTTTCCCAACGAGGACAGCACGCCACCCGTGACGAAGATGAACTTTGTCTTCACTTAAAGCTCCTTTAGCCGACTCTCGACCCGGGCGATGTCGCCGGGGGTGTCCACGCCAATGGTGTCTTGGCCAATTTCAATGACCTGAATTTTCATTCCGTTATCGAGAGCTCTGAGTTGCTCCAGTTTCTCCACTTTTTCCGCACTTGTCATGGGCAACTCGCAGAAGGTGTAGAGTGCGGTACGTCGAAAAGCGTAGATGCCGATGTGCTTCAAGAATTCAACGCCGTGGTAGTGGAACGGCAGATGGCGGCTGAAGCCAATCGCTCGGCCCGAGTCATCGCGCGTCACCTTCACGACATTTGTATTTTCACCTTCAAGCGCCGTTGCGGTGCGGACGCAGAGGGTAGCGATGTCGGAATCACTCTGGGTGAGGACACCAACGAGCTTGTCGATCGCAGTTGGCGGGATGAGCGGCTCGTCCCCCTGGATGTTAACGATGATGTCTCCCTGGAGTTCACGGGCGGCCCAGGCCACACGGTCGGTGCCGCTGGGAATGTTGTCTGGCGTGAGAATCGCGTGCCCCCCGAATCCGGCAACGGCGGCCTGAATCTCAGGTGAATCGGTTGCCACTACGCAACGGTGCAGCTGCGTCTTAAGGCATGCCTCCCAGACGTGTTGAATCATCGGGCGTCCGAGTATCGGGGCTAGAATTTTGTTAGGAAATCGCGTGGAGGCTGCGCGGGCCGGAATCACACCCAGGGTATAGACCATGGAAAAGTCTTATATCCGTTGGGGACCCCTAAATGCAATGGTCAGGGCGCATTTGAAGTCGGTCAGAACCTATCTAGTAAATGGAGTGAAGGCCGTCTTGAATGCAGAGGTCCCGAATTTGCTTGAGTTCCTTCACCATTGCGTCGGAGGGATCCACGGTGACGGGCACCGTCTTGCCATGGATCGATTGGTAGATGTCGAGCGCCTCGACCAGCCCGTGGAAATAGCGCAGCGACTGCGCTGGAATCTCCCGGATAAAGGCCAAGGGGTCAAACGACTCATCGGGGATTTCGAACCCGACAACGTCATTGAGACGTTTTCCGAGCCCCATGTCGGCCTGATTGCGCCGATGGAGGAACTGTGCGCAATAAAGAAGAGCGTGGAAAACGGAAAGCTCCTCAGGGTCCCGGGCGGTTAAGGAAGCGACGACATCACTAACTTTGAGTTTCTGTGTCAGCATGGGGAGTATCCCAACCAATGTTTCGCCCTTTATCGGAAGATGGAATGAGGTTCTTGAGTCCCAACCCAAGGCTTCACCGATCTTATAGTTTCGTGATCCCTCGAATTCAAGCCGAAGGAGGTTGGCTCAATGCATTAAGAGCGGCGAAAGAGGCGGAGCGGGTTGAAGGATTTGAAGAGACTTCTCGCCACAATCGGTGTGGCGACGGCCGCGATCGAAAGGCCGGGATCCAATTCCTTGGCGACCCCCTCGATGATGAGGCACGATCGCAGCAGCATGACGTAGCGGTTAGGGATGAAAATCCCCTCACTTCGCGCGATGGTGAGCAGGCGGCTCACCATTGATTCGACGCTGGTCTTGTCGAGTCCCTGGGCCTTCACGTCGTTGAGAAGCTTGTCGACCTTGGCCTCGAAGCGAGCCGGATCGGTTTTTGGCGAGGCCTGCCCCAGCGCGTAGAGGCTCTTAGCGAGGCCTCGGCGATCACGCTTTAAGATCGCAAAGAGCACCTTCAGAAACCGTCGCTTATCGTCTGGTTCGAGCTGGCCCACAAGACCCAGATCGATGAAGCCAATGCCGCCCGAATCCTCGAGGAAGAAGAGATTTCCGGCGTGGGGGTCGGCGTGGAAGAAGCCATGGTCGAAAATCTGCTCGAGAATCGCTTCAAGACTCTTAGCGGCGGCCTTTCGGGCCACGGTGGTGCCCTTTTTGAGTGTGCTCAACTTCACCCCGTGCATCGGTTCGAGCGTGATGACATGGGCCGTGGTGAGCTCGGGGACGTAGTTCGGAAACGCCACGGAGGATTTTGTAAAAACACTCGAGTTGTTCTTGAGGAAGCGATCGATGTTTTTAGCCTCTTCTCGGTAATCGATTTCGCGCAGGGTGGCCTGCTTGAAATCCTGGAAGAGAGCCAGCAGTTGAAGCTTCGGCAGAAGAATGTGGACTGATCGGGCGAGCCCCTCGAGGATAAAAAGGTCGGCGCGGACGATCTTCTCGACTCCGGGTTTTTGGACCTTCAGGATGACATCTTCTTTGTTGGTGAGCGTCGCCCGGTGGGTCTGGGCGAGGGAGGCCGACCCCAAGGCCTTGGTCTCGATAGCAGAGAAGTTCTTTTTTACGGTTTTGCGACCGAGCTCCGACTCGAGGATCCGCCGGATCTTGCGAAAAGGAATCGGCGGCACGGAGTCGAAGAGGCACCGCAGCTCATCGGCGACCGGCTCACCGACGATATCCCGACGTGAGGCCAGCATCTGGCCGAGTTTTATGAAGGTGGGACCCAATTCCACGAACGTGTGGGCGAGCTGCCGACCAAAAACCGAATCGAGCGGGCGCGTCTTGGGGCGGCCCAGGCGGGTGAGAACCAGGCCGCGTTTTCCCATTTCAAAGCCGAGTTCCGACAGCATTCCCCAGACACCGGAGCGCATGAAAACGTAACCAATCCGCTGAAGCCTCAGCCCCGCGCGCGCTGTGTCTGTGATCGCACCTAAGATCATCTCCCCTTATCGACATCTTGGAGTGGACTCAAGAGTGGCCGTTGACGTCTTACTAATGAGGTCATTAGTAACGCATGATCCCCTATTCTTTTCAGTTTGGTATAATTAACGCATGCTCTCCCTCGCCATCACACTTTCGGACACCTGGAACTATCTTAATAAGATGGATGCGGCGCAGATTAAGGCGCTTGCCGCCAATAACATGGGGCTGGCGCTCGTCGTCTGTTTTCTTTCGGGAATTCTGACGAGTCTCACGCCGTGCATCTATCCGATGATTCCGATCACGATCAATATTTTTGGTCGGATGGCTCAGACCCACGCGACTCAAAACCGGTTGGGCTTCAATCCCTATAGTTTTCGGATGGCGGTGATTTATGTCGCTGGGATGTGTGCAACCTATTCGATGATGGGGCTTGTTGCGGGGCTCACGGGATCGGTATTCGGAACGGCCCTGCAGAGCGGCTGGATGCTTCTTTTTCTCTGTGTGCTCTTCGGGACATTGGCGCTCGGTCAGCTCGGGCTTTTTAAGATTCAACTTCCGGTAGCGCTGCAATCGAAACTTGCCTCGGCGGGAGGCACTCACAGCGCGTTTGGTGTTTTCACGATGGGGCTCATCGCTGGGCTAGTCGTGAGCCCGTGTGTGGGGCCTGTAATCGCCGGCATTCTTGCGTTTGTCTTTGACTCGTCGAGTGCGTTCACCGGTTTTTTCTATTTCTTCAGCTTTTCGCTGGGACTCGGAGTTCTCTTTCTTGTGATTGGGGCATTCAGTGGCCTTGTGAACAAGATTCCGCGATCGGGGAGCTGGATGGTGCGCGTGAATTACATTCTGGCGACGCTTCTCTTGGTCGCGGCTGGCTATTATGGATTTCTCTTCGCGAAAAGGATGGGGATCATCGGCGGGGAGCTCACTCAGACGGCTCGCACCCAAGGGGGCGGACTCGATTGGAAGGGCCTTGATGTCTACGCGGCGGCGCTCAAAGATCACAGGCCCATGGTGATCGATTTTAGCGCGGAGTGGTGCGAGGCCTGCCATGTGATCGATAAGAACGTCTTTCACGACCCGAAAGTTATGGAAAAGATGAAGGATTTGACCCTCGTCAGGATTGATATGACGTCTAGCCTTCCTTCAACCGATGAGATCGCTAAGCAGTACGAGGTTTTCGGATTGCCGGCCGTGTTGTTTATTGGGGCCGATGGGAAGCCTGCGAAGGCTCGGGTCACGGGCGTTTTGACCGCTCAAGAGTTTCTCCAGATGCTCGCGTCAGTCGCGCAGCATTAACTTTCCTAACACCTTAAGATCTCAAGTTTTCTTTTCACTCCACCGATAAGTTTTGCGGAGGAGTGTCATGCTTTTGAATGACTTGCGATTGCGTCACGTGATCTGGATTCTGCCCATTGGTCTTGCTGCCTGGATCATTCTCAACTGGCGACCGGAATCGACGGCACTCCCGGGTCCCATCTCCTACACCCCATCGAGCGATCTCGCCTCCGGCATCCCGCTTCCGATGGCCAACCGTTCTCGGCCTACCGTTCCCTCGGTTTTTGCGACGAACTATCCGGCAAGTACAAGGCTCAAAGACGAGCTGAAGTATGCCCGCCAGATGGGGAAGTTGAAACCCGAGAACGAAGAGCTGATCGTGCGCGTGATCAACGCGATGGGGGCGCAGTACAACATGCCGCCCTCGGTGCTGTGGTGCCTGCTCTTTCAGGAGAGCCGCCTCGATCATCTGCGGGGGATTTCCGATGACTCAGGCGCGCGCGGCATTGGCCAGTTTTCGTCGTTTAGTTTCTACGAAGTGAACCACAACCTCGACCGATATTACTCAGGAAGTCTCAAGGCCTGGATCGAACTCCTCGGGCGTGATGTACGGCCGGTCTCGGCTGAGGCGAAGCGCCTCGATGATCCCTCCTCGTATTTTTACATTCCGACCGCTGTGATTTCTTCGGCAACCTATTTCAACAATCGGTACCACCACCTGGGGCGACTGCTCTCGAGAAACCGCATTCCGTACGATCCCCAGCTGCTGTGGCTCCACGCTGCGCTCGCCTACAATAAGGGGAGCCGCTCGGTGCTGGCCCTTTGGAAAGAGACCCACCGACATAAGCGCCGTGTCTCCGGGAAGTTGTTCACCGATCGGAAGATCTTCTTGGGAGCCGTGGCTTCACCCGATCTGTTGGGTCGCGCGCTGCAACGCATTTGGACGCCTTCGCGCGCTGAAAGTTACGCGAAGGAGGCGAGTCGGCATCTCGCCATCATTAACGAGTGTTCCATCTCCGGAGACAAACCATGAATAAAAAAAACCAGAACGCTCCCGTCATTCTTGGAATCTTTTTCGTCGTTACGCTTGTGTCGGCGGGCGTGATCTACTATTTCGCCGGTGACAATCAGGGCCCCGGGATCTCGATGATCGGGAATCTGAGGGGCTATTTCGCGACCCATCGGGCCGATCACGGCTCTCCTTCTCCGGCCCTGGCCTCGTTCTCGTCACTGGACGATGACTATAAGAAGGGTGGCCTTGAGAAGTTTCAGGCAAAAAAGGAAGAGTTGAGAATTGAGGTTGAGTCGGTTCTCAAGAAGGACGATGACTCGCCGGACCACGATAAGGCAGAGAATATCGCCGTCTACATGTTCCCCGATCTCCTCGACAAGGAGGACTTCGAACGGGATGTGGCCATGGAGAACTGGTACAGCCAAGAGAACAAAATCGAACAGGACCCTAAGAGTCCCGAGAGTCGAAGGGAGTTTGAGGATCTCAAGAACAATGTCTGGAATTACGAGAACCCAGACCGCGGTCAGCCGACCGTTTCCGACTACGCTGCCCAGGTGATTCGAATTTATGACGCGATGACGAGGGGTGAGAACTAAACATCCTCACATTGAGAAAGAGACATTTATGACCAAATCGAAACGCACGCTGACGAGGACGCACAAAGGAGGCCCCGCAGGCGGGCCCGTGGGCCCGTCGAGGACGCCGACTGCGGAGGACGAAGCTCAGCGGGCGTTGCAGATGGTCAGAATGGCTCTTTCTCAATGTGAGGATGTTTAGAGTGGAATTGGCTTTGCGCCATAGACTCTCGATCCTATGGATCGCGCTGATCCTCTCGGTGGGGGTGCACGTTCTGTCGCTCATGAAGCGGATAGAACTTAGCTCGCCTTTTGAGCGGGTGACGCAGATGACGGCGAGCGACCCAGTCGAGATCGTGGAGATGCCGAAGATGAAGCGGGCGGCACCCGTGAAGAAACTCTCCAAGGAGATCGTAGAGAGCGAAGAGGCTGGGAATCGGGAGATTGATCCTGAGGCGAAGTTCTTGAGCGATAAGAATCAGCGGGCTGAGGTGGAGAGCCGCGCGAAGGAGATAGGGGCGTTTCACGAGAAGGAGGGGGATGGGACGGCGGGCTTGATGTCACGCCCCGCAGAAACGGGTTTCCCTCCGGATGTGGTTGATGGCGAGGGGGAAGTGGCGGTTTCTCAGCAGAACAAGAATTGGAATGCGTTGTCGTTGAAGGACTTGAGCGTGGGCACGGGTGGGGAGAGTGCTCACAACGATTCCGTGGGGAAAGAGGTCGGGGCGGGGGACCGTACCGTTCTGTCGACGAGAGAGTTTAGGTATTTCGCGTATTACCAGCGAATTCGGGATCTCCTGAGGCAGCATTGGGGGCCGAACGTGCAGGCGAAGCTGCAGAAGCTTTGGCAGATGGGGAAAGCCGTGAACGCCGAGGAATGGACGACCGAGCTGCATATTTTGTTGGACGGCAGCGGAAGGGTGCAGAAGATTGCCAAGGTGGCGGGGTGTGGATTGAGTGAGATCGATAGTGCGGCGGTGGAGGCTTTCCAGAGAGCTGGGCCATTTCCGAATCCGCCGAAGGGCTTGCTCGATGACGATGGGTACGTGAGGATTAATTGGAGCTTCATACTCACGACTGAGAGCGCGCCACGAGTGCAGTTTTCAACGCCGGGTCCGGTGGGGCCTCCAAACTAGTGGACGCTAGCACTGACGAACTTTGCAGCGGTCACTGACCAATTTTGATATTCACACTGACCGATTTTACAGATAGACTATAAGTATGGATTTTTTTTGGGAAAACCCAGGCTGGGAATCGGCCGATCGCCATCTTCGGGCCCTCAAAGCGATGCCTTTTTTGCGCCCTTTCCCGTTTATACCAGAGAAAGAGGGGCTGTATGTCATTCGGGGACCCCGGCAGATAGGAAAGAGTTCCTGGTTAAAATCCATTCTGAGTCACTTCAGCAAACAACATAGGTGTTTTTTTGCGAGTTGCGAGGAGGTGCCAAGCTTCGCGGCTTTGGGAGAATTGTTGAGGTCTATTAAAGATCGGGAGGTGATCTGTTTGGATGAGATCAACTTTGTGGAGGAGTGGGATCGACCTGTAAAACATTTCATCGACTCCGGCTATCGGGGGATTTTGGTACTCACCGGTTCCCATACGCTCGACCTCAAACGGGGGGCTGACCGCATGCCCGGGCGATTCGATGGGGGAGGTGAGTATCTTCTCCTGCCGATGGACTTCGACGAATTCGCCAAAGCGCGCCTTGAGGCAGGATGGCATTGTAGGGATCGAGTCACGGAGCTGTCGACATACTTCAAAGTTGGCGGTTTTCCAGCCGCTATAGCCGAAGCCGGTGCCTCGAACAAGACTCCCAAGAAGGCCTTAGATACCTATTGGCGATGGCTCTCTGGGGATGTGACTCGGCTAGGAAAATCGGAAAACATCCTGTCAGAGGTCCTGGCTCAACTGGCACGGACAATTCAAACTCCCGTGAGCCTCTCCACGCTGGCCAAGAGATCGGGAATCGGCTCGCACAATACGGTGGCCGAGTACATTGAAATTCTGGAGTCCTGCTTTGCTTTGAAATCACTCTACGCAGTTGATCCTGACACAGGGGCTTGTCGATTTCGTAAGGAAAGAAAATTCTATTTTACCGATCCGCTCATCTATTGGTTGGGATTCAAATTCGCGGGTCTCAAGATATCAGACGATACTCAATCTAATCTTGCCGAGCTAGTGGCTCATGAACATCTCTCACGCCGCTATGAGGGGTTTGGCTATTTTCAGAGTCGGAATGGAGAGGTTGATTTCCTGAGTTCAAAAAAGTGGGCCATCGAAGTCAAATGGTCCCCAGCGGCGACCAATCTATCCAAAGCCTATCTCAACATTCAGGTGCCGGAAAAGACTGTGTGGACCCAGAGCAATTTCTTGGTGGAGTGGCCGAGGTTAGGCAAGGGGGACTCGTAGAAGTACGCAAGGACAGCTATGGGCGTTGGCAAGTCCCTGAAAAAAAGCCGGAGCAAACTTTCGGAGGGGTGCAGGGGAGAAATAACCCACACGATTCGCTCTCACAATCGGCAGGGCAGCTCGTCGTATTTTCGTTTTCTGCCATTTGGCAGGTTCCATCTCCGCAATAGCCTGTGCGGCAATCGGTCGGGCAAGTTGTGGAATCTTCGTATGGTTGGCAAACCCCATCACCGCAATTGCGCCCAGAAAAGGGCGTTGGCGATGGGCGGGGCTGGCAATCGGCCGGACAATTGGAAGAATCCTCTCGGTCTGGATCAGCGGAATCGCAAATTGCATTGCC
>JACPWY010000054.1 GCA_016196825.1 Deltaproteobacteria bacterium | reverse complement strand
TGCCGTCCCGAAGACTAGGACCGAAAGCGCACGAATTCCTCTTGGGCAGAGACACTGTCTCCATGCCGGATATGAGCCTGTAGTCTACTCAGTTTTTCTTGTTGCTGTTTTAACTTGTGTTGGTCGGGTCCATATGAGCCAAACGGACGGTCGCGGCCAAACAACTTCCTACCACTTCCCACCTCACCTTCGGCGCCGTCCGTTGGCCCCAAGGAACGGCGACTTCTTGCGTCTCCAACTCATTCACGTGCGTGCGAACTCAAATCTGCCTAGCCCCCGCTCACTTGACTCAAATTGCGATTGGGACAAATATCGAGGGCTATGTTCTGGAATTCAAAAGAAAATGTGTCGGAAAAACAGGTCCTTAAGGTGTTGGGCGAGGTGCTTGATCCGGACCTGAAGAAGGACATTGTTTCCCTGGGGTTTGTGAAAAATCTGGCCGTGAAGGGGGGCGACATTCAGTTCGATGTGGAGCTGACGACGCCGGCCTGCCCCGTGAAGGAGGAGTTGAAGGCTGAGTGCGAGAAGAAGGTGGGCGCGCTTGAGGGTGTGAAGTCGGTTTCGGTGAATATGACAGCTAATGTTCGTAAGTCGACGCCGCAAGGCACGGCTCCTGGCCGTATCTCTTTACCCGGCGTGAAGAACGTCGTTGCGGTGGCGAGCGGTAAGGGTGGCGTGGGCAAGAGCACCGTGACCATCAATCTGGCTGTTGCACTCGCGCAGGCCGGCGCCAAGGTGGGCATTCTCGACGCCGATATCTATGGGCCGAGTGTGCCGCTCATGATGGGGGCGACCGAAAAGCCCATGAACCAAGATGGGCGCATTCACCCCGTGGAAAAAAACGGCATTAAGATCATGTCGATGGGATTCTTGGCGAAGGATGGCCAACCGGTGATCTGGCGCGGCCCGATGGTCCACGGTGTGCTTCAGCAATTTTTGTCGCAGGTGGAGTGGGGCGACCTCGATTATCTTTTGATCGATATGCCGCCAGGAACCGGCGATGCCCAGCTGACGATCAGCCAGACGGCGCCGCTCTCGGGTGCGATCATCGTGACGACGCCGCAAGAGGTTTCGCTCATCGATGCGCGCAAGGGGCTCATGATGTTTCGCAATGTGAGTGTGCCGATTCTCGGTGTGATCGAGAATATGGCGAGCTTTTCCTGTCCTCATTGCAAAGAGATCTCGCACATCTTCCGCCATGGTGGTGGAAACCGGATTGCCGAAGAGATGAAGGCTCCGCTTTTGGGCTCGATTCCGATCGATCCTTTAGTCGCCGACAGTGGGGATCTCGGCGCGCCAATTGTGGCGACCCACCCCGATTCAGCCGTTGGCATGCGCTATAAGCGATTGGCCGGTGATGTGGCGGCCCAGCTCTCTGTGCTGCAGGCGCAGAGTGGGGGCTTTCAACCCACAAGTCTCGAGTGGCACTAACAGGAGCCCTCAATTACCGATTTGGGAGGAAAAAAATGATTTTTCGAGCGAGACGAGGAAGACGAACAAAAGGCCCGGAGGCGGCCATGGAATGGCCGTCGAGGACATTTTGTGAGTCTGACGAAGGCGTAGCCGAAAAGGCATTTTTTTACCCCGAAGCGGTAATTGAGGGCTCCTGTTAGTGGAACTCTTCGCGAAGGAACTGCGGCAAGTCAGCCCCCAGACGCTGGGAATCGTCTGGAGCGATGGACACAACTCCATCATTAATGTGCGCAAGATCCGGCTCGACTGCCGCTGTGCCCACTGTGTCGACGAGTGGACTCGGGAAAAGATTTTGGATGAAACCAAGGTGGCCCAGGATGTTCGCCCCAAGAGGATCGATTCCGTTGGCCGTTATGCGCTCCAGATCAAATGGAACGATGGCCATGACACCGGCATCTACACCTTTGATCACCTGAGGGCCCTCTGCGAATGCCCGCAATGCAAAAAAGTCTGTCATTAGAGAAGGGTCTTTGCTCGCCACTGGAAACAAAAGAGTATTGTGGCGTAGAGATCCCGTGGCGTCTGAAAGACGATGCCCAGTTTGCAAGGGGTGGTCTCTTCGATCTCTCCTTCTGGGGGACGATCCAGATGACCGGGCCCGATGTGGTGGACTACCTCCAGCGGATGTCGACGGTTGATTTCAAAAAACTGGGAGTGAATGCGGTGGCGGCCGGAGCCTTCCTCACTGGCCGGGGTGGGGTGGTCTCACTCGGGTATTTTGAGCGGCTTGAGAAAGGCGTGTGTGTCCACGCGCCTCATCACCTGATCAATACGACCTTGGAACATATTGAGAAGTTCCACTTCGCGGAAAACTTCACCGCGGCCGTACTTTTAGAGTCCTCGTTCCTCGGTGTCTATGCGCCGAAGACGCCTGTCCTTGGGCTCTCGGCGCCGCGACTGACCTCTGAGTGGCGAACCCAACCAGTGACTTTGGTGACGCTTGGCGAAAAGACGAATCGCGGGTGGTGGGATCTGGCGCGGGAAAACCTCTTTTGGGTTAGAATAGAGCCACAGGATTTTTCTGCTGCGACGCGGCAGTTGGTCGGAGCTGGTTTTCCGCTTCTCGGGGGCGAGGTATTTGAGTTCTTAAGAATTGAGGCCGGTGTCCCGCAGGTTCCCGGCGAACTGGGGGAGACCGACATCGTGCTCGAGGGCGGTTGCGACTGGGTGGTGGCGCGAAACAAAGGCTGTTATCCGGGGCAAGAGGTGGTGGAGCGAATCTTTACCTATGGAAGCGTCAATCGAAAGCTCATGAAGATGAAACTCTCAGCGATGCCGGCGGCCGTTCCACAAACCGTTGGGCCCGTCACCATCGTGGCGGCCGCTCGCCGGCCTGACGATCAGAACGAGATTTTGGGGTTGGCCTTTGTGCCGAAGGCACAGTGGGAAAACCGGCAACCGTGGAGGCAAGAGGGATTAGAAGTCACCCCGCGCTAATTCATGTTCAAGCACCCACTGCTTCGCTTCTTTTCTTCACTCAAACTCGCCGTCGTCTTGATTCTGAGTCTGGCCTTTGTGCTGGCGATCGGAACGGGCCTCGAATCGGTTTACGGCACGCGCGCCGTGAAGGCGTTTGTCTATGGCACTCCTTGGTTTGCTGGACTTCTCTTTCTGCTCGCCGTCTCGCTCACGACGGCGGCACTGTCTCGTTATCCCTGGAAACGTCACCAGACCGGTTTTGTCTGCACCCACATCGGGATTATCGTTCTGATCATCGGAGCCTTTTTCACGAGCCACTATGGTGTCGACGGCAATCTCCCCGTGAGGGAGGGGACCTATGGCACGGAGGTGATCCTCAACGAGCTCGTGCTCACAATCGAGAACAACGAACGGCGTGAGATGGAGATCATGATTCCCGAGGCGCCGCGAGAGAAGACGGGCAACCTTCAGGAGATCAAGTTTGACGGCGCTACGCTTACGATGGATCGCTTCCTGCCGCGCGTTTCGGTAGAGCGCGAGGTGCAGGAGAGCCCAGTGGCGGGTGTGGGGGCACCGGCGATTCAGGTGACGCTCGCCAACAGTCGTTTCAAGGTGACCGAGTGGCTGGTGCAGAAGGATGCATCTGTCCCAGCTGAGATCAATCTGGGCCCGGCGGTGATGAGCTTTGAAGCCGCGCGCGACGAAGGCAGCTTCCTCAAAGGGGGCGGGAAGAGGGCCCCAGAAAAAGATCCGGGAACGATTGTTCTCACCCGAAACGGGAAGAGTCACCGAGCTCGCATTGTGGATGCTTTGAAGGGGTGGATGAAGATGGGTGATGGGCTGACTCTCAAGGCGGAAAAATATTTCGCCTACGCCTCGGTCGAGAAGAATCAGCTCGTGAGTAAGTCAGATGAGCCGCTCAACCCGGCCGTGACGCTTCTGGTGCGCGATGCGAGCGGGAACGAGGAGAAGCACACTATATTTGCACTGTATCCGGAGTTTGCGACGATGCACAAATCTCATCAATCATCGGCCACCCAGGTTCTTGGGGTATCGCTTAAGATGGTGGCGAAAAACGCTCGGCGTGCGAACGCACGGGGTTCGCTGCGATTTGCCAGCGTGGGCGACAAACTTCTTTTTTCTACCTCCACGGAATCAAGCGGCTACGCTTCGAATGGAGTGGTGAAGGTGGGCACAAGCATCCCGACGGGGTGGATGGATCTGCAGTTCAACGTTGAGAAATGGATTCCCCAGGCGGTGGAGGCTCGGGTTCCTCGCTACGTTGATAAAGTGGCGGGATCGGATGCTGGGTTTGTGGCGGCCGCCCATTTCAAGTTTAGGGCTCCGGGGCGACCCGAGGAGGAGTTTTGGCTCTATGAGGGGAGCGAGCATGTGTTGCCCTTCACGAAGAATGTCGTCTCGGCCGTTCTTCACCGGCGGACGTTGGGGCTGCCGTTTCAGATCCAGCTCGACAAATTTACGATTCACCACGATCCGGGCACCGAAAAGGCCGCGGGTTACGAGAGTCAGGTGACGGTCAGGGGAGAACCCGGGAACCAGTCGGCGCGGATCAGTATGAATGAACCTTTACAATACGGCGGGTACACCTTCTATCAGGCGAGTTACCAGCTCCAAGAGGGAGAGGCGCCGATTTCGGTGTTCAGCGTGAACTTCGATCCGGGGCGCATGGTGAAATACGCCGGCTCCCTGTTCTTGTGTCTCGGAATTCTACTCATGTTTTATATGAACCCCCACTACTGGAACGTCTTGCTGGGGGCTCAGAGACTATCCCAAAAACCCTTCGTAGGGAGGGGCGAGCCAAAATGATTTGGATCGAGGACGCCGACCGCGGAGGACGAAGAGCCAAGTCATTTTGGCCGCACCGAGTAGAAGGGTTTTTGGGATAGTCTCTAAGAAGGAGCGCTCATGAAGTCGCTATTACTGTCTCTCATTGTTTTCTCGGGGGTGTCTCAGGCCGCGACCGATCGATCGCAATTCAGTTGGGGGGCGATGGAGAAGCTTGCGATCCAAGAACGCGGGCGGGTGAAACCTCTCCAGACCTTTGCCGAGGAGAGCGTGCAGTTTGTGACAGGATCTCGGAGCTTCAATCATCTGAAGGCCATTGAAACGGTTTTTAGCTGGCTTCTGGAATATGAAGACCAATGGGAGAAGACGGAGTTTGTTCGTGTTTCCTACGGACCGTTGAAGGTGAAATTGGGGTTACCCCAGGACAAGAAGTATTTCTCGCCCCAGAGCATCCGGAGCAACGAAGCGCTGCGTGCGATGATGCGAGAGATCGGCGCCAAGCAGCAGCGGCGTGAAAAACTTGAGGATATGGAGAGTAAGCTGGTCAATCTGCAGGCCCAGGTGGGCGTTGTGGACGCGATTGTGTCTGGGCAGGCGCTGACGATTTTTCCGAGCCCGCAGGGGCTTGAAGCGAATTGGATTGGCCTCGATGGTCTGAGTGATCCCTCACGCCTGCCGTACTCGGGGCCCCAGAAAGAAAAGACCGAGGCGCTTCTGAAGATGCTTTTTAAGGCCTTTGTCGGCGGTGATGCCGCCACCTGGAACGCCAATGTCGGCCAATTCACCGATTGGGTGAGAAGCGATCTTTCGCGCGGCCATTACCCCAGTGACGCCGAGATGGGGCGTGAGGTTCACTTCAATGAGCTCAGGCCGTTTCGGTGGGCGTGGGTGATCTACGTTGTGGCGTTCATCGCGCTTTTGGTGGCTATCCAGACGAAGAATGTGTGGGCCACTCGGATCGGAGCCGGCATTTTGGGGGCGGGCATCCTACTCCACATCTACGGATTTGTTCTGCGCTGTTGGATCTCAGGGAGACCGCCCGTGACCAACATGTATGAAAGTGTGATTTGGGTGTCGCTCGGGTGCCTCGTCTTTTCGATCTTCATCTGGGCGGCGTATCGCAATATTGTGATCCCCACGGCCGCATCGGTCTTTTCCATTGTGGCCCTCGTTCTTGCCGACAACTTGCCGACCGTCCTTGATCCAGGGATCCAGCCGCTCGAGCCGGTTCTGCGCAGCAACTTTTGGCTGACGACCCACGTGCTCTGTATCACGCTCAGTTACGCCGCCTTTGCACTTTCGCTCTGCATCGGGAACGTGGTGATCGGGAATTATATTTTTCATCCCAAGAAGACTGCCTGGATCCAGACTTTGAGCCTGTATATGTACCGTGCGATGCAGATTGGTGTGATTCTGGTGGCGGGCGGAACGATCCTGGGCGGTGTGTGGGCCGACTACTCCTGGGGCCGCTTCTGGGGTTGGGATCCGAAAGAGGTCTGGGCGTTGATCGTGCTTTTGATGTACGTGGCGGTTCTGCACGGACGCTTCGCCGGCTGGCTGAAGGGTTTCGGGTTTGTGTCGGCGACGATCTTCTGTTTTTTGAGCGTGCTCATGGCCTGGTATGGCGTTAACTTTGTGCTCGGCGTGGGGCTTCATTCCTACGGCTTCGGATCGGGTGGCCTGTCTTACGTAATGATGTACGTAGCCGCGCAGGTGGCGTTCGTTCTGGCCGGATACATCAGCCACAGAAAATCGGGCGTGGCTTCTGGTCAGATCTTCCCCAGCGGACGTTGATCGTGACACTGCATTGATTGAAGGGGAGAGAGCTCATCTGAGGGTGATCGGTTTTCCCAGCCCATAAGTGGGCCTAATGTGATATCATCCAAGTAGGCCTCACTCTCCATGACACCCATTCCTCTACCAATCGTGTCCATCGTTGTGCCCGCTCTGAACGAGGAGAGCAACATCCTGCGAGTCTGTCGACGTCTGGAGAAAGTTCTCGATACAACCCCATACGAAATCTTATTCATTGATGATGGCAGTCACGACAACACCTGGGCCGCCATTTTGCGAGCGGGCTCCCTCAATTCCCGGGTGCGTGGCATCTCATTTTCTCGCAACTTCGGGCATCAGGCCGCTCTCAAGGCGGGGCTGGATAACGCTCAGGGGGAGTGTGTCATCACGCTGGATTGCGATCTTGAACACCCTCCGGAATTAATCCCGTTGATGCTTGCTCGGTGGCGCGATGGTTATCAGGTGGTGACCACCCATCGTAACGTCACCCGTGATTTGTCTCTGGCGAAGCGCATTTTTTCTTCAGTCTTTTACAGGGTCCTCAATAGTATTTCGGATATTCACATCGAACCGGGGAGCGCCGATTTCCGGCTTCTCGATCGTCAGGTTGTGGAGATCTGCAAAAGCCTTCCAGAAAACGACCTCTTTTGGCGGGGGATCATTTCCTGGTTGGGATTTCGCCGAGCAACACTGACCTATGATCAAGGGCTGCGAAAGGAGGGGCGGAGTCGCTACTCGCTCCTGAAAATGGTAAGCCTATCCTTTTCTGGGCTGACCGGTTTTAGCGTCAAGCCCCTCTATGCCAGTCTCTTCGTGGGCTCTAGCTTCGCCCTGACTTCATTCCTTTATCTCGCCTATGCGGTTTACATTCGGGTTTTCACTCACCATTCCATATCTGGATGGGCCTCGCTGATTGCCTGCGTTTTGTTGATGGGAAGCTTCCAAATGCTCACGTTGGGGATAATCGGCATCTACTTGGGCAAACTCTTCATGCAGGCGAAATTGCGGCCAGCTTATGTTGTTCGTGAGAGGAGTGAATGCGCGGAGTATCGTCTCAATACCCAGACCGAGAGAATGACGAGTAGGGCGATCAACGATACTAAGGAAGCGAAGGTCCACGAGGGACTCTGTCCAAAGGTGAGCGTCGTTTCCGCCGACTGAGGAATGATCCCGATAAAACCAGGTGAGACTGGCCAGAGCTGTTCTCCATGACTAGCACGCCAACTGTCGTGGAATGCAAACTTCAAGGAGTGGAATTTTCCCGGACAGTTCGTTTTCAGGACTAGGGTTCCGAAATTGACGTCAACTCTCGGCACGCAGTGTTCAGATGAGGGCTCGAAGGCCTGAGCGGGAAGTGAAGCCGCCCCAGCCACGAGAACTCGGCTCTTGGGACTGTAGCTGACAAACCAATCCCAAAACTTCTTTCGCCAATCGGACGTTGAAATCACACTTGGCTCGTTTTCGATGACCTCGGCATAACTGGAATTCCCGACAAGATGGTACACTCGCCAAGGCTTCGCATCGAGCTCCAGAGAGAGTCCTTTGAAATGGTCAGCCTCACCGATGGAATCGGGAGAGCTCAGAATGAAGGTATTCACTCCCAGCAGACGCCCGAGTTCGACTCCACGACTGATATCCAAATTTGCGCAGGGATACTCACTGAATGGGCAACTCGGATCTTTGCTGAGAAGGGCCTGCTGATAGAATGCCATGGGGGCCAAAAGTGTTGATTGCATATAGACCCCATCCGTCGTGGATCGCCCCGAAAAATAGGGCAACATCTCAAAAACTCTCTCGGTACCAGCCTGATTGCCGATGCCATCATGCTCAAAGGCGATACGAGGGTCGTTGAATGTTCCGCTGACTTGACGCCCGATCGCTCGCACCGATGGAAATCCCTCCTTGTTGGTCCATCCAGAATAGTTCCACTCAACCCATTCTGCGGCCTTGACCAATTCCGATTGAAGAAGCGAAATTTGGAGGAACGGCACCAGAACAGCGAGAACCACTGCGACCGCGCGCCCCCACGATGAACGAGATACCAAACCGCTAGAGATAAACCAGGCGGCTGAGGCGGCCAGAGCATATTGGAGTTGCGGCCACGCTCGAATATCGACGAGGCCCAACCGGTTAAAAAATGCGTAGCCGAGAATTCCCATCGCAACCTGAAGGAGCCAGAACGCGAGTCCACGCCAGATTCTTTTGCCGTAGCTCGAGATAAAGCAACTCACCACCGTTCCCAGAACGAATAGCATCAAACTCGGGGCCAGTGCCCGAGGGAAAGTCTCCCCGAACCAGTCCTGAAACTGCCAGGCAAATCCATAGGGCGTTGTCCATTTGGAATTGTCGATCAGCGGCCACCAGAACCACAGGGAAAACAAGCTCCCCGTGGTGCCAATGATCAGTACGCGCTGAAGGCGAAACGCTCGACTGGAGCCAACAAGAAAAAATGCGGCTCCAATAAAGACAACCCCGAGAAAGAGCGCGACGTAGGCGTGGGAAAGGATAGTCGCTGCGAAGAGAAGGGAAGCCCCCAGGATTCCCCGTCCTTTCTGAAGGGCTGACGGTAAGACACCCATGAGCAAGAAAAAAAAGACCAGCGCGTATTGGTGGGCAAATTGACCTGCGAGAACCGAAAAAATATTCCCGCCCCACATCGAATTGCCGTCATTAAATAAAACGCCCAGCGAAAGAATCCCTGACAGCGATCCGCAGCAGCCCGAATGGTTCATAGTGGCCCCGAACCCTCGGGCCAGACGACCACAAGACCAGGCCACCGCAAGGGGAGTGAGGAGAAGCGGGAGGAACGTCAGCAGATTGAAGGCCAAACCCGGCGGCATAAAGTAGGACGCCAGGGCCATCGCAATAAAGGGCAGTGGGAAATAGTGGACGAGGAGCGGCTCCCCGGCGTAGTTCGCCGGTGACCACGGCCTCAGATTGAGCTGAGGAATCCCATACTCACGTAACGCATACACGGGCCAGAAATGAGACCCCATATCCCCCCCGGTGGCGGGCAGCGTATTCAGCACCGCCGGAAAGAATCGGTAAAAGCAAAAGAGATACGCGGTCCAGAAGAGTCCCCAAAGAAGACGCGGTAGGGAGCGGTTAGGGCCTATCCCAAAATCCTTTCGTAGGGAGGAGCGTGACAAAATGGCCTGGATCGAGGACGCACAAGGGAGGCACCGGAGGCGTGCCTTTAGGCACGTTGAGGATGCCGACCGCGGAGGACGAAGAGCCAGGCCATTTTGCCCGCACCGAGTAGAAAGGATTTTGGGATAGGCCCTAATCATTTCGGATTTTCATATCCACCCAGACCGCATGGTCCGCGGTGATGCCGACTTGGGCTGGCGAGACGAGGAGAGCGAGTTTATCCACGCCCTCGATAGGGACCTCAAAGGTGGCCAATCTGGAGTCATCATCAAGGACTCCGCTCTTGAACAGCTCTCGGCCGTTGGCCTCGACGTGGCAGCGGATTGCCCCTCCATGCGCGGAGTCGGGATAGCCGCATTGGCCAACCAACGTCTTACCCTGCTTCGTCAGTGACACATCGATTCGGCTGTCGGCATGCGTTCCCAACCCCACGGGGTAGTAGACCCCATTCACGACGATCGGCGCCTTCTCGACAGTTTTGTCGACCTGAAGAATCCCGTAACCCTGTCGAGAATTTTCGACCGAGAGGTCCATCAGCTCGTACCGATTCGACCAGAGGTTGATAGGCAAGTGGTGATATTTTCGGAATGAAACGCCCAGGGCCATCAAGGCTATAGAAACTATACCAAGATCACGCAAGACGATCGGAAGGCGGCGCTGAACTCTGTTGCGAGTGGGCTGAAGGAGACCTTCCAATTCCGTGTACAGATCCCACAAATCCTTCGCTGTCGGATTTTGCAGAGGCAAGGACTTCCGTATGACCCCTTGGCTTACCAGAGCGTCAATGACCGAGCGCATATGCACGGCTGCCCACTCCCGCGAAAGGGGATCGTGATCGTCGACGAGGTGGTGGCGCGCTAAGCGCAGGACTGCCGCGAGATTATGGGTGGATGAAACGACGTTGTCTTGCGTCAAATGCATCTGGTTTTCTCTATTCCGGATCGGGGGTCATAGAAGGTGTCACCTCAGGTTGAGTCGTGGTCGTTGTGGACCGAGTTGTCGTGGTTCTGGGCTGAGTTGTCGTGGTTCTGCGCCGAGTTGTCGTGGTTCTGGGCTGAGTTGTCGTGGTTCTGGGCTGAGTCGTGGTCGTTGTTGAAGGTCGGGTCGGTAGAGTCACGGTTATCGTGGTCGCAGGCCGAGTTGTTGTGGTTGCGGGTTGAGTCGTGGTCGTTGTGGGCCGAGTTGTTGTGGTTGCGGGCTGAGTTGTGGTCGTTGTGGGCCGAGTTGTGGTCGTTGTGGGCCGAGTTGTCGTGGTCGTTGTGGGCCGAGTTGTGGTCGTTGTGGGCCGAGTTGTGGTCGTTGTGGGCCGAGTTGTGGTCGTTGTGGGCCGAGTTGTGGTCGTTGTGGGCCGAGTTGTCGTGGTCGTTGTGGGCCGAGTTGTCGTGGTCGTTGTGGGCCGAGTTGTTGTGGTCGTTGTGGGCCGAGTTGTTGTGGTTGCGGGCTGAGTTGTGGTCGTTGTGGGCCGAATTGTCGTGGTCGTTGTGGGCCGAGTTGTCGTGGTCGTTGTGGGCCGAGTTGTCGTGGTCGTTGTGGGCCGAGTTGTCGTGGTCGTTGTGGGCCGAGTTGTCGTGGTTCTGCGTCGAGTTGTCGTGGTTCTGCGTCGAGTTGTCGTGGTTCTGCGTCGAGTTGTCGTGGTTCTGGGCTGAGTCGTGGTCGCAGGCCGAGTCGTGGTGGTTGTGGGCCGAGTCGTGGTGGTCGCAGGCCGAGTCGTGGTCGTTGGGGGCCGAGTCGTGGTCGTTGGAGGGCGACACGTGCCCGACGAGCAGGATTGTCCGGTCGGGCAGACGTTGCCGCAAGAGCCGCAATTGTTATTGTCGGTCTGAAGGTTGACGCACTTACCGGAGCATTTGGTCTCACCGGGGTTTCCGTAGGTGAGCTCGTCCCCATAGAGCTTACAACTCGAGCCGTTTGAGCTAGAGGTGCTGCACGAAATAACGGGCCGAGCAATATCGCCGCATTTACTCAGCCTTATGGCGCCCGGTGGGGGATAGGAGAGGGCACTTTCAGCTCCCCAAACGCCATCCGTTTTGACTTGCTTGAACCCGCTACAGGTTGCGAGATCATTGGGTAGATTCACGGCGCTGCTCCAATTCACCAACCAACGGTAGAGCATTGTCGACGATTGAGTGACCGTCAGACCGATCGCGGCTCGCGCGGCCGATGAGGTGCATCCAATGGCGCAATTTGTTTGAGTTGAATTGGCGCCTGGTGGGGTGTCTGGGCATGTATCGCAGTGGTCGGAGACGTTTGAGGTGGTAGAATACTGTCCTGCTGGACACCTTCGGCAGGAAGTAGGACCAGCATAGTACCCCGCTCCACAATGAGCACAGGCGGCGCCGCTTCCCGATGGACCGCCATAACCGCTGGTTCTATCGCAGTCGCACGCTGAATGAGACGCGTTGGCGTGGGAGTGGGATGCGCACGTTGTGCAACTCGTAGCCCCGGCGGCGGAATAGGTGTTGCCGGTGCAGGGCCTGCAGGCGGATTCGTTGGTGCTAAATTCACCCTGGCCATAGGTACCGGCAGGACATTTGACGCAGGTTCCTCCACTCGCCTGGTAACCTGGCTGGCAAAAGGGTGGTCCACAGTCGGGATTTTTTTTGAAGTCTGCATCATACGGAAGCATAGAGGGTGTCGAGTTCGACGCGTAGTCTTGGAGGTGCTCGGGAAGGCCTTCACCGCAGGTCCCGGACTTGATCTTCCCTCCGGCATTCATGCAAGGGTGTTCCTGTTCGATGCTCCAGGCATATGGCGCACCCGGTGTTGTGGGAGTTCCGCAGCAGCAGTAGTTTCCCGCAATGAGGGGCTGGGCCAAAGCGTTAGCAGCCTTGCAGGAGCTCGTTTCCGCCGAGCATTTAATGGCATCCGCCGCGGCGGAGGCAAGGCAAGTGGCTGCGATGCCCACAATGGCCACGGGGTTACTGATCGCGGCGTGGACGGGAGCCCAGAACGCTGCCACAGCGGGGCTCACGGAGGCGATAGCAGGGCCGCAGGCTAAGAGTACGCAGGCGGCATGAACGTAGGTGCTGAGCTGTGAAGTACAATGTTCGACTCCTTCATGCTCACAATGAATCGCTAGTGCGACAGCGCCGATCGCCCCGCCCACACAGAGGAGCGCGTTTGTGGCGGCGGCTCCTTCAGCGCCGCCATGTTCTTTGGCCGCATTAAGACCATGCTCGAGTTTCGTGAGGAGGGACGATTCCCCAAGTTCGATGATGGTATTTTGCGATTCGGCGGCTGCACTTGCGATGGTCGCGACGTTTGGTGCGCTCGCGACATCGCAGTGGTGGCAAGCGTACTGACAACCAGGATCCGCTGAACCAGCCCCGGAGCAGAGGCCGCCACCGCCACTCGGGAAAGCAACTGAATGGAGTAGAAAGAATGCTGAGAGGAGGAAGGTTTTCATGGGGGCTCCTAGTTGCGTTTCCAAACAACGTTTTTCACGAGGCAATCGATCCAGGGTGGTTTGGTCTCGGAATCTGTCACAGAAATGGAATAGTTCCTGAGATTCGGTGTGAGGTACCTCTTGCACTCAAGCTGTACCGCGGGGTGTGTGTTTTCGTCGTGAGTTTCAAAAAGAGACAGAAAGGTCGGACTATGAGCGGGTTGGACGTTTAAGAGGTTGAACTCGATCTTTGAATTGTTGACGATTGTGACGCCGTAGAAAGTGGGCGATTCTGGCGGTCTCATCATTTTTTCGCTTAAGGCTCCTTCAATGGTGTAGGCGACGCTTGTCAACGCCCCGGTCGAACGCGGTGCCCTTTTGGCGGGCTTGGTCCAGCCGGGAATCGCCAACAGCATTACGATAAGTGTCCCAATGAGATTTTGCATGGATGGCTCCGTTAGGGTTTTCCGCCAGGAGAGAGAAGTCTCTTGCCTGTTTTCTCCAAAATGGTCTCTAGGGTGACGTCTCCCGCATCCTCGTACTGACTCATTCCGGTGAGCGTAGCGCGCCGTTCGTTGATCACGCGGTAGCTGACTCCCAGATCCGCCATGCGATCCAGCGTGCCGGTGAGCGAGAGGCGTAGTTTTGCCCGCGCGGCGACGAGTGCTTTGTACTGGGCACCCGAGTACTTAGTTTTTCCAAAACTTTTGGCGTACTCACTAAAGCCCTTATTGTATTCATCGAAAAGATTACCGCCGCGTTTTAGGTATTGCGTCGGGGTTACGACTTCTAAAGTGGCGGGGGATTTCTCATCCAACTGCTTGGGCGGAAGAAAGATAAAGTTTCCAATCCGAACGGAGTCCCGCCGCTTGGGGTGGGACACGCCCTTACGAAACTTTTCAGACAAGATCGCCTTCCATTCATCACTTGAAAACTCGGATATTGGAATTTGGACCGCCGTGAGATCCCATCCCTTTTCTGTTTTTTTGGCTCCGCATTTGATCATGAGAGCTTCGAGCGGGTCGGAATCCTTGGGAATCTCAGTGCGAATGGAAGTGAGGGATCCTATCCCGGGAACCTCAGCCTCGCCTTTCCAGACTTCGTTGGTGGGCTCACCCAGATAAAAGGCTCTGTCGGCCGGCCAGACCTCGGTCTGATCGTCGTGAAGTGGCCGCGCTGGCTTTGCGCCTTCTGGTTGGGGGCGGCGAGTTTCCCCGACGGCAAAATAACTAAGCGAGACAATGATAAGAAGTAGTGAGCTTGTCGTCACGCGCCGATCCCCGTGTGGTTGAGAGCGATTGTCATGCGTCCGCCTCTTGCAACTTATCGGCGCCGTCCTAAGTAACTTTATCGCTCTGCGCTATTGAGTGGGAAACTGCGTCAAGTTCCGGGCATCAGAATGGCCCATACCGTTCGGACAATTCGGCAAAGAATGTGAGAAACGGCGTGACTCTTCCCGCGCGTTCTTCCCCATACTCACGTTCACCAAGATGCACCTGAAAGAATGCCGGAATGGCGGTTCGTGCTGCGAAATAATTGACGTGTGGACTCAAGCTCCTTTCACCGCTCTTGCACTCAACGGCAAACAAAGGCTTCTTATCCTTCAGGACAACAAAATCCACCTCGCGGCCATCCGTATCTCTCAGATAGCGAAGCTCCATCGTGTGGCCCTTCGTGTCCTCGAGATAGTGGCAGAACTTAAGTAAATGGCTTGCCACCAGATTCTCAAAACGAAACCCCTCCGCTTCGACCGCCGACCAATCCCAAAGATAGATCTTTGCTAACTTTCTCACGGCGCGAATCTTCGCCGAGCCAAACGGCGCAATCGTAAACGTGAAATAGAGATTGTTGAAATAGCTAATCCACCGCGCAACGGTCGGCTGAGACACCTGAAGGTCTCCGGCCAAACTTTTCAAGGAGAGTGGAGCCCCCACTCGGGCGGGGAGCATCTCAGCAAGCATCAGGAGTAATGAAATTTCCTTCACATTTTCCAGATCTCGAAGGTCCTCAGAAATAACACGATTCATTCTCTCCTTTTGCCAAAGACGATGCTCATCCTCATTTTGGGAGAAAAGACTTTCCGGAAACCCACTAAATTTGAGCAAAACACTCAGTTCCGCCGGCGACGGGCGCTTCGTCATCTCGGTAATCGAGAATGGATGGAGGCGGTAATAGTGATACCTTCCCAGCAAGGAATCGCCCCCCCTTCGGAAATAGTCCAGACGAGCCGAGCCCGTTACGAGTATCCGGTGATTCTCGTGGTACTTGTCGTACAGGCCTTTCAGGAGATTTCGCCAGTGTTTGAACTTGTGAACCTCATCAAAAACGAGGGTCTTCTGCTTCAATGGAAAGTCGTCTCGCACAATCTTGGAACGATCCGTGGCTCTATCCCAATTCAGATAGGCCGGGTGAGTAGCCGAGGGAGGCGAAAGGAAACCTAATGAAAGGGTTGTCTTTCCAACCTGGCGCGGACCGCCGATAAACGCCATCTTTTTCTTCAGAGCATTAGCCACAACAGGCTGCAGGTACCTAAGTTGTTTCATATAAACATTAAATAACTCGTTAGTAGTTTAATGTCAATATTAAACTACTAATATCTCCGCCGTACACGCAACTCCGGGGTGGAGCGGGCCTACTTTTCCAGTGAAACACTCACGTGGAATTATCCGTTGAGATCGTCGGGGTTGGTGGGGGATTTGGAGTTTGGGGGGGTGACCCCGGAGTCTAACTGTTATCGTGGAGCACCCGCGCAACTTACCCGAGCAGGGACTGTCGGACGCCGGAGATTTGATTTGGTGTGGAGCGGGCCCACTTTCCAAGTGGAACACCCCCGCGAAATTGCCTCTTGAAATCGTCGGGGAAGGCGGAGATTTAGGGAATGGGGGGGTGACCCCGGAGTCCTTTTGGGCGCCGTAGGGCGAGCCAAAAGGGCGCAGGGGGCAGGACCCGCCCATTCCCTAAATCTCCGCCTTCCCCGACCACCTAAACGGGCAATTTGGCGTGGGTGTGGAACGATGTGAATTGCGTGATCAAGTGCAGCATCCGCTGCGTCGGCTTCTCGGAAAATTGAACCTCCTCGAAGCGAGTCAATCGCAGGTCCTTTGCGTGCGTGATGAATTGGCGTTCCTCTGGGTAAAGCTCCCAGTGGTCGCTTGTGGGTTTGCACTCAGTGCAGATCAAACCGCCCGAGCCGAGATCGAAGATCGCCAATTCGCCCTCCTGGTTGCAGCGGGCGCAGGCCTCGGTGCGAGGGTGAAAGCCGAGATGAGAGATTAATTTCAAACGGAACACGAGTCCTAAAAGACTGAGTCGAGCAGGATCGCTTTGTGCCTCCAAGAGCGCCAGCGTCTGGCCGAGGAGGCTGTATATCTGGGGGATGGGGGTCGCCACATCAGCGAGCTTTCGCACCCATTGCACGAGTTGCCCCGCGATCAGGATCTTGTCGAGGTCATCGCGGAGCTTGGTGAAGGAATTGAGGACGGTGAGCTCGACAAGGTAGGCGCGGTTGGGAATATCGCCTCGCACATTGATCTCACTGTGGCAGAAGATATCGAGTCCGCCCACATAGCGGCGTTTGCTCTTGCGCGCGGCCTTGGCGAGAGTGGAGATCACACCCCAGTCGCGCGTGAGGAATTGAATGTAGCGGTCGGCTTCGCCGAAAACTTCACTCGAGAGGACTATCGCGCGTGTGAGAGCCACAGAAAAAAACTCTTTAACAGTCTCCTGAAAAACCCCATTTGGGGTAAAAAAATGCTTTTTCGACTACGCCTTCGTCAGACTCACAAAAGGTCCTCGACGGCCATTCCATGGCCGCCTCCGGGCCTTTTGTTCGTCTTCCTCGTCTCGCTCGAAAAATCATTTTTTCCCTCCAAAGCGGGTTTTTCAGGAGACTGTTAAACCGGAACGGTGTAGGCCTGGGACTTGTGCTTGTATTTGAGATAGAAGATAAACCCAGCGCAGTTAAAAAAGATCGAGTGGAGCTGCAACAGTGTGCAGAGGGTGGCGCCATGTTCGGGCGTCTCACCGACCAACCGAAACAGCGAGAAGAAGGCCACCTGTCCGACGCCGATGCCTCCGGGCAAAAGCGGAATGGCTGAAGCCACAAGCCCCACCGGCACGACGAAGAAATAGCGTGCGAGTGGAAGCGAGATCCCGAGTGTGTGGCCGTGGAGAATATAAAGCGTCGTGATTCCCAGCGCCGAAAAACTGGAAAGAAACGTGGCTTTAATGATCGTGCCGAGTCGGTGGCGGTAGAGCACCGCCGCCTGTACTACCTTCCCCAATCGCCCGACCTGCTCCATTTTTGCCACGAGATCGGAAAACCATTTTTGTTTCCACAAGACAGGGGAAAAGAAGACGAAGCCCGCGACGCCTGAGACTAGTGTGAAGCTCCAGACCGAGAGGCCGATCACCTTGAGACGGTGATCGCCATGCAGGATCTCGGTGAAAAAAAGAAGGCTGAAGGCCGAGTAAAAGACGATCACGGCGAGCCCGATGATGCGATCCAGAATGACCGTGAAGATCGCGCGCGTTTTGTTTTGGCTTGCGTGGTTGGCGATATACCAGGCCTTGATGAGGTCGCCGCCCACGGAACCGGGCAAAAAGGTGTTGAAAAAGTTCCCGATCATCGTCAGTTCAAACATCGTGCGGAACGAGACGGCGAGCCCCTGGGCGGTTGCGAGTAGATACCACCGGAAGGCGCACGCCAAAGCTGAAAAGGCCAAAAACGACAGGCTGAGGGCAAGGGTGCGAGGCGATAGAAGCACCGGGCCGAGGGTCCGGAAGTCGATCATCTGGGAGTGCAAAACGTAATAAAGAAGCACCGTCCCCAGCATTACTTTGGCGACAGTTTTTCCCAGTTGTTTAGTGGCGCGCGCGCCACCAAAATGATTTGGCTGAGATTCCATTTGATATTACTATCGATTGTCCTAGTGGCTTGAGTCAACTTGAGGGGAGAACCCATGAGAATTTCCGTGATGGGAACGGGCTATGTAGGGCTGGTAGCCGGAGCCTGTTTTTCAGACTCGGGCAATCACGTCACCTGCATCGACGTCGACAAGGAAAAGATTGCGCGCCTCGCGCGTGGCGAAATTCCCATCTTCGAACCGGGTCTCGAGGAGCTCGTGATTCGCAACTCCAAGGCCGGTCGCCTGGCCTTCACGACAGACGCGGCCTCGGCTATCGGTGATTCCGATGTGGTCTTCATCGCAGTGGGGACGCCAAGCGGTGACGACGGCTCCCTCGATCTGCGCTATGTGATGAAGGCGATAGAATCCGTTCGCGACAATCTCACCCGCAACGCCACGGTTGTGATGAAGAGTACCGTGCCCGTTGGGACCGCCGATAAGGCGCGCGAGATCTTGGCGGGATCGCGTTATACGGTGGGCGTTGTTTCCAACCCTGAATTCCTCAAAGAGGGGACGGCGATCAATGATTTCCTGAGGCCCGAGCGCGTCATCATTGGCGCTGAGACCGAGAGCTGTCGGCGCGTGATGAATGATCTCTACGCTCCCTACACCCGCTCAGGAAGCCCGATTCTCTTTGTGAGCAACCGATCGGCGGAGCTGACCAAGTATGCCGCTAATGCCTTTCTTGCGATGAAGATCTCCTACATCAACGACATGGCCCTTCTCTGCGAAAAGGTGGGGGCCGATATCGGCGAGGTCCGTCAGGGTCTGATCACCGACAGCCGCATCGGGAATAAGTTTCTCTACCCGGGCTGCGGCTACGGGGGTTCGTGTTTCCCGAAGGATGTGCAGGCGGTGATCCATCTCGGTCGTCAGTTTGGGCAACCGCTCAACTTATTTGAAGCGGTCCACGCGGTGAACGAGCGGCAGAAGCAGCAGCTGTTTGGAAAAATTCAAAAGGAATTCAAGGTTCTCAAGGGAAAGACGATCGGTGTGTGGGGGCTCGCCTTTAAACCGATGACCGATGATATGCGAGAGGCTCCGTCGGTCACGTTGATTCAGTCGCTGATTGAGGCGGGCTGTTCGGTGAGGGCCTATGATCCAGTGGCGACTCACGAGGCGAAACGGCTCTTTGAGTCGAAGGTGACCCTCGTGGGCGATGCCTATGAAGCGATCAAAGGGGTGGATGCCCTGGCAATTCTCACCGAGTGGAACGAATTCCGTTCTCCCGATTTTGGCCTAATGAAGCGGACGATGAATCAGCCGCTCATCTTTGATGGGCGCAATCTTTTTAACCCGACGAGTGTGGGCCACCTTGGGTTTCGGTATTTCTCGGTGGGGCGGCAGAGTCCACAATGAGCATTCTTCTTCCTAATGGTCGTTACCTCGTCACGGGTGGCGCGGGCTTCATCGGCTCCCACCTTTGCGAAACGCTGCTTCAGCAGGGGTGCGAGGTCATTGCCCTCGACAACTTCATCACCGGGTCGCGCGAGAATGTGCGGCACCTATTGGGCAATCGGCGGTTCACGCTTCTTGAACAGGATCTGATCGATTCTCTCGATATCTCGGGTGGCTTTGCGGGTGTTTTCCACATGGCGAGCCCGGCGAGCCCCGTTGATTATGCCAAATACCCCATCGAAACCCTGCGAGTGGGATCGCTGGGGACGGATCATGTGCTCGATTTTGCTGTGCGTAAACAGTGCCGGATTCTTGTGGCCTCGACGTCTGAGGTGTACGGCGATCCCAAGGAGCACCCGCAGAAAGAAACCTATTGGGGGAATGTGAACCCCATCGGTCCGCGCGGCTGCTACGACGAATCGAAGCGCTATCTCGAAGCGGTGACGATGGCCTACCACCGTGTGCATGCTTTGCAGACTCGCATCGTTCGGATCTTCAACACCTTCGGGCCTCGTATGCGGGTGAACGACGGGCGGGTGGTCCCCAATTTCTGCATCCAGGCGCGTAACGGTACTGATATCACGGTGTACGGAGATGGCAGCCAGACGAGAAGCTTTTGCTATGTATCCGACAATGTGGAGGGGCTCCTCAGACTTTTCTGTAGCGACTACCCGGAGCCGGTGAATATCGGAAACCCCCTTGAGATGACGATTTTGCAATTTGCCCAGTTCATCATTCAGTTCTCAGGGTCGAAGTCGAAAATTGTGTTTCGACCGCTGCCGGTCGACGATCCGAAGGTGCGCAAACCCGATATTGCTCTGGCCAAGCGCCTCCTCGACTGGTCTCCGAGGGTCTCCCTCGAAGAGGGATTAAAGCACACGTATGAGTATTTCGGTCAGGTCGGGCGTTCCACGTAAATGGCCGTTGTTCTTCAGCTCTACTCACTCTCTTTGATCTCGTCGCTCTCGGGAATGGAGATCCTCTCGGGGATCCTCACACTGGGTTGGCTCGTGGACTGTGTGAGGCGCAAGCGCTGGGTGCTGCCCCTATGGAAACCCATTGGGTGCTTTTGCGTGGTGGTCGCCTTGGGGATTTTTCTGGGGAATGCCTCGTCCGTGGAAAAGTGGCGCGATCTAAGTCGGCTGCGCTTTTTTCTTTTCTTCTGGGCGAGCGCGCATTTCTTGAAAACACTTTCGATTCGGCGTTGGCTGATTCCTCTGGCGGTCGGCTGTTTGGTGATCTGTCTTTACGGAACGCTTCAGCATTTTTTTCCGATCGACTGGGTGCGCTCAGAGGGGCATAAAGTGATTCTTTTTTCCGACGGAAAGGGGGCGGGGCCGCTCGTACTCGGGCTTTTTAACCACCACCTCACCTTTTCGAATGTTTTTCTTCTCTATGCTCCGCTCTTTCTGAGTTACGGATTCTTTCGATTCCCTAAGAACACTCTCTTTTGGGCCCTCGGGCTTTGGCTCGCGCTCCTGGTGCTGTGGACCTATAGCCGGTCGGCGTGGGTGGCTGTGCCCGTGACCGTCTTGGTTGTGGCGGTGGGCAAGAGTTGGCACTGGCGAGCGCCGCTCATCGGTCTATTGTGCACTTTGGTGGTTCTCCTGGTTTTCTACGCCACCAATGCCGATGTGCGTGAGCGGTTTGGCCACACCTTTCAAATGGACCATGCGTCACAAAGCCTTTCTCCGCGGCTCAAGCTGTGGCGCGCCAATTGGGAGATGTTCAAAGAAAGCCCGCTCATTGGCGTGGGGTGGAATAACAACGAGCGGCACGCAAAAGCGGTGGTTGATAAGCTCTTTCCGGAGGGGGATAATTTTTATGGACACGCCCATTCGACGCCACTTCAGATCCTCGTCACAACGGGGCTCTTGGGGGCGCTGGCGTTTGGTTGGGTGTGGGCCGGGGTCCTTGCCGAGCTCGGTCGCCATCTCGGGGTCTCCTCGCTGAATCGCGAGGAACGATGGGTGGCCCTGGGGATTTGGTCGGGGCTCGTCGGATTCTGGGTTCAGGGAGTGACGCAGTGGAATTTTGGCGACGCTGAGGTGCTCCACAGCATCCTATTCTTGTGGGGAGTGACCTTCGCGCTGACTGGGGGAAAAAATGCTAAGGGCCATCAAACAACTTAGGAAAAAGTATTCCGTCGGCCAGTGCCTCTTCACATCCGATGAGGCTGGCACCCACTGCTTTGTAATTCTGAAAGGCACCGTCGAACTCCTCAATCGCTCCCGAGGGATCGATCAGGTGGTGAGTACACTCGGGCCGGGTGACATCCTCGGCGAAAAGGCCATCGTGTCCGAGGAGCCGTACCAACACACACTCACCGCGCGGGCCAAGATCGAGACCGAGGTGATCCAGTTCGAGAAACGGGATCTCCCGACCATCGAAACGCAATTTCCTGATTTTAAAACCCGCCTTCTCGAAACCGTGACCCACCGGCTGAATAAGGCAAATGAGTTTATCAAGGTGCTGCAGACGGAGGACGCATTTGAAAAAGTGAGGGCCTTCGTCGACTACCATATTCACTATTCAGGGCTTTCGGAGCACGCTCCCATCCGCCCGGAGACAATCATAGCTGCGCTTCGGTGCGATCCCACGATGGTCGAGGAGAGCCTTCAACGATTGGTGAAGGAGAAGGCTCTGTCGGAAAATAAGGGCGAATACCAGGTCGCCCACGCCGCCCTCCTCAAGAAAAAGCGCGTCGCCTAAGCCAGTTTCTAAGAAGAATCATCGCTTTTCAATCGGTCACGATTTGCGGCATCACACGTTTCATATAAGAGTCGAAAAGGGGCACAGTAAAACTGTTATCTCCATGAGCAGGACTATAAATCATTCCTTTACGCATTAGAGTCGCCCGGGTTGGTGCTACGTGTTGTACATCCTTCTTCAAGAGATTCGCGATATCGCCCGATCTGCACGAGTCGGAGCCTAATTCAGCCATGGCCCGCAAATACTTTTTCTCACTCGGAGTCAAACGATCAAATCGAACTCGAAAGAAACTGGTGTCCAGCTCCGCTATCGCAAGTTTTGTGGCTGCCTTTGTGTCCTTGGAAGTGATCGGAGAATGAGTAGCACATTGCCAACTATGCTTTCCCCACTCCTGCAGGAAATAGGGATAGCCTTTGGTTTGGGCCAAAATCTCTCTTAGGGCACCATCTTCATATTTGATCCCTAGGTCCGACGCCGGCTTCACGATTGCTGTAGTCGCGGCTGATTCAGACAGCGGTCCAATCTGAGGATACTCAAACATTCTTTCTGCGTAGGATTTGGCTCGACCTGCTTGCCCAACGAGCTGGGGTAATCCGGCTCCAACTATTGTTATGGGAAGCTGTTTTTGAGTGCACTTGTGCAAAGCCATGATAAGAGCGGCGAACTGGGTCTCTTCAACGTATTGCACTTCATCGATAAACATGACTAAAGCAGTCTTCTTCTGTTGCGCCACTTGCCCTAATTTGAGGAACAAGTCTATTAGGTCGCTTTCGAGATTCCCAGAATCGGCAACTCCTGGTTCATTTCCAAGATCAATTCCAAATTCAATGTCTTGATACTTAACTTTCATGGCTCCAACAAAACTTCCGAGTGTCTTCAAAGCCTTCTTGCCAAAATTGTTAGCCACGGCCGTCCGGTCCAACTTGAGAAGGGCGGATCTCAGTGACGGAATAATGAGAGCTGGTAGTGATCGTTTTTCAGGGGTTTCGATTGAAATCACTGCGAAGCCATTTGCTTCGGCTTCTACTGCAACATGATTAAGCAAAACAGTCTTGCCTACCCCCCTTAGTCCCACCATTAGGAAACTTCGATAGGAAAGACCGTTTCGGCAGCGATCTAACTGAATGCTCACCTTTTGAATGATTTCATCTCGACCTGCGAGTTCAGGTGGTTTTGTACCAGCTCCGGGTGCATATGGGTTTTTTCTAGGATCCATATATAGGAACCTTATCATGAGTTATGGAAATTTAATAACTTCATATAACCTTTCTATACATGGGCCGGGCTGGAGGGATTAGTCTCGGAGTTCTTCGGTGAGTAAGAACTGAAAAAAGCGAGAGCCAGACATTTGTTTTTGGCTGTCTTTAGCCAGGAGCGGTAGGCCCTTGAGATAGAAAGCCGCGCCGAAGAGAAGATAGAACAACCATCCGGCATGGGCGTGGAAGACCCATTGAAAGATCGTTTGGGCGTAACCGGATGGAAAGTGGCGATCCATCTCTACGGCGACAATATATAAGAATCCAATTCGCAGCGGATTGATCAAGAAGAAAATGAGACCCAGCCCGAGACTGCTGGCCGCCACCCAGCGAATCGGGCAGAGGGTTTCTCGATAGTGAATCCACAACACAATTGACAGGTTGAGAAAAAATACCAGGCCATCCAATCCGCCACAGCCGTGCCCGATGAAGGCGCGCACAGATTGCCCTGTCATTCGCAAAACATGCTCACCACTGGGGCGCACCATCACTCGGCACAACACGGGCTCCGAAAGTATCATTTGAATTTTAGGACAGGAATAGGTGGCAATAGCGTGGGCAATCGATGTCCAGGTCGATTCAAAAAGATGTTTGGCCAATATAATGGAGAGCGCCATCACCGCACAGGAGACAACCATAAGACGGTTCGAGTGGGTCAAATAAAACTTGGGCGCCACCCATACAAATGAGGCGGATCCGAGGAGGCCCAATGCTATGCCCCACCACACCGCCTGAAATCGAATACCCAAGTGAACCAACAATCGGTTGTAGAATAAATTGGCGACGAGAAAAATAACGAAAAGGGCGAGATTCAGCGAAAGAATTTTTCGCTGCACGGAAACGCTGGGTAACTGCTTTTCGCTTAACGTGTAAAAGTAGATGAGGAAGGCAGGAACGAGGGGAACGGCCAGGTCGGCATCCACCATCAGCGGGCCCCAACCGATACGAACGCCAAGAACTGAATGAAGGAGGACTCGAAACACTAAGAATTCAGCAAGGGGCAGAGACAAGATCAAGAGCGCAATGAGAACACGGTTCACTCGCCAGGCTTTCATCATGTTGATTTCCAATTATACTATTTCAGTGCGATTTCCTTTCGGTCTTTTGGGGGACACTGCGGCGTATTCGGCGTCCTGCGGTGATGCCTGTCTCACATGGAGTGACTGCGTCGGAACCACCTGCCCCCTCT
The DNA here is from genome assembly GCA_016196825.1 of Deltaproteobacteria bacterium. GTDB lineage: Bacteria > Bdellovibrionota > FAC87 > UBA2466 > UBA2466 > JACPWY01. The sequence goes on along the minus strand of JACPWY010000054.1, from coordinate 69,676 downwards.
GCCTTCAGGGCTTTTGTAGTGTTTGCAGTGCCGTCAATGATTCCACCGACTGCAGCGATACGGGTACGGGGGCCAATCAAGTGTGTGCCTGGTCGGGAAGTGCCTGTATGAACTTCCCCGAAGTTCCCCACTCCTCCATAATTGTTCCCCTGCTTGTGGCTATCACCTTCTTCTTGATTATTAAGAAAGCCAGGGGCCGTAAGAGTTCCCAGAAATCCTGCGCCTAGTCGATTTTTTTCCTGCCTATGGTTATACTTACTAAGTAAGATTTATCTGATAAATATAACTTATGATTTCCCGTTACTTTAACCCACTAGATTTATTGACTAAAAGGAAGTCTATCTTGCTCTTTGGCGCGCGGGGAACAGGGAAAACTGCGCTCATTCACCAAACCTTTTCGGCTCTTAAGAACACGGTTGTCATCGATCTTTTGCGGGGGCGAGCCTATCAACGCTATGTCTCCGATCCCTCACTGTTCGGCGATGAAATGCGAGAGGCAGTGAAACGAAAGCGCGAACCTTTGGTTGTAGCCATCGATGAAGTGCAGAGAGTGCCGGCACTCTTGGATGAAGTGCACTCCCTGATGGAAGAGCACAAGGGGCAGATTGTTTTTCTTTTGACGGGTTCGAGTGCCAGAAAACTCAAGCGAGGCGAAGCAAATCTCCTGGCCGGGCGTGCGGTGACGAGACACCTGCACCCACTCTCTTCACTGGAGACTCCCCTGGAGCTTGCCCGCGCCCTCCAATATGGCACTCTCCCTGGCGTCTACTTGGACGCCGACACGGAAATTTCAACCCTCGAAAGTTACGTTGGTACGTACTTGCAAGAAGAAATTCAGCAGGAATCGATTGTGCGTCGGGTCGATCGCTTCACTCGGTTCTTGGATTTTGCAGGACAACTCAATGGCGAACCCATTAACTTCGCCAAACTTGGGGCACAATGTGGTGTGGCAGGTAAGACGGTGCTTGAATACTACTCGATTCTGGAAGACACGCTTCTAGCGAGCCGTCTGAATGGATGGTCGCACTCCATCAAGAAACAACTGCTGCAGGCGCCAAGGTTTTATCTCTTCGATTGTGGCGTTCTCAATGCCATCAATGGTGAACTCAGGACGGAGCTCAAGTCCAATGGTTTTCGCTATGGAAAACTCTTTGAGAATCTGGTGGTACAAGAACTCTTTCGAGCGAACGATTATCTCGATCTCGGTCTTAAGTTTCACTACTGGCGCGACAAAGATGGTCATGAGGTCGACATTATCGTCTCGAGGAACCTGACCGTCCCGCTTGCGGCGATTGAAATCAAGTCCAGCCCACACCCCACCGCCGCCGACTGTTCCGGTTTCAAATCCTTTGCTGCCGAGTACCCGAAGGTTCAACGTTTTTGTTTTTGCACCACCCCGAGATCCTTTGACCGATCTCAGATCCGCTTCATGCCGTGGCAAGACGGAGTTCTCAATATTGAGGGCTTGATCACTTCAGGCGGGTGAGGGATTAGTTCCAAATCTCGCCCATGAGGCCGGCCTGGCGTTGGGTGCCGCTGGAGCTCTTTGTTCCATACCAGGTCGCGGTTCCGGTCGCGACGCTGATCTCAAGCCACTGGCCGTAGGAATAGCCCACAGCCGGGTAGCCGGTGTACCGGGCCTCGGTCGTCATGGCGGTGGTGCCGGCTACGGCGCCGTAGACGTCGGCCGAATTGCTGGTGGTGCTGTTGATTCCAATCCCTAAAGAGGCGCCATATTGATCGCTTGAATTCGACAATTGCGGCAAGAACACCTGCAACTTCAACGGCTCCATCTGCTGCCCCAAAACGAACTCAACGCGCGTAACGCCGGAAGTTGCGTCGCCGTTGGCCGCTCTCCACGTAGCGGTCGTATAGCTCCAGTTGTCGGTTGCTGAAACGGCGAGCAGCTTTCGCGGAACCCGGTTGCAGTAATTCCACAGGAAACGTTTGTTGACGCTGTCCTCCGTTTGACCTGAGCTTCCCGTGGTGCGACCGGTGCCCAGGTAGCGGTAGCTAGCGTCGCCACTCTTCACGAGCAGGCCCGAAAAAGTCGTCAGCGCCGTAGCCCGCGTCGTATCGTTGGTCCAGTTGACAGCCTGCAATGCTAGTGTGCCTGCGTTGCTATAGCCAAAAATATCAAACGGCGTCGTGGTGGTTGCGGGGACCGCGACGCTGGTCTCAGAAAATGACAAAAGCTGGCTCGAAGTATTGGAAAGACCTGCGTTGTAGTGAGCTAAGACTTGAGTGGCGGTGAGAGCGGAATTGTACACGGCTACCTCTTGAAGGGTGCCGCCGAAATAATATTCGGTGTAGCTGCCATCTCGCCCGATGCAAAGGTTTGTGTTGGGAACAGATCCCGGCTCGCTGGTCGTCGACGTTGCTGTAGCATCAAGAATTCCGTTCAAATAAATCTTAAAAGTCCAATCACCGGTGGAGCCTGTGCGAACCGCGACAACGTGGTACCAAGTGTCATTGCTAATATCGGTAGTGCTACTCACAGAGGGGCCGCCGCCGTTGGTCCAAAATTGAACTTTCTTGGTCGTGTAGCCGACGCTCAAAACGTAGTCTGAAGTTCCGTTTCCATGGCCCATAATGAATTGAGGGACTGTTCTATCAGTGGTCTTAAACCAAGCTTCAAGGGATATGACACCGGTGTTTGTATAATCGTTGGACGTTCCTATATCTACATACTGGGAACTCGCCGCACTGAAGCTCACCGACGTATTGGAATCGCCGGTCAGGACGCCAGTTTGCGCCAAGGTTGGGGTGTTCGTGTAAGTCCCATCATGCGCACTCCCCGAAAGGTCGGTCGCCGTCGTGCCGCTACTCTCTCCCAGTCGCCAATACCCTATGGGACTATCGGCCAATATTTGATTGCGGTAACCCTTGATGACGCTAATCTTTGAGCCTCCCATCGGCGCAAAATAAACAGTCGTTGCGGCGGTGACATCACTCGTTGTGACGGCGGTTCCTGAAGTGAGAGTCAGCCGGCCGTTGCACACCGTGGTGTCGCCGAAATCGTAGCTGTCGGCGATTCGCAGGGCTCTGTCGAGAGGATCAAAGTCCAATGCAAATAGAGTAGAAGCGAGAACGAGTACAAGGGTTGGACAAAGCATTTTAATCGCTTTCCTCATGAGAATTCAATTATACCCATCCCCTTCTCACCTTTCGAGAGCTTAGAACCAGTCGCTGTAATTCCCAAACCATTCCATCGCAGGGATCACCTTGACGAACTTATGGGAAATGGCCTTTGAGCCGCCCCATACCAAGTAGCATTTTGCCTCGGGGTAGTCCTCATGGAATGCCTCGAGCGCCCGAAAATCGTCGTCTCTGAGCTTTGCGCTTCTCGTCACCTCTACTGCCTTAAGACCCCGAGGTCCATAAAAGACAAAGTCTACTTCCAGCTTGGAATGGGTGCGCCAGTAGTGGCTCTCATATTCCCATTCTTTATAATCATTGATTGCGATGAAATCCTGAATGACCAACGACTCGAGACTGGCCCCCTGAATTTCGGCATCGCTATCCAGGGGGCCTCGGGGACGAAGCGTGTTGAACACACCGACATCAAAAAAATAAAATTTGGGGTGCGCCACTATCTTGCGCTTTGCCCGCCGAGTGAAGACAGGAATTCGTCGAGCAAGGAGAAGGTCCTCCAAAATCTCGAAATAACTTTCCGTAACTTTTTGATTGAGGTGAGCGTCCTGTCCGACTCCTGAACTATTGAGAACCTGCCCCTGGGAGAAACTGGCTGCTTCTAGAAAACGGGCGAAGCCGGCCAAATTACGGGTGAGGCCCTCGGCCTGAATTTCTTCCTTCAGATAGGTAGAGATATAGGATTTTAAGAAATCCTTTGGCTTGTTCGACTTGATACTCCGAGGAAGCGTCCCAAAGGACAGGGCTCGGTGCAAATTGAAATCCTGGCCCAGTTCAAGCGTGGTCAGTGGATAAAGCTTTCTGGTGAGCGCTCGTCCGGCGAGAAGATTTCCGGCCCCCCGACGAAGCTTTCTGGCGCTCGAGCCGGTCAGAACAAATTTTTGCCCTTTGGACTCAATGAGTCGGTGAACTTCATCCAGGAGTGCAGGCACTTTCTGCACCTCATCCAAGATGGTGTATTCCTTCGAATTGGCTATCCGAGTTTCGAGTCGTCCCGGCGATGCGAGCAACTCAGTGAAGGTGGCGTCCTCCAAAAGGTTGATGTAATTCGCCTTAGGAAAGGTGGACTGCACCCAACTTGATTTTCCAGTCCCTCTGGGACCGAAAAGAAAGATACTTTCCTCTTTGGGGGCAGCCAATAATCTAGAGTACATAACTCTAATATTACATATAATTTAGAGTTTGCGATGCTAAATTTCGCTAACTCCAAATCTCACCGGTTAATCCGCCCTGGCGTTGGACGCCGCCACTTTGGCTGCTTGTGTACCAACTGACTGTTCCCAAGGCCAAAGCGATTTCCAACCATTGGGCATAGCTGTAGCCCAGACCAGGATAACCATTGTAATGAGCAAGTACCCCCATATAGGCACCCAAGGTACTTTGAGCTCCGTAAACATCACTCGTGTTCGCACTCGTGCTGTTAATTCCAATTCCTATAGTGACAGCGGTGTCGGTGGAGCCGTGATTCCCGGGAACAAACCCATCGAGATCCAAGGGCTCGATCTGCATGCCCACAACGAATTCCACCCGGGTCACTCCGGTGGTCGTATCATTGTTTGCCGCCCGCCACGTGGCCGTTGTGTAGTCCCAGGTGTCTGAGGTGGAAAGAGCCCTCAGCTTTCGAGGAAGACGATTGCACCGATTCCAAAGAAAACGTTTCGAAGTGCTGTCCTCAGTTTGCCCTGAGGATCCCGTTGTCCGCCCGGTCCCCAAATACCGCCGACTGCTGTCGCCGCTCTTGACGTCAATTCCATTCAGCGTTGTGAGGGCCGTCGCTCGGGCGGTGTCACTGGACCAGCTGAGGGCCTCAAGGGCCAATGTCCCGCTGTTATTGTAGGCAAAAATATCGAATGGGGTTGTGGTGGTCGAGGGGACAGCCACTGAGGTCTCTGAAAAAAAGATCTGCTGCCACAGCGAATTGCTATAGAGCGCGATCTTGTTTCCCCCCAAGGGCGTGAAATAGACGGTCGTTGCGGCGGATACATCACTCGTTGTCACGGCTGTTCCTGAGGTAAGGGTCAGCCGGCCATTGCATGTGGGCACAGTATTCGACGCGACTTTGGCGTGAAACACTTGGATGACGTTTCGAACAGCTTGGTCAAAGCCAAAGTGGGGATCGAGGGAGGTGGCTGATAGGAGGCCGCAAGTGAACAAGAGAAAGACTCTGACCATTAGCTCCAGACCTTTCCGTAAAGAGCATCTTTGAGTTGGATGCCACCAGAATCGTAATACAGATAGGCTCTCGGATTCGATGATTCTACATCCAACATCTGTCCGTAACTGAAGCCTACACTAGGAAAGTTCATGTAATGGCTCAATACCCAGGGATAGGAAGCATTGCTGGCTCCCCCATAAAGATCGGCTGAATTTGCCGATGTCGAATTGATTCCCACCCCTGTCGCATAATCCCCCGCGGCACTACCAACCTGGGGTATAGAGGCCGAAAGGCGCACCGGTTCGATACTCTGGCCCAGGACAAACTCAATCCGCGTTAGGCCCGTAGTTGTGACCCCATTTAGAGATTTCCAAGAGGTGCTAGTGTTATCGAAGTTCTGGACATTGTAGTAAGCCATAAGCTTTCGCGGCACGCGGTTATACATGTTCCAAAGAAACCTCTTTGAGGTGCTATCCTCGGTTTGCCCCGATACCCCTGTCGTTCGCCCTGTTCCCAAATACCGGCGGGTGGCATCACCGGTTTTTACCAGCGTTCCGTTTTGCGTGGTGAGTGCTGTTGCACGCGTTGTATCATTGGTCCAATCCAATGTCTCCAGAGTCAGAATACCGCTGTTGTTATATGCAAAGATATCAAACGGAGTTGTAGTAGTAGAGGGCACCGCAACCGATGTTTCCGAAAAACTGACCAATTGCCAAATGGCCCCACTGTAAAGGCTGCACAACGCTCCTTCATATGGCGTGAAATAGATCGTTGTAGCGGCAGTGACATCGCTCGTCGTAATGGCGGTTCCCGAGGTGAGCGTGAGCCTTGCGGTACAAACGGCGGGTGAATCGGAGGTAGCTAGATTCTGATCACCCAAATACTCGATAAGAGCGTGAAACACCTCGGGCCCCAACAGTTCAAACTCTTCCGGTAGCTCGTCAAATATCTCGTCCTCAATTCTTTCGAGCGATTCCGTGGCGTTCACACCAAATGCAAACAGAGCTATGAAAGTAAAGACGAGTGCTTTCCTCATGAGAACAATTATACCCAATGCCACTCGCCTGACGAGATCTGGCCTTAATGCGCTGCTTACTAATGAGGTCATAAGTAAGTAGACACTGCGATGGGCGCTAAGAACGCCCCCGACTTCGTCAGCCGAAAAAAAGGTCCTCAACGGCCCTATGGGGCCGCCTCCGGGCCTTTTTTTCGTCTTCCTCGCGGTGGCATTCTTATCACCCATCTCGTATGTCTACTTACTTATGACCTCATTAGTAATGGGTTTCAAATCTTCAATCTGCTTGTTCTCAAGTGGCGTCGGGCCTTCGGGTTATTGGCTTACTAAAGCTAGAGCGGGGGCGATTTCTTGGATTCGTTTGAAGTCCGTATCGTTGGTCAGAATGGGAACTCTGTGGAAAATAGCGATTGAGGCGATCAGTAAATCCAGTGTTTTTACTCTTTTTTTTTGTTTCCCCAGTAGAAATCCGAGACTTCCGGCGTCCTGCCAGAGATTTTCGGGCTGTGAGAGGAGACGGCACGCTTCAAGTAACGGAATGATATCTTGCTTGTCTCGTTCAGAACGAAACCCACGAGTGATTTCGGTGAGTACAGGGCCGCAAAGTGCTACTTGGTTCTCGCTCAGCAGAACGTCTACGGAATTCGCACATTCGCCCTTACCCCGAAAGAACTCTATCCAGGCCGAGGTATCGATTAAGATCACCGCCGTGTCTTTTCCAAATTGAGCTCCAAAACAATCTTCCCCCGAAGATTTCTCAGGGCGGCTCTCTTCTCACGCTTCTCCAATTCCTGAAGTCCCTCCACGATGGTATCGGTAATTCCTTTTCCTGTGGCTTGGGTAGCCATCTTGATGAGGTGTTCAGGCACATTCACGGTAATTTTTCTAATTTGCACTGACATAAAGTTAGTATGACAGTATGGTCAAAACCAGTCAAATATATGGTAGCTGGGGAATTGCATAACACGTTCTTGAGGAACTCATAATTAGGTCTCAGTCAGATAGCCGATAAGAAGGTCTTTCATCCCCGAAGCCCGCGCAACTACTTCTTGAGCCCTAGCATCTCAACGCATTTTGCGGGAGAAATGATTGGAATCCCGTGAATCTCCTTGAGACTCAAAACATCGGCCTTATCACCTGTAACGAGCCTGTCAGCCTTGCCATCGAGCGCCAGATTAAGAAATTTATTGTCCTCTGGATCGGGGCTGTCGGTTGCCTGTGAGGTTACCTCAACCTGTTCTGCAAACTGAACAAAAAGTGCCGCAATGTGGGTGATTGCGCTATCGGTTACTTGGGGATATTTGCGAATCTTCGGGTAACTCAAAACCCTCAGGTACTCATCCAGAACGGCTTCGGACACCAATAGCGTGAATCGTTTCTTCTCAAACGCCTGCAAGATGGCACCAGGAGCGTTCTTGCGAGAAATAATTCCGCTGACCAAGACATTGGTGTCGAGAACCAGTCTAGGCTTTGCTTTGCTTTCTCGTTTCACGAATTGCTTCCGAGATGTCCTTTTCAAGCGTCTTAAGGTTCACGTCTTTATTAGACTCCCAAATCTGGTGAATCATCTTCCAGGGATCGAGGTGGGCAAGAGCTTTTCTCACTACAAGGGCTTGAGCACAGATGCCACTAATAGAGGAGCCTTTGTTGAAAGCCTCTCTTGCAATCTCCTCGTGAACCTCCGGCGGAATTCGCACGTGGATTTGACCATTAAACTGTCTAGACATCATCAACCTCCCATAACACTATACCTGTGATACCGTGGTATATCAATACCACGGTATATCATTTAATTAGGGGGTGAAACTAGTGGCAAGCCCAAAACCTCACCTCTGAAGCAGCTGTTCGAGGCGGTTGCCGGCGGCTTGGTGTTTTAAGATCTGGCCCACCTTTTCGACGATGAGGCTGCCGGCCTCCCACGGCGGAATGCCGCCCTTGGCGTAGATGTTGGAGAGCACGGTGTATTCGAAGCGCACATTGGGATTGCCGCTCCATTTCGCCGCGGCCCGCTTGGCTTCATCGGAAAGGCGGTAGAGAAAATAGCAGGACAGCGAGCGGGAGGCGTTGGCGTCGCCGCCCGGGCGCTCGCCGATCAGCATGACGATCACTTGGGGCTCTAAGACATCGCTGATCGCCTCGGCCAGTTTCACTCGGCCAAAGGGTGCGATGATGGCTTCGCCCACCGTCGTGTTTGTGGCCTTGAATCCATCGTAAAGAACGGTCACGAGATCGCTGGCGTTGTGGTGAATCGCCTCGGCGCTGAGGCCGTCAGAGAGCACCACCTGAACCGCGGCCGATTCCTTTCCAAATTTTTTGCGGGACTCTTCATGGATTCGGCTTCCGAGCGAGGGAGAGTTGAGGTGAGCAGCTTTGTTGCCGGCCGTCGTGTTGAGAACGCGGAACGGGAACTTGAGTCGGCTTGTGTCGAGCTCGCTGAAGGTGGCGTCACGCGCAATCCCTTGGTGGAGTCGCAAATCTCGGCTGACACCGTCGGCAGGCCGGGGCCCGGCGTTTTCAAAGCCGTGGACCGAAGCGGTGGAGCGTGCGAGCGTCTGGAAATGTTCGGGGGAGTCGCAGAAGGGCTCGAGCTTCCCCCATTGCGGGCCGCGCTTGGGGCTTCCGTTCTCCATCTCATAGATGCCGCGTCCAATGGCCCAGGTGAGAAACTCGGGCGCTGGGCGCTTATCGTAAATCTCCCTGAGCGTTTGATTGTCGTGTGAGCTTGTGTCGAAGTAAGCGAGCATCCGATCCGTGTTGAGATAGACATCCATGTAGTAATTGGCGCCGGCGGCGGTCAGCATCTCGGTCGCCATCTGTTGCCCCTCGAGCGTGATGCTCGAATGGAGGGTGTAACAGGGAGCCATTCCCATCGGCACGCCGAGGAGCTTCCCCATGAAGTGATCTTGGAGTGACGAGTAGACCATCTCAAAATTGTCGGCGTGGGTCTCAGGCCCAATGAAGCCGGTCACGTTGTTGACCATGAAGGGGCGGTAGCGGCGGGCGAGACCGTAGCAGTTGGCCTCGAGTGTGGCCATATCGGTGCCATCATGTTTTCCGTAGGTGAACTCGCTCCCCTGACCAGTTTCAAAGTAGAAGAAATTCTCAGCTTCGCGAATCGGCCCCAACTCCTGCATGAGCGCAAACGCGGCGTCGAGTGTGTCGACGGAGAAATCAAACTCTGTGAGGTTGGTCGCCTCAGTTCCGCCAAGGCTTTGGAAAATAATCTCAACCGGGACGCCTCGCTTCAAGCACTCCATCTGTGTCTTAACATGAGAAAGAGCGCAGACCTGAGTCGGTGCTCCGGTCTTTCGTCGGATCTGATCCATATGAGTGAGGACCGCGCCGATATTCTCGACGGTGTCGATGGCGGGGTTCATGCCGATGAGGGCGTCGCCGGAGCCCATGGAGAGCCCGGCGTAGATGAGAAACTCGATTGACTTGAGATCGTCGGTGGGGTGGTTGGGTTGCAGCCGGGCCGAGAGGGTTCCCGGAAGACCCAGGTGAGTCCGGGCCTTGGAAGGGCGTGCGATCTTTTTGGCAATGTAGATGAGCTCGTGGGTGTCGCAGAGCTTGGTGACTGCGGCGGCCATCACGCCAGTGAGGCCGAAGCCGAGCGGCGCGATCGTTTCGCCGGGCGACTCGAGGCACAGATTCTTGAATTGGCCGAGGGTCAGCTTTCGGATTCTTTCAAAGGCAGTAAAATCGATGTCGTAGTTGACGCAAGTAACGGAGTCGATTCGCCCTTGGTGATCGGTGAGGGGGTGATCGAAGAGATATTCCATCGTCAGGTTTGACAGGATCTTACGGGCGGCCTCTCGGTGCGCCTCGCTTTTTGCGGCAAGCCCAGCGTTGCGATCGCCGGCCTTAGAGACATCGGCCGCGCCGAGAAGCGCCTTTAATGACGGAAACGCGTAGTGAAAGCCCAAAAATTCGAGGGAAAAGGGTTTCTCGGGAGCGACAGCCGGAAGGCGGATCTCGGAAAGGGGTTTGAGCACTGTTTCAATAAAGCCCAAAAAAGGAGACGGGTACAGAGGTTTTCAGCTCCTCGCCTATCGACACAAATTGGGCGGGCAGGGGCTCGATCTCGTCGAGCGCGATGCACCGGATCGGGAGGCGCCCCCACTCTGTGACATAGTCTCCCAGGACTTTCCCAGAGTTGCTTTCAGTGAGCAGGACGAGCGTGTTTTTTTGGTGTGTGAAGGTTTTGGCGAGGCAATGGGCCGTTTCGCGAATGATGTCAGTGTTTGCTGGGCGCCCGAGGATTTGGACGGCAAACGTTGGCAAAGTGTTCACGCTATTAAGCGCCTGGGTGATTGAATCCCAGGGGGCGCCGAAGTGAAAACGGGCTGCGATGGGAATCCCCATCAGGGGGAGAAGGGAGCGATCCGAGATGTGAAACGAAGCCCCTGAGACCCAGGTGTTGTGGAGACCGAGCCCGATGGCGGTGGCGCGCGTGCGAAACGACGGGCGGCTGGAGGCGAGATCGCGCGAGAGGCGCGGGGAGGAGCGGATCGCGCGCGCCAGATGGCCTCCAATGTCACCGAACGAGAAAAGGGGTGGATCTGAGTTTGCGTAGATCAACTCCCCCACGCCGCCGGAAAAGGTAATAGTGCATGAGGAAAGATCCGTGGCCGGAAAGGCCGCCTGCTCGAACTGAGAGAGAATCGGGGATTGGGCGTCTGTGAGGAGGTTTTCTAGAAGCCCCGTGTAGAGTCGAGCGAGCGCTTGAGCGGTGTCAGCGGCCGGAAGGGCCGCGAGTTCCGGGCGGGCCGAGAGAATGGCGCGGGCAGAATGGGATCTTGGAATGAGTTGGCCTTTGTCGACGAGAAAATGGCGGGCGCCGATGAAATAGGAACCCGTCGCGAGAACTCTGCCATCCACGCCGAGCGCGAGGTTGGTGGTGCCGCCTCCGATGTCAAAATTGAGAATGGGTTGGCCGGGCCGTCCGAGTGAGAGTGGACCGGCAGCGCCATGCCAAGCTACCCAAGATTCGAGCCTCGGGTCCTCGGCTGTGATCACCGAGGCCTTGGGAAACCGTCGCCGAAGCTCCTCGATAATCGCCACGCGATTCCTTGAAACCGCTGCAAGCCCCGTAATAATCGCCCCAACGTTGGTTACCTCCCGAAAAGGTACCTGCCTATTGGGGAGCCATGTGTCGAGGAGATGGGAGAGCGCGGCGGTATCGATCGTTTCGTTTTGAAATGGGGTGAAGGTGACTTCGGATTGGTAGAGGATCTTGGGATCGACCACCCGGTTGCGGGTGCGCTCGATGCCGTCAGCGGCGATGCTGGCTTCGACCAGGATGCAATGGGAGGTGGTGGAGCCGATGTCGATTCCCAAAACAGTGATTCGATCGGGCATCAATTGCCGACCATGGGAACGATTTGGGCGCCGAGGCGGGAGAGGGTGAGGCCAATCACCGACGTGATTTCGGCGCGGGTGAGGGAGTGACCGCCAAAGCTGAAGACCAGCTCGTGGCCGCGTGAGGTGAATTCGGGCGGGCGCTCGTCTGCGATCGCACGCCCGAGGTTCCGTCGTTTTTCGGCGGCCTTTTGGTTGAGCGCCACCGCGAGAGGCTTCAGATCAACGTCCTGGTCTCCTGCTTTGGAGATGATCACAGGGCGCCCGGTCTCGGTCGGAGTCTTTCCTGAGATCTCAACCTGGATCGGGCGAAAGCCACCCGGTTCAAATTCATTGGCAAGCCCGCTCGCGGACCAATCGGCGAATTGATTGTGCGTGCTCACGGGTTGGTGAGCATAGGTGTAGCGAATGATGGCCCCTTCCGCATCGGCCACGAGGTTGGGCGTGAGCAACAGGCTCAGATCGGACCTGAGAGAATCGAGGAAAATCTTTCGACTCTGCCGGGCCTGGGCATAGGAGGTCGACAAGGATTTTTCGGCGATCAGATGCGGGCCACCCCTTTGTTTTTCGAAATCAGCGGCCAGGGCGCCAATTCGCCCGGGCTTCACGGTCGAGAAATTCGGCGACAGGGCCTCAAGAAGAAGGGCCTCCGATTCATCGGTCGCCGTTCTTAAGAGTCGAGCCTGGGCGTCAGGGTTTGAGAGAAACTCGAGTCTATCGCCATAGAGCACGCCGGCTTCGCGCAGGAGGCGTTGGTGGTTCTGCATGATCGCTTTGGAGAGAAGGATCGCGCGTCGATTGGCCTCGCCGGTGTGACTGTGTTCGTAAAGGTCGCCGCGGAAAACATAGAAATCAGTGTAGCGCCCCGATTCTTCCAGAAGGGTGATCCACTCGGGGTGTGTCACGAGACGTTGTTGGATCGCAGGGGAGCGGGCCACCGCAATCGTCTCGGCGGCATCGCCGAGATTGTCGGTGATGAAGGTGACAACTTCAGCATCGCCGAAAAGTTCAAAACGGAAACGCTTGAGGACAGCCTCCGTGGCGGTGGGCGATTGGGCCATTGACTGCCTTAAACGCGCGAGGAGTTGAAAGACAGTATTGTCCAGCGGGGCTTCTGGATAGTAGAGGCCATGATGATCAATGACGAGTGTTACACCGGGCCGGTTGAGTGAGCCCCCCGAAGCATCGGTGACGGGGGTGTCGAGAAAGAGGATCGTTTCGGAGGGTTTCGCCTTGGCGCCGCGCAGGCGGACGAGCTCGTCGGAAAGCTTTTGGCGGTAGGTCTCGGGCGAGGCCTGTCGGCCAGAAAAAAAACGATCGGTATTTTGAACGGCGGTCGCGGCGCGAGCTCGCCACAGTGACGCGGTCTCGACGCGATAAGTTTGGGCCAGCGCCCCGGAGGTCAGGATGCCAAGAATGAGGGCGCATCTCGACGATGAATACTTCAAGATGGGCCCTAGCCTGATACGCGTTGATGTCATCGCGGTACGCTGGCCCCCATGTAAGTCCCTTCTTCGGGAAGAAGCTGGCGGGGGCGGCCATCCGGTCTGATGACGAGACTCAGCTGAGAGTACTCTTCCTCGGAGACCTCGGTCGGCAACGGGCCACCAGCCTTTGATTTCGTCCGACGCGCCCCAGTTTTCTTTTTCGGAATCGGGCCATAGCGCTTGGCGCAGGCCTCGTCCCGGGGAACTTCCATTGGGCCGAGCTTGCCGCTGTAGAACAAGATGATCTTCACGTGCGGCCACTTTTTCTCGGCGACCTCCTGGGAAAGCACACAGTAGGCGGTCATGTAATTGCCAAAATCATCGTCGGAAAAGCCCCAGAGTTGAAGCGGCTCCTTCGCGGTGCCCTCGCGGTCGGTGATCGGTTTGGCGCCCACTGGAAGAGGGGTCTCCTGTAGCGCGTCGAGGAGGTATTTCATAACGATCGCCTTTCGCCCGGCGGAATCGGCGGGGATCTCCTCTGTCTTCTTAACCGGCTCGTCTGTCCTTTGTGCAACGGTCTTCGCCTGGCCCTCGAGGAGCTTTTTCATCTGGGGTTCAAAGCCGTCCCAGCCGACGATATAGAGGGTGTCGATGCGGGGGACATTCTCAATAAGCCTTCTGCGTCTTAAGAGCTCAAAGCCCTTCATCATTCCTTCGGGGGAATGCATCCGGGCCGTGATAAAGGCGGTGTGTTCGAGTTTCTCGGGGTTGTGCATTGCGTCGATCAGGGCTCCCCAGCTTTTCGCCTTCCAGTTCCAAAGCGCATCGTCGAGCGCCGACTGAACCTGACTTTCAAAAAGGTCGGTTCCCCTTGGTCCCTTGTCATTGAAATCGCGGAGCCCGGTGGGGAGGAGTTCGAATTCGAACCATTGTCCCGGTTTTCCAAACAACTGGCGAACCTCTGCCCATTTGGCGGTGGAGACCGGGGTCTCCTGGTGAGTTGTTTTATGAGAGAGGTAGATCTGGGCCTTTGTTGAGAAGACGTTGTCATCAAAGTCGAAATTGAATTTCTGAATTTGACGCGGCGTTGCTTCTGCGCATGCTGCGAAGAGTGCGGCTAGGACGAATGCGGTTTCTCTCATAGTTACCTGTCTCCATACTTTCGGCTAAATGTGCATTCTACTCATGGCGCGTTGCATCCTCAAAAACAAGTCCCCTTCTCAAGTATCGGGTATTGCGTGAACACCCGATAACGGCGCATTGGCGAGCCTGTGTTTTTTGTTTGTTAAATCGAAATCCGGTGTCAATATCCTGACAGTGGTGCGTTTCCTCTTTTCCAATAATTAGTGAGTAGTTCGCGGATTATTTCCTTTGGGGGTCTATATGGGGTTAGTTTCGCGTCTCTTATCATTGGCGTTAGCAGTTTCTTCATCGGCCTTTGCGGCTAGTATTGCGGTTGTGGATTCAGGGGTCGATTACAAACACCAAGATCTGGCCACCCACATGTGGGTGAACGAGGCCAATCCGGTCCAGACGGTTGACGTCGATGGGACCAAGTATGTTGACGATCTGCACGGCTGGAACTTTGCCGAACAGAACAATGAGGTGATCGATTACAAGTATCTCGGCACCTTTTCTCCCGATTGCACAAAGATTTTTTTGGTGCAGACGAAAGTTCTGAAGGGCACGGCGACGAGTGAAGAGAAGGCCTGGTACAAAAGCAAGAAAGAGGACCAGGAGTTCTTGAAGGAGCTTGGAAAGTTCGGGAACTTTGTTCACGGCACTCACGTCTCGGGCATCGCAACTCGCGATGCTGAGAGCTCAAGGGTGGTCGCGATGAAGTTGATCCCGACGGAACAGGGCGGCCTGATCAATGACGCCCGGGCCTTTCTCGCCAAACACAAGAAGGCTGTGGCGGAGGACCCTGGCGAGGATCTGACGTCGGGCGAGTCGAATCCACTCGTCGAGCTCTTTCTGACTCTGCTGGCCCAGCGGCAGGCTCAAATGCTTGAGGTGGTTGGTAAATATGTGGCCGCGACCCACTCTCATGTGGCGAACGGTTCATTCGGCGCGAGCGTTAACGCGGTGATACCGGTGATTAAACAGGTTCTGAAGCAGCTTCTTGGCCGCGATCCCAGTGATGAAGAGACCAAGACCTACTCCATCTTTTTTGTGAACGCGATGGTGAAGGCGATGGAGACCTTCCCGGGTGCTGCGAAAGATACGCTGTTCGTCTTTGCCGCTGGCAATGACGGCACTGATAACGATGTGCTTCCGGCGGCTCCGGCCAACATTAAGGCGGACAACGTGATTTCGGTGGCGGCTTCACTGGATTTCGCGTCGCTTGCGACTTTCTCGAACTACGGTGCGACATCGGTTGATGTGGCGGCGCCTGGAGTGGCGATTCTCTCGTCGATTCCTGGTGACGATCACCTTCCGATGAGCGGCACCAGCATGGCGACCCCCTACGTCACTCGCGTAGGTGGCGTTGTGAAGGATGCGAACCCTACTCTCAACCCGGCTGGCATTAAGCAGATTATCGTGGGCACGGTCGACGTGAAGCCCTTTCTCAAGGGAAAGGTCTCCTCGGGCGGTATCGTAAACATCGCGCGTGCGGTGCGGGCGGGCGAGCTCTCCAAAGAGATGTCGATCACCGCCGCGATCCAGAAGGCCATCAAAGAGGTCAAGGACACACGGGCGATGATCTTGCCGCCGGCGCGGCTCGATCAGGATCTGCTCGTGCTGCCTCTCCCGTCGATGTTCTAAGGGACGGTCGATTTGGGTCGCTCCAAGCTTTACTCACTGGATGAGGCGCCGTCTTCCGCGGGGGTTGGTGCCATCATTGGATTAGGTTCCGTTGGCGGTGCTGGTAGAGGTGGAGCATAGTACGAGGGTGCGTAAGGGCCATTAAAGGTTGGTGGGGGTGCCGATGAAGTTGGGGGAGTCCCCGTGAGAGAGGACGGCGGGACTGGTAAGGGTAACTGGTAAGGCATCGGATAGGCGGGTAGCGGATTGCAAACCGCTCCCACGCCTGGTCCACACTTTCCGACGGAGCAGCTGCCATTGCCAGGAAAGTTGGCGGGATCGCCGCAGCCGCCGGCGACTCCATTTGTGACAATGCAGCAGGGCTTACCAATCTGGGTTCCGCAGTCGGAATGGCACCAACCATCCGAGCTGCACAAGGAGCCGCTAAAGCAGCCCTTCGGCTCAGTGGCGTTGCACATGGGCTGGTTGTCGCGTCCGCAGGGCTCCTCACAGGCCAATTGATGAAGGTCTTGTGTGAGGTGATTGTAAGGGTCGGCCATACCACACATGTTGGTGTTGTAGTTTGATATCGGGTACCCATTCATTCCGCAGTGTCTTTGCCAGCAATACCGAGCGTACCCCAAGAAATAGTATTTCTGTTCTATCTGCTGGGCCTTGGCCTTGAGATCCGGATCAAATTCGAAAAGAGAGTTCAACGCGTTGACTATGATCTTTGTGAAAAAGGTGCCTCCGACCGCAAGGTCATCAAGATTTCCGGGAAGGTGGATAGGCCCGTTCTCACCAATCAGCATCACTCCATTTCCGTCACTCTTGGGAATAAGACGATAGAGATCAAGAAGGACAGCTTTGAGAATATTGTGGTCCACTACTGCGGTGAAGGCCCTTCTGTGCGCGTGTCGGTCTCAATGGACGGATTTCAGGGTCTGCAGGGGTCCGACACCGCGGCGACACTCAAGCTCAAGTCCACTGGTGTCACAACCAGGAGATTTGAGCTCGTGAAGTATGGCAATCCAGCCCTTCGCGCGCACACCTATGCGACGGTGAAAGTTGAGGTCACGCATGAGGCAGTTGAGAGTTCCAGTGACGGACCGCTTCGTCCTCACACGGAATCAACCTTCCTCGGTGACGATGACAAGAGCCACGCTGTTAAACCCAGAAAATAGATCGCGATCGGGGGGTCACTCCCCTCTCAACATCAAATTCTGCACGGCGACCCACTGACCCAAGGCGTTTTCCGCTAAAGCGCTGGGTCAAAAATGCCGAAAAAGAATCAGAGAGTTCGCGGGGGAGTATGTCGGCTTCATCCTATTTCGCGGTTCGCATTCAAAGTGTCCCGGTTGACCGGCCACTCCCTTTTGATGTCGCTCTCTTGGTAGCGGGGAATTACGTCGTTTTTAAGCGGGAAAAGGATGTCCTCACGCTGGATCGCCTCGACTCGCTTATCCAAAAAGGGCTCAAGGCTTTCTATATCAGCGAGGAGCATCGGGATCAGTACCGGGCCTTCCTCAAGCAGTCGGTCCAGCAAGACACCCTTTCGGCCGATCAGCGTGGGCGCTACATCAAGGAGTCTGCCTTCAATCACATCACCGATCTTTTTACGCAGCCAAATGTCGGGCGCCTGGCTGAGGACAGCAAGGGTCTCGTCGAAGACATGGTGAATTTCATATCGAGCGATATCTCGGCGGCCGTGCGGTTGATGGGCTTGTCGAACCATGACTACTACACCTACAACCACTGCGTGAATGTGTCGGTGTATTCGATCAGCATCGCCAAGCGTGTGGTGGGGGACGATAAGAACCTGTTGATGACAGCCGGGCTCGGGGGGCTTCTCCACGACCTCGGAAAGAAAATGGTCGACGACAAGATCATCAATAAACCTGGCAAGCTTGACGAGAGCGAATGGGCTGAGATGAAGCGGCACCCTAGCCATGGCATCGAGCTTCTGAAGGGTGTGGCTAACGTCTCCGAGGAGGCGAAGCGGGTGGTGCATGAGCATCATGAACATCTCGATGGCACCGGCTATCCGCGGGGCCTGACAGAGGAAAACATATCGCAGTTGAGCCGAATTGCGGCGATCGCGGATGTCTTTGACGCTCTCACGACGAAACGATCGTACAAAGAGGCCATGACGGCGGATCTGGCCCTTGATGTCATGCTCAAGATGTCTCCTGGAAAGTTTGATCCCACCATCTTCCGCTACTTCGAGAAGAGGATCCCCACCAAGCAAGACGTCGAAGTGGCCAAGGGGACCGACCCCTGCGCGCCGGGTTTTGCGATTAAGAAGGCAGGGTAGTAGTCTCTCGCCTGAATAGATCCCTGGAGGTTGTTATGAGATTTGTATCGATTTGGCTTTTGATTTCGGTGATGGCATTAGCGGAAAAGAGCTCGGTGAAGGTGGAGGATATCCCGTCGACCAGTGAGGAAACGAATATCACGATCCAGAAGGGGAGCGCCCGGAAGGATTGTACGCGTTATGAAATCATCGATGGTCATGAGGATGTTTTTGCCGGGCCCGAGTACGACAAGACGAAGGCCCTTTCGAATTGGAAGGCCGCCTGTTCCGAATGGATCAAGAATTTTCGGGAAATGAACAAGGAGAATCGGGTGATCTCCGTAAACTGTGGTCAGCCCATCATGAGCAAAGAGGGCGACCAGACGAGCTACAAATCGACGGCGAGCTACAAGGTCCGCGTGATGATGCAGGAACCGATTGGGAAATGAGCGTTGACGGATAGGTTCACGTTCACGTCTGCGTTGACGCGGACGTGGAAGGCTGAATTCTAAGGTGTCTTGGATTGTGTTGTAGCGGGGATGGCCGTTGGTGTCTGTGTTGCGCTCGTTGTGGGTAACGGACTGGAACTTGTGTCTGCTTTTCCCGAGTTCTCTCTCGGAGTCTGAAATCCACCCAATGTCTTTTGGTATTCGCATGCGGGCTGGTAACCCAGGGTGCATGACTCTGTGAGAGAGGCGCTGGCTTCGGCCGTTTGGCCGGCCTTGGCGTAAATCTGGCCCATCAATGAAAGGGCCTCGGGGTAGAGCGGATCGGTCTTCTTGGCGCCCTGCATCTGGACGATTTTCTGAGCGAAGGGAAGAGCGTCGAGCGAGTTGCCGGAGTTCATTTTGAGATAGGCCATCACCAGGAGCGGCTTGGACGAGGCGGGGTGCTTCTTCATCCACTCTGTCGCGGAGGCGAGTGTGGCTTCGCTGTTGCCTAACTTGAGAAAGGCAAAGGTCGTGTTTTCGAGCGGCCACTCGTCTTGGGGGGCGAGCTCGGCCGCCTTGGCGAGCGCCGGCAGGGCCTCTTGGAATTTTCCTTGCACCGCGAGGATCTGCGCCTCCAGCTTGTAGCCAATGGGATCTTGGGGCGCCACTTCCTTTTGCAGAGCCTTCGCGAGGATGAAGGACTTTTCGAGTGATTGGCCGAGCATCTCTCTCAGGTCAAGAAAGACCAGCGCGACATCGACAAGTGTCGCTTTGTCATAGGGTCCCTCCTGGATCAACTTGTCGATGTGGGCCATCTCGGCCGTGGCTCCTTCTTTGGCGCCGCCCATCGCATAGAGCCGCAAGAGTTTGGCGTGGACGGAGTGGGGCGCCTGCGGAGATTGATGGGCTTTTTGGAAGGCGCCGATTGCGAGTTCCAGTTTGTTGAGCTTGGCGTAGAGGAGACCGAGTTGAAACTGCGGCGTGGGATCATTCGGGTATTGAGCGCACAGCTGAATCGTTTCGGCGAGCGCCTCGTCGGTGCGTTCCTGCCTGATGAGATCGGAGATGTGAGCGAGCTGGGTCTTCATCTCCGATGGTCGCGGCCCGGAAAAGGTGAAAAGGACGAGCAGGGTGGCGGCGATTGCGAGTGTGGCGACGAGAGCGAGCCGGCCGGGTCGTGGGAGTCGGGCCAAGGGGCCGGCCCGTTTGGGAAGCTCCAGCTGTATCGTGTGGTCGTTGTCGGGTTCGACGGGGGCGGGCGCATCCTTGGGCTTTAGCATCTCAGCGAGGTGCTTTTGGGCCGTCACCTCGGGTGAGACGGAGAGAATTTGAAGATCGAGTCGAGTGTCGCCGAGCTGAATCTGGTCGCCGTCCTTGAGGGGGCCAGACGGTTTTACATCTCCGTTGACCTGAGTGCCGTTGAGGCTATTCAGATCCGAAAAGTAGAGTGTACCCTGCTCGGCGTCGAAGGTGATTGAAACGTGCGAGCGGCTGATGCGGGGGTCATTGAGGACCACGTCGGCCTTGGACCGGCCCACGGTCTGGGTGCCCGGCTTGAGGATGAGGATCTTCCCCTTCTCATTCCCCTCAATGATGACCAAACGAGGCTGAAGTTGTGCCTGAGACTCCATCGGTCCATTATCGGTATTTCCCCTGAAATTCTTGAAAACATGGAAAGATTTAGAGCGCGTGGCAGGACGTCGAGGAGGTGAGCGCGGAGGACGAAGGGCTCGGACATTTCAGCCGAGCGAGTAGGAGATAATTCTGCCACGCGCTCTTAGTCACCAACGGCCTAAAGGCAACCTTCACGTTTTGAGGGTGAGTCTTGAGGTAAAGGTTCGCTCTTGAACACCCGATAAAGGTGCATGAAGAACCCAAGCGCGGGGTGGATATTTTTTGTCGTTGCGGCGAGTCTGTGTCTAGTTTCCTGCACACAAAATAATGTTGGCGCTCACGATTCCGCTCTCGCTTCTCGGATAAAAGCTGCGGAATCCTATCGGTGCCCCGCTCCAAAGAGTCTTCTGTGCAAGAACATCCCGGGAGTCGGCAGTAGCCCCGAAGACTATTGCACCCTTCCCAGACTTTCGGCCATCAAATCCATTCCTACTTCGTGTCCTGAAAACTCGTGTCTGCTGGTGAAGGCATTTCAGCAAGGTACCCCGATAGTTGCTTTGGCAGCCTGCTGGAATCAACAAGAAAACAAATTCGTGACTAATTAATGAAAACTCCTTTTCACGGCCTTGCCTGGGTTTACGCAATTACCATCGTTTATGTCCTGAATTGCCCAGCTCTGCGTGGCGAGGATCCATCTGCCGAGAACACCGGGGCCGCCACAAGTAGCGTTGCGGATACCATAACGCAAGCCGCCATCGACAACGTTAACGCGTCGACTGATGGTCAACAGGTGGGAATCACTCTACCCGATGATTCGCTTTCGGCGGAAACAACAACGGTCCCCGATTCTACCACCTCCTTCGCCACGCAAGGTCCGCCCCTCCCGGCCGCGGTCGTCCCAGCCATATTGTCTGGTTTTCAAGCCTCAATGACTGAGGAAAATCTTTCGGGAGCTCCAGCTCCAAACGAGGCTCCAGCTCTAAACGAGGCTCCAGCTCCAAACCCAAGTCCAAGTTTAGATCCCCCGCCCCCTGTCCCATTCCAACCCCCGAGCCGCTCTTGCTCCACAACCGCATCCCCAGTTTGCAGAGAAGGGGCAGCGCCCCCAAATGGCGCCAAAGCTGGGTCCTGCATGAGTGCTATGAGGGGCGGTTACTCAGTCTCCACTCACTTCAACCGAATGCAGCGGTTCATGGCGGCAGCTAATGACATTTGGCAGAGTGTTGCCCACTGTGTAGAGGAAGCCAACCACCACACAATGGGCGAGGCTACCGTTCATGTTATCGAAAATATTTCCCACGCCGCCGAGGTTGGGGAATGGCTGTATCACACGTGGCACGCGGGTGTTACCTGTGCGACAGCAGCAACGGTCGCAAGCACTTCGTTTTTAGGTAGCGTCGCTGCCACCGCGGTAAGCGTAGTGATGAAATATGAGAAGTCCTCGGCCTGTTCTTCCTGCAGCTCTATCGGGTGCACACAGGCCCGGCGACTCTGCTCGGACGCTTGTATGGCGGGATTCTATGCAGGACAAACATTCGATGTATGCGCGAGGTCTCTGAGGGATGCGTCGACTAATCCTCAACCCTTGGAGGGCGCAGACGACAGGGCGTGCGTGGGATGCTCCCCCAATGCATATTATGCGAGTATGGCCGCAAGGCAGACCTGGGCCAATGAGTGCGATAAGAGGTGTTTCGATAACGATAGGGTCTGCTCGAGCTGGACGAGTGGCTCTCCTCAGTGCCCCATATTCTATGGGCATGAACACGCGCACATTGAAGAGATTCACACGGGTCCCCCTTCTTTCTGTGGAGGGGGGTAATTTTGAAGCTCGTTCATTACTGGATCGTAATCCTTTCCTTGAACCCGGTGGCAAAGGCGATCAACTCGCCCAACCAACCGATCCAAAACCGTGGCCATTTCGCACGCCTTTCCGAGCTTAACCATTGCCTCATTTCCCTCAAACCCAACTCCACGCTCTATATCTGCTCCCAAAACAAGGCTGACGCGGACCTCCTGAAGAAGTCTATCTTGATTTGGGCCAAGATCTTAAAACGCGATGATGCGATCAAGATTGAAGAGTCCTGCGACAATGCGAAGCTGGTCAATTCGCCAAACATCGTGATGACAACCGACGGGAAACACCACCTTTGCAAAGGCGGCAGGGTATCGACGGTGGTAAAAATCAGGGACAGCTATCAAGCTCCCATCGGCGGAAGCTTTCTCAACTGTGAAAACTCCCCCGAACTGCGCGCCAAGGGCTTTCTTCATGCGGCCGGCCATCTTTGGGGCCTCTGTGCTCAATTGGGTGATCTCCACGCGGAGTTGTCGTGCGCGCCGGTTGGCAAGTTCCCCAGCGCCCGATCGGTGATGAATCAAGTGACAACTGCATCCCCGGGTGAACCAACGGACGACGATGTGTTATTTTTGAAGGCCCTCTCACTCCGAACCGATATCTCATCACAGGCCGCCTGGAGTGAACTTCAAACCCCAACCGCCCCTCAGAAGCACCAAGTTCAACCACCGCCCGCGAAACCCTCACAAACTCACAAATGACGGGATAGGTTGGAAACGGCCAATTGAAAGATCTAGCGTTGGCAGTGGATCAGCCCATCACTGAAGCGGAGGGATTGTCCTTGGTAATGGAAGACCATGCCAATGCCCTGCGTGTCGGGTCCCTTTTCTTGAAAGACTTGCGACTCTTGCACTGGAATTTCGAGGAGGCGCAGAGGCTCGGGGCGGCCCGCTACAAAAACCATGATGCGCAGGGCTGGATCGGTTATGCCACACGAATAATTGAAAGGTTCATCCGAGGGAAACGGGCAAGTTTTTTTGATGGTGCCCTTAATCTCGATTTGTCGAATGATCTCGCCGGCGTTGAGCAGCCCAACGTTTCGGAGCCGATCGCTTAGGTAAAGGTCGTAAAGAAAGATATCGTTGCCGCGAAAGGTCACAGAGAATTTGTCTTCGGACTGGTAAGTTCTGATGAACGCGCCGACGGAACTGGCCAGGTAGCAGGTAGCCGACGTGGACGCGTGGCCATTGCAGGACAGAAGAAGCCAGACGAGCAGAATGGTTTTCATGAGAAGTCCTTTCCAACGTTTAATTCAGGTTACGGCGGAAAGAGCTACGCCCACCAATAGATAAAAACGATGTCGGACATAGACACCGGCTTTTATTGATGGCCCGCCTCAAAACCAACGGGTTTTGCTTCACGAATCGGTGGGTTGGGGACCCGGTCTTCTGAGTGAAGGGGCAGTTGAACTACAAACACCGATCCCTTTCCGAGCTCTGACTCCACGGTGAGAGTTCCACCGTGTTTTTCCACGATTTGCTTGGAGACATAGAGGCCGAGCCCGAAGCCAGTAGCCACCGTGGAGCGGTTGAGGTCCCCGTACCCATCAAAGAGTCGTGGGCGAAGTTCGTTGGAAATGCCCATGCCCTGGTCCCGAATGGCAATCTTTGCCGAGACCCCCTCTGCGCTCAGGGAAATGGTGATGGGGTGAAAGGCGCCATACTTAATGGCGTTGCTGAGCAGGTGTCCCACCACCTGGTCCAAGCGTGCTCGGTCGCACCACCCGTGAATGATCTCGGTGCTTTCGATTGCAATCGAGCAACCCGAGTTGAGCGCGATATGGCGATAACGCAAGACCGTGTTCTGGATGAGATCATTCAATTCGCATTTCTCCCGCATGAGAGTGAGGAGTCCGGCGCGAATGCGGGTGACCTCGAGAATGACGTCAACCAGCTGATGGAGGCGCGTGATGTGGATTTGCGATTGCTCAATAAACTGCTTCGCCTTATCGATGCTGGGACTTTTTTCGATTGTTCTCTGCGCCAATTCAGCGAACAGTTTCAGAGTGGTCAGCGGTGATTTCAACTCACGACCGCACAATGACAGAAAGCTGTCTCTGATTTCCAGGGAATGCTGGAGTTGCGATTGTGTCTCTTTGAGACGAACGATATTCTCGGCTCGTTCCTGGGCCACGGCCTCAAGGTCAGCGCGTCGATCGGCTATCTCTTTCATTTCCCGCAAACTGTGCTGAGTGCCCAAAGCGATAAAAAAATCTTCGAAGAGAACCCAGCCGGTGTGTTCAATCCATCTCCAGGTCGACGGGTTTAGGACGCCGTAGACCGATTGCGGCCAATAGATCCCCCTCAGAAAGTGGTCTACGGCCACCACAATTGACGCCGAAACGAGAACCCAACTGTCTCTATAAAACCCCAGAAATGCCAAGGATCCAAAGACGTGGAAATGGGTTTCGATCCGTCCGCCGGAAAGATGAATCAGTAGGGCTGAGTCGAGCATTTGGGCGACCGCGATCACATGGCGCGTGAGGGTCTGACCTGGAATGAAATAGGCCAGGGCAATGGGAGCAGAGACAATGACAGCTCCCAGAATCGTAGCCGCCCAAACGTGAAAGTGAACGCTCGATTGAGATCCACTCCAGGTTTGCGGGGAAATAAAAAAAGCGGCGGCGATGCCCGCGATGTATTGGAGGAAAAGGAGACATGCGAACATTCGGTCCGTGTGCCGATGGATCGCCTCCTTATCCTGCCGAAAAAATTGATCCGCTCTTGTCATATAGGGCACAACCAAACACGCGCGTCTCTCTCAACTCAACTCGGCCGTGGTTAACCAGCGCGAGTGCCGAGGATAAACCAGGATTATCACTCACGTCACCTCGGGAGCCGGTGATGCCCCCTTGAAACGCCAATACGCCGTCAGGTCGATAAAGAAAGAAATGGCCCGACGTCAAGGCGCCAAACTGGGCCGCTTCTCGTTTTTTCTCATCGATAACGGGCACAACCCTCGGAAAGGCGGTGGCCTGTTTCCACAGAGAGCCTTTCACGTCCTTCTCCGCCCAGGCGCTTGGCCTTGCGAACACAGCATAGGCTTTCGTTGAGCGGGGGGCATGGGTCATGAATTTATCGAGCTCTAAAAGGCTCGCCTGGCTGCAAGGGCATTTGGGGTGGAGAAACAGGATCGCCGTGAAGCCTTCGGCCCTCTCCAGTTGGCTGTGCTTGGGCCATGAGGCGGCGGCTCTCTCCGTGGGCCCGGCCGTGAGCGCGTATTTCCGGAGCCAAATTTGACCAACCGCCATGCCGGCGATCCAAACCACCAGCCCTGCCACGGTCAGACGCCACTTTTTCCCCATGTTGCCTCATACCATCAACAAACCCGATTTTCTTGGCGCGCCGCAAAGTCATGACGCGGATCTCACGAATGGCGTGGCCGTAGTATGCATATCATCATATTGATCATTCCGTTTTTTGGTAGAGAGGGTCGAGTCGATAGAGTTGTAACGGGTCAATGCCGCTGGCGTTCCAGAGCTTCGGACGAATTGAGGCGTATCCCTGGCTAAAGAGTGGCACGAGATCAAGGCCGTGGCGAAGGCCTTCGCCGGAAGTGCGTTCAATTGAGATGGGTAACTGTTTGACGGGGGCCAGAGTGCGATGGAAGACCATGTCGCCGTTGAGGGAGGCCTGACCCTCTTCCCAAGCAGCGATGCGCATTCTGAAATCATCGGTTGAGATTTCAGGGTTGAGTTCGAAAACAAAGACTGTCGCAAGCCCGCGTCCGGCACACCCGAATGAGAGAGGAAGGGGGTCCTTGAGAGCAGCCAGAATTGTTCTCAGGACATAGACCTGAAGGGGCCGAGGGCCGCCACTTGAGCGGAGACGATCGCGCCGAAGTGAACCGACCGAATCGAAATAGAGCCATACGCGGACAGTTCCCTCGGACTTTGTGTCGATGAATTCAGCCGGGTAGCCGAGAAAATTGTCGAGAACGGAAAACAGCGGACGATAAGACGCCGCGCAACGAATCCGGGTGGAGCCCATCGGACCAAATTCCGCGCGCCCGCCGCCACTCGACCCGATGAGGTCGTCCATTTTGGGGAGCGGTGTCAGCCCCATCGGGTTTCCTGTTTGGAAGGGAAGGACAAGGTCACTCATCCGAGCGGAAGAGGCCCCAAGCAAGTCCGGCCCCTTTGGTTTGGAGTGCGGGGCAATTTCGGAGACAAAAACCAGCGGCGGATCGCTACTCCTAGTCCCAGAGCCCGCTTTGAGCCATCGAAACACAAGAAAAAGGTGCAGCGCAGCCGAAAGTACGACGCACCAGACGATCCGAATGAAAGCCTCCCCGAAAACGACGGCTGAGCGGGCCAGAGTGTGACAGACCCGCGCAAGAACCAACATCACAGCCCAATGAGTGGGTAGAAAAAAACGAGAACCCAGACGTTGGCATTCACTTCATCCGCCCCACTGATATAGCGCAATTCGCTTCAGCGGAAATGCCCTGGCCACGCCAACTCCACGGGCCTTGCGGACACTTACCTGAGAGTGCTCTAAAACAATCTCAACTGTCCCTCCAGCCAGTCGATGCGAGCCGAGCTGGTTTTTCGGAGAGAATCATCGATGAGCTCCCGATACTTCAGTGGTAGGACTTTCTCTCTCCTGACGTAAGGAATCACCCCTTTCGCCTCCAGACAATTTCGTTGGACGTAGAAAAGGACACTTCGCAACTCCCGCCCTCAGGTCACAAGACGCGAGTAAGGCCGCTCGCTCCAGAAGCGAGTAGCTTTCGCGCAGCCCTTTTCGGCCCGCAGAGTCTTTCTGGCGATAACACCGGACAGACCGCGAAGGAACGCAGCCTGAAGCGAACAAGCCCGAGTCGAAATGACAAGATGAAGATGGTTACCGTTGATGCTCATGTGAAGCACCCGGATTCCCAACTGCCGAGCGAGCCGCGGAATATACCCATACAACCAACTCTTCTTCCTCAAGAGTGAGTACTCTCCCACAGCCATCTGCAATCGCAGAGTAATGTGAGTAGGCTGCCCAACCCCGAAAGGCCGCGAAAAATGCTTGGATCGATATTCTCTCGCCGACTTCATGAGAGCGATAGTAACTGTACTAAATATACAGTCAATAAAAAAAGTGGGAAAAAACAAGTTATATCGTCGATTATTCGTCGCAATGCAGACGAGCGTAGCTGATTTGCCGACGGTAAAATAGGACGTCGTTGCGGTGATCGTTTTTGGAAAGAATCAGATCGTCGAGAAGGATCGTCACCAGGGCCATGTCATTTTCCCGAGCGTTGAAAGATTCGGTATTTCGAGAATTTAAGAAGCGACCGAATGAAATGTTAAGCAACTGTGAGTGCACAGGCCAGTCGGTCACCTCACTCGCTCTCAAGCTACCAATTTATCAACCGGTCGCTCCGCGGTTCGCAAGCTGCTCGATGTTAGCATTCGTCGCCAACCTGGCGGCAGAACGCCGCTAGGCTTTCTACTAGCTTCCCAAGTTGGTGCACCGACTTACGGGGCCATGTCATTTTCACTGGTTCTTTCAAGGTCGAGATGGTGGCGACCCTAGGAGCCACTTCCAAAATCCTTTCGTCGGAAGGGGCGTGGCAAAATGACCTGAATCGAGGACGCACAAGGAAGGCGCTGGAGGTGCGCCTATAGGTACGGCTCGAGGATGACGACCGCGGAGGACGAAGAGCCAGGCCATTTTGACCGCGCCGAGTAGAGGGGATTTTGGGGTAGGCTCTAAGTGTGGCTGGAGAGAAATGCTCCGCTCGCTCGCTCACGGCACCCTGCGAAAACGCCTCCGCCTGCCTCAGATCGTGTCCCAGGAGAATTTCTCCCGCGTCAAAGCGTGATCCGCCAGCGATTTGATCAGCTCGTCGTCATTTTGATCGATTTTCGAGAAATTTGAACGTACGCGGCGCTGGACTTGGCCGGCGAAGACCTGGGCTATCTCAATCTCCTTGGCTGCTCCACTTTGACCTTGGGACTCAATTGAGCTGGTGACTCGGCTGATGGTGGTGGCGAGTACGAAGAGATCGATCATGATGTCGGCCAGGCGTCGCGTGGCAAATTGCTTTCCAATGATGTTCTTTCCGTGTTTACGCAGGAGTCGATCCGTTGTCGCGGCCAACGAACGGGAGCACTCTTCAAAGATCTCGGCCTGTGGTTTGAGCAGCGGATGCACCTTCGTCATGGTGGCCACGCCGATTCCCGTGGCGTGCGTTACGCGGCGGCCGGCGTATTGGGTGAGCACACCGAAGCCCTTGATCGGATCGCTCAAGACAGTGCCCAACGTGGAGGCCACCTCTTTCAGAGAAGATCCCACATCCTGAATAGCCGTGAGCGCGATGAAGAGTCTCAAAATTTCGTTGGCCCCCTCGAAGATGCGGTTGATCCGGCAGTCGCGAAGGGCGCGTTCATAGGGGTATTCCCGCATGAAGCCGGCGCCACCTGCGATCTGAAGAGCTTCGTCAAAAGCGCGAAAGACACACTCGCTGGCAAACACCTTGCTGATGGCGGCTTCGACCGCGTAGTCTTTAACCCCGTTGTCGACGAGGCCGGCCACCATGCCAACGGCCGCCTCAGTAGCGTAGCATTCGACGACCATGTGTCCGATTTTTTGTTTCACGAGACCAAACTCAGCGATAGGGCGCCCAAACTGTTGGCGCTGATTCGCGTGTTTCGTGGCAAGCTCTATGGCGCGTTTCATGCCGCCGATCGATCCGCCGCCGAGACCCGTTCGACCAACGTTGAGAATATTCATCGCCACCTTGAATCCCTTACCCTCTTCGCCGAGGAGGTTCACTGCCGGCACCTTCACATTTTCGAAGCTCACGGTCGTCGTGGAGCTCGCACGGATGCCCATCTTGTCTTCATGCGGTCCTATTGACACGCCGGGCATCTCCTTGGTCACGATGAAGGCGCTCATCTGGCCGGCTTGAGTTTCCGTGCGGGCAAAGACGGTGAAGAAATCCGCGATGCCTCCGTTGGTGATCCAGATCTTTTCTCCGTTTAAGATCCAATCCGAGCCGCTCTTGACCGCCTTGGTCTTGATGCCGCTGGCATCCGAGCCAGCGCCGGCCTCGGTCAGACAAAAGGCCGCAATCATTTTGCCCGAGGCGAGATTGGGCAGATACCGCTTCCGCTGGTCGTCATTGCCGAAGAGCAACAGTCCTCGCATGCCGATGGAGCTGTGAGCCCCCGCCGTGACCGCGAGGCTCGCGTCGAAAGTGGCGAGGCATTGCATGACGCGGGAATAGGCAGCGCTCCCGAGACCGAGGCCCCCGAACTCCTCCGGGACCACGAGGCTGAAAAGACCAAATTGACGCATTTGTTCGATGAACTCCGACGGAAACCCACCGGCCACGTCCCATTTGCGGAAGTTGTCGCCCTGGTCCTTGAGCCAGGCCTCCAAAGAATTGACGAGGGAGCGGACGGTTTCCTTCTTCTCGTTTGAAAGGTAGGGAAAGGGGAAAATGAGATCCTCGAGAATCTCACCCATACAAAGTGAACGCATGAAGCTACGATCTTCCATGCCGCTATTCTACACCAGATGTCCATTGGGGGGACTTGGTCAGACAGATCTTCTCAATTTGCTGAGTGTCGCCAGTCCGACGCCGGACCCGAGGAGGCCGATGAACCAAAGGATCCGCGTGACTATCGGAATATTGGGAGTCGCTACGATAGTGATCCTCTTCGAACCCGATGGCACCTCGACGCCGACCAGACTTCCGTAGCTGGGAAAAACCCGTGTGGGGACGGAGCTCCTCCCATCTTCGGAAAAAGCGCGGAACTCTTCGATGAAGTTCGTGGCGACGACAGCGACGCAAGGCGCGGGGGTCTCAACCGCAAACGAAAAACGCTGGCCATGATCCGAAATAGAGAAATTGTGAGCCCGGGCCTCCGCACAGCGGCTCAAAGAATCACTTCGCCGCGGTGTGCTTTGAAAAATGGGATCGGCGTCATTGAGCGCGAGTGTGGAATAGATTTGTTCGCCGCTCCACGGGCGAATCGATGCTCCCAGATTCTCGGCAGACGGAAAGCGTAGGATCCGCTCCGGGAACCAAACCGGGCGGCTGGGTGAGATCGGCGTCGCCAAGATCACTTCTCCCTTTCGATCTAGGTTCCAGTTGATATTGTAAAGTACACTCAAGGGTGAGAACCCCTGCCCTGTTGGGGTGAACTTGTAGACTGTGGCTCCTGGATCGAATTGATATCCTTGGAGGCCAGCTACGAGTTGGGCGAAGCGCTTGAGCGGCGTCCAGTAGCCATCGAGTGTCGAGACCCCTAGATCGAATGCTGCGTTGGTGTCGATCGACGGGAGGCTGAATGAAAGAGTCACCCGACTCAACGGTTCGTTCAGCGCCGGTGTTTGCCGTCGGAGCGCCTCGCCGAGTTGTTGGTTGTTAACGGCAGTGGAGCGATCGGGAAAACCCAAGAGGCGTTCCTGAAATGCCAAGACGCTCAAGAGAGAGAGAGAGGCCAGTGCGAAACTGAGCGGGAGGTGGCGACGCAGAAGGGGAATCGTTGGGGCCAGCACGATTGTCCACCCCATGACCTCCCGGGTGGCAGGGGAGGACAAAGAAAGCGCGACCACTCCCAGGCCCAAAGCCCCGAGAGATCTCCTGGTCCCTCGGAGACGGGAAAGCAGCGGCACGCTCAGAGTGGCGAACCAAGGAAGAAACACGATCGCCGCGCGGGCTGGGACCCGAAATGCGCCCAGCGGTGGTGCGGCGTGGAGAAGAAGGGAGGAGATCGGTTCTGTATGGCAGCTAAAAAAAACGCACGTGAGGGTGCTCACGACCAGGCCGCCAGAGAGGTAGGGCGCGGTCGGAAAAAACAGCAAGGGAACGACTAGAAATGGCCCGACGGGGTAGTTCACTTCGTGCCAAAACGGAAACTCTCGGCCCTCGTTGATTAACCGTTGGGCCCAGGGAACGGAGGCCCACCAATCGAGGAAGCTAGAGGTCAAGTAGGAGTAGGTGACATCTGATCGGCTGAGAGAACGAGCTGAGTCGCCGCCGGAGGCGTTGGTGAGCATTCCCCAGAATCGTGGGGCCGATAGGAACGATGCGCAAACGAGAAAGGTTGCGACTCCGACCAGGGTCGTCCGGATCGTTTCCGAGGAGCGATCTCGCCTGAGGAGCTCAACCGTGAATCCGATCCAAATGGGAACACCGAGGGTCACGGAATAAAGAATGAGCTGGAGCCCCGCCGAAGCGAGTCCATTGTGAAGAGCGGCGAGTGCAATCAGTGCGGTGAAGAGGGTGAGTGTTTTTTGATGGAGGCCGGTGACGACTGCCGAGACCGCCACACAAGCGGGAACGGCCGCCATGAGGTTGATGTGACCATAGGAGAGACGCCAGGCGAAAATGGGGGCAAATCCGCAGAGAAGGCCAATGAGTATTTGAGAGAGGCGGGAAACCTTTTTATTTTCGAATGCCGATACGAAATCGGATGCACTCATCGCACAGAGAAACCCCAAAGCCACCTGCAGCAGAATAGCCACCCAACTGATGGCTATGTCGTGCGGGACGGAGAAAGCGGCCAACCAACTCATGAGAGGAAGCACATGGCCGAGTGGATAACCTTTCACACCTCCGAGAATTGTCGGTCGATAGAGATACTCAACCCATCGGCCACCGACTTCCGAAATCTCTCGCTCGTGGAGCACGTATTGGAGCACACCATCATGTGCCATGAGAAGTTTCGATGGACGCCAACCGAGCACTAGCCAAATCGTGACGGTGGCGGCGAGGAGGGCGAGAAAGACTGTGAATGGGGCGAGTTCGCGTCTGACAGACGACGAAATCACGCCGCCTTCTTGAGGGAGGTAGTGGAAACTCGCTCAGTGTCGAAGGTGCCGTTGACGACGGCGCCCGAGCGAATCTCGATCGAGGGAGCTCTCACATTCCCTTCGATGCGCGCGGTGGGAAGGATGCGGACCTGGGTGTCACTTGAGACCTCGCCGTCGACTCGGCCCGAGATAATGATGGGGCCGGTGCTTTTCACATTCCCGTGGATCCAGCCGAACTGGCCGATTGAGACGGGCTCAAGACTCTCTTGTCGAATGTTCCCCTCGACCGTTCCGAAGACTTCAGCCTCGGAAAAAAAGTAGAGGTCGCCGCGCACGCGAGAACCTTCAGCGATGTGGGAGGGGGGCGAAAGCTTGGTGATCATGGCTCAGAACCTGTGAGGGGTTTCCGTTCGTGGTGGACGAGGTTGTCCTCGGCGTCAAAGATATAGAGATTGATAGCGATAGGTTGATTGAGCTTGCCGATATTGAATTGGACGTTCGTGGGCAACGCGCGCGCGAATCGGAAGTGCCTTTTTTCGAGAGCGCCCGTTTTCTCGGCATCAAATTCCTCCATGGCGGTGAAGCCGGGGTAGTAGACGAATTGGCGGCGGGCCGGAATGTTAGGATCGGCTCCTCCGATGCGGCTGATCTCCTCCTCGAGCACCAGCGCGAGCGATCCCTCGGCGGTGCCGGGAGCGGCGGGGATGAGATAGGTGCGGATGTCACAGATTCCGTCGTTGCACTCCCAGAAGAGCTCGCTCATTTTCGCTGGAACCGTTTGGATGGCCTGAGTGACTGGCGCCGGAACGGCGACGGTGGCCGCAGTCGGTTCACGGCTCGGGCCTGCCTCGGTTGCGTTTTCCATTATTGCGGGGGCTTGAGGAGCGGGCGCAATGGGCGAGGTGGCCCGGGTGGTTGAGCTCAGCGTGAGTGCGGTCTCGAGCTCCAGCACGCGCTCAGAAAGCTTGCGATTGATCTCGAGCTCTCGGAAGAAAAGAAGACAACCAAACGACAGGCCGAGCAGGATGAGTCCCAGGATCCAGGCGGCGGAGTAGAGCCGTCTCATCGTTACACGGTAGGCCTGCGGACCGTCGCTGCGGGTGCGCAGCTGCACGTAGAGAAAAGGCCCAAGCTGTTTGGTCAACTGGAACATGGATGAAGATTGAGTAGTGGAGTCGGAGGAAATACAATGAAGCTACTCCAAATATTTTAGCATGGCCGAGAGCCCCAACACCATCCAAACGAATGCCCGCCTCATCCGCAGAGCTGCGGTGCTTCTCATGGTGAGCATTCTGTTGTCGCGGATTGTCGGATTCTTTCGGGAGTGGATTTTGGCGCGTACGGTCGGCGCTTCCGGACAGACAGATGTCTATTATGCGTCATTCACGATCCCCGATTTTCTCAACTACATGATGGCGGCTGGCGCGCTGAGCATTTCCTTCATTCCGGTCGTCAACGATCTGAAGGTGAAAGGGCAAGAGGCGGTGGCTCGCGAACTCTTTCGGGCGATCGCGACCATTTTTGGGGGCTGGCTGATTTTTTTCATCTTCGTGGCCGAGGTATGGGCGCCCCAGCTGAGCCAGCTCATTGCCCCAGGTTTCAATCCTCAGCAGATCGAGATGCTGACCCAGCTGCTGAGAATCATTTTGCCGGCGCAAATTTTTTTCTATTGGGGCGGATTGGCGACCAGTGTTCAGCACGTGAACGGTCATTTTTGGTGGAGCGCTCTCTCGCCGATTCTCTATAATTTGTTCATCATTGTGTTCGGTGTGGCCTTTCACGAATCACTCGGTGTGGCGGCCTTCAGCTGGGGTGTCCTCGCCGGGAGTGTCGTTGGGAATGGAATCCTCCTCGGTTATGGTGCCTACCGGTGCGGGTACACGTTCACTCCGATTTTGCGGCTGAGCACCGATGTGCGCGCTGGCTTTAAGCGCTATCTTTGGTTGTCGCTCCCGATCATGCTCGGATTCTCCCTTGTCGTTACCGACGAGTGGATCACAAAGTATCTGGCGAGCTCACTTGAGCCTAAATTGCTCTCTTGGCTCTCCTACGCTCGCACCGAACTTCGCATCCCAGTAGCCATCATCGGGCAGGCGGCTGGGATCGCGAGTTTTCCTTTTTTGGCGCAGCTGTGGTCGGAAAAGAGATTTCTCGACTATGGGCGGACGTTGATCCTAGAGGCGCAAAAACTTTGGGCGCTCGCCACGGTCTGCGCGGTGATCCTGTATTTCGAGGCGCGACCAATCACGGAGTTCATCTATGGCGGCGGGAAGCTTCAAAGGGTCGACATCGAGGGGATTGCGCAGGCACTCGTGGTCTATTCGATTGGCATGTTTTTCTGGACGGCGCAGGTCTTGATCGCGCGTGCCTTTTACGCAAGCCAACGCACTTGGCTCCCGTCGATTATCGGCACTCTGCTGAGTGTGATGGGTTTTCCCGTTTACCTAATCCTGATGAATCAATATTCTTACGTTGGGTTGGCGATGGCGGGGACGCTCGGCATTGCAGCGTACACCTTGATTCTCTGGGGCTTTTTGATGGCCCATTTCCGACGAAGCTGTCCTGAGCTTCGAATGGGGGAACTCTACCGGTTTTGCCTGGCCTGGTTTTTCGTGCTGGCGGTGGTGTGGGGGATTGGCAAAGGGGTGGGCTCACTCGGCATCTACCGACAGACTCAACTGTCAGCTCTCTATGAGATTGTACTCTTCTCGACTCTGGCACTCGGCGTGGCCTACATTCTCCAGCGCACTCTCTACCGCAAACTCACAGCCTCACCCCTCTTCTAGGCGTGCCCGTCGTTTTTTAGGCCTAAATTGGTAGCGGTCACACGAGGTGACCAGCTCTTTTTAGGCCTAAAAGACGACGGGCACGCTAAGGCAAAAGACGACGGGCACGCTAAGGGGCACGCTAAGGGGCACGCTAAGGGGCACGCTAAGAATGCCGGCCGTAAATCTTAACCAGCGTTTCGGTGATCTCGCCCAGTGTGACGTGGGCTTTTACGGCTGCGAGAATGGGTGGCATGAGGTTGCGATTTTCGCGTGCCGTACGGTCGAGCTCGATGAGCGCTTTGCTCGCGGCATCCGCCTTGCGCTTTTTCTTAAAGGCCATGAGTCTGGCAACCTGATCGATCTCAACCCGCGGCTCGATCTTTAAGACCGGCGCTGAGCTTTGCGCCCCTTCATTGAATCTGTTCTGTCCAACGATGATTCGGGTTTTGTTCTCGATCTCTTGTTGGTACTGGTAGGCGGCTGATTGGATGCAGTCCTGCTGGTAGCCGGCCTGGAGGCACGCGACTACCCCGCCCTTACTTTCGATGACCTCGATGAGCTGCCTGGCCTCGCGTTCGATCATATCGGTCGTTTTTTCGATCAGATCGGCGCCGCCAAAGGGATCCACGTTATTGGCCACACCCGACTCGTAGGCAATCACCTGTTGCGTGCGCAACGCGAGGGTCGCCGATTCCACTGTCGGGAGGCCGAGGGCTTCATCCCGGGAATTGGTGTGGATCGATTGCGCACCTCCGAGAACAGCCGCCATGCATTGGAGGGTCACACGGCAGACATTTGAGTCGACATCCTGGGCGATCAGGGTGCTGCCAGCGGTTTGAGCGTGGAAGCGGAGCATGAGCGATTTCTGATCTTTTGGCGAAAAGCGCTCCTCAATCAACTTTGCCCAGAGGCGACGAGCTGCGCGAAACTTGGCGATTTCCTCGCAAAAGTCGTTATGGACATTGAAAAAGAATGAGAGGCGCGGGGCAAACTCGTCGATCTTAAGTCCCCGATCGAGGGCGGTCTGCACGTAGGCCAGTCCGTTAGCGAGCGTAAAAGCGACTTCCTGGACGGCCGTGCTGCCGGCCTCGCGAATGTGATAGCCACTGATCGAGATCGTATTCCATTCCGGCACTTCATTTTTGCAGAATTCTATGATGTCGGCGGTGATCTTCAACGAGGGCCCGGGCGGAAATACGTATGTGCCGCGGGCGATGTATTCCTTCAACACATCATTTTGAATCGTCCCCCGCAGACGGTTGGGGGCGACTCCCTGTTTTTCAGCCACCGCGAGGTAGAATGCCAAGAGAATGGAGGCCGTGGAGTTGATGGTCATCGAGGTGGAGACGGTCGCGAGATCGATGCCATCGAGTACGATGCCCATGTCATCCAGCGAAGAGATCGCCACACCCACTCGCCCCACCTCGCCGCGAGCCATGGCGTGGTCGGAGTCGTAACCCATCTGGGTGGGCAGATCGAAAGCGATGGAGAGGCCGGTGATTCCTTGGCTCAGGAGGTATCGGTAGCGCTCGTTCGAGGCCTTCGCGTCACCGAAGCCGGCGTATTGGCGCATCGTCCAAAGTTTTTTCGTATACATCGAGGCGTGGATACCGCGGGTGAAGGGGAATGCGCCGGGAAGTTCAGGCGTTTTGGGATCTGCCATGGGCCCCAGTCTATTGAAGAGGTGTTGGTTTTCAAAGACTTTTTGAGGTAGAGTGACCACCGTTTTTGGGGGGGACAGGAGTGCGTGTATGGCCTCTATTGAAACGGTTTTCAAGAGTGATCACGAAGAGGTCGTGTTCTTTAACGACCAAAACTCAGGTCTCAAATCGATTATTGCTATCCACAACACGCGTCTGGGCCCGGCTCTCGGCGGCTTGCGCATGTGGAAATACGATAGCGTGGATCACGCCATCGACGATGTGCTCCGTCTCTCTCGGGGAATGACCTATAAGGCGGCGGTGGCGGGGTTGAACCTCGGCGGCGGCAAAGCTGTCATCATCGCCGATCCAAAGACCGACAAGTCGGAGGCGCTCTTTCGGACCTTCGGATCGTTCGTGGATTCTCTGAATGGCCGCTACATCACGGCCGAGGATGTCGGCACCGACGTCAACGACATGGAATTCATCTTCATGGAAACGAGCAACGTGGTGGGAGTGGCCAAGACTCACGGCGGATCCGGTGATCCTTCGCCGTGGACGGCGCGCGGGGTGCTCGAAGGAATTCGGGCCTGCGTTGAGGTGAAGCTCGGAAAAGACTCCTTGAAGGGTTTGAGTGTGGCGGTTCAGGGCGCCGGCAACGTGGGGCGCGAGCTGATTGAGCTCTTTTTGGACTCCGAGATGAGAGTCTTTGTCTGTGACATCGATCGCTCTCGTTGTGACCAGTATCAAAATCGTCCCAACATTTCGGTCGTTGCGACCGATGAAATCTATGACGCAGACGTCGATATTTTCTGCCCGGCGGCGTTGGGAGCCGTCATCAATGAAAAGACGCTTGCACGACTGCGGTGCAAGATTGTGGCGGGCAGCGCGAATAATCAGCTCGCTACGCCTGAGTGCGGCGACGTCCTGTATGCGAAAAAGATTCTTTACGCGCCGGACTATGCCATTAACGCGGGCGGTTTGATGAATGTGTCGATTGAGTTTGAAGGGTATGATGAACTCAGAGCCAATCGAATGATTCGCAATATCTACTACGCCATCAAAACGATCTTACATGACTCCCAGAAGGAGAATCTGCCTGAGTACCGTTGCGCCGACCGAGTGGCCGAAAAACGGATGGCGGCTATTAGCCATCTAAGGGGTCGCTACCTCGGGAAAACGCAGCCCACCTTCCCGGGCCGCATCGTGAAGCGTTGATGGCCAACACAGTTTCCAAATCCAAGCTGGTCTCGACCATTGCCGAGGCGAGCGACGTTTTTAAATTCTGCGCGAAGAAGACTAAGATCTTGGCTTCGCTTTCATGGGATCCCAAGGTCGCGGCGGAATTTTTAGCGGCGAAAGGGACCGTCATCCCTAAGCCCACCTACAATGTGGATAGAACGAGCGGAGAGAAGGCAATGGAGCAGCTGAAAGCGCTCGAGCCCAAGCTCAAGGGCGATGATCCCGCGCTGATTTGGCTCCGGCGAACGCACCAGAGTTATTGCAATGGCGTACGGCTTCTTGGAGAGCTGGAAAACAAGACCTTCCACGAAGTGTCGTCCGCCCTCTACGGGAACCCCAAAAGCATTCCCTACGAAGGGGGCAAGTCGAACCTGGCGCTGGCCTCCGCGCTACTCTCGCGCTTGGAGACCGTGTCGATTAACGACATCACCGAGAAACAGGCGTCGATCTCGTCTGAAGAGTTTGCGGAGAAGCTCGCGCTCAAATTGAAGGCGCGCACACCCGAGATTCCGGTTCGGGTTGAGATCACCGACGATATCGTGGCGAAGGTGGTCGCCGGAATGAATCGGGTGAGGATTCGGCGGGACGCACGATTTGCCGTGATGGATCTCGATGCCCTTTGGAACCACGAGATCGAATCGCACTGCCTCACCGCCCACAACGGCGCCCATCACAATGGCTGTGATTTTCTCACCTCCGGTGGCCCGCGCACGACAATGACTCAGGAAGGGCTTGCGGTCTTCCATGAGATCTACGGGCACACGATGTCTCAGCATCGGTTTTGGTCTTTGTGTCATCGGATTCAGGCGATCGATAAGGTAGAGGCTGGCGCGGATTTCATAGAGCTTTACCGTTGGTATCGGGATCGTTGCGAGAGTGACAGTGAGGCGTTTTATGCTACTCAGCGTGTCTTTCGGGGTGCGCCTCTGACGGGCGGCGCCCCCTTCACAAAGGATGTGGTTTATCTCGGTGGCCTTCTGGGGATCTACAACTTCCTGAGGATCGCGGTGAAGACGCAGAATCATCTCCTCATCGAGAGCCTCGTCTGTGGTCGAATCGCGCTGGAGGATGTGACGACGATTGCTTGGTTGCGGTCACATGGAATTTTGAATCCCCCTAAATTTGTTCCGAAATGGCTGGAGAACTGGGAGGCACTCCTCTCCTTTTTTAGCTTCAGCGCCTATCTCAACCACATCGATCTCTCTGCTTTCCAGAATTATTTCGACAGTCAGAATATTTTCCAGTCGTGGGATTACAGTCTGTATTAAGCCTGATGAAGTCACGGAAGTTTCAATTTCAACGCTACCAACTCACCAAGCAGGCCGCGGCTGTCGTGCGGTCGGGCCATCCGTGGATCTTTAAGAGTCATCTTTCCACGGCGGCGGATGTGATTCCCGCGGGGCAGTGGCTGGGGCTTGTGGATTCCGAGAACCGAAACATCGGATTTGGTTTGAGGGAGAGCCAGGGGGCGATTGGCATACGGGTTTTTAGCCAAAAAGAGGAACCCACGCGGGAGTTCTGGGCGGCGAGACTCGATCGGGCCATTCAGCGACGCGATCAGCTTCTGAAATACACAGATGGTTTTCGTCTGTTGCATGGAGAAAATGATGGCGTGCCCGGCGTTGTGATCGATGTCTACCGTGGGAATGCGATGCTGCAGACCTACTCTCCGACCGTGGATTCCCTGGGGCGTTATATGACCCAGCTCGCGCGGCAGAGGCTTGGCTTCTCGTCGATAGTGTGGAGGTTGCCGGCAAAACGACGGCGGGAAACGGAGAAGGAGGCACAAATTCTTTTTGGTTACGCCCCCGAGATTGCGAATATCCGGGAGGGGGGGCTCAAGATTGCGGTACCCATTCTTTCTGGGCAGAAGGGGGGGGCCTTTCTGGATCTGCGCAACTTGCGCAAGTGGATCTCTCTGAGGAAGGATCTCGGTGGGAAGCGTGTCTTGAATCTTTTTAGCTACACCGGAACGTTGGGACTCGCGGCCGAAACGGCGGGAGCGCGAGAGATCTGGAATGTGGATCGCGCGAAGCCAGCTCTTGAATTCGGCAGAGTCCACCACAGTTTGGGCAAAGCGAAAGTTCAGGTGATAGAGGCCGATGTTTTTCGATGGATTCGTTCGCTTAACGTGGATGAAAAATTTGATCTCATCATCGTGGACCCGCCGCAGATGGCCAGCGCCATCGAACAGGTGCCCAAGGCCCTGGCCATGTATAAGACGCTCTACCACGAGGTGCTGAAAAATCTCTCCCCGGGGGGCCGTATCGTCGCCGCCTGTTGCACCTCACGCATCAAGCGCGAACAATTCGAGGATCTCGTCCAGCGTGTACTAGGCCGCGACATGAAGCTCGAAGCCAATCTCAAAGCTGAGGATGATCACCCAGTCGGGTTCCCAGAAGGGGACTATCTTAAGATCGTCGCCTATCGCGCCCGCTCATAGCCTGCTCAAGAAAACATAAACGTAGACCTAAACGTGAACATGAACCTATGCGTACACGTTGTCGTCGCCCAGACGTCTACGTGTAGGTTCATGTTCACGCCAACGCCAACGCTCAGGCAATATTGCCAGTTCTGCTCTCTGCCTTACAGCGTGGTCTCAGGAGTGGGGTCGCCCATTTCGTAGCCGACGGAGCGGGAGTAGGAGTCGGCGATGAGGAGGTCGAGGTAGGCGTTGTCTTTCTTGTTACAGATTTCGCAGGCGCCTCGGAATTTCTCCAGAATCACGCGTTCCACGCGGTAGGGACCGTTGTAGTATTTTTCGCAGGCGGGTTCGCCGGCGTAGGTTCCACTCGTGCAGACCTCGTGTGAGAAACAGAGGTTCTTGCCTCGCCCCTGGCTGTGGCGTTTTTCATGGCCCAAGACCGCTAATCGAGCGTAGCTGTTCACCGGATCATCGGAACCGGCGTGGGGAGCTTTCAAGACCTTACCGAAAAGCCCCGCACCGATCTTGAGGATGCCCACCATGGGAGACGTTACGCTGACCCATTGCCCGGCGATCGGAACCTGCGCTAGGGCGCCCTTTTTTTTCCCTGATTTGTAAAATCCGCCGCCCAGGTTCAACATCACAGTGACGGCGCCATCGGCGGCCAGTTCGGCCGGGTACCGACTCTTGGGCCCGATCATCGCGCTCTCGGAAAAACTCTCACCGACAATGAAATGGATTCCTTCACCAAACCAGTCATGGAGCGATTGGTTCGTGAAATCTGGGATGTCGAGAATACTGGTGTCGGAATGGTCGGTGATGCCGGCGTCGGAGAGGATCTTGAGATCGTTTTCGAGGAGCCTGCGCTGTTTGGATGGGACGGAGTCATCGTAGGCGACCTCGATCTTGGCGGCCTTCGCTTCGCCCGATCGACTCTTGTGCTGGCGCGTGCAGCCAATGGCGAGAACCAGGGAGAGACAAACCAAGATGGGAGAGGAAACGAGGCGCATTCAATGACTCCTGATAAGGCCGGAGTGTACCGGAACAGACAGGCCATAAACAAGAAGTGCTCCCAAAATGAGGACAGAGGAGTCAACCGCGGGCGACCCTGTTATTGTTGACTTCTTGTTATGAAGTGGACGCGTCGCCTCATTCCCGCTTTGAAAGACAACTATATGTTGCTGTTGTCCGCCGTGAATGGTGCGACGATCGCGGTGGATCCCTCCGAGGCGGAGCCCATTTTTGTCGCGTTGAAAGAACACCAGCTTACACTCAAACACATATTGTGCACCCATCATCACCCCGACCACGTGGGAGGGAATCTTGAGCTCAAAGAGCGAACGGGTTGTTCCATAAGCGGATCGCGTCGGGACGAAACGCGCGTGCCGGGGCTCGACTCGATCGTTTCAGACAACTACCAGATTGAGATTCTGGCTCTTCCCGTGCTCCCACTCGAGATCCCCGGCCATACGCTGGGCCACGTCGCTTTCTTTTTTCCCACTCTCGGCATTGTCTGCGTCGGGGACACTCTTTTTGGGATGGGCTGCGGGCGGCTCTTCGAGGGGACGCCTCAGCAGATGTTCACAAGCCTCGCGAAAATCGCCCGGCTGCCGCCGGAAACCCTCGTCTACTGTGGTCACGAATACACTCAAGCGTTGGGTGAGTTCGCAAATACGCTCGAGCCCGAAAATACTGATCTCCAGCGGCGGAGGGCAGAGGTCGCGCAGTGTAGGGCCGCGGGCCAACCGACAGTCCCCTTCACCCTGGCCGAAGAGCTCAAAACCAATCCCTTCCTGCGCCCCCAAAGCCCCTACATCCGAAAACGCCTCGGTCTAGAAAAGGGCACCGACCTTGAAGTCTTCACGGAAATTCGCCGCCGCAAGGACAACATCTAAGCACAGGCCCTACTATTTCCTGAACCCCAGCTCCTTCAGCGCCTCTTTCCACGGAAGCGCCCAAACCCCGTCAATGTTCTGCGCGCGTTCTACCTGACATGCGCAGATAGACTCTGCTCCCAAGCTCCAACAAGCGACTAAAGGATTTCATACTCCTAATATTGACGCCGTTTTAGGAGTGTTGTCTAGTGGCGCTGCCTAGAGGACCTGCGAGGAGAGGGTGCCGTCGGGGAGTTGGGTTTGGATTGTGTCCCCAGGTTTGACCGCTCTTACGCTTCTCACGATCGTGCCTTCCGGCGTGCGGGTGACGGAGTAGCCGCGCCCCAGAATCTGCAGTGGTGAGAGGGATTGCAAAAGGCCGGCGCCATTTTCGAGGCGGCGGCGGGCGAATTGGAGGCGTGTTCTCATGGCCTGGGTGAGGTGGTCGATCTCTTTCCTGAACTGGTCTTTCAGTTGGCGAATGCGCTCTCGGGGATCGAGGAGGCGCTGCGAGAGGTGACCAAGGTGAAGCCTCAATTGTTGGAGGCGCTTTTTCATCAGGAGCTCGAGGCGCTCTCGGCGTGTTTCAACTTGGTAAATCAAATCTTCCAGTTTGGGGAAGACGATCTCGGCGGCCGCGGAAGGTGTTGGGGCTCGCAAATCGGAAACAAAGTCGGCGATAGTGAAATCGATCTCATGGCCCACGGCTGAGATGGTGGGAATGGAGCAGGTTGCGAGCTTACGGGCGACAATCTCTTCGTTGAAGGGCCAGAGATCCTCAAGCGAACCGCCGCCTCGACCGACGATTAAGACCTCGACTGGCAAACGTCCACTTCCCCCTTGAGCACATAGGCTGTTCCATTTCTCGGCGAGATTGAGTGCTGTAACGATCTCGCTGGCCGCCTTTTCCCCCTGAACCGCACACGGAAAAATCGTAATCTGCCGGTCGGGGAATCGGCGCGAGATGACTTTCAAGACATCACGCACGGCCGCGCCTGTGGCGGATGTGACGATACCGATGTGTTTGGGCAAGAAAGGCAAGACGCGCTTTTTCTTTGCGTCGAAAAGGCCCTCCTGATTGAGGCGCGATTTGAGCTGTTCAAAGGCCAGCTGCAATGCTCCAACACCGCACGGCTCGATAGTGTCACAGACCAATTGGTACTGGCCGCGCGCTTCATAGACCGTCACCGATCCATGCGCGAGGACCTCCATGCCCTCCTCGACCTGAAACTTGAGCTTCGAAGCGGCTCCCCGAAAAAGCACGCCACTCAGTTGGGCGTTGGTGTCTTTGAGAGTGAAGTAGGAGTGGCCGGAACCAGGTTTTCGCAGTGTGCTAATCTCTCCTCGCACCCACACGTCGAAGAAGGAATTTTCGATGTGGCCTCTCAAACGGCGCGTGAGTTCCGAGACGGTGGGAACTTTCAAACGCCAGTCCGCGGTGAGTGGCGCATCCACGGGGAGAACCGGCTGGTTGGTCAATTCTTTGGTTTC
Organism: Deltaproteobacteria bacterium; assembly: GCA_016196825.1. Lineage (GTDB taxonomy): Bacteria > Bdellovibrionota > FAC87 > UBA2466 > UBA2466 > JACPWY01. Next base: position 26,432 of record JACPWY010000054.1, on the reverse strand, counting down.
GAGCATGTGGAGGAAACGTTAGGCCGGTGGTCGGCTCTACGTCAATGAGGGGCGCAAGATCACGAGTAGCACAATGAGAATCATGAGAAGGGTCGGAATCTCATTCATCACTCGGAAGAAACGGTGGCTGTGGGTCTCGCGGCCTTCTCGAAAGGAGCGCACAAATCGGCCAGCTCGCAGTGTAACGATGATGAGAATAGCAGCGAGCCCGAGTTTTGCGTGCATCCAATGTTCCACTATGAGGCCCGGGCTCATGTGAATCATCAAGAGGCCGAGGCCGGTGGCGACGACCATCGCGGGGAGGGTGATGTAGCGGTAGAGCTTCCATTCCATCACCTGGAAGCGGTCCTTGACCACTCTTTCGGTCTCCAGCGCGTGGTAGACGAACAGACGGTAGAGATAAAGAATTCCCGCCATCCAGGAGATGATGCCCATGATGTGCAAGGCGAGAAGAGTCCTAAAAAGGGACATGGTTTTTTGGCGCCCGTGATTGAAGTTTCTGTTTCAGATGGGCGACCTCGTAGCGCTTAGTGGGCTGCTGCTCCATGCCGTCGGCAACGCGCTGGTAAGCGTGCACCACGGTGGCGTGATCCCGTCCGAAGTAGTTTCCGATCGATTCCATCGAGAGATGCGTGAATACGCGCGCGAGGTACATCGCCACCTGCCGCGCCCAGTTCACTGAGCTCATGCGGCTTTTTGAAAGAAGGTCGTCGCGGCCCACGCCAAAGGTGTGCTCTACCAGGCCCACGATCTCATCGAGCGTGATGGCCTCTTTCTTGGTGTCGATCGCAAAGCCAATCTCCGCCAGATAGTGAGTGTCGAGTGCCCGGTTCGCGAGTTGCGCCTGCAGGTGCACCCGCATGAGCGTGGAGATCAGGTCGCGAATATCCTTTTGGCCCCTGTCCGCCATGGAGCGCAGTGTGAGGTCGTCCAAGGCGAGCTGTTGGTGGAGCGCGATCTGGGCGAGGAGCCGAGTGCGATCATCAAAGCTCGGGAAACGGATTTCAGCGCTCACGGCCGACTCAAGCCGTGACTTCAGGGAAGGCATGACCTCTTCGAGTTTTCTCACGTTGAGCGAGGTGCCGAAGACGATGCGCCCGCCGTGCGAAATGATTTCGTTGAAGGCATGGTAGAGCTCCTCTTGGGCCCGCTGCTTTTTGGGGATCATGTGGAGATCGTCGAAAAGGAGCACGTCGATATCCTGCCAATATTTCTTGCGAAACTCCCGGTGGCCTTGGTTTTGATAACTTTGGTACATCTCAGAGGTGAAGGCCTCGGTGTTGGTGTAGTGGATCCGGAGCATCGGATCGCGGGCGTAAAGCCCTTCGGCGATGTGGGACATCAGATGCGTCTTCCCCATGCCAATGCCGGCTTCGATGATGAGAAGGTTAAAATCCTGTGCCTCTGTCTCAATCATGTGCATTGCACATTGATAGGCCATTCGGTTGGATTCGAGAGGGTAGTACGGGTGTTTGGACGGCGGGATGTTGGGCGGGATCGCCTTCCGCGGCTCTGCCGACGGCTCCACCACCCTGAGCAACGGCCGCGAAGGAGGCGCAATCACGATCTCCGGCATCGCCCCCTCACCCAGTGCGGACTCCTGATTCTGTTGAGAAACCTCAAATTCCAGGCAAAGTTGGCGCCCGCAAGTGGACTCGAGAGCACTGCTCAACTGGACCGAGTAGTTTTCCCGAACCCAGTCCTCGTGGAACTTGTTGGGGGCGCCCAAAATGACACGATTCTCCTCGCAGCGGAGAAGGCTCAGCGGCTCGACCCAATTCTTGAACTGATTGGGCGGCAACGCATCGCGCATTACCGAAATCGCAGCATTCCAATCTATGGGCATCATATTTAACAAAACTCTTCTTATAGCGATCCGTTTGGGGCCCCTTCAAAGGGGGGTAATGAAGGATTGGAATTGAGTTAGCCACAATCCCCTCCACAGTATTAAGCATTTGAAATCTATAGGGTTGATTCATTGTGTCTGGTCGAGATCGTTGCGTGGCCTAGAAGGAGATTATTAATAATTAATCAGCTGTGATTTCCTGCTGTTACTAATTCTATCCACAATCTGTGGATAGAATTATTTTCTTCAGTTTTTGAATGATCACGTTTGATTCTTTAAGATTCTGAAATATTTTTTGTCGACGTGACACAGATGTGGTGAGCCTTCGAAGTGCGTCGGATCTATTCTGCACCGGCAGAATTGCTTGGGGCGATCGCAGAATTGACCGTCACGAGCTCCTCAACTGGAATATTCTTCACGCTGGCGGTTGGGTGGTGCACCTCATGGGCCGCTGCGGGCTCCGGGGCGGCCGCCTGCGTTTTGGGTTTCGGCGGAGGTGCGTTGAGAAGCTCCACGGTCTCGGCGTCGAGCTCTTCCTGAAGGAGTTTGGTTACGCGGGCTGCGCCGCCGCCCACTGGAGCCAAGATCGCCCAGATGGAGTTGAAGAATTGGGCGTAGAACTCATGGATAAACTTCGGCTGACTGATGTCCCTCTTCGCCTGGCTGGCGGGGAAGAAGAGCTTGGTGTTGAGTTCATTCACCGTGGCTGCGCGATTTTCCTGGCCGGCCGTGCAGGCCGCTATGTAGAACGCCTCACGCAGGTGCTCTTCGTCATCGAGGAAGCCCAAGAGCTCCTCTGGCGAGTGTTTGACCTTTCCCTCTGTGAGAAACGCTTTTCCGGAACTCAACAGCTTCTCGTTTAGAGAGGCGACGAGTTTCGATCGATTCTCGGGGTTCTGGAGAACCTTCTTAATGATCTGGAAAGCCGGCTCAAGGGCAGCGCGCCCCTCATCGGTGTCACATTGGCTGCAGAGCGCGGATTTGGCGATTGTTTGTTGCGTGTTGTGTGTAGAGACCTGGGCTGCTTTCTTAATGGGATCGCCTTTGTAAATGAACATGCCCCCAGCGGTGACACCCCCAGCTACGGTTAACCCGCCCGAGATCCTTTCGACTCTGGTCGCGGACCTGGCTTTTGCCTCAGCTGACGGGACGGTTCTGCCAAATTTTTGCATATTGGCGATGCATTCCCGTTTCACCTGATTGATTTGCTGCGCCATATCGTGGAGGTGCCCTTCGTGGGCGGCAATGATGTCCCTGTGAACCATCTCATCCTCGGTCATTCGATGCGGCTGCGCGGCTGTGGGCACGTAGGGCTTTGTGCTCGGGTTGAGGTCGTGTGCCTTGTCCATAACGCCGTCGTACCGCTTGGTGACCTCTCGATAGAGGACCATCGTTCGGGAGCGAACCATTCGGCGCCAGCGCTTGCCTTCGTCGGACTTCAGCCACTGAGCCCGATCTCCTGGTGGGATCTTGTCTCGCTGATCCGAATATTCCTTCAGATCGGCGATGAATCGATTGGCCAGGTTTTCGATCTTTTCCCAACGGGCGATCTCTGCGTCGAGGGCAGTTTTCCTGTTTTCGAACTCCTCCTGCTCTTCTCTGAGGCTCTCGGCCTTGGTTCTAGCAGTGGTGGCCTTTTCTCTGACGGACCGCCACACCGTGTAGGCCGTGAAGCTTACTACCACTGAGCCCAACATGATCTGGGTGCCGAGATCGTAGTGGGCGAACTGATAGGGCCATTTCATGAACTGGAACCAGGGGTCGGAGGTCGTGTCCACGGGCGCCGGCGGGTCCTCGGCGCGGGCCCCGACCTGTTGAAAAAGGCACAGCGCAAGAACGATTACTTGTAAGCTTTTCAATCTATGGGTGCCAAAAAACGTCACCGTACCCACCTCATCCAAGTGGTCCTAGAGCAAAGGTCGTTCCACATTTCCTGCGGGTTTTAGCCCAATCTTTTCGATGGTGAATTCAGGACGTGGACGAAAATCGGCTAGACGATCGCTTGATTCGTAGACACCGCAGAATTTGTACAGAATTCCAGAATTTGTACAGAGTGCATTGATCGCGGGACCGCGGATCCCGTACAATCCGGCTCTCACAAGCATGGGTCTCTCCTGAAGGGGTGATGATGTCTCGAGCGATACTTTCAGTTCTGGTGCTGTTGTCGGTTCAGGTGAGTCTTGCCGGTGTGAAGGCGACCTTCGAGCGGGTCGAGCAGTCCTGGGATGATGTCACCTGTGAGCTGAAAGGGAGCGAGCTCACCATTCATTGGGACAATGGTCTCACCGTGAAGCTCAAGGATTTTAAGAGCCTTTCGGAGAATACGGACCTCCTGGTGAAATTGAAGGGGTCTGAAACCGGTTCGATTCTTTTTCGCGAAAACCAGAAGTGGACGATTTCGGATCTCATCCCGGAGTCGAGTTGCCGGATCCAGTTTTCCGAGATGGCCCATGAGCCGCTCGGTTTCAAGGTGGCCCTCAACTGCGAGAATCTTGTTGTGGCCGACGCCTTGGGCAGTGGCATGATTGAGCTCGATGTGGAGACGAGCGATCGGATCACCTGCCAGACAATGAAACTAGGAAAGCGTAGATAACTTCGGCCGCGATGCGAGCTGAGCGCTCGTGAGTGTCGAGCGGTGGAGCCACTTCCGCTAGCTCCAGATAACAAACCTTCTTGTGATTTCCCGCCACTTCGGCAAACGCGCAGAGCTCCGCTGCCGAAAATCCCAGAACCGGTGCAGCGCTTGTGCCCTCGGCGTCGGGGCATGAGTCCATATCGATCGTCACCCCCACATGGGAGCAGCGCAGAGCTAGCCTATCGAGCGCCTGTTTGAATTGGGCCGCCACCGTCTTCTTGTCGGATCGCAGCTCCTCAAAGGAGAGGAGCCCCATCTTTTGTTTTCGGCAATAGTCCAGATGCGCGCGGGAGTTTCGGTTTCTGCGGTAACCAAATTGGGTGAGGTTCGAAGATTTGAGGCATTGGCTGTCAACTAACTCGCGAAACGGCGTGCCGCTGTGCGGGTTGCCAGCCTCGAGCTCGCGCACATCGAGGTGAGGGTCGACATTGATCAGACCGAGTCGCGGCGGCTTTCCCCCACGGTCGCGCAGGCCATCGGCGAGGCCCTGGAAATGAGGCGCTGCGAAGTCGTGCCCTCCGCCGAGGGCTATCATCACATCGGCCCGGGCGGTGAGCTCCTGCGCGCGTCTCTTGGCGTTTTCGTGGGTCTTACGAATGTCTCCGGAGAGCCGGATATTACCGCCGTCGAAAAGTTGAATCGCCGCTTCCCAGTTCACGTCGGCGGGGGGGGTGAGCTTGTAGAGCTGGCGGCGGATGGCGTCGGGTCCCTGGTGCGCGCCGGGTCGGCCGTGGTTGAGTCGCACGCCGGTGTCATCGGGCGAGCCCATCAGTGCAATGGTTGTGCGGGGACTTTTTGGCAGATCGCTTGCCTGAGCGAGCGGGATTACCCACTCGCCGAGACGGGGATCGCCTGGCCGCCCCTTCACAAAAATCTCCTGCATTTGCTTAGCGTAGCGTGAAGACAATAACCCGGCAAACCGGATAGAATAATGGCGCTGATGACAGACTGTTCGCTCTCGATGGATTCCGTGGGATTTTCCTGGGGCGGTCGTGTGGCTTTACAGTCCATCTCATTCACGCCGCCACAGAATCAAATCACGGTGGTGACCGGCCCGGCCGGTTGTGGAAAGTCGACTTTGCTTCGGCTGCTGGCGACGCTGGAGAGTGATTATCGAGGGGCGATCCGCACGGGTGGTCGTGAACTGCTGACCCTCACGCGGACGGAACTCGTTGCTTGGCGTCGACAGATTGGGGTCATGCTGAACCCATTGGGGAACTTCGATTGGCTGACGGCCGAGGGATGCCTGGAATTTGTGATCGCTCACGCGGGTCACAAAGGCTTGGGTGGGGAGCGGGCGGTGGCGACTCTTTCGAGTGTGGGGCTTGAGTGGGCACGCGGCCGATTCCCCCACGAAATGAGCGGCGGAATGCAGAAGCGGTTAGCGCTCGCACGCGCCTTGGTTCTGAGCCCGCGGATGCTAATACTCGATGATCCGACAGCGGGTCTGGATCCGGTCACCGGCCGAGAGATTCTGGATCTCATCGCGGGCCTTCGGGGCTCGGCATCGATTGTTTTGGCGACGAGCGACACGGCCAATGTGCGTCGGCTCGCGGACCACGTTCTGTTCCTGGTCGAGGGTCGTGGGCACTTCTTCGGGGCCAATGAAGCGTTTCAAAAGTCAGACGATCCGTACATTCGTCAGTTTCTGGAGAGTCGGACGGAGGGGCCCATCTCATGATTGAGTTTGTGAATGTCACCAAGCGATTTGAAGCCCAGGCGGTTCTCGAAAAGATGTCGCTGACTATTGAGAAGGGGGAGATCGTTTTTCTGATCGGGCGATCGGGCGTAGGGAAGAGCGTCTCCCTGAAATGTCTGGTCGGGCTTCTGAAACTGGACGCCGGAGAGATCCGTTTCGATGGACGATCGACCGCGGAGCTTGATGAAAAGGAATGGATGGGACTGAGGCGGCGGTGCTCACTCATTTTTCAGAATCCGGCGCTCATCGACTCGATGACGATCTATGACAATTTGGCTCTAGGGATTCGCGCGATGGGACTCGCGGCCTCACGCTCCAACGAGCGGGGCCTGATTGAGCGTGAGATCGCCCAGGTGGGTCTCGACCTCAGTCTTTTGAAGCGCTACCCGCTCGAGCTGAGCCACAGCACGCAAAAGAGGGTGAGTGTCGCGCGCGCACTTGTTGTGGGGAGTGAGGCGCTCCTTTTCGACGAGCCGACTACGGGGCTCGATCCGATCAATACGGCCAGAATCAATCAGCTCATCGAAGGGCTGGGGCGCGCGGGCCGCACGATCTGGGTCGTGTCTCACGACATGCATTGCGCCCTCGCGGTGGCCGACCGAATCTTACTTCTCGAGGGCGCTCATATCGCGGCCGACCTGACGCCGAAGACGATCCGATCCTCGAACCACCCTCTTATTCGACAATTCTTGGAGGAGGCCGATGCTCGCCCGCTTCACTGAGAATCTCAAATCGAAAGTTGAGAACTTCGGGGCCGTCCTGCGGTTTGGATTCCAGGCTTTACGATTGGTGGCGACAGAGGGTGTCCCTCCACGGCTTCTCACGGAACAACTCTTTGAATGTGGTGTGAAGGCCATACCGACCACTCTGGTGAGTGGATTTTTCGTGGGCGCCATCATGGCGATCCAGATCGAATTGCAACTGCGCAATTTTGGCGCCGAGGGGGCCGTGGGCGGCGTGGCGACGAGCGTGACGATCCGAAATGTGGGGCCGGTCCTCATTGGCTTCATTCTCGTCGGCAAGGTGGGGGCGCTGACGACGGCTGTTCTGGGCACGATGCGCGTGACCGATCAGATCGACGCACTGACTTGTCTTGGTGTGGATCCGATCCGAATGCTCGTCGCCCCCCGCCTCATCGCCGCGATCATCTCTTGCTTTCTTCTCTTGACGATCGGCCTGATCGTTTCTGTTGGCGGCGGGAGTGCTTTGGCTTGGCTCAACTTTGGAACGAACCCCTGGCACTACATCAGTCAGATTCCCAAATTTGTTTCGCTCGAGAGCCTTCTGACGGGGGGCTTCAAGAGTCTTGCCTTTGGTACTTTGCTCGGAAGCGTCGCCTGTTATCAGGGGTACTGGGCGACGGGTGGGGCCGCGGGTGTCGGCAAGATGGTGCGCAAAGCGGCCATCAATAGTCTCGTCGGGATCATCGTGGCCGATTTTTTCATCTCTTGGATCATCAGCCATTTTTTAAGGGGGATTGGCCATTAGCGCGGCAATACACAGTCTCGACATGGTGGGCCGTCGGGTGAACGGCGGCATCGCCGGGTTAGGCCGTTTCACTTGGTTTCTCGGAGGGACGCTCACTCATCTCGTTTCTCAATCGCTGCGTGGGAGGGCCGAGAGTGTCATCCACCACATCTGGATCATGGGCGTCTTGGGCACGCCTTCGGCGGTCTTGTCGCTGGCCTTTTTGACGGCCGTTCTCATTTACGAACTCGCGTTTCATTTGCGACTCATCGTGCCACAGGATGCGATGATCCCGTCGTTCACGAGCCTTCTGGTTTTGCGAGAGCTCGGGGCTGTCGTCACCGCGATGCTCTTGGGATCACGAGTGGGGGCTGCGATCACCGCGGAGATAGCGACAATGAAATCCACCCGCCAACTCGACGCCCTCGAGCTTTGTGGCGTGAACCTGATCGATTTTCTCGTGGTGCCTCGCGTCCTGGGGTGTGTGATCGCTTCCGTCTGTCTCACCTGTCTTGCGACCGGTGGGGCGCTTCTCATTACTGCGTTTACGACCTCGCAATCGCTCGGCCTCACGCCGCGCTTCTTCTTGACGCACCTCTTTTTATTTGCCGAGCCGGGTGACCTGACGATCTGTGTTGTGAAAGGGGCGCTTTTTGGGCTAACAATACCGATTGTGGCTTGCTTCCGTGGCCTTAACGCGTCGAGTGGAAGCGAAGGGGTGGGCAGTGCTTCCACCCGCACAGTGGTCGAAAACAGCGTGCTCGTCATCCTCCTAGATTTCCTAGTGAGCTGGTTGTGGTACGCGATATAATGTAACAGGTACTCTCTGAGAGCCTATCCCAAAATCCTTTCTACTCGGAGCGGTCAAAATGGCCCGGCTCTTCGTCCTCCGCGGTCGGCGTCCTCAGCGTGCCTATTGGCACGCCTCCGGGGCCTCCCTTGTGCGTCTTCGATCCGGTCCATTTTTTCTCGCCCCTCCCTACGAAAGGATTTTGGGATAGGCTCTTAAGATTTTCCCCTCTTTTACTCACATGGAAACCAAGTCCCGCGATTTTTGGGTTGGTGTATTCGTTATTCTGGCCATTGCCATGGCCATGCTTTTCTTTTGGCTCATGGGATCGTTCAGCTTTGTGCAGTCCAACCCGCAATACTTTCTCCGTTTTTCGTTCGCCGGTGGCGTAGAGGTGGGCTCGCCGGTCCGCGTGAGCGGCGTGAAGGTGGGGCGGGTGGAAAAAATCGATTTTTTGAGTGGGGTGGAGGGCATGGATCGCACAGCCATCGAGGTGACGATCTCCGTCGCGCGCAAAGCTCTTGCGGTGATTCACGAGGATTCGCGCTTTTTCGTTAACATCGCGGGCATCATTGGGGAGCGCTATATCGAGATTAGCCCAGGCAGCGTAGAGTCTCCGGTCCTTCCACCCGGGAGTCGGATTCGGGCGGTGGATCCCCCACGGATCGATCAGCTGTTGAGCCAGGGGTATGGGGTATTTGGCCGGGTCCAGGAGTTTCTCGAACAGAATGAGAAGAGCGTGACGAGCTTTCTCAACCAGCTCGCTCGTGTGATGGATGACACCGCCAAGGTTTTGGAAAAATCCGATCGTAAGAAAATTGGGCAGGTTATCGATAATCTATCGCAGATCACAAGCGATCTGCGATTCATGACCGAAAAAATTCGCGGCCCTCAGGGTGAGGAATTCTTTGATCGATTGATGGTTCTCATCGAGCGAGCCCATGAAATCGATAAACCGACTCTCAAGAAGTTCTTCCAAGAGGAAGGCATTCGCGCCCGGGTGTTCTGACATTCTGGAGGTCCTATGAAGCTTTTCGCAGTGGCATTGTCGTTCTCGGCATTGGCAATGGGTTCGATGAAAGTGGAGGAGATGCGGCTCGAACGCAGGTTTGGTTTTGGCGCCTGCGGCGGCGGTCAGCTGTCGATGATGGGGATTGAAATGGACATCAATCTCAGCGAGACGATGAGTATGGGCGGTGGATTTGGCACTGGCGTGGATTACTCGACTGCGATGGTGAAGGCCAGATACTACATCTCGGGTCAGTGGGTGAGCCCCTATCTCTCCGCCTCACTCGCCCGCTGGTGGACCGACGGAACTTCTGAGCGAAACATACGACCAAGTGTTCTGGCCAATAAATTCCTCACGCCGGGGCAAGATCTGAGCAACGGCTTCGACATCACTCTTTTTTCGCCGGCCTTTGGGGTGCAGTTCATGCACCACACCGGTCTGTCATTCTATTTTGAGCTCGAGTACCTCTTCAAATTAGTGGATCTTGCCAACGGCACCTACGCCGGCATGGGCATGCTCTGGTACTTTTAAAAAGAAAAAAATATTGAATTGGTCTAAAGTCATTCAGGGGTTGCGCTACAATACCCGTTCGCTCAAAACGTCGCTCGCGATCTATTTCATTCCCATCTCCGTCATCCCGGCGACATTGATCAGTCTGTACGCTACCCGCCTATTCGAGGACAGTGTCCGTGAGACACTCCAGCGCCGCGCCGATTCAGAGCGAGACGCGATTATTTCGGAAATCGACAAGCTTGAGGCCGATCTCTATCGTGAGGCGAAGAGCTTCAGCACTTCCAATCGTTTGCTATCGGGAGTAGCGCTCGAAAATACGAGTCGTGTCGAGGAGATCCTAGATTCCGTCCGCACAAGGGTGGGAGTGCGAGTCTATTCGACAGCTGGGAAGTTGGTCGCTGAGCGCAAACCGGATGAGAGCTGGAACCAGATCGCCTATCTTTCCAAAGAGGCTAAGAGTTATCTCCTTACGCACGGCGAGACGCTCGAGCGCTACCCCACCGAGGGCGGGGAGGGCTTCACGATCCTGATGCGAATGGAGCTCAAGGATAAGAATCGGTTCTATGGCTTTCTCGAGGAGCAGTACCGATTTACAGCACGTGACCTTCAGGAGCTCAAAAATCGTCGCCAGGTGGACATTGCAATTCTCGGGCGAAATCTTGCTCCGCTGAGCGCCACGTTTGCCATTCCTAAGTCTGTCCTCAACAAAATTGCTCTCTCCTCACTCGAACAGATTCGCGACAAGCCGGGGCCCTCGTTGCTCGAACTCGCCGGGACCCGATTCGCGGTCTATCTCTACGATCTTCCTGCTCTCCAAGGAAAGAAACGAGACTGGGCCTACCTCGCCCTCTTTCTGTCCATGACATCGCTTGACGCTTCTCTCACACAGCTCAAGGTCAATACGATTTACGGTACTCTCTTTCTGATTCTCGTATCGACGCTTCTTATTTTTCTTTTTTCCCAGCGCCTGGTGAAACCTATCGAGATCCTGGTGAACGCGATGAAGCGAGTGAAGACTGGGCGGGTGGAGCAGATTCCACCGATCGATTCGACCTATGAGATCGAGTATTTGGTGCGATCCTTTAATGAGATGATCCGTAACGTCGGAGCCGCCAAGAGAGCTCTCGAAATCAAGCTTGAGGAGTTGCATAAAGCGAACACGGAGATAAAAGACACCCAGTCCCATTTGGTTCAGTCCGCGAAATTGATTTCACTGGGAGAGCTCGTGGCTGGTGTGGCCCATGAGCTCAACAATCCGATTGCCTTTATCTACTCGAATATGCATCACCTGCTCGAATACCTCGAGAAGATCAAACGCCTCATCCTGGCTTACCAGTCGGCCCTCGGAAAGCTTCCACCGGAGGTTCAGGGGAAGATCACCGCTCTCGAGAAGGAGATTGAGCTCGACTACCTCTTGAAGGATGTCGAGGATTTGACGAGGAGCTGCCTCGACGGTGCCGACCGGACCAAGGAGATCGTCTTGGGGCTGCGTACGTTCTCTCGTATGGACGAGTCGAGCTTCCAGGAAGCTGACATCCACGAGGGAATCCGCACTACGTTGCGGCTCCTTGGAGCTGAGTTCAAAAACCGAATCAGTATTCATGAGGAATTTGGCGAGATACCACTGGTAGAATGCAACCTTTCCCAGATCAATCAGGTCTTCATGAACCTTCTCACCAACGCAGCCCAGGCGATCGATGGCCGTGGTGAGATTTGGATTCGCACGCGAGCGGAAAATGGGCGCGTGTTCATTGAAATTGAGGACACCGGCCGAGGGATTCCGGCGTCCATCATCGACAAGATTTTTGATCCCTTTTTCACCACGAAGAAGACGGGCCAAGGGACCGGATTGGGGTTAAGCATCGCCTACGGTCTTGTCCAGAAGCATCAAGGAGAGGTCAGCGTGAAGAGTGCGGTGGGCCGAGGCACCCGCTTCACCGTCGAGCTCCCCGTCCTCCAGCCGGCCACGAGTGGAGTGCGTCGGGCGTAGTAAGATTCCGTCGAGTCCTAAGAGATCGTTAATGGTCACTGCAGTGGGAGCGGCTGAGAGCCTGGCAATCTGTCAGAGAGTTTTGTCACACTCGTGGCAATAGGTGCCACGCCGTAGCGGTGATCACGGAGGTGGTGTACGTATTTGAGCGTACGGAAGGCATCGAACCAATCATGAAAATGTTTCCGCCGTTGTTCGGGGGTGGTGCGGGTCCGCTGGGCGATTTCCCAAGCCTCCTCCGCCCCCTCAGGCCCCTCCTTCCAAAGAGTATCGAGCTGCTCTGGGGAAGGGGGCTGCCTCGAAAGGCAGTCCGTACCTTTTAGGAACGTGGCGAGGTGGTCGAAGATGGCGGGGTGGTAGACCTGGTAATTGCGGCCGGCTTCGAGGTCCTCGGAGATTTTGCGCGTGGAGACGCCGGTGCCGAATGGGACGCGGTCGGAGATTCGTTGGTGGATGCGGATGGTGGGTTGGGTGAGGGTTTCAATTCGCCCCACCTTCGCGAGCTTGTTGAGAAGGTAGAAATCCTCGGCGGCGGCGGTTTTGGGAAAGCCGCGCACCATTGCGTAGGAGTCGCTGTGAAGGGCGAGAGTGCTGCCCAGACTTTGGTGGGCGTAGGGCGATCCAGCGTGCTTGAGACCTTCCACATAGCAGCGAAGAGACTGGTCATAGAGCTGTAAAGCCTCAGCCTCGTAGGGTCGGCTCCAGTCGAGGACGTGTTCAAAATTATAGACGCACGCTGCGGTGCCGTCGGGTGGCGCAATAGTGAAGTAATCTTCGGGCACTTCGCAATCGCCGTCGGTGCAGTGGATCCATCTAGATAAAACCGATCCTTGAGCGATGAGACGCAGGGCAATGTCGCACCCGATCTTGCGGGCTAGGCCCACGCCCTGCTTGGGGGGAAAAGGGAGCGTCGAGCGATCCACGATGAGGCGGTCGGGCGCTACCCAGTAGAGACCGGTGGTGAGGGGTTCTGCCGTTGGGAGAACTGAATCGAGAAGGTGCCGGTTGGCCGCGATAAGACTCGCAGAATGGTCTGTTCGGTTGTTCACCACGATGATGAAGAGCGGTCGCAGGGCAGAGTGGTGGGCCGCAAACCTCAACGACGATAAAACGCGATCGAGGTCTTCCCCGAGAGACGGGATGGTGACCGCGCGATCGAACTTGAGGGGCAACGGAACGTTTCGCGATTCGGGTTCCGCGTAGAGTGCAAGGTATTGATCGCGCGATTTCATGTTGGCCGTCAGTGGAGTGCACTGCGGAAGGGAACCTTTTGGATCGCCTCCGCTTCGAAATCGAGGAGCTGCGAGAGGCGTGCTTTGATGATGGGGATCGGGAAATATAGCGCTGCCAGCTCCAGGAAAAGAATCTTGTGCGCCCCTTCGGCGCGGCCCAGACGGGTGTAGAGGGTCTTGAGGCTGGGATCGGTGAGCTCGTCGGCGACCAGGCAGATGCGCTCAAAGCCACGAGCCTCGATCACCGAGGCGAGAAGAAGGCGATCTAAGAAACGTTCCTCCCGGCCGTGGCGGACCTGGTCCATGAGAAGGTTTACGTAGGCGTCCTGTTCATCGGGGGCCAAGGTCAGGCCGCGGGCAGCGATGAGACGATAGACTTGGTGAAAGTGCTCGAGCTCCTCGCGGGCAAAGTTGATCATGGGCTCGAGAATGGCCTGCCGATCGGGGTAGCGCACCACAAAGCTCATCCCCACGGCGGAGGCTTTGCGCTCGCAGCTCGCGTGATCCATGAGAAAGGCATTGAAATCCTGGAGGGCGGTCTTGACCCACCCGGGCGGCGTCTGGTGCCTCAACTCAAACATGCCTTCTGGGCTACGGGGCGGGGTGCTCGTTGTCAAAGGCTCAAGAAAACAAACCCGGCGACCGAAAGCATAGTGAGGCAATCTTGGAGGCCCTATGAAAATTGCGCTTCTTGTCATTGTGGGCTTAGTCCTCATTTCCTGTGACCAGATGTCGCCAGGCAATCTCACTAACTTCGCTGGGAACCTCGGCGATATGACAGGGACGTGGACCGTGACAAACCCGACAGATACTTTGGGTGGTTCGGTCAATCAGTGCGCTACGACAAAATTTACCATCTACGAAACCGCGGCGTCGCTTTCGATCTCATCGCGTACGTTTTCCTGTGCCCACAGTTCCTATCAGACGGTGTGGCAAGAGGCCTCGTTTCAGATGAGCGGCGAAACCCTCCACTACAATGGCTCGGTTGTTGGCACCAAGGCACCACAGTCGTTTAAATTCTCCATCCCGGTCGGCACGGGCGCGATCTGGACATTTTCGCTCTATTCGAATGGCACGGCTTTCAAGTACACCGAAACAACCACAGGCCGCTCGACTACCGCCGGAGCTGTTTCGCGCTATTAACTATGAAGAATCGCCGCCGGCCTCGCGCCCTCTCACTCACGCTACCGGACACGCTCCAGCCGTACTTTGTTTTTGGCGGCGAACGTTATTTGATGCGCAACGTGAGCGAACAAGGAATCGGACTCTGGGTGCCTCAGGAAAAGGCCTTCGGGCTCACACCCAAGACGAAGGTGAATGGCGATATCGTGATCAATAACCAGATCCACCCGGTCACGCTCGAGGTCGTGCATTCGACGAAAGGGTATGTGGGTCTAAAAATTCTCAAGGCCGACAGGGAGCTCACCCAGATTTTTGAGTCGATTCTCGAGCCTTCGCAGTACGCCGCGCGCCTCGTCGCCGAGCCGGGGAATGGCGTTGAGGACCCCGACACCGGGCTTCTCACCTTCACCTACCGAGGCGGCCCGCAGGTGAAACTGTCCTTTTGGGTCGGACCCGGGCGGGAGATTAAGGCTGTTGAAATTCACCTGCTCGATCGCTGGGTGAGGCGCAACCAATTCGCCCCGATTCAGACCGGCATCCTCCCCGACTCCAACGAGTTGGTTCTCGTGGTCCACGACCAGCCCAACCCCGAATTCACCCAAGCAGCCACCCAATTCTTAGGATCCGTCCCCCCGCCGATTCCCAGCGCACTCCTCTGGCATTTCATGGAAAGTGGCGAAATCGTCCACGTGCACGAGTCGCTTCTCAAACAAACCGCTTAATCACTCAGCATTTGTTCAATACTTCCGGTGGGAGCATTTCCCTTTTTTATTTTGGTTCGCACTCGCGTCATCCTGTCGGCGGGATCAATTGCCGAGCGCAGGCCTTCGCCGATGAAGTTGAGGGCGAGGAGTGTGGTCGAAAGGCTCAAGAATGGAAAAAGGGAGAGCCACCAGGCGGAGAGGTTTTCTTTGCCTTGACGGAGAAGTTCACCCCAGGTGGCGGTGGGGGGTGGGAGGCCGAGGCCTAAGTAGTCTAAAGCCGCGAGACTGGTGATGGCCGCTCCGATGATAAAGGGGGTGAAGGTAAGGAGTGGCAGGAGGCTGTTGGGAAGAACGTGGCGCAAGAGAATCCGGGGAGTGGAGAGGCCTTCACTCTTGGCGGCGGCGATGTAATCGAGTTGTCGCACGCGGAGCGCCTCGGCGCGCGTGTAGCCGGCGAGCCCAACCCAGTTGAAGAGTCCCCAGACGGCGGCGAGTGCAATCAGAGACGGTTGGAGAAGGCTCAAAAGAAAAATGATCACGTAAAGAATCGGAAGGGCATTGAAGATTTCTGTCAGCCGCTGAATTACAAAGTCGATCCAACCGCCGCTATACCCTTGCAGGCAACCTACGGTGGTGGCGAGTAAAGCGATCAGAAGCCACGCGAGACCGGAAAAAAGAAGAGTCGAGCGTAGGCCATAGAGGAGTCGGGCCGCGAGGTCGCGCCCGCGATCGTCGGTGCCGAGCCAGTGGGCACGCGATGGTGGGCTAGGCGGCGGTGTGCTGAGTCTGTGCGATTCATTCGGGCCATAAGGAATGACCGGAAAGAGAGCCCACCTTCGGTGTGTCCGAGAGTCTCGAGTCCGCACCAAGGTCCGATAGTCGGGCTCCGTTGCAATGGTTTCACCGAAAATCGTGGCGTCGGGAGGAGAGAGAGCGGGAGAATAGAGGGCACCGTCCCAGTACAGGATCAGTGGGCGGTAATTGCAAAGAAGCGGAGCCAGGAGTGCCAAGAGAAGTGCAGAACTCAAATAAACAGCGCCGATCAGGGCCCACCGGTTTTCTCGAAAGCGTTCCCACTTTTGGCGAGGGCCTGAGCTCATGAGAGGCGGATCCGGGGATCGAGTCGAGTGTAGAGAAAATCGGAGAGAAGGTTACCGGCGATGTGGAGCGCACTCAGCAGGAGGATGGTGGCTAGGATCACCGGGTAGTCGCGGTGGAGAACGGCCTCGTAGCTCAGGCGACCGATCCCTGGGAGGCCGAAGAGCGTTTCGATGAGGAGGCTCCCGGCGAAAAAGAGACTCAACCAGTGGCCCAGGCTGGTCGCGATTGGGATGAGTGCTCCTTTGAGTGCGTGGTGGAAAACGACCCTATTTCCCGGAAGCCCCTTGGCGCGGGCGGTGCGAAGGTAGTCCTGTTGCAGTTGATCCAGAAGGGAGCTCTTCATCAAGAGTGTGAGCGAGGCGAATCCGCCTGCCGTGTAACACAACACGGGGAGAGTGAGGTGGTGGGCGAGATCGAAAATCTTGTCGAAAAATGATAGTTCACCGAAGCGATCGGAGGTGACGCCGGCGAGCGGGAAGAGATCGAGAAAGCTGCCGCCCCCGAGAAATACTAAAAGCAGAATGCCCAGCGTGAAGGGCGGGATCGAATACAAGAAAATGATGAAGGCGGTGGTGAGGCGATCAAAGAGGGTGTGCGGGCGCATCGCCTTGGCAATGCCTAGGGGAAGGCAAACAGCGTAGGTGAGAAGGAAGCTCAGGAGGCCGAGAGCGATCGATACCGGGAGGTGACGCTTGAGCAGAGTGAGGACCGGCTCATCGGAGTGATACGACTCTCCGAGATCACCGCGGAGAGTTTTGCCAAGCCAAGAGAAGTACCGGACTGTGAGAGGCTTATCGAAACCGTAATAGGCAACGAGGCGTTGCCTCTGTTCCTCGGTGATCGCAGTGATTCGACCGCCGCCCGTTTCGCCGATGCCGCTCTGGCGCCACTGAGCCATGAGCTGCTCTACCGGCCCGCCGGGGGTGAACTGAATGAGCGCAAACAGGATAACGCTGATCCCGAAGAGCACGGGGATGGCCGACAAAAGTCTCAGCAGGGCGTAAGAGCGTATTTCAAGATTAACCCCTACTCGGTCGGAAGAAATGCCCAGGCCCTTCGTCCTCCGCGTTCGCCTCCTCGACATCATCGCTAGACCGTACCACGTGGGGGAGCCTCTCGCCTATCGTCGGTGTGGGCAGGAATGAGGTGGGAGAAAGGAAAGGGCGGGGGGCTTTTGCCCCCCGTCTTATATTGGTTAGTTACGGGCGGATTCTTGGGTGATGAACTCAACGAGTTCGGTAGCAGATTGAGAAATGTTTTTGAGGCCACCACCGAGACAGATGTGACCCGTCTTGAGGATGATTGAGCCATTCCCCGCGGTGTAGCGCCGAGAGAAATCAGGGGCTCGGAAACACCTCGCGCCCGAGATCCAACGTTCGACACGACCCGAGCGAGCCGCTTCCACCTTCTCCTGAATGCCGCGCATTTCGGTAGGGCTCAGGCGGCCAATTTCTTTGAGGTCACAGCGCTGGGTCTTGGCCCCGCAGGTGCCGTTGAGCTCCACGCCATTGCTCATGAGACGAAACTCCGGCATGGTTCCGTTGAAGTTTTGGTTTACAACCTTGCCTTCCATGCGCAACACAATCCCTGGACGGCCGGCAGCAGCCCAACCCGTTGACCCTGCCACCATCACCGCCACTAAAAACAAATTTTTCACTTCCGAACTCCTTTTGGGAAACGTCATTGTTCCTGGCAGCTGTTTGTGCAACCTGTGTGCCAAGTTTCTACGCACGACAGCAGGCAAATGCCCTGGTGCCATTCTGGAACTCGGTGACGGACGGGACTCCCAGAAAGGTGATGACCACCTTTCTGGGAGGGGGTATGTCGGGGAAATGGATGCTTTGTTTAGCTTTTATTCTAATCATTCCCTAGCGGTAGAACTTTCGTTGGATGGGGCCATCATTGCGGCGGCGGCCTGGCTTTATCGGCGCGGATCTCGGGTGGTGGGCTGGGTCCTCGTTTCGTTTATCTTCACAGTGCTCTCCACTGTGAACTATCAAATTCTTTCCGAGCGGTTTGGAGTCTCATTGAAGAGTGCGATGGGGACGCCCATGGAGCTTGTGATCAATGCACCTTATGTTGCGTTTTTCGCTCTTGGAGTGGTGGCGTTGATCATTGCAACGACACGGCAGCGAGTTTTAGCTGCCGCCCTATCCACGGTGGTGTTGACAGCGATTCTGGCTTTTCTCCTCCAAGGATTGATCGCGACGGGCAATCCTCTTCAAAACCAGATTCTTCACGTGATCTGCTTCGCGCTCACCTCCCTTATCATCGGATTTGGCGCCGTGAATCTCTTCACTGTCTCCAATCCTCTCGGCCGCACCATCGGGGTGGGCTACATCAGCATCGCATTGTCCGGTCTCTTTTTTCAAATCACAGAGATCTATCCGACCTCTCCGCTGGGTTCTGCGATCGATCTTTCTTGGACGCTCGGCCAGCTCATAGTTCTTGCGGCGCTCGCTAGCCTTTGGCTCCGGCACCCGCCCAGTGGCCAAATTCAATCGAGCTGAGGGATTAGTCCACAGCGAAGTGATCATAGACAGAACCATTGGTCGCGACGGCGTCGCAACTGATGGCTCTGTCTATGATGGAGCATTTGAGGAAGCTGTAATCCGAAACGCAGAACTGGGTGTAGGGTTGCTTGTCACTGCGCGATGTGTATTGCGCTGACTATCGCCGACTTGAGGCGTCTGTCTTTTTCGGGATCGAGCCACCAATATTGGAAGGCGTCGTGCCATTTCGAGTAGCGAAAGTAACCCGGACCGGGGAATGAGTAACGATCCCAAAAGCCGATTCGAAAGTATTTCGGCTCCCACATCGGTGTGAATGGGGCGTCGTCGGCGATGAGTTTGACCACCTCGGCGACCAAGCGAATGCGTTTCTTGCGATCAAATGTGCGGTCGATTTCAACTGCGAGCCGGTCCACTCTTGGATTCTTGTAGCCCGCGATATTGCCGCTGCCCTTGATGTCGGCCTCGCGAGAGCCCCATTCGTAGTTCATGTTGTAGGGATCCACCATGCGCGTGCGCACGACGAGGTGGCCATCGAACTGCCGATCGTCGATGAGTCTTAAACAGGTCGCCCAATCCTGCACGCGAATGTTCATGGTGATTCCGAGGCGCTTCAGGTCCTCCTGGTAAATCGTCAGATAGCGCTGGTGGAGTGGATTTTCGATGAGCATCTCAAACTCGAATGGCTTCCCTTCCTTCACGAGTATGCCACTGGGGCTCAAGGTCCATCCGGCCGCGGTGAGGAGCTCCTTGGCTTTCTTGGGATTGTAGGAAATCGGCGTGAGGCCCTTTGGTTGATACGGCGAATGGGGAGCGACGACGCCGGTGCTGATCCGGTAATTGTCGTAGAAAATTTCATGGATGAAGCGTTCGCGGTTGAGCAGATGGGAAAGAGCCAATCGCACCCGACGATCTTGAAAAAGAGGGCGCCTCAGATTCCAAAAGAGGCCCTGCGTGCCGACGGGGGACAGATTTTCCCCCCTGAGTTTCTTGATCCATCCGCTTTGAAAGGGTTGGGAGTTTGTTTGGGTGGACCACATCTTGGCGCCGAGAAAGTAGAAATAGTCGATCTCGCCCTTCTTGAGGATCTCAAGGCTGACATCGGCGTCACGTCCGCTTTTCAACAGAATTTTGTCAAAGTTGTAGCGCCCGATGTTTTGGGTGAGTTGGGCGCCCCAGTAATTGGGGAGCCGTTCCAGGATAATCTTTTCGTCGGTGACCGCTTCCTTGAGCCGGTAGGGGCCAGAGCCGGTGAGAGTGGTGTTGAACGCTTTGTTGAAATCGCCGGAGGAGTAGACGTGCCGGGGAAGGACGAAGAGCTTGCTGAGTTTCTCGATGTTTTGAAAGTGTGCGATTTTGGCCTTGAACTCGACCGTCGCCGAATCGACGGCTCGCACCGATTGGTAGGAATCAAAAAGGGACTGAAAAGGGGCGGTCTTGTGGTCGGGGGAGTGGATGGCGGACCAGGTGAAGACAACGTCCTCGGCCGTGACGGGTTTGCCGTCGGAGAACCGCGCGCTGGGATCGATCTGAAAAGTGTAGGTCAGCTTGTCCGGCGAGATTCGCCAGCTTTTGGCGAGGCGCGGGTTGGGCTCGTGGGTGTCGGGGTTCAGCTCAATGAGGGGCTCCTGGACGAGCTCCGCTACAGTCTCCGCAAGCTCTTCGTCGGCTAAGTAATAGTTGAGCGACTTCGGGTAGCCGAAAAAACTGATCGTAAATGTACCGCCTCGGACGGCCCGGAGATCTCCGATGGGGTGTGGCCCCGCCAGCGACAGAACCGAGTGGAGGAGGAGAGCCCAACGCATGGCGAGAGTATAGCCGGGCGTTTCCGAGGGGGAAACCGAAATTCGGACCACAGGCTCGGAATTCCCCATTTCTGTCGACGAAATGGGCGCTTTGGGAGCCAGTGCCGCGGTTGGCACGCTTTGCAATGACGAATGGTGAAGGAGGGCGAGATGGAAGAGGGAGTGGGGTTTGTGCTGCCCAATCGGGTGCGAATAGCGGCGATCATTCGGGAGCGGGGGTTCAAGAATTATTGGGTAGCGGAACAGGCCGGGCTTCATAAGACGACGCTCTATCGCTGGTTCTCTGGGCAGACCAGCTTTGTGAAGCGGCAAAGCCTGGAGCGTTTAGCCGCGGTGCTTTTGACGGAACCGGGGGAGCTGGTTTCAAATCCCTAAACTCTCAAGTGGGGGAATATGAAAACTGCCGCGTTCCTGGGACTTTTTTGGGTATCATTTGCCTTTGGATTGACCAGCGCTGAGATGGCGCCGTATTTGGCGCTTCGGATGAACGAATGGGCTGACGATTTCACATTCGACAACGAGAGGTTTGCGGGAAATTGGGGCGATTCCAGGGAATGGAAGGGCTTCTTTTGTCAGGGGCGGTCATCTTATCGAGGATTGGTTGGGGGCAAGATTCGGGATATCGATTTCAAGCTGCGCGATGGCTACATCGAGGTAGTCGGTGATCTGAAGGATATCTGGGGTCGTTTGGAGGGGAGCTACCGTTCAAAGCTCTCGGCCTGCGTCACGGTGTCGGCCGCGACCGGGTTGTCATCGGACTTGGGCCATTTCGTGGTCTTTACCTATCTGAATGCTCCGGAGGTGGAATCACCGGTGAAGAGTCTCGAGGTGAGGGAGACCGTCTTTGGAAGGCTCCATTTCGGGCTGTGGTTGCCCAATTATTTGGAGGAGCACCTCACGACTCTCGTGAACGCTGCCCTAGTTCGGGTGTGGTCTGGGCAAGTGGGAGCGTGGATCAATCGAAGGATTTCGAAAGAGATTGGGTGTCCCCCCACGGATGGGCTTCGCGGTCGGAGCTCCATGAGCATCTACTTATGACCTCATTAGTAAGCGTTCAACACCCGGATCCATTTGGGCATCCCCAACCGTTTTGCTGCCGCTTTGTCATAGGTAATCCAAATCCCCTCGAGCTGTTTGGTCAGCGCAGCGTAGACAGCGTCGTAGCCCGTCAGTCCCGCAGCTACAAAGGCTGCTCCTTGCATAGCTAAGTCGTTAGTCATGGGCACACGGGTGCAGGGCACATTAAACAAGATCGGCATGCCTTTCTCCGCGAAGAGCTCAGGTTTGGGGTGCTCACGCATGCAAACCGCGTATACCTCATAGTAGAAAAGTTCTGGAACGGCGAAAGCGCGGGGGGTGTCTCCGATTTCACGAAGTATTTCGCGAGCCGGCCCGCTGTCGGATTCATTCAAGAACCATTTAACAGCGACAGAGGCATCAATGACCCGAATCACTTCAGCTGACCTCGGAGGGCGCGGAGGGTCGTTTGAGAGGACGTCTTTGATCGCGCAGGTCCCTGTAAAGGTGCAAGATCGGCGATAAGTTTTTCGACAGCACTCTTTCCCAGGAGGTCCACGAACCGCTCATTGAACATCTTGATGGGAACTAGAGCTGCCTCAATCTGTCCATCACGGGTCAGGAGAAAGGGTTCCTTGGCTCGCTTGAGCTCCTCCATGACCTGACCGAACTTCGTTCTCACTCTCAATGCATTAATCAGCTTCATAGTCATAGTAATATATCACTATTACCATTACATAGGCAAAGGCGATCAACTGAAATAGGTCCAAGGGACCATTCGGATTCCATCTTCGCTCTCCACGGAATCATGCCCAGTCGGCTGGTAAGAAGGTCAGCTTGTCCAAGTATTTCGGTTCTAAGGAGTGCATGGCTATATAAGTGCTCTCTCTAAATAATAGGGTAATTTCGAGCCCCATTTCTAGGCTGGAAACTTCCGGGCCTGCAGGGAAGGTTTAATTGCGGAGCCGCACCACCAGGGTTTGCTCGTCATCCCAACGCGGGGGAAATTCCGGAAAACGGGAGAGCAGATCTTTTTCAATGAATCTTTCACAACTCGCAAACCCCGCCTTTTTCGCGGTCCAGCTGAGGAGCTCAAAGTCGAAAAGGTTTTTGTGCTCTCCGTTTTGGTGAAAGAGGTGGTTGATGTAATGCGACGGCGGATAGGGCCAGTCTTTCATCCATCTTCTTTGAGCCCCCTCGATCAAGGTCCCACAACGGCTCTCCAAATACGCCCGGCAGATCTTTTCCATGTCCGGAGTGGTTAACCACACCTCCCCCGCGGGCCGCACCACCCGTCGCAACTCCGACAGAAAGGGAAAAATCTCTGAGTCCAGGTCCAGGTGCTCGATCACATGTTGGCTAACCACATGATCGAAACTGTGAGTGGGCCAGGGCCACGGGTGTTTGAGTATGTCGACATCACAATCCGATTCGAAGAGATCGACGTTGAACCAGCCTTCCACAATCCTCGTGCCACAGCCTAGGTGAAGTTTGCCGGTGGTTGGTGTGATCTCGCGTCGATTACGAACCTGAGCTCGGGCGGCCTCAAGTTGGAGAAGTGCGGCGGTCCTGGGGGAAACAACGCCAGAGAGCCCTCGGATGATGCGATGCACTAGCCCGGCTCGCATGCTCAGGCGCACCATCGAGTAGAGGGCCTTTTCGATTAGGGGGACTCTTCTTACCAATCCGCCATCCTTGGAGTACCATCGCATCGTGATTCGGGTTGGATTCATCTCACACTCGCCTCTGCGGGGAGGCGCGGAACGCAGTCTCAGGGCCCTTGTCAAGGCAATCGATCGATCCCGCTTTCACCCCATCGTTTTTGGAATGCCCTGCATCGATGGTGTAGAAACTGTGGATTTTTCCTTTCCCTGGTGGGTGGATTCCGCCCCCTACTTTGATTCTTATAGGGCGTTCATCGATGGCATTCAACAACGCACCGCCCGTCTTGCCGAAGAGTTTCGCGCCAGAGCTGTCGATGTTGTGTTCACCAATTCCGCAGTGGTCTGCGACGGCGCGATTGCGGCCGCCATGGCGGGAATCCCTCACATCTGGCACCTCCGTGAGCTGTTTCTCGATTGTTCGGAACTGCACCCTCCGCTCTCTCTGCCGGACTTCTATTCTGTCATTCATTCCCTGTCACATCGAGTGACCGCCAATTCCCGGGCCGTGGCGGAAGAAATTGAGTCGTTCGCGCCGGACTGTAACGTGGAGGTGATCTATAACGGTTTTGATTCCGAGGTTTTTCATTTTGATCCTCAATGTTTTTCTGTTCCCGAGGGTGCGAAGGTCGTCTGTTTCGCCGGCGCTTTCAGTGAACGAAAGGGGTTGGGCGACCTTCTGCTCGCAGCAAGACTTCTTGTTCCCAAACTTCCGAATCTGTATTTCGCGATGATTGGAGCCGATATCGATGAAGCCCGGTTCGTGCAATCGCAGTTGGCACGCCATGGGCTCACCCACCGCTTTCTTTTCTGTGGCTATCGCGAAGACCCTCGCCCCTATTTTGCGAGCGCTGACATCGTAGTGGTTCCCAGTCAGGTTGAGGCCTTTTCTCGAGTGGCGGTTGAAGCCATGCTCCAGGAAAAACTGGTCATCGCCTCACGCTCTGGAGGCCCGGAAGAGATTCTGGAAGATGGAGTGACTGGGGTCCTTGTCCCTCCCGGCGATATCGTGGCTTTGGCTGGTGCCATCGAGCTGTGGATTGCGGTTCCCAATCAGGTCAGCGAGGTTGGAAAAAGAGCCGCTGCGATCGCAAGAGAGAAATTCTCGTTGGCGCAATACCAGGTGGCAGCAGAAAAGATTATCTTGGAGGTTGCGGCGCAACACCGCCAGCCCGTTTCCGATTTTCTTGGAAATGCCCTCGTGAATACACTGCGCGCGGCAACGGTTCCGGCGCTGGTGAGATCGCGGGAGCATTCTCGGCAGAGGGAAGAGCACTCTCGGCAGATGAGGGAGGAGGTCGGGCGGTTGCGAGCCGAGGTGGCCACATTGCGGCAAGAGAATGCTCAAGCACTTTGGGAGATCGGAAAGCTGAACAGAGATTTGGTTGCCGTATTCCAAAGCCGTTCTTGGCAGATTGGTAACGGCATCGTCGCACCCACCGTCGCAATCGGTAAGAGGTTGCAACGTCTGCTCACGCAGCCTCTGAATTCGCCTTGAAAACGCTCATTTTACGGGCGCTGCTCTTGGGCGGAGTGGCCTGTTTGCTGTGTTGGGTGACCCCGTTCCGATTTGCAGTGGGAAACCAAACCCTATTCTTGCCCGTCATTGCCGCCGAGCTGGATTCTCCTCAACTTCAATCCGACTTCGGCGTGGGCCTTTATCAGAGGTATCACCCTGTCTTCTTGGCACTTGTGAAGGTGGGAGCCGGAACCTTCGACTATGAACCCTTTTCACGGTGGCTCCATTACACTCAAATTTTTTTCTTATTGATCACGGGAGCCTGGTTACTCGCGCGATGGATGCCGTTTGGAAAGGCCCTTCCCGTCTGCGGCTCCGGCCTTTTGCTTGGTTTTGGGTTGGAGGGGAATCGCATCTTTGGCAGGCCTTACTGCGAGGCCGCATCCCTGGCCTGGCCATTCCTATTTTTGGCGTGGGGCTTCCTCTTTCGACGGCGCATTCGGATCTCTTCATTGTTTTTCGGAGTGGCAGTTTTGCTCCACATTCAACTGGGCTTGCTGGGTTATGCTCTTGCCACCTTCGGGGTAGTTTTCGGCCAGAGGGACAAACGGTCGAAAAAAATCCGAAGTTTGTGGGAGCTTTCAGTCTGGGCGATCCCAATGACGCTCTTGTCACTTCTGTTTTATTTCCCGGCGCATGAACCGGGGATGTTCGGTGAGACGTGGAACCAATTCTTACACCTGAGGCTCCCCCATCACTATGCCATTCGCCCGATACCATTTCTCTTAGTGAGCGCGATGCTTTTGTGTCATGGCTTATGGATTCGATTGCTGAAGAGCGATTCTGCGGATCGCTTGATCTTTCTTCAGATGGCGGCGCTCTTTGTCCTCTGTGGACTTCATTATCTGGACTACTCGATTGTGAAATGGGGACTAGTGACGCGCTTACAGCCCCCGCGGCTTTCGGCTATCATTAGCTTTGTTGAGGTTGCCTATTTTCTTGCTATTTTATCGGAGCGGTTGCGGAAGGCATGGCCAGGCATTGGATTGTTGGTCCTGACCTCGCTGGCGGTCTACCGTCATGAGGCAGGAATCCATGGGCCCGTGCAGAGGGAGTGGATGGATGTTTGTTATTGGGTCCGTGAGAATACCGATCAGAGCGCAGTATTCATCGCGCCGCCCTATGAAGAGGGGTTTGTGTGGAACGCTCGACGGAGGCAGGTGGCCGATTTTAAGACCAGCCCGAACTCAGGAACCATTTCCTTCTTGAAATGGAAGGAGCGCATCGATGCAATCACCCACAACTCATTGGACGCCTGCCAGGGTTTTGGCTGCTTGAGGAAGGTGCGAGAGGGGTTCCACAAACTCGAGGAGGGAGAGCTGCGGGCCATTTCGAAAAAGTATGGATCTCGATACCTGCTGACGGAGCATCCCTTTACAAACTTCACTCCGATCTACTCAAACGCAAAGTATTATCTCTACGCGGTTCTCGCGGGCCCAAAAACTCAAATGGTTCCTCCCGCCCTAACGAGTGAATAGGCTCAGCGCGAAACCCATCCGCAACGGACAAGAATGGATTATCGATCTCCATGCGAGCCACCTCGGATCCATCCCCGGCAAATTCAATGAGCGTGTCATCAAGGCCCTTCTTCGCGTTCCGATGGGTAAAGGGCGACGGAAAGAAAGCGAGCGTGTGACCATTGGGGAGCGGGTAGGCGCTTCCCCGCGTGTGGCAACGCAACGATTCAGTGGGTCTCAAGATTTGGTGGACAAATACGTTGGGAGGGATGCCCAGAGAAAGCTTCAGCACCCGGCTCGAACGGAAATCCCCCAGATTATCGAAGAGGAGAAGTTCATTGTGACTCAGAAGCAT
>JACPWY010000045.1 GCA_016196825.1 Deltaproteobacteria bacterium | reverse complement strand
TTTCCTTAGTCGGTATCAGCTTGATGTACCTCGGCTTCCAGCCACCCATAACAACTCCACACGCGTTTCTCCTTCTATGATCTCCAAATTTTCGTTTGAAAAGAAAAATACATCGACGCACCGGATCGAACGACCGCCGCACTGGGGATTCTTCATTTCGAGAAAACTCGCACGGCCTTTTCTGCCAATATCGATGCCACGGGGATTTGAAAGGCAGATGATCCTCGAGAGTTTTTATCAGAAAACAAAACGTAGACGCCCATCCCTTCCGCTAACACCCGAAATGCTCTCTAGGGCAAAGGCCAAGTTGCGCCCACTGAACTTTAACTTGCTGTTCCTCACGGTCTGGTTTGGGCTTCGACCGCAGGAGGTCGAAAACCTGAAGAAAACGCGTTCCTGGGTGGTCGAACGAATGAACTCCGGCAGAAGGGTCTTGAGAGTTTTCCAAACGAAACTGGTGGCGCTTCCACCTGACGATAGATGGAAGCCAATCCCGATTCTCTACCCTGAACAGGAGCTTGGATTGGAAATCATCGAAAGAGGAAAATTTAAAAAACCACTCGGAAAGACCATGCAAAATCACTTTGGAATCGGATACAGCGCCTAAGCCGGGAGGAAAGGTTTTACCGACCTGATGCTGTCGAAGGGGCATTCGATCGAAAACATCTCGATTTGGATGGGCCATTCAACCCTCGATCGGACTTGGCGCCACTACAAGAGTAAGACGACGTTCCAGTTGGGATGACCACCCAAGGACAGTCCCAGGGATCATGTCCGAAAATGGCTAGTGAACCGATCTGATCTCTTATATGGTTCGTCCGTGGTGACCCAAGCCGATATCTATTACAAGGCGGTCCTAGCCCGGGATCCCAGATTTGATCGGAAGTTCTTTATCGGTGTGAAGACAACCGGCATCTATTGCCGGCCGATATGCCCGGCCGAACCCAAAAGGAGGAACGTTGAGTTTTTTTCTATCGCCCTTCTGGCGGAGAAATCGGGCTATCGCCCGTGTCTGCGTTGCCGCCCTGAATCAGCGCCCATGTCGCCGGCGTGGATTGGAAAGAGCGCGGTGGTCCAAAGGGCGCTCAAGTTGATGGCACGACAGTCATCTATCGATCAAGGCGAAGAACAGTTCGCGTCCCTGTTTGGAGTCAGTGCGAGACATCTCAGGCGCCTCTTCGAGGGGGAGTTGGGAAGAACCCCGAAACAGATTGCCGACCAAAATCGTCTGAACTTCGCAAGAAAACTAATCACCGAAACTGCACTTCCCATGACCGATGTTGGCTACGCCTCAGGTTTTAAGTCTCTCAGACGTTTCAACGATGCAGTCAGGGTACGCTTTCATCGATCGCCCTCAGAAATTCGGGCTCTATCCGGTGCTAAACGCGAATCGGATGGAATCGTGCTTCATCTATCGTACCGCCCTCCGTTGGATTGGCATTCTCTGATGACCTTCTACCGGTCCCACGCCATCAGACCTGTAGAGACCGTCACGGATGACGTTTACAGCCGGGTTTTCAAAATGGAAGGTGTGGTCGGTTCGCTGCAGGTTTGCCAATCACAAAACGAACGCGAACTCATTTTATCGATAACCATCGATGATTCTCGGGGCATCTTTGCGATCGTCCAAAGAGTACGCAACATGTTCGACTTGGAGTGTGATCCGATTCACATTTCGAACGTGTTTTCGGGGTGCCCCCTAATGAAGAAGCTCGGGGCAAAACACCCAGGGTTACGATTGCCTCGCGGCTTTGACCCCTTTGAGACGTCCATTTGTACCATATTGGGCCAGTTGGTTTCCACGGAGCACGCCAAGATCCTGATCCAACAGCTGGTGGAGATTTACGGAGAGAAGATTAGAAACCCTTTTACGGGCGGCGAAGCATCGCTGTTTCCCACGGCGCGAGTTCTAGCTACAGAGTCGTTGGTTGAAATCAAGACAACACGAGCTGGGCGCGAGGCGATCAGGGAGTTTTCCCGCCTGGTTTTAGAAAAGCAAATTCGACTCGATGCGACACAGGACCCGAATGCCTTCCGAGATCGGGTCGTTCGAATCAAGGGAATCGGCCCCTGGACCGCCCAGTACATCTCGCTGCGAGCCATCGGTGATACAGACGCTTTCCCGGCGACTGACCTGATATTGAGGCGAGTTTTAGAGAACCAATCCACATTGGATCTTGAGTGCCTGAAGCCTTGGCGAGCCTATGCAGCAATCTATCTCTGGAAAGAGTATGCCCGCACCCTTTCGAACAAGAAGAGGAGTCCATGAATTTTTCACACGAGATATCCACCGAGGTTGGGGAGCTGACCGTCGTAACCAGTAGAACGGCTTTGCAGGCGATCCTTTGGGAGGACGATGATCGTCACGGGGTTCGCCTTCCCGGTGACATCTCACAGGGGGACCGACCGCCGATCATAGACGAAGTGGAAAGGCAGCTCAGAGAATACTTCGCAGGCAACCGCTCGGCGTTCGATTTTACCGTTAGAGCTTGAGGGCACTGAGTTTCAACGAAGAGTCTGGAATGCCCTTCTGGACATTTCTTACGGATGCACTTCTAGCTATGGGGAGCTCGCTGCAAGAGTTGGTTCTCCGAAGGGATCCCGAGCGGTAGGGGCTGCAAACGGTAAGAACCCAATATCGATCGTCGTACCTTGCCACCGAGTGATTGGAGCAGACGGCAGCCTGACAGGATTCGCCGGCGGGCTGAGAGTGAAGAAGCGATTGCTAGAAATAGAAAAAATTTTTTTCCGAGAAAGAGATAATTCATGCGGGTAGCGGATCTCCTACGTTTGCTCCTCTTGGCCGCGATATGGGGCGGGTCATTTGTCTTCATGCGCATCCTGGCCCCAGTTTTTGGCCCCATTGTCACGGCGGAACTCAGGATCTTGATCGCTGGTGCCGTACTCACAGTCTATTTCCTATTTCAGCGGTTTTCCTTGGATTGGAGGTCCAATTGGAAACACTACCTGGTCATCGGGGTAATCAATTCAGCTATCCCATTTTCTCTTTACTCCTATGCTGCCCTCCACATTCCCGCGTCCTAGTCGGTGATTCTTAATGCCAGCTCCCCTATTTTCGGAGCGCTCTGTTCAGCAATTTGGCTGGAAGAGAATCTCACCCCTCGAAAAAGCCTGGGTCTAGTGGTTGGAACCATCGGGGTGGGGTTCGTTGCTAGAGCACCCGAAGCGGAGCTTACAACGGCATTTATCTTGTCAATCACGGCCTGCCTTACTGCCGCTCTCTGCTATGCGTTAGCGGGAGTTTACATAAAGAGGAGATGTATCGGGGTTAAGTCGAAAGCGATCGCTGGGGCCAGCCAACTACTCGGGGGAATCGCTCTACTGCCTCTTATTGTTGTAAATGGACTCCCAATTCCCATTGCCCTGACACCAACTATCGTGATGAACGTGATTGGACTGTCGCTCCTCTGTAGCGCCGTAGCTTACCTTCTCTACTATCGCCTGATTGCGGACATCGGACCGACTCGGGCTCTCACCGTGACGTTTCTCATGCCCGCATTTGGAATGCTTTGGGCGGTCCTCTTTGCCGGCGAGACCGTGACCGATTCAATGTTGGTCGGGACAATCCTGATTATTAGCGGCACCACGCTCGTCTTGGGGTTGAAATGGCGTTAGAAATGAAAGGAACTTGCGAACGTTGTTCTTCAAATCTGGAAGGAAAGGCTGCAACCCCTGTCTATATCTGCAGTTACGAATGCACCTACTGCGATAGCTGCGCAATCGACATGCATTTTCGTTGCCCCAATTGTTCCGGAGAGCTGGTCAAAAGGGCGGTAAGACCCGACAAGAAGTAAAATTACGCCGCAACAATCTTCACCTGAACATTGTCGTACAGCTTTTCGGCATAGGAAACCAACCGGTCCAAAGTAAAGCTCTCAATCTTTCCCCGCAGAATCTCACTGATGCGGGACTCATCTATGCCCAGTTTTTCGGCTACCTGCTTTTGAAGGAGGCTGTGCTCACGTTGGTACTTGGCGATTAATTGGCACAACTGGTACTTGGCCCTATCGACCTCAGAGGCGCTTTCTGGCAGTGCAAAATTCCCTTCATACTTTGGATCCGAAAACTTCTCTCGGATTCGCTTAAGAGTCTGGTCGTCCGGAAATCCCTTTCCCTTATTGTCCTTCATCATCCCCTCCGAAACGCGTTAATCACGCCAATAAACAAAGAATGTTCCTTCATGCACCACACCAACCGGTATTGCTTCCCATCGTGGTCCAGGCGATCCACTGCATAGAATTCCCATTCCTCGTCAACCTCACCCGGTTTGTACTCGTTCCCATTCAGCTTCTTCACCAACTCCAAAATCAGCGGGTCATTCATATCGGGGTGATTCTGCTCATAATGAGAATCAATGATCACCTCGGTGATCAGGCGACCATTCACGGTGAGTGTCATGCTGTAGGATCGCCTCTCCACATCAGGAATAATAGCTTAACTTGCCGAATTTAGCAAGTAACCCATCACCACTTATCACCACCCTCAGTGGTATTCGGTGGAAGACGGTAGGTCTAGGTGGAAGCTGTGGCCGAGCAAGTTGTTGTTGTTACTGATTTATCCCATTGATCTCAATGATCTGCGAGGCCGAGTTCAATTCCCGCCGCCCCGATTTTTTTTCTCACCGCTTCCCACGCCTGACGAAATGGTTCCAGCCCATTGCCGGAAGTTCCTGCCGTTGACCGGCTTCCCCTTGAATCTTCACGCCTTCGCGAGCCAGCGTGACTGTGCCGATCTCGATGAGTGGGGTTCCCAGCTTCTCTAAAGCTCCCCGGCACTTCGCCAAGTGCTTTTGCGGAATTGTCAGAAGAAGTTCGTAATCCTCGCCCCCGCACAACGCCCACTTCTCGCCGCTCATATTGAGGTGAACCGCCGCCGCGCGGCAGCTCTTCGAGAGCGGAAGGTTGGCACGTTCGATCACAGCCCCCACCTTCGACGCTTTGGCAATGTGATGGATCTCGGTGCTCAGGCCATCGCTCAGATCGATCGCGGCGTTCACCCATCTTCCTATCGCCAGAGCCTCCTTCACACGCGGTGTGGGAATAAGATGCCTTTGAACACAATTCTTCAGCACCGCTGGCACCTCATATCGCCCTAAACGCTTCAATACATTAAGTCCGGCCGCCGAGTCTCCCAAGAAACCCGTGACGCAGACGCGATCTCCGACGCGGGCTCCACTTCGCAACAGCGGCTGCTTCGCCGCTCCCAGCAGTGTGACATTGATCACGACGGCCGTTGGGCTTTGAACAGTGTTTCCACCGATGACATCCACCTTAAACCGCCGAGCCAACCTTCGAATCCCCTCGTAGAGCTCCTCGACGAAAAAGGTTCCCATCTCCTGCTTAAGCCCAATCGAAATCAGAGCGTAAAGAGGCGTCGCCCCCATCGCAGCGATATCGCTCAGATTGACGGCGAGGGCTTTGTGACCAAGCTCCCTGGGGTTTGTGTAGTGGAGATCAAAATGGACGTTCTCCACCAATGTATCGACGGTGGCAATGAGTGGCGCCCGCGGCGAATCGACCACCGCTGCATCGTCGCCAATTCCCACCTTGACGCGTCGACCCGGTCGCCCGAGCACGCGAGTCAGCCTTTGGATCATCGCCAGTTCATCGTGAATCACACATGGATTGTCGCAGACACCTGCGCGCTGCGCAATCGCGCTCCACTCAAAGTCCACTGAAGTCCATATATTTGAAGTCCATATATTCCCCTCCAGTTCCATTCAACCTTTGCCGATAAGTCATTTGATCCCCCTTCACCCCAAAAGACCCCCATGCAAACCGGCACAACTCAAAACCCCAAGACAACTCTCCCGATTGAATTCAGTCGTTGTCCAATTTGTCAGGAAGAGGACTTCACGGTACTCAAAAAGGACAACTACAAGGAGCTTCAAGGAGTTGAGTCACTGGCGGCGCTCTATTCTTCGTCGAGTGATCATGAGCTCTTTGATCAGGTGGTCCAATGCCGCCGGTGCGATCTGGTTTATCTTAACCCACGCGTGGAGAGCCGCATCGCTCTCGCTGGCTACAGTTCGGCGCAGGACGAAACGTTTGTCGCCCAAAATGCTGAACGGATTCGCACCTTCAAGAATTCACTCAAATCGATTCTCCAGGTGACAGACCTTAAGGCTTCTCCTCAGACCCATGTTCTCGACGTGGGCTGTGCCGGCGGCGCCTTTCCGAAGGCGGCGGTAGACCTGGGACTCAGCGCCACTGGCATCGAGCCTTCGGGTTGGCTCTGCCAATTCGCCCGCAAGAATTACGGTGTGAATGTCTTAAGTGGCACCCTGACCGAACACTGCTCCGGCACCCAATCCACGCTCGCTTCGAAAAGTTTTCACCTCGTGACTCTTTGGGATGTCATCGAACACGTCCCCGATCCGGCTCTGGTTTTACGGCAGTGCCGCCAACTCTTGCGCAACGAAGGTTATCTCGTCGTCAACTACCCGGACTACGGAAGTGTCGTGACGCGCCTCCTCGGGTGGAGTTGGCCCTTTTTTCTAAGCGTCCATCTCTACTACTTCACCCGCGCGACAATGACTCGGCTCCTCCGGCAAAATGGATTCGATCCCGTACTCATTCGCCCCCACTGGCAAACACTCAAGCTGTCGTATGTCATCCAGCGGGCATCGGCCCTTGTGCCACCTCTCAAATTTCTATCTCGTGTCCTCGACAAACTCGGACTCGGGGATCTCCCGTGCCGCTACTACATCGGGCAAACTTTGGTGATTGCGAAACCGAATGGCCAAAATTAGTTCTATCATCTTCGATCTCGATGGCGTGCTCATCCACTCTGCGACCGCGCACGAGCAGGCGTTTCTCACGATCCTCAAGGAGATCGGAGTCAAGACTTTCCACTATGAGCGATACGCAGGCCAACGGACAGATGAAGTCTTCGCCACGCTTCTCAAAAGCGCGAGTCCGCAGGAGATCGAGGCCCTTGCCAAGAAAAAGCGCAAACTTGCCTTTAGCGAACTTCGTCGCACTCGTCCGCTCGTTCCCCACTGTCGCGAACACCTCACCCTATTTAAATCACGAGCTCGACTGGCGCTCGCAACCTCCTCAAGCCGCCAGCAGATGGAACTCTTCTTTGAGCTCAGTCAAACGCGTCCTCTCTTTGAGGTCACCCTCTGCGGAGAGGATGTGCAGCGGGGCAAACCCAATCCCGAGATATTTTTCAATTGCGCCACACAGATGAACATTCCTCCCTCGGAATGCCTCGTAATCGAGGATTCAGAGGCTGGAATCATGGCCGCTCTGGCCGGCGGATTTCGAGTCCTCCAGATAGGGCCAGCGATTTCCCAACCCCACACTCTTGGCCACATTGCCGATTTGACCGAGCTAAACACTTGGCTGGGGAATGAGACATGAGTCTCCGCTCCACACTCAGCCCTACGAGCAGCTTCCCCGTTGCTCAGAGGGACTGGACTGCAATTCTGCCGGCGGCCGGTCGTGGTTCGCGACTAGGCTTTGCAGGCCCGAAAGCGCTCTACCCTCTTCTGGGGCGCCCTCTGATCTCCTGGGTCATCAATGCCGTGAGCCATCACTGTGTCCGCACAATAGTCGTCACAGCCCCCACGGGCCTGCGGGAGATTCAATTCACGTTGGAAACATTCCACCCGGAAATCACGTTCGACTATTGCGTTCAGCCAACTCCCAACGGCACCGCCGACGCCGTTCGCAGAACTCAAGAACTCGTCACAACGCCCCGATGCCTCATCGCTTGGGCCGACCAGGCCTCAATCCGCCCCGATACGGTCACTCGTTGCCTGGAGGCCCATAGTCAAACGGCTTCACTTCAGCTGACCTTTCCCACGGCAAAACGATTGAAGCCCTACATCCATCTGGACCGCAATCCCGATGGGAGAATCCAGCACGTCCTTCAGGCCCGAGAGGCTGCTATCCCTGCTGATGTCGGCGAAAGCGATTGTGGTTTTTTTCTCTTTGAAACGCGCTCGCTCTTTACACAGCTGACCAGGACTCAAGACCACAACCTCGCGGGGGCGGGGACCGGAGAGGTCAACCTGCTCTCCCTCATCCCCCATTTTGATGAATCCCCGGGGCGTTGCCTCACTCTCGACGGAGCGACCCCCGAGGAAACGCTCGGAGTGAACACGCCGGAAGAGGCAGTGCAGGTGGAAGGTATTCTCAAAAGGAGACCATGGGCAAAGACGACAAAATAAAGATCTGCATTTTTGCAGGAGGGCGTGGATCCGCGACAATCGCCGATGCGCTCCTCGACCACCCTCGCATCGATCTCACAATCTTGGTCAACGCCTATGATGACGGCCTCTCGACAGGCCAACTCCGACGCTTCATCCCCGGAATGCTCGGCCCCTCCGACATCCGCAAGAACTATTCGCGTATGCTCCGATCAGAGAGTCCGTCCCAGGTCGCTCTGCGCACGCTACTCGAATACCGATTCCCCACCCCTATGGACCACCTGCCCGCGGTTGAAATCCTTGCGGGCCTGGCCCAACTCAGCCCTTCAACCGGCACACCTTCTGAGATCGCGAGCGCCTTTCTCGCGCTTTCGCTTTCGTGCGCCCAAAAGATCTCCCGCGCGCTCACGAGTTTCCTGAGCTACTACACCACCCAATGCATCGCAGGCCGTCACTTCGATTTCGGCGACTGCTCGCTGGGCAACCTCATCTTCGCCGGTTGCTTCCGGGAAAGCAGCGCCGATTTTAACGCTACAATCCGTACCTTCACCGACCTTGAGCGCCCTTCGGGCCGTATCCTTAACGTCACTGACGGAGAGGCACTGACGCTCGTTGCCCTAAAGGCCGACGGCACATTCCTCCCTGATGAGGCCTCAATCGTATCCAAACAAAGCGTCTCGGAGATTACGCAGATCTTTCTTCTTCGCAACACCCCTTCCGAGAAAGAAATCCTTCAATTATCTCAGTCCGCCCTCGAATCGCGGATCCACTCTCTCGATTCACTCTCCGTTGAACCGCTTCTCAACCCGGAGGCCAAACACGCCCTCGGGGAAGCCGACCTCATCATTTACGGTCCCGGGACGCAGCACTCCTCCCTCTTTCCGTCTTATCTCACCAAAGACCTGGGCAACACGATCGCCCTCAACGAGAAGGCCGAGAAGATTTTCATCGCCAACATCCGCACCGACCACGAAATCCAAAGTGAGACGGTCGATTCCCTTTTGCATAAGGTGATCTATTACCTCAACGAGAAGGGCCGGGTGGACTGGCCATCCCAACAGCTCGTCACTCGGTGTTTTTTCCAGAAAGTGCAAGATGGTATAGACAGCTCGGGTTATGTGCGTTTCTCCCGCAACCGCGTGCAGTTCCGCGGCACCAACCTAACCGAATCCAACTGGGAGGGCTCTAGCGGCGCCCACCTCGGCGGAAAGGTCGCCGATGAGATTCTCGCGCTCGCCAACGAGCAGGCGGGGCTTTGTCTCGAGCCACTTCCTTACATGGTCTCCGTCATTGTCCCCTCGCTCAATGAGGAGCGCACAATCAGCCAAACCCTCTCTGCGTTGCGGCTCCTCAATTTCGCGCCTTTGGGAGTCACAAAGGAGATCATTGTCGCAGACGGAGGCTCCACCGATCGCACACTGGCACTGGCTCAAGAGGAACCGAGCGTCCGTGTGCTCTCCGTGCCCCAGTGCCGAGGACGCGGGCATGCTCTGCGATTTGGCGCCGAACAGGCCTTGGGCAATATCATCGTCTTTTTCCCAAGCGATGGTGAGTACGAGCCCCGCGACCTTTTGCCCGCAGTCAAGGTTCTCATCCACAATGAGTTTCAGGTGGTGTTTGGCAGCCGCGCCATCAAATGTGTCAACGTGGCGGACCGCATCCGCACCATCTATCAACGCAATTACCTGGGCTATTTCATCGGCCACTATGGTGGCATGGCCTTGAGCTTCATCTCCCTTCTCCTTCACAAACGCTACGTCTCCGATCCCCTCACCGGCGTGAAGGGGTTTCGTCGGAGCGCGTTCCGATCGCTCAGCCTGGAATCAAACGGGCTGGATCTGGAAACCGAGATCATCGCCAAAATTTCTCACCAAGGAATTTTCCTGCTTGAGCTCCCCATCGAGTACTTCCCGCGCACCAAAAGCCAAGGGAAGAAGACCACCGTGTGGGACGGACTCAAGGCGCTTTGGGCCCTTTTCCGTTACAGGAGCCGAACCTATGCCAAAACTGTCCATCGTGATACCGGCCTTCAACGAGGAGGGGTCCATTGGAACGCTCCTTCAATCGGTCAGAGCAGTTGATCTCAAAAGCATAGGCTTTGAAAAGGAGATCATCGTCGTCGACGATGGGTCCACCGATCGCACCTATAAAGTCGCGACCCAGTTTGCCGATGTTCGGGTGCTGAAACAGGTGCCAAACCTGGGAAAGGGCCGAGCGGTTCAGCGTGGAATCACAGAGAGCACGGGCGATCTGGTTCTCGTACAGGATGCCGACCTCGAGTATGACCCCACAGACTACCCGGCGCTTCTCGCCGCCTCCGAGGGCGGCACCGTTGCCGTCTATGGCAGCCGCATTCTTGGCCAACTGCGGGAGCGAGGCTGGACAGTTTTTCCGGGCAAGCATTCCAGTCAGGGGCTCGGGCCGTGGATCGCCAACGTGGCTTTAAGTGTCTGGGTCTTTCTTCTTTACGGACGCTGGCTGACCGATAGCCTCACCGCCTACAAGCTTTACCCGGTACGGGCTCTGCGCCGATATCACGTCAAAACCAGCGGCTTTGAGACCGATCACGAACTGACGGCGAAACTCATTCGAGATGGCGTCCCCATCCGAGAGGTGCCGATATCCTACATTCCCAGGAGTGCGGCCCAGGGCAAAAAAATCCGAGCTATTGACGGAGTCATCGCACTCTGGACCCTTTTTAAATTTCGGTTTATCGCATGAAACGAAACACCGTCTCGGCACTACTCGTGATTCTGGGCAGTTTTCTCGTCCTCTTTCAGGCCCGGTGGGGTGTCGCCGCCTATGGAAACGATGAGAGCTGTTACCTCGAATGGCTTCATCGCTTCATCGGCTCCGAATTCCCCATGTGCTACTCGCATTCCCACCCCTGGGGTGTCTCTCTTCTGTGGGTCCCGATGGGACTCATCGCCAAGGGCCTCGCCGGGATCCTCCACGCCAACCTCGAGTCGATTCTTCTGCCACTCGTCGGCCTCTTTTCCTTCGCCTGTTGGGGCCTTTCGCTCATTCTTCTCCACAAGGTCATCTTAATCCGGAACCCCCACTTTCGCTTCCGCCTCACTGCCCTCCTCTTTTTTTGTATCCCCGTGATCAACTATGTCTTTCGCTACCCCTTTTTCGCCCACAGCGGGGAACTTCTCCTCACCGTGCTTTCCTTCTATTTTCTTCTCACCCACCGTCCGATCCTGGCGTGCCTCATTGCCGTCTGGCTCTGCTTCACCCGCCCTTACGATGCTCTCATTGCTGGGGTGGTGATGGGCTACGCCTTGGACAGCCCAAACGAAAAGCTCCGCCGCCCCTTGAGGATCGGCGCCACCGTTCTGGCGGCGGCCGCCCTGTTCCTTTTTGTCCGCATCGGTTTTTTCACCGGTTACCACGGCCTGAAACTGGTCGACGCCTTTCACACTCTGCGCTGGCTTTCCCTGGAGCGGATCCTCTTTGGATTTGGAGGCCTGGTTTGGTGGGACGCCTGGTGCCTCTTCCTTCTCGCACTCGGCATGACCGCCTTTCGACGACTCTCCTGGATGGATCGAGCCTCTTGGGCCTGGCTCCTCGCCCTCTTCCTCCTCCATATCAACCCCAGTAAACTCTGGGATGAGCTCCAGCCGCGCTACCTCATCGGGGCGTATGTCGGGGCGATTCTCCTTTTTGCCCGACTTGAACCGACGCTCCCGGCCCGTTGGCGTCGAGTGGGGCTCACTCTGGCCTCTTTTCAGGCGGTGTCTCAGCTCTATCTGTTCTGGACTACGCCGTACTACGTATTGCGTCATTTTGGTCCGATCACCGACACCGTCGACCCAACCTTCGCCCAACTGGCACTCCTTCTTCATCCCTGGGATCTCCTCCCTCTGGCCGGGCTCTCTCCGGTTCCCTTCACTCTTTTTTCTTGGTTGCATGCGCTACCGATGTTCCAGCGCTTTGCCAACTACGGGCACTATGCTCTCAAAGGGCCTACTCTGCTCATTTTCACGGCGTTCGTCGCACTTACACTGATTGCTTTTCTCCACCTGCTCCGCTGCGGCAGTCTCCGGCACAAAACACGCAGCCCCCTCGTCGATAGAAATAGTTAGAACCTATCTTAAAAACCCAGTCGGCCGAGATAGACACCCTGCCACTCAGCATACCGGCCTTCTGTTGCATTTTTCCTCCTCCTCTCGTCACCTCCTTTGGCGAACGGCCACCGCAGCACCGCCCAATCGTCGTTTGTCGCAAGGCACAGCAATTGCAGTCCCAATGAACTGAAAGGAGCCTATTCATATGGCTACACACCAATTACATCGTAACGAAGGACACGGGAGGGTCAGCGCTCTCCACCGCGGCAAATCCAATGGCTCTGCCGCGACCACGATTTTCGAGCGCGGGCAGGAAATAGCCGAGGAGGTGGCCGAAGGAGTTGCAGAGAAGGCAGCCGGTATGGCCGAAGCGGCCTCTTCCTATGCGACGCAAGCCAGAAAAACGGTTGGCTCAACGGTAAAGAAATACCCGCTGCAATCCTTGGCGGTCGGGTTTGGCCTCGGCTGCGTGGCTGGCATTCTTTTCGGACGGAAGTAAGGGCCTGAGCTCAAATGGTATGGTTCCCTCCCACCAGAAAGTCGGAGAGACCGTCGAGAGTCTAGTGACGGACCTCGAGCTTCTCCTGCATCAGGAATTGGGTCTGGTCCGCACTCAGATCCGAAGGGATCTTTTGGTGTTGCGCAGGTCTGCGCTCGCCCTTGTCGTGGGCTACACTTTTTTCGCGGGCGCCATACTCCTCTTGGCTCAAAGCCTTACGCTTTTCATCGAAAGCATAACGAAGGCGCCTCCCTGGGCCTCTTATGCCATCACGACCACCCTCTTTGTCGCAATGGGACAGCTTTGTGTGAAAAGGGCGTTTCGAAGGAAGGAGACCCTATGAAAGACGATGTCACGGCTCTTCGGGCTCAGCTTGAGGCCACAAAAGATCGCATTGGGGCCAACGTTCGTCAGTTGAAACGCAGCGTGGATCTCAAGCAGCAAACGCGTGAGCACCCGATTGAGTTTGTGGGGGGCGCGGTCCTAGCGGGCGCCATTGTGGGCTTCGGCCTCTCCCACAAGCCAGAAAAAAGCGGAAAGAGGCTTAGCAAAGAAGGCGATTCTCGTTTCCACGAAGTATTCCACACTGAACTGGAACTTCTGAAAGGGATTGTGCTTTCGGGCCTCATTCGACGAACTGTCGATGGGCTGAGCCATAAATTTCCCGAATGGAAGCCTGAGATTGAAGAGTTCATCGACAAAAGCGCGGCCGAGCTCGGAGCGAAGTAGCGAGGCACACCACTGCATTCTGCAACAGAGCTCAGAAGTAGTAACGAGCGCCGATGCCACCACGAAAATAGGAATAGATCCCGGGAAGAAGGCCAATCCCGGGCGCAAGCTCCACAAACATCCCAATCGGTGGATTATGCGGGCGCCACTCGATTCCAATCGGCACGCGCACCCCGAGTCCGAGCGTGGAGTTATAGGCGTAGGGTAGCGCCCACGATCCCCAGTAGCTCCCAAAGATCGCCTCAGCTCCGAGTCCCACATAGGGAGTCAGCTCCTTGGAAAACTGCGACTGGCCGGCGAGGACATTGGGAAAGTGAACCAGGTAGTCGCCGTAAACCAAAAAGACCGTCCCGAAGAAAAAGGTGACGCCCGCATCGATGGCGGCATTGTTCGAAATCTTCATCTTCCCGACAAGTCCCGAAGGCGAACCCAGGATGATTCCCAGGCCGATTTCCCTGCCCGCCAAAATATTTTCGGACTCGGCCTTTTTCTGAGCCGCACAGAGAAACGTCACACCCACCACCAAAAGCACCAGGTTTTTTTGTTTAGTAGATTTCATAACTTCAATTTTCCTTTCGTTGTTATAAAACCCCTACCAGAACCGTGCTTGTAGTTTTCCCACACACGGCTCCTCGGGGTAAGTTCACGCTGTCCTCAATTCAAACAGTCGGACTTTTATC
>JACPWY010000043.1 GCA_016196825.1 Deltaproteobacteria bacterium | reverse complement strand
TCCTGTGCAGATCTCACAACCTCGCCAAAGCACGGCTAGATTTTCCTAACTGGCACCCGGCTTCGCCTCTGGCTACGCCGGGCAAGCCCGGACTTTGTAGCACTGAGGCTTGCCGGGCGTAGTCGAAGACGAAGCCTGGGGGACAAGCCGCTCAAGCACGGGGGATGAATAAATCAATTCTCTCCGGCGCGTTAGTTGCCTCCCGGAACGCGCGATGATCTTTCATCAGTGTGGCGAATATTCCCTTTGACCAGTGACTCACAACTACTCCGCGTTCTAGCGGAGTCTTTTGATCAGCCTTCCCAAAGGTGGCGTCGGCTGGTTCTTGAGATACTCCATCAATTCCTGGATGAGGCGTTTTTGAAATGCGGTGAGGGCGCTGTGAATCTGGTCCTTTGATTTACTTTTGGGGATCGCGAAATCGCAAGCCTCCTTGCGGAGCTTCGTCCCACCCAAAGAGGCGAGAAGAGTTTCGGCGTTGACCCCCTTGTCGATCGATTGTCCGAGGGAGATCCACTGTTGAATTGGCAGAGGCCCAAAATTTTCGAAGAGCCACAGCACATCGAAGAGGTCTTTCTCGGCTGACCGACTGACGAGAGTCGCAATCTTCATTCTGAGAAGAGTTTCTAGGGTTGGAATCACAACGCGGTCAGGAAGGGTTTCAAACGCTCCCACGCGAAAGAGGTTTTCGTCGAGCACGACGTCAAGCGTGAAGCCATGATCCCGGTAAAGGCAGTTGGCGTGATAGTATTGTGCCGACCGGGTCTCATTGGAGAATTCGACGCCCATTTTTGCGAGCCGTTTGGCGCCGAGAATCGCCGAGCGAAGAGCCTGTTCATCGGCGCAGAAGAGGTCGATATCATCGGAACGTCTGTGGCCTGCGTAATAACCGGTGAGCGCCGTACCGCCAACGAGCGCCGTTCGAGCGATCTTTTGAGAAAAGATCGCCCGGATGCATTCCAGGAGCGGTTTGGGCAACATTTTTGCCGCTAGGGCGAGCTTGGGTTTTGGTGGAGACTCCACACGACCTCCGCATTGCGCCGGTAAGCTGGGTGAATCAGACCCTTGTATCGGAAAAATTTCCGCCACACCTGTTGACCCGCAACCTTTTCACTTTGATAGAGCCCGCAGACTTGAACCAGACGAGCAAGCGCTGCGGGCTGCCCGCGGATCACTCCGCCACAAAATGATTCCAAATCAGGGTAGAGGCGATCCCAGAGCAGCATGGTTTCCCACCTCTTCTTCTCTTTCGGATCACTCAAAATAGGTAAAGGCCGGGAAAGGCGATCAATCGAAACGCCCAAGGCTCGCGCAAGGTTTTGTAAGTGACTGGCAAAGAGATTGAGGGTTGGTGTCTGGGACCCGAACCAGTGTGAAACAATCTGGCGACTCACCCCAGCCGCTCGAGCCACGTCCGATTGGCTCATACCCCGAACAGCCGCCAATGATTTCAGAGTTTCGACATTCACTTCTTCAGTATCGGTCAAGGCCGGTATTGTGTCAAATAAATTGGACAAAAAATATAAATTTTATAATAAAATTTATATGTTACTGAATTAATCTAGTGGCGGCTCACAAACTAATTGCATCTTCATTGGCCCGCCGTCCAATCAAAACTTGTTTACTCGTTTCCTATTTACGTATCGCGATGCCCGCTTTAGACCGTGTCTAACGGGGGTAGTTGCATGTCATTCAATATTTATTTTCTATTGGCCGTTTTCACTTGGGTCGGATTCGCCGACGTGATTCCTAATCCAGCGACAAATGTGACTTGCTCGGGTCTTTATCGCTGTCCCCAAAGTCCGCAAGCGCTCGGTGAGGTGAATTCCCACAATTACTCCGCGTCCACACAGAGTGCCTGCCTTCTGTGGTTGCGCTATCAAGTGTCTCAGGCTTGTCCGGGTTCCCAACCCGCGGAGGTCTATAACGTAAGCTATTCTTCCAATCCCATCAGCTTGAGTTCAAGTGTTTGTCCGGCCTTTTCGACCTCCGAACCTTATAGCGTGCTTTATGGATCACAGGCGGGTTTCGGCGCCGCGGACGGAACGAGTGTCCAAGACGCGGCGGGTGCTGCGTATCGAAAGTGTCTCTCCTATCCGGGGGCCACCTGTCGTTACCAGGTGATCGGGCCGAAGTTTGGGTGTGTTGGGTACTATTACTCCTACCAAAGCGGGCGGGATTTCTTCTATACAGGGTGCTCGGTTGACGAGGTTCGGCAGCGCGCACAAAACAGTTGCTCTCAGCTCGGCTGCACCGAGGTGGGATTGCGCTGCCCTTCTAGGATGTGACACTCTTCAGGTAGGCTTGCGGGTGATCTTTACTACAGTCTTCTGCATCGGTGCTCCGAAATCGGCGTAAAGGAGTCTGCGCAACTGCTCAAGATGGAGAATGTTTTGTCCCATCTCCTCTGGTGTTTGAGCCAAACGGTGGAGGGGCAGGGTGGGGCCGATAGAGGATGTGGCGGTAAAATGATCCTCGCCACCTCTTTTGATTTCACCGCGCCAAGTCTGACGACGTCGGTTGGCTCGATTTTCAGCGTCGTCACTCATTTTTGGGGACCCGCCTTGATCTTCTTCAACTCAATGACGTCGGCCTGATCCTTTGGTCTGTTGGCGGTCGTCTTGTTGCGTATTAAGTTTTCCAAGGAGATTACGGGGACAGACCTTCCCAGCAATATCGAGTGGGTCACCGTTCTTTTGGCCTCATCATAGGAAACTCCATCCAGTTGGTTGATGAGATCAATCCGAATCGGAGGAACGCCTATCTGAAATATCGTTGCCGGTTTGGCAAAGTCCTCCGCGGAAACACCGTGCAGCGGGGCTCCGAATTCAGTGAGAACTTCTAGTACCACCGCTGCGTTCTTCTGGGTTGGCGAGATCAGAATATCTAAGTCGCCGGTGGCCCTCACATAGCCCCACGCACTCATGGCGTACGCCCCGACGACAATGAATTCGCATTGATGTTTTGCAAGAAGATCAAGGAAATCGATGAAGTCTTTGGGAGGCATTCTTCGGACAGTTTAACCGCGAAGGGGGTCTCCTGTACAGTTGGTGAACACCGCGCAGCGCCCTTCACAGCGCGCACAGAGTAAATTTCAGGATCGTTCGCAGGACTCCGCGGTCTTGGGGGTAGATGTTGATGGCGAGTCTTTTCTCGTAGGTGCCGGGTTGGACTTGGGAGAGGACCGTGATGGAGTGATCGAAATGCGCGGAGAGAGGTTTTAAAGCACCCGTGTAGTCAGCGATCTCGACGCCATTTTTCGCGTTGAAATTGCCGGGGTGGGAGCGCTCCACGTGAAGGGTCACCGTTCCGTGTCCTGAGCGTTCGGCGGTGAGGAGAAAATCGGCTTCATAGTGGCCCACGGTGCCGATCGCCCAGCCATTCACTCCTGGAGTGCTGGTTGTGCCGAGGTTGTTCACCTCACCAAAATTGATTCCGTCCGAACCCACCAAATTTGCGCCAGAGCCCGGGCTGTCTTCGATTCTGAGGCTGACGACGCCTGCGGCCACGGCCATCACCGACATTTGACCATGTGAGCCAGAGGGCTGGAAATGGATGATGTCGTAGACTCCGCCCCACGTGGTAGGGGTGATGAGTCCTAGGATCCAGGCTAAACGATAGTTCAACGGCAACAGCATCTATCCGCTTTATCGGCATTCTGAATTGTGAAGTTAAATTCACAATTCCACAGTCAATGGAGCCTCCAAAGGTGCCGAGTCGATCTACGGCACAAGATTTCTAACCCTTGAGGAGGAACCGATG
This sequence comes from Deltaproteobacteria bacterium, assembly GCA_016196825.1. Taxonomy (GTDB): domain Bacteria; phylum Bdellovibrionota; class FAC87; order UBA2466; family UBA2466; genus JACPWY01. Next base: position 26,881 of record JACPWY010000043.1, on the reverse strand, counting down.
AATCTCATCACGAAGTTGTCACTCATGACCTGGGTGGCGACCACCGCATTTGCGGGAACTCTGACGATTATCAACAACCAGACCTCAGGCTCGAGCGGCACTGTCGATGTGAAGTGCAATGTTCAACAGAAGGTGACGCTGACAATCGCTGACACCGGCGCCAATTCGCTCGTGTCACCGACCGGCATCGATTTCGGAAACGTGGATGCCTCGGGGACACCCGGCGCGGTCCCCGGCACTGCCGTCGCAGGCGGCGCGCAATACGTCACCAACTTCATTCTCTCGGCCAACCGCACGGGCAGCGGCAATGTGACGCTCACCGCCCGTCGATCGGTCGCGGGTAATTTCAATGCGACAGACGGCGTGCTCATCGATGATTCATCGGGCACGACCCGACCGCTCGACGGCGCCGGCACCCCGGTCACCGTCGTCGCCAGCTCAGCGGCTGGTGATTTCAATAAGAGGCTCGGGATCACAGTGCATAGCGCGGACAGTGGCTCTCTCGTGAGCACGGTGCAGTTTACCTTGTCTGCTCTTTAATCCTTTCGGACCTTCGGGGCTTTGTCCCGGCGGTCCCCGCCAACGATAGAGCGCCGTCAAACGTGACGATGTCTCCACAGTCCCTCAACCATTTTGGCGCCACTCTTGCGTCACAATGGTGGGGTGAGAGTTCTTGTGACATTTCTTCTGATGCACCAGACAGTGGCGCTGGCGGGAGAGCTGATTGTCATTTGGCCAGGACTCGCACACACCGGCGCTGTGCAAATTAAAGCCTTTGTTCGTAAGAAGTCCGAGTTAGCGCTGCGCTCGGAAAACCCGCAACGAGTCGTGATGGAAAAACGCGTGGCGCAAGGCGTAACGGAGAAGGTCGCCACGGTCACGCCGTTCTAACCGCCCACCAGCCACTCGCTATATAATGGATCTCGATGCGACTCATCTCTTTCTTCGGGCTCTTCTCCACAACCATTTTTGCGGCGTCTCTGAGCGTCTCACCCAACTATTTTGAGTTCGAGGGCCAGCCGGGGCAATCGGTGTCGGAGAAGGTGACGATCTATAATTCCAGTTCGGTCAACCAGCGTGTGAAGGTCTATACGGGCGATTTTTGGTACGACAAAAAATTCAATCGGACGTTCCCCGAGGCAGGCACCTCCTCGTACTCGGCGGCGAGCTGGGTGAGCGTGAAGGTGGCCGAAATCGAGATCCCAGCGAATGCGCAGAAAGAGATCGAGTTCGTTTTCGCGATTCCCCCTGAGGCCAAGCCTTCGGGCTACGCCTCCCTCTTCATCGAGCAGATGCCGGGGCCGGGCCAGCAACACGGGAGCGTCGGACTTTCGTTGCGAGTGGCGGTGCCGCTGCTTTTTCGAAAGCCGGGGCAGACGTTCGAACGAATCGGTCTCAAGGACTTTTCAATGAAAAAGCCCACGGCCTTCCGACCGTTGGTTTTGAGCTTCCTGCTCCAGAACGATGAAGAACAATACGCCTTCCCCGAAGGGAGCGTGCTCATCGTCAAAGGAGAAAAAAAGGACCTCATCGTAAAAAATGAGCTCAAGCGTGACAAGGTGATCCTGCCCCATCAACGATTGAAAATGGATCTGCCGCTCTCCATTGAACCAAAACCTGGAAACTACGAGGGCATCCTCACCCTCTTTTATGGCAATGGCTCCTCCACGGTGAAGACTTTCAACTTCCACCTCCCTTGAGAGCAGCACTCCTCATTCTTCTCGTCACACTCGGAGTCGCCCGCGCGGGGGTCATTCGTGAGGTCGTCCTCGAATTGGGGGAGGAGCGTCAGGTCGAGCCGACCAACTGCCTCATCCAATCCGCCTATTCCTCCTCGGACACGGTGCTGAGTCTCGGCTGGAACCCAACCTCCCTCACCCTGAAAGCGATGGAATTTGGTTCAAGCACCGTCACTGTCTTCTGTGCCTCTGGTCTTTCGATCATTCGGGTTGTCGTGCCCACCCGGTCAGTTCTCTTTCCGCTTCCCAGGAGTGAGTCCATCGTGGAGGGCTCACAGGGAGTACTTGGTACACGCGTCGCTTTTCGCTCGACTCGCGGGCTTTTCGACGCCCGGGCCGATGAAATTGAGTTCTTTAAGTATGCCGAAAAGGGTGTGGGGTTTTCGCAGTCTGGAGCTCTCACTCTCACAGATCCCATTTTTTTTACCGACCCCAAACCTTACCGGACAGTTGACCAGGTCTATTGGGAATACAAACGACACGGCGGTGGTCTGGCTGTCCGGGTCGGCGACTTTGATCCTCTTCAGAAAGGGGTCACGGGGAGTGTGCGGGGGGCACGCGTAGATTTTCTCTTGGGTGGTCAAGCGCCGTTTGTGTGGGCCGGGATCGCCCACTCCGGGGTCGGCAACCCGCTCGGAGGGGCCGAGGCGAGTCCCATCGGCGGTGTGGGGAGCGCGTGGACACAGGCAGGCATCCGGCTCACAACGCACGTCCTTGGCTTTGGACTCAACAACGGCCTTGCGCTCCCCGAGGCAGGGGTGGAGTACGGAGTCCGGCCGAGCGTGCAGTTTGGCGATGTAGCGCTTCTTGAGGCTGGCGTGGTGGGCGATCGGCTGGGGCATCTGGCCTATGACGGATCTCTCAATCTCGATTGGTCTTCTCTGTCATTGAACCTCAATGCCGCCCATGTGCCCGATCAGCTCGCTGTCTTTACCTTTCCTTCGAGATTTTCCAACGCCTCCGATCTGTATGGTCTGTCAGCGCATTACAACCTGGGTGAGCGTGCGCAGCTGGGGGCGTCGTTTGGGCGATACTCGACTTTTTCCCAGATGGTCGGTTTCCTGGGGACAAGCCTCGTCGACAACGGAACCGTGGAAGTACGAGCGAATCTCGCCCCCCTGACAGCAGAGCTCACGGGCAACTTCTATCAATCTCAATTCTCCCCCTTTTCTCAAGGCCCGGCTGAGAGAGAGGAAGGGCGTCGAGTGGAGGCGGAGCTCGATTGGGAGGTGGGCGAGAGCCGCTTTGCGACCCTCAATGGGAACGCCCAGGCGATCCAAAACACGATCGATTCGGTGAATTATGAAAACCAGCAGCTCACGCTCGGATGGAAACGTGTGTTCTATTCACAACGCAAGGATTTTATCCATTTTGAATTGGGCGGGACCCATCTCTACTACCCCTCATCTAACGATACGAGTGGGACCTTTGTGTTGTCGCGATTGTCTGCCCTTTGGGATGCAGGCTTTGTGAAGATCGATGGACTGGTTCAGGGCGAAACTCGATTCGACGCGGGATTGAGCCACACGTTGCGCCTTCAGGCTGGGGTGCAGTATCTGCCGACGACGGCTCACGAGATCCGCGTGGCCGTGACGAACAACATGGAATGGCTGCGCCAGGTCTACTCAGACACTCGCGGCTTTTTCATCTACTACGCGTACAAGTTTGGCGACTCGAATCGGGGCGAGCCGGTGGCGGCCAATTGGGAGGGGGCTTCGGTTGTGGGGAGGGTCTACAACGATCGCGATGGGTCGGGGGATTTTGGCCAGGAAGATGAGCCACTGCGTGGCGCGCCGGTCTCCCTGGTGTCGGAGCGCGGGGAGGAAAAGGCCGTGACAGACGCCGAGGGGCTCTATCATTTTCTGGGTGTCCGGGCCGGGGGTTATTCCGTGCGGTTCGATCGGTCCCAGATCGTCAATAAGGCGCGCTTGATCACCGATTCCGAGCGGTCGGTACAGGTGCGGCAGGGAGAGCGGAGCGTGCATGACTTTGTCTTGAGCGATCGGGCTGAGATTCGCGGTGTAGTTTTTGATGACATTCACCGCGACGGAAAGCTGGTGGGCGACAGCCCTCGCGTTCCGATGGCGGCTGTGCTTTGGAGGGACGGGAGCGGCCGGGAAGGGCGAGCTGAAACGGAGGGCGGGCGCTTCCGAGTCACGGGTTTGTCGGAGGGCCAGGTGGAACTGAGGGTGGACCCGGCTTCGTTGCCGAGCGGTTTTACCGTGAGGGAGAGTGTGAAGGTGATGGCGGGCGCGAGCCGAATCGAAAATATCACGATCGCGGTGCTGGCAGAGCGCAGCGTTTCGGGCCGACTCTTCCTCGATCCGAAAGGCACCCACACCTGGGACCCATCGAAGATAGGAATTGATGGAGTGAAGCTCAAGTTGGGGCCTTTCCGGGCGGTGACAGGCGAGGGCGGTCAGTTCATTTTTCGTCACCTGCCACCCGTTGAGGGGGTGGTCTCCTTCGGAGACTGCAAGAGCAGTTCGGTGCGTCTCGGGGTCGAGCCCAAGACGATTCAAGACGTCTGGGTGCCGTGTATGAAGTGACCAGCATCTTGCCGGGCCGCTGTTGCCCTCGATACTCTAGCCCTATGAATGTCATTACGATCGATTGCGACTATATTGCGGGAGAGTTTGCGGCAGCGTACTTGATTCACCAGAACGGCCGCGCGATCCTCGTTGAGAACAACACAGAGAAATGCATTCCCGCGATCGAAGGCGCGCTCACGAAGGCGGGGCTTAGCTTTGCTTCCCTAGACTATCTTTTTATCACCCACGCCCATTTGGATCATGCGGCTGCGTCGGGTCGTTTGCTTCAGCTGGCGCCCCAGGCAACGCTCTGCGGTCACCCCAAGGCCCTCTCTCATCTCGTCAACCCCGCAAAGCTCGTCGAAGCCGTTCGCCACGTTTACGGCGACAAACGCTTCGATGAACTCTATGGCGGAGTCGTTCCGGTTCCTACCGACCGAGCCAGCCCTTTCGGGGATGGCCAGACCCTCACCTGGCAGGGGCTAACGTTTGAGTTTATTCACACTCGCGGACACGCGAACCATCACGCCTGCATCATTGAAAGAGCTTCACGAGTAATTTTCACTGGCGATACGTTTGGATTGCGTTACCCGGCCCTGCAATCGAATGGTCTTTTCATTATTCCAACGACAAGCCCGACCGGCTATGAGCCGGATGAGGCGCTGAAGAGTGTGGAGCGGATTCGAAGCGGCGGATACGCGGGCGCTTATCTCACTCATTTCGGATTGTTGACCGATATTGCGGAAGCCGCACAACAGTTGAAGAGTGATCTGGAGTTCTCTCGCGACTGTGTGAACCGGGTCGCAGGCTCTCAAACGTCAGAGGAGGAATTGCAAAAGGTCTTTTACGACGAATTAAAAGACCACTGGGAGAAAAGAGCGCTCGCCACTGGCCTCAATTGGGAAGGCCCCGTATCCCAACTCCTTGAGCTCGACCTCGACCTCAACGCAGCGGGGATGGCGGTGGCGGCGCTGCACCTGCGCCGTCCGAGGGCCTGATTTTAGCTCGACCAAAGCAGCTCTTTGCTCACCGATGCGAAATCCTTCAACTTTTTCTTAACCTAACTTTAAATTTATCCGATATATTTAAAGTATGGTTAGACGAATGTTGGAGTTGCCCAAAGGTCAGAGCTTTTTCCTCTTCGGAGCCCGAGGGACGGGTAAGTCGAGTCTCCTCAAGGAGCGATTCTCACTTAAGAAGACTCTGTGGCTAGACCTTCTGAACGACACGACGCTTGAAAAATACCTGCTCTCTCCGCAAATGCTGGTCCAAGAGGTGGAAGGACTAAAGCCCAGGGAACGTCCGAAATGGATCGTCATCGATGAGGTGCAGAAGGTCCCCAAACTTCTCAATGCTGTGCATCAAATGATCGAATCCGATTTGGGAATTCACTTTGCTTTGACTGGGTCCAGCAGCCGGAGGCTTAAACAAAAAGGTGTGAATCTCTTAGCTGGACGGGCTAAAGATTGGAAACGTACTGGCCCTTCCCTGGCAGAAGGGGCTCACGGAATTGGGCCTGTAATCAACGCGGCGGGGATGGCGGTGGCGGCGCTGCACCTGCGCCGTCCGAGGACTTGCCGATCTGTTTTCGTCGCCAGACGATGTAACCGCCCGCTCCAGCGAGTGCCAGAACCATTAGCAGCAGGGAAAAATGGGAGCCCCCACCCGGCGCGGGTGTTGCCGACTTCACGTTGAGACGCGACTTCAAGAGATCCGTCGATACTCCGAGCTTCTCCGGGCCGGGCAAAGAATTCTCGCCCTGCTGTGTGGGCGTGCCGCCGCCCGAATCGCTGACGAGAGCCAAAGACACGACCATGCGCTCGAACTGCGGGGCGAGCTTTGTGTAGTGCTCATCCGAGACGATGTACGTGATCAAGATCGCTAGCTTCTGGTTCACCGTCGCTAAATAACGCGTCCAAAAACCAGGCAGCTCCGAATTGTGTTGCAAGGAATCGACCCAGATCTGGCCGTTGAGATTGCGGCGGCGCGTGTAACTGACCTCCGAAGTCAGCGTGGCTCCGGAGTCGGTCTTGGTCTCGCGTGGTTGTTTCAGATAGTCTTCAAAGTTTTCGATGCTGTCCCAATCCGAAGCGAGTGCTGCGATGGACATGACCAGCGACTCTTTCCGATCGGGGTTGAGTGTGCTTTGACAGATCCACACGCCTTCGGCGAGCTCACATTTCCAGCCTTCGGGGTGGTCGAACTTCACATAGGCGGTTTGGAGGGCAAAAACAGGTGCGGCCAGAAGGAGCAGAAGGAGTGTGCGCATCGTCATTATTCTACCAGAACTGGTGCCAGGAACTTCTCGAGCTCAGCGGCATCTTTGTAAAGAATCTCGGTGTCATTGAGGGTGCGGGGGAGCGGTGTCCCCGGGACGTGACGGATGAGGATCTTCTCCACGCGCGAGCCGAAAGACGGAGTCGAAGTCACCCGTCGGTAGATCTGAAGATCCTGTTCTCCGCTGTCGCCGATAAGATAGACCTTTTGCTTTTCGGCGTTGGTGAGGAGCCGGTGGAGGGTGCGCCATTTGTGGCCGAATCGGCCATAACCCATCCAGCGGGGAAAGACCGGCCCATCGGGAAAGCCGGAGTCGCGCAGAAATTTCATGAGGAAGGGGGCGAGCTGATAGGGGGTGCTCGTCAGATAGACGATGAGGCAACCTCGCGCCGCGAGCTTCTGGTAAAGCGTCGCCATGCCGGGGATGGCGTCGAAGCGATAGTAGTTACCACGGAAGAGCCCCCGGACGATCTCCTTGAGCTTTGTGGACTCATGGACATTCGAGTCCTTGATGGTGTCATCGATGTCGGTCACGACGATGTGGTGAATGCCGTCGTGGAGAAAAAAGACCGGACTAGAGATCACTTCGTAATCTCCGAGACGAATCCGACCGAACGGGGTGTCGATCCCTTTCGGATCCATACGACTCCATGCAATCGTCGGCAATTGATAGGGCAGCTGCCAAGGGAGCTGCAGGTGGATGAAGCCACGGTCCTCGGTGGAGCCCTCAATCGTGCGCAAAGCGTTTTGAGAAACACTCACCTGGAACTGGATGCTTTCGAAGTACTCCAGATCCGGAAGCCCCCGGAGGATCCGGTGCACGAGTCGGCGTGCGCGAAAGCCTAGAACCTCCTCTTGGGTGCCGTTGTAGACGACGGCCTGGAGCGAGGTGGAGCTTCGGGTGGCGAGCGATGGAATACCGATAATCGATTTTTGGGGGCGGTAGAGATCGAGAAACTGGAGGATCTTAAAAAAGAGAACCTCAAGCGTCTTGATGAGGCGGAGGGTGATTCCCCACCAGCCCATCTTTGGCAGGTCGGTCAGTCGGACGCGTGTTCTCATGATTAACTCAAGAATATCGACGGAATTGCCGACAAAAATAAGGATTTAGAGCGCGTTGCAAAACTAACCCCTACTCGGTCGGAAGAAATGGCCGGGCCCTTCGTCCTCCGCGCTCGCCTCCTCGACATGCCCCAGAGGGCATGCCTCCGGGGGCTCACTTGTGCGTCCTCGGTCCTGGCCATTTCTTCTCTCCCTCGCTCACGGGGTTAGTTTTGCAATGCGCTCTTATCCTTCCTATCCCCACTATGCAACGCCCTGCTTCAATCGCCATCGTGATTCCCGTTTATAACGGCGTCAAACACCTCGAGGCCTGCTTGCGCTCGGCCTTGCTGCAAAACGGGGTGGATTTTGAAGTCTGGATTGGCGACGATGGCTCAACCGATGGATCACAGCAGATTATCGAGCGTTTTCGCGGCTCCAGGGTGCACATCGTTGCTACAAAGTCCAACAGGGGCCTTTTTGCCAATCTCAATCAACTGATCCGGGCCACCAAGAGTCCGTTCGTTCACATTCTGTGCCAGGACGACATCCTCGAAAGAGATTGCTTGGCGCTCGAGCTTAGGAGATTTTCGCGCTTTCCACGGGTCGGCCTCATATTCTCCAAGTCGAGCAGCATCGATGACGGGGGTCAGGAACTCGGCCGAGGGGCGCTCCACGATATTCCCAACACTCTGCGCCCAGAGCTGGCGCTCCAGCATTTTTTCTACCACGGGTGCATTCCGAGCAATCTCTCGACGGTAGCGCTTCGGCGCACGGCCTTCCTCGGCACCGGCGGCTTTGACGAGCGTTACAAAGTCTCGGGCGATTTCGATCTGTGGACCCGTCTCTGCCGCACATGGGATATGGGGGTGATCCATGCCCATCAGGTGAGGGTGCGCTCACACGCACGACAACTTTCGGCGGCCGACTCCTCTGGTCCTCAGTTTGTTTCGGAGAATCGGCTGATTCGGCAGGAGATTGTTCCCAATCTGCCCCTGAGCGTTCAATCAGCGGCGGATGAATTTGAACGTCGGCGCTACGGCGTCCTAGATGTTCACTACGCTCTGCGCTCACTCCTGAAGGGGCGCTACGGAAATGTCCGACGCGTGATCGACACGATGGGTCTAAAGAGTTTTCTCGCCGGCGCAGTCACCTGGCTCGTCACCGCCAACAACCGCCTGTCGCGCCCCGCCGCCCAATTTGTCCTGCCCTCCGATTACCGCGTTGGCCCGTAAATTAATCCCCTCGCCGATTGGACTCAATTCAATCGAGCTGAGGGATTAGGTGGGGGCGCTCCACTATTCCTTCAAGATCCCTTCACAATTCACCGATAGACGAATGAGACTCGAGGAGCTCGGCCGAGAGCGCGGTCGTCAACGCGCAAGACCTTAAAAAGATTGATATAATAGATTGTAAGGGGGAACTCCATGTCCAACGCCGGAATGAACATAAAGGATTTCATCGGGGGAATGCAGGATCTCGATAAGTTCAAGAAGTTCCTCTGGAACGGGAGTTTCCAGAATTACATCGACATCGTGAAGGAGCACCCCGAGGTGACGCGAAATGCGTTTCAACGCCTTTACGATCTCATCATGAGCTACGGCACGGAGGAGTACACCGAGTTCAAGAAGAAGATTGTTTCTTACAATTTTTTCAGAGACCCGATGGAGGGTGGCAAAGACGCCGTGTTCGGTCTCGATGTGCATCTGATGAAGCTGGTGAACGTTCTGAAGGCGGCAGCCCAGTCCTACGGCCCCGAAAAGCGCGTGATTCTGCTTCATGGTCCGGTGGGGAGTTCCAAGAGCACCTGCGCGCGCCTGATCAAGAAGGGGCTTGAGTACTACTCGCAGACCGACGAAGGGGCGCTCTATACCTTTTCGTGGGTGTCGCACGGCAACCCCGAGGTAGAGAAGGTTCTCGGTAATTCACATGAGATGAATTGTCCGATGCACGAAGAGCCGCTCAAGCTTATCCCGGGTGATTTCCGCAAAAAGTTTATAGAGGAGTTGAACCGCGGTCGCAAAGAGGGCCATCGGGTGACCATCGAGGGTGATCTCGATCCGGCCTGTGCCTTCGTGTTCAAGACCCTCATGGAATACTACAAGGGTGATTGGACCAAGGTTATTGACCATGTCCAGATCCGTCGCATGATGCTTTCCGAGAAGGCGCGAGTCGGCATCGGGACATTTCAGCCCAAAGATGAGAAGAACCAGGACTCGACCGAGCTCACCGGCGATATCAACTACCGGAAGATCGCTCTGTATGGTTCCGATTCGGATCCTCGGGCGTTCAATTTTGACGGTGAATTCAACATCGCTAATCGCGGAGTGCTTGAATTCATCGAGGTGCTGAAACTCGATGTCGCGTTTCTTTACGACCTTCTCGGCGCGTCCCAGGAACACAAGGTGAAGCCCAAGAAATTTGCGCAGACCGATATCGATGAGGTGATCATCGGCCATACGAACGAGCCCGAATACCGAAAGCTCCAGAACAACGAGTTCATGGAGGCTCTGAGAGATCGCACGGTGAAGATCGACATCCCCTACATCACGCGTCTGGGCGAAGAGGTCCGGATCTACAAAAAGGATTTCAACACCAAGACAATCAAGGGCAAGCACATCGCGCCGCACACACTCGAGATGGCTTCCATGTGGGCCGTTCTCACCCGTCTTGAGGTACCGAAGAAGGCGAACCTCACGCTTCTTCAAAAACTCAAGCTCTACAACGGCAAGACACTCCCCGGTTTCACCGAGGACAATGTGCGTGAGCTTCGCAAAGAGGCCATGCGAGAGGCGATGGAGGGGATTTCGCCCCGCTACGTGCAGGACAAGATCTCCAACGCTCTGGTGAACACGCGCCAGGGGAATGTGGCCTGTCTCAATCCGTTTATGGTGTTAAACGAGCTCGAAGGCGGCCTGAAACACCACTCGCTCATCTCGTCGGAAGACAAGAAGAAGCATTATCGGGAGCTCCTGCAGGTGGTGAAGCAGGAATACGAAGACATTGTGAAGAGCGAAGTGCAGCGAGCCATCTCCGCCGATGAGGAGGCCATGGCCCGGCTCTGTGCGAATTACATCGACAACGTGAAGGCCTACACGCAGCGGGAGCGAGTGAAAAACAAGTACACCGGTCAGGATGAAGAGCCGGATGAGCGCCTCATGCGGTCGATTGAAGAAAAGATTGATATCCCCGATAGCCGCAAGGACGATTTCCGTCGGGAGATTATGAACTACATCGGTGCTCTCGCCCTGGAAGGCCGCCAGTTTGACTATAAGACGAACGAGCGGCTGCACAAGGCGTTAGAGCTCAAGCTCTTTGAGGACCAGAAGGACACAATAAAGCTCACTAGCCTTGTCTCGAATATCGTGGATCAGGCGACGCAAGAGAAGATCGACATCGTAAAGGGCCGGCTCATCAAGAGCTATGGCTATTGCGAGATCTGCTCGACCGACATCCTGACCTTTGTGGCGAGCATCTTCGCGCGCGGCGACGTGAAGCGAAAGTAGTCTTTCCAAGAAGAACTCTATGATCACTGGCATCAAGCGAGATCACCTGCGATTTAAGCAAATCGTAAAGGGGAAGATTAAGCAGAATTTGAAGAGATTCATCAGCCAGGGTGAAATGATCGGTCGCCGAGGCAAGGATTTTGTTTCGATCCCAATCCCCCACATCGATCTGCCCCATTTCCGATTTGGAAAGCGGCAGACCGGCGGTGTTGGGCAGGGTGAGGGTGCGCCTGGGACTCCGATTGGTCAAGGGGAGGCGGAGGAAGGTCAGGCGGGAAACTCCGAGGGCGAACACCAGATCGAGGTCGATGTCTCTCTGAAGGAGCTCGCCGAGATGTTGGGGCAGGAGCTCGAGCTCCCTCGCATTCAGCCCAAGGGCAGCGGGACAATCAACTCGTCGAAATATCGCTACAGTGGAATTAATAACGTCGGGCCGGACAGCCTCCGCCATGTGAAGCGCACCTACAAAGAGGCCTTGAAGCGCCAGCTCATGGAAGCCACCTACAATCCGGAAGATCCGGTCATCATTCCGTACAAGAAGGATTTTCGTTACCGAGTTTGGAAAAATGTCACGAAGCCTGAGAACAACGCCGTCATCATCTACATGATGGACGTCTCGGGCAGCATGGGCGACGAACAGAAGGAGATCGTCCGTACGGAATCGTTCTGGATCGACACCTGGCTGCGCTCGCAATACAACGACATTCAGATTCGGTATATCATCCACGACGCCGCGGCCCGCGAGGTGGACCAACACACCTTCTATCACACCCGCGAATCGGGCGGCACGCTCATCAGCTCGGCCTATCGCCTGTGCAACGAGATTATCGATAAGAATTATCCGGCGAGCGAGTGGAATATCTATGCCATGCACTTTTCCGACGGCGACAACTGGTCGGGTGAGGACACCAAATTCTGTGTTGATATCTTGAGAAATGACCTCCTGCCGAAGACGAATCAATTCTGTTACGGCCAGGTCGAGAGCCGTTACGGCAGTGGACAATTCATCAAGGATCTCCTCGAGAACTTCAAAGAGGAAGAGCGACTTGTGACAAGCAAGATTGAGAATAAAGAGGCGATCTATCGGTCCCTCAAAGAGTTCTTGGGGAAGGGACGATGAGACAGCAACTTCCAGCTGAGTTGATTAAGGCCCACGCCGAAATCCGGGAGCTCGCGCGGAACTACGGCCTCGAAACGTTCGATCTGATTTTTGAACTTGTCGACTACAACGAGATCAATGAAATTGCTGCCCTCGGCGGTTTTCCCACGCGCTACCCGCATTGGCGCTTTGGGATGGAATTTGATTACCTGAACAAAGGCTACGCCTGGGGCCTCCAGAAGATTTATGAGCTCGTGATCAACAACGATCCCTGCTATGCCTATCTTCAGACCGGCAACATGATCGTGGATCAAAAGCTGGTGATGGCCCATGTGTACGGCCACTGCGATTTTTTCAAGAACAACATGTGGTTCTCGAAGACGAATCGCAAGATGCTCGACGAGATGGCGAACCACGCGACCCGAATCCGGGAGTACCAGGACCGGTTGGGCGTGGACCGTGTTGAAAACTTCATCGATGCCTGCCTTTCTATCGACAATCTGATCGATTTCTACTCCCCGTTTGTTCAAAAATCCGATAAGCGCCCTATGGTTGGCTACCAGGAGGAGGAACGGGACGAGGCTTCACCTCACCGTTTTGAGGCGAAGGGGTACATGGATAAGTACGTTAACCCCCCCTCCTTCATGGAAGCCCAACGGCGAAAGATAGCGTCGGATGCCGAGAAAAACCGTAAGTTTCCGGCCCAGCCCGAGCGCGACATCATGAAGTTTCTGCTGGAGTTCGCGCCGCTGGAGCAGTGGCAGCGGGAAATCCTTTCGATTGTGCGGGAAGAGGCCTATTACTTTGCGCCGCAGGCCCAGACCAAGATCATGAACGAGGGCTGGGCGAGTTATTGGCACAGCACCATGATGACCCAGCACGTGCTCAAAGATTCTGAAGTGATTGACTATGCCGATCACCACAGCGGCACACTGGGCAGCCGACCGGGGCAAATCAACCCTTATAAACTCGGCATCGAGCTCTATCGGGACATCGAGGAGCGTTGGAATAAGGGAAAGTTTGGGAAGGAATACGACGAATGCGATGACCAGGACGAGAAGCGACGTTGGGATAAGAAACTCGGCCAGGGGAGGGCGAAGATCTTCGAGGTTCGTAAGCTTCATAATGATGTGACCTTCATCGACAGCTTCTTGAATGAGGAGTTTGCCGAGCAGCAGAAACTCTTCACCTATGGCTTTAATCGCCGGACCGGAATGTACGAGATCGCGGACCGAGACTGGCGCAAAGTGAAAGAGCAGTTGCTCTTTTCACTCACCAATTTTGGCCAGCCGATCATCTTGGTGGAAGACGGCAACTTCGAAAACCGTGGCGAGCTCCTTCTTCGCCATCAGCATGAGGGCACCGATCTCGAATACGACAAGGGTATTGAGACATTGAAGAATATCCATGCCCTCTGGACGAGGCCGGTCAGCCTTCTGACGAAGTATAACACACAGCTCAAACTCATCTCCTTTGACGGCAAAGAGATCAAGGAAAGGGACGCCTAATGGCCAAGAGTAGCGGAGCCCCAGTCTTTAGCTTTAATGGGAAGAGGATTATTTTCGTTGATACGGCCAAGGCCAAGTATGAAAAGCTGATCAAGCGGCTTGAGAAGGACGGCATGGTCTGTGAGGTGGTGGTCGACCCAGCGCAGTTTCAGAATCGCCTGCGTGAAGAGAGCTTTGATCTCTGTTTTCTGAACCTTCTCATCGCTGGGATGGGGCCGAGCGAGCTGATCTCCTCCGTGAGGCTGAGCACCAAGAATAAGGACATGAAGATAGTGATCCTGACAAAACAGGTTCACCGTCTCAACATCAAGAACGCGATTTCAGCGGGCGCCAACGATTTCATCGTGGATCCCTTTGATGAGGATAGCGTGTATCATCGTATCCACTACCACATCATTCCGAAGCGAATTATCGATCTCGACGAGCTCCATGATGATGGGGGCGGGATGCCCGTGGAGTTCATGCGGCTATTGCTGGAAGCCAACGAGACGCTCAGTCACGCCTCGAAGGAAAAAGAGCAGGGGGCGCTGTATCAGGTTTTGTGTCGTTGCGCTTCGACTTTGAAATCGAATCGCACGTCACTCATCATAGTGGATTCGATCAGTAACTCCGGATTGGTGCTCGCGTCGAGCGACGATGGCAAATTCGTGGATTTTCCGATCTCATTGACGAAGTATCCAGAGATCATCCATGTGATGAACACCGGGAACTTTGTTTGCGTTGAGGACGTCGCCCAGAGTTCGCTTACATCTCAGATCTCGGCGAAGGTGAAGGACATCCCCATCGGCAGCATCATGGTCTTCCCGGTGCTCTTCAGAAACGACGTTGTAGGAGTACTGGCCATTCGCCGCCCTGAGGCCACGGAATTGCCGGAGAGCTCGGCGCTGCGAGCGATCCAGGCGTTTGCGAATACGCTGGCGGCGTACTCAAGCATCCGGGCCCTCCTGCGCAAGATTTATAAAGAGTTCTCCAAAGAGGCGTGAGAGTACCTAGCTAGCCTTTGACCGCTGGCGGCTGATCCCTTATTCTGTTGGGCCATGGCGGAAACTGAGCACGACAATGCAGTCATTGTAGGATGGGAGAATCACCCCTTCTATCAGAACGTTGTCCACATCCTCGAACGCGCCGGCCAGACCGTCGACCTCGATTTCAATGTCTTTGAGCGCTTATGCAGGCCTCGTCGCTGTCTTTACGTTTCAGTGCCGGTCCGCATGGATGACGGCACGATCCGTGTCTTCGATGGCTTTCGCGTGCATCACAACACTACGCTTGGTCCCGCTAAGGGCGGTATTCGGTATCACCCCGAGGTGAATCTGGCTGAAACGGCAGCGCTCGCGATGCTGATGACTCTTAAAAATTCCTTAGTTCGACTCCCTCTCGGGGGCGGCAAGGGAGGCATCCGCTGCGATCCGGGGCTCTTGTCACGTCGCGAAAAACAGAGTCTGACCCGACGATTCACCTCCGAGATCTTCACGTTCATCGGCCCGGACAAAGATATCCCGGCTCCCGACATTGGCACCGATCAACAAACCATGGCCTGGGTGATGGACACCTACAGCTCCCAGGTGGGTTATGCCGTCCCTGGTGTGGTGACCGGCAAACCGATTGAAATTGGCGGATCGCTCGGGCGTGTCGATGCAACCGGGCGTGGTGTCGTTTACACGATTATCGAAGCCTCGAAGCGCCTCGGTATGGCACTCGATCAATCAACGACGGTCGCGGTTCAGGGCTTTGGAAACGTGGGATTTCACTCGGCCCGTTTGATTTCTAATATCGGGTGCAAACTTGTGGCCGCAAGCGATGTCTCGGGCGGAGTCTATAGTCCGAAGGGCCTCGATATCATCGCGCTTCAGAAATGGATCGCCGAACATCGCGTTCTCAAAGGGTATCCGGAAGGCGAATATGTCACCAACGAAGAGCTCCTCGAGCTCCC
This sequence comes from Deltaproteobacteria bacterium, assembly GCA_016196825.1. Lineage (GTDB taxonomy): Bacteria > Bdellovibrionota > FAC87 > UBA2466 > UBA2466 > JACPWY01. Next base: position 11,247 of record JACPWY010000043.1, on the reverse strand, counting down.
GGTAGACATTCTCATTCCAGCAGCGTTGGGCAACCAAATCACGACGAAAAACGTCGACAAGATTAAGTGCAAGATCCTCGCTGAAGGCGCGAACGGCCCGACAACGCTTGAAGCGAGTCAGATCCTCTCAAGCCGAGGCGTCTTCACGATCCCGGACATTCTCGCCAACGCAGGCGGTGTGATCGTCTCCTACTTTGAGTGGGTCCAGGGTATGCAAAACTTCTTCTGGAGCGAAAAGGACGTAAACAACAAGCTCTGGGAGATCATCGCAGGCGCCTTCAACCGAACGTATGAATTTCACTCCACCAAGAAGATCGACATGCGCCTCTCCGCATTCGCTGTCAGCGTGGAACACCTCTCCAAAGCCATGCTCTGGCGCGGCTTTTTCCCATAAGGATAGGCTCTGAGTCATATCGGCAATCCTTGGGTTACACTTTACCGATTATCTTGCTAATGGACTCTGCAACGGATGCCGATCTGATAGCAGGAGTTCATGGTGAAAAAGCAAACGGCGTCATTCTTGGTCATCTTAACGAGCCTTTCGGCCTGGGCGGGCCCTGACTCGGGGAAGGTCTCCAATGTTTGTGTCTGCGCGTCCTCTGTTCAGATTGTAGCCAAGAGCGACATCAGTAAATTCCCCTGCTATACCTCCTCAACCTGCGCGGAAAAGGCCACCCATAAGATGCCCGAGATCTTGACCTATGAAGACTGCATGAAGAAAAAAAATAAAAAGGCTCCGTTGCAATGCCACGTCAGTATCACCTCCAAGCAACCCACGCCTACGTGTCAAAGCGCCACAGCGGGCAGCCTCGCCAACATGGGGTATGGCCAAACCACACCCAATACCTTGGCCTCGTTGGGCTACACCCTCTACGAGTTCCCCATCTACGAAGACTGCCAATGGAAAATTGATGGTATCGTTGATTGAACGGCCGATCGCTCGCACGATCGCTGATGCCGCCCGTATGATTCCGAGGTAGAGTAGCCCTCATCATGACCTGCCCTTGCGGATCGGAAATGGTATTTGAGAAATGTTGCGGCCCCTTCTTGTCGGGAGAAGCCCTTCCCGACTCAGCGGAGAAACTCATGAGGAGCCGCTACACCGCCTACACGCGATCGGAGATCGACTACATTAAAACGACAATGGTCCCCGAGGCGCGAGAAGGGTTCGACGCGGAGGCGACCCGGCAGTGGGCGCAGGGATCGAAATGGAAGGGGCTTCAGATCGTCGGCACCAAAAAGGGAGGCCCCGACGACAGCACCGGAATGGTGGAATTCATCGCCACCTATGAGAAGGATGGCAATGGGCTCGACCACCACGAGGTCTCCCAGTTTCGAAAGACCCAGAAGGGCCAGTGGCTTTTCGTCGATGGAGAGGCCCATGAACATAAAGAGGGCGAGGGGCACCACCACGCCGAAAAGCCCGTCACCGTGAAGCGAGAGGGAACCAAGATTGGCCGAAATGATCCGTGCCATTGCGGCAGCGGGAAAAAGTTCAAGAAGTGTTGTGCGGCAGCATGAAGCTGGACAAATACGATCTCTATATGAAGGCCGTGCAGGACCCTGCCGGCCAATGTGACTTTCTCAGAAATGTTTATCGACAGAGCGTCCGTCGGTATCCAAAAACGTTGCGCGAGGATTTTTGTGGGTGTTTTGCGCTGGCCCATGAGTGGGTGAGTCGTGCAGGTGGTCATCGAGCTATTGCTATCGATAAGGACGCACCCCCTTTATCCTATGGGAAGCGACGATTCCTAGCTTCACTTCCCATTTCTCTGAGGCCGAACCTTCAAATTTTCCGCAAGGATGTTCTCAATTTCGTTGGCACCAAAGCGGACATCGTATGCGCGCTCAATTTTTCGTACGGAGTGTTGAGGACTCGTCGTGAACTGAAGAGGTATCTGACAAATTGCTTTCGAAACCTTAACTCAAATGGCCTGGCGGTGGTTGACTGCTTGGGTGGCTTTGAAAACCAAGGGGTGACGGAAACGCGCGTGGAGTACCCAGGCTTTACTTACTTTTGGGAGCAGGTCAGTTTCAACCCCCTTTCCCGCGAGGCCCAATTCCACATTCACTTTCAACCCAGCGGAGGAAAGAAAACCAAGAAGGTATTCACCTACCATTGGCGTATGTGGACCGTGCCGGAGCTCAGAGAGCTCATGGACGAGGTCGGCTTCCGGAGCACCCGTGTCTACTGGCAGGGAAGCGCCCGCGTCCCTGAAAAATTCGAACCGGGCGAATCCTGGGTCGCGTACCTGGCGGGCCAAAAATAGGCTAGTGTCCTGAGTCGTATATTTCGTTACATATTCGCGAGGGGATTCGCCCGGCATGCGAGGAAGAAAGGCGCCGACGTACTGCCTGTACGTCAAGCCTTTCTGACGAAGCAGGCCGGGATGAAGCACCCGCGAGTTGTAACGAAATATACGACTCAGGACACTAGGAGCCTATCCCAAAATCCTTTCTACTCGGTGCCGGCTCTAAAATGCGCTCTCGATGTCGATGACCGCCTCGCGGCCAGCGCCCGTGGAGATGAGGCTGACCTTGGCGCCGGTGAATTTTTCGATGTAGCTGATGTAGCTCCACATCGATTTGGGGAGATCACTCGCGGAGCGCACGTTGACCAGGCTTTGTTCCCAGCCAGGCACCGTCTCGTAAATCGGCGTGACCTCTTCGAGGTGCTGTGTCACGGCGGGAACCGTTGTCAGCCTCTTTCCTTTGTGTTCATAGGAGACACAGACTTTGAGTTCGGCGAAACCCGAGAGAACATCGGCCTTTGTGATCGCAAGGCGCGTGATGCCCGAGACGCGCAATGCATATCGGACCGCGACGAGATCCAGCCAGCCGCAGCGGCGAGGCCGGCCCGTTGTGGCGCCAAACTCATTGCCGGTTTTGCGGAGTTTTTCGCCGGTGGCATCTTTCAATTCAGTCACAAACGGTCCTTCACCGACGCGTGTCGAATACGCTTTGATAACGCCCATGAAGAGTGTGTTGTCGGGGAACCGAGAGCCAAGTCCCAAAGCGCACTGTGACGGAAGTGTCTGGGAGCTGGTGACGTAGGGGTACGTTCCATAGTCAACGTCGAGCAGAACTCCTTGGGCCCCTTCATAAAGAATCTTCTTGCCGGCTGCGATCTGATTGGTCAGGTGGTCGGCGGTGTCGGCCACAAACGGTCGGAGCTTTTCGGCAATGGCCGAGTATTTCTCCACCGCGCGCTCGACCGAAACCGGCTCGCAGCCGTACATCTCTTTGAGAAGGAAATTCTTCTCTTTGAGATTGGACTCAAACTTTTCCGTGAAGGAGGCCTTATCGAAGAGGTCCGCGACGCGAATTCCTCGTCGGGCGACACGATCCTCATAGGTGGGGCCGATGCCGCGCTTGGTAGTGCCAATCTTTTTTCCGCCGCCGCCGCCACCCTCGCGGGCCGCGTCCAAAGCCTTGTGGTACTCAAGGATCAGATGGCTGCGATCGGAGAGCCGGACGCGTTTTTCCAGATCGACAATCCCCAGTTTCTTGAGCGTTTCGATCTCTTCCAGGAAGACTTCCGGATCCACCACGACGCCCGACCCGACGATGCATTCAGTGTGCGGGTGCAGAACGCCAGAGGGAATCAGGTGAAGAATATACTGTTTTCCTCCGACAACGATCGTATGGCCGGCGTTGTTGCCGCCCTGAAATCGGGCGACGATATTGGCCTCCCGCGCATAGTAATCGACGATCTTGCCCTTACCCTCGTCGCCCCACTGCACACCGATAATCACCACACCCTGGGCCATACGGTCTCCTTCACAATTAGACTGAAATCTGTTTCACCAAAAGCATCCCCTTCACCTTCTTGAGGGCCTCGACGCCATCGCTTGTAAGAGGCGAATCGACGTTGATCAAAGCAATCGCCTCCTTCTTGGCCTTGTCACGGCCAAGGTGCATACGGGCGATGTTAATGCCGAGTGAAGAGATTAAAGTGCCGAGTGCGCCGATGACGCCAGGCTGATCTTGGTTTTTCGTAAATAAAATGGTGCCGTCGGGGATGGCATCGATATTGAAGTTATCTATTTGCACAATCCGTGGTTCGTCTTTGCCGAAGATGGTGCCGGCACAGACGAACGAGGTCTCTCCCTCGACCTTCAGTTCCACTAGGCTTGCGTAGTCATCGCACTCAGCCGACACGCTCTCCTCGACCCGAATCCCACGTTCCTTCAAAAGATTGCGGGCATTGACGTAGTTCACGCCCGTCGAAAGAAGCGGCGTGAGAAAGCCCTTGAGGACGCTCAACGAAAGAAGCTCGCGTCCATATTGGGAGATCACGCCTTCGTAGCGGATGCGCAGCTTTGAGAGCTTCCGATCGGGCCCGACCTGTGCCGCAAAGGCACCGATTCTTTCGCACAGAGTGAGGTAGGGTCTCAGAACGCTGAGCTGCTCGAGCGTCACATTGGGGACATTCACCGCGTTTTTCAAAACGCCACCCTGGATATACTGCGTGACCTGATCGGCCACCTCCACCCCGACCTGGACCTGCGCCTCATCGGTGCTAGCACCCAAATGGGGCGTGAGTACCACATTGGGAAGCCTGGTGAGAGGGTGGTCGGCCGGCAGGGGTTCGGTTTCAAAAACATCCAGAGCGGCTCCGGCCAGATGGCCCGATTGCAGGTGCTCCACCAGAGCGACCTCATCGACGATGCCGCCGCGGGCGCAGTTGATGACGTAGGCCCCCTTCTTCATGAGCTGGAGTGTCTTCGCATTCAAGAGATTCTTGGTGGCCGGAATGAGCGGCACATGGATCGAGACGTAGTCGGCGCGTGCGAGAAGATCCTCGAGCGAAAGCACCTGGATGTTGTACTTAGCAGCGGCCTCGGGCGTGACATAGGGATCGTAGGTCACCACCTGCATTTCGAGCCCCTGAGCCCGTTGCGCCACAACTTTGCCGATATTCCCCAGGCCGATGATGCCGAGGGTTTTCCCTCGAATTTCGCTGCCTTGAAAGAGCTTCTTCTCCCACTTACCGGCGCGAATCGACGCATCGGCGCGTGCGATGTGGCGCGAGGTCGCAAAGAGCATCGCGATGGCGTGCTCGGCGGTCGTCACGATGTTGCCGGTCGGCGCGTTCATGACGATGATGCCGCGCTCGGTGGCGGCGGGAACATTAATATTGTCGAGGCCGATGCCGGCTCGGATCACGACCTTCAAGGAGGCGGCGGAATCCAGGAGATCGGCATCCACCGTCGTGCGGGAGCGGACGATTAAGATATCGACTGAGCCCAGCGCCTCTTTCAGCGCCTTGCGATCGATGGCGTCGAAAGAGAGCAGCTCCACATTGGGGGAATTCTTAAGAAGCGTCTGACCCTCTTTGGCGAGACCATCCGCAATGAGGATTTTGTGCTTCATGTATTCTCTTCGAGAAAAAAGGTCTGGGCGGCGGCGACACCCTTGCCTAGGTGAATGGGATGACCGAGCGCTTTGAGCGTCATTTCGACGGCACCGAGGACAGTGAGCATGTCGAGCGAGTCGAAAAAGCCGAGATGGGCTAGGCGGAACATCTTCCCCTTCCACTGATCCTGCCCACCAGCGATGGTGATGCCGAAGGTGTCTCGCAAATGGGAGACGATCTTTTTGCCTTCAACGCCGGCGGGAACGTGAATCGCGGTCACGGCGTCCGAGGGATTCTTCTTGGCAAAGAGCTCAAGCCCCATTGCACTCACACCCCGGCGCGTGCCCTCGGCCAATCGCTTGTGGTGGGCGAAGATCGCGGGAAGGCCAGCAGCCTCCATCCCAGCCAGCACCCGATCCAGCGCCATGATGAGCCCCACGGCCGGAGTCCACGCGCTCTCGCCACCGGCGAGTGCTCTGTCTTCGGCGTTGAGATCAAAATAAAAGCGCGGCACGCCCGCGATCTTTCGTCGGTCATGGGCGCGGGCTGAAAGCGCCAAGAATGCGAGGCCCGGCGGCAGCATGAAAGCCTTTTGCGAGCCGCTCACGACGGCATCCAGATCCCACCGATCAAGGGGGAGGTCGGACACGCCAAGGGCGGTGATGGCGTCCACGATGACTAGCGCATCGCTCTCCGCGCGGACCACCTTGGCGATCGCCTCCACGGGGTGAGCAACACCGGTCGAAGTTTCGGAGGCCTGAAAGAAAACGCCTCGAATATTTCCATGGGCCCGTAGGAAGCCGCGGACTCCTTCGGGGTCGGCGGCCTGGCCCCACTCAAACTTGAGCGAGTGCACCTTCATTCCATAGCAGGTGCCAATCTTTTCCCACCGTTCGCCAAATTTCCCGGCGTTCAAGACGAGGATCTCGTCCCCTGTGGAAAACAGATTGACGATGCAGGTTTCCATCGCACCCGTCCCAGAGCTCGAAAGGAGGTAGGTCGGCTGTGTGGTCTGAAAAACGAACTGAAGCCTCTGGCGAACCCGATCAAACAGCCCGATGAACTCCTTGGTCCGATGATGAAGCGGGGCTCGCGCGAGCTCCCCCAAAACCTCTTCGGGGACTGGAGTTGGGCCAGGGGCAAAGATCCGACGATGTTCGAAAATTGGGTGTGATTTAAGCATGTTGGAATCCAGCCGAAGGGTATTTGAGCCCCCTAGGGTCGTCAACCGGAACTGCTGACCGGATTGACGTAGGGCGACCGCCAAATCTTTTCAAAGATTTGGCTCACCTGACTGACGACGGTAGTGTCGGTCACGATGACTCCTACGTTTCGGGATTCGAAGAAATACCCTCGGCTCCAATTCTCGGTGCCAATCCAGGCGGTCTTGCCGTCCGCGATGAGGTATTTGCTGTGAATCAGGCGCGCGTAGTCGATGTGGCCGCAGCTGCACTCCGGGATCTTGGCTGTGCGGACCGTGACGTTTTTCATGCCAGCCAGCGCGGTCACATTCTTTCGAGTCTTGTCATCGACCAGAAGCTGGACTTTCACTCCACGCCCCGCCGATGTGCGAATCGCCTGATCGAGAACGTTCCAGGTGGACTTCTCAGAGCCGTTTTGGACCGAGTAGTCCATCACCTGGATCACGATCGAGGATTGAGCGGCCTTGAAGATCTGGGAGAGGGCGTCGATTGTGCTGGTGATTCCCTTGGGGTTGGCCTTCGCGGGAGAGGCGACAAATGCGAGAGCGGGATCGGTCGCGACGTCCTTTGGGGCTTTGAATTCGTGGTTACCGGTCTTCTTCAGACTCTTCGCCTTCTTCCAATCGAGCTCGAATATCTTTTCGAGCTTTGCGGCTATGCCGGCATCCTCCGTGCGAATGCCCAGTTCGTGGATGTGCTTTAAGGCTCGCCAATCGAAATTCTGGCTGCCGATAAAGGCATCATTGTGATCCACGACAAAGAATTTCGCGTGCTGAATGCCGGGTGAGAAATCGATGATCTTGGCCTCAGCATTTGCATATTGACCCACCTCGGTTACCCATTGTGGATAAGTCTTGAAGAATTTTGAGTCGGCGATGAGGCGAACCGCGACTCCATCCTCGGCGCGTTCGCGAATAGCATCGAGCACCGATCGAAGTGGCTCGCCGCTCTGATCAGTGATGTAAAACTGTTCGATGGCGATACTCGTCTTGGCCCCTTTGAGCATCTCGAGCCAAACCTCCTGGCTATCGCGAATACCCGCGACGCCAAGATCGGTCTCAACAGGTACTGTCAGCGCCAACTCCATCCGCGGCACCGCAAACAACATGTGAACAGAAAGAAGAACCGAAAGAAATGCCACCACCACATTATCCCCCTTGGTTGTGCTCAAAAAGGTACGGACTACCTTTTGAGGAATGACCTGTGGGGAACGATGTCAGTCTTTGGATTTTTCGGTCAAGTCGATCGGGATTTGACAATGGCTCTCGAGAGGGTCGTTGACTGCGAAATGGATCTCGTGGGCTAGACTCACTGCGGTAGCGTTTTCCCGATTACGGAAAAAACTTGTAGCAGCCGAGCCCCTTTGTGCGCGGCACATACATGACGACGCATGTGTCGGCTGAGCAGCCGAGCTGGAAATTTTCGGGTACGAAGTAGGAGTGGCATTCGTGCTTTGTGCAGCCAATTCGGCTCCATTTTTCGATCGCGTACGTCTTGCAGCTCTCTCTGGAGCACCCGAGCTCGTAGCCCTCGGGGACCGGATAGGTGGCGCAGCCCTTGGCATGGCACCCGACCTTCGTTTGCCCCTCGACCGGGAAGGTCTTGCAGCTGCTCTCGGTGCAGCCGAGTTGCTCCTTCTCATTCACCGGGAACAGGTCGCAGTATTTGTCCCAGCAGCCGAGTTCGTGACCCTCTTTTTTCTTGTAGGTTTTGCACTCCCACAACGAGCAGCCCAGCTGTTCATCGCTCGCCACTTGAATGGCCTCGCATTTGTCTTGTGTGCAGCCGATCTCCGACCCCGACGGCTTGCTATAGACGTCGCAGCTTTTGTTGGCCGCGAATGTGAAACGGCCTGACAGCACCACTACAGCGAGAAGGAGTTGGATCATGTTTGGTCCCCTTTTTTAGGTGGATATAATTTCAACAGGATTGGCGGTGATTGTAAATAATATCAGACGCTTATCGCTTTATCGTTGATGCCGCTGTGCGCTTTCACCATAATGCGCCTCCACTTCGCAAGGGAGGCCCATGGACCACGATCCGCACATCATCCGTGTCGATTTTACCAAGCGAAAAATCCCCCTTCTGAAGGAGCTCTTGAGCGATCAAGAGGTCGGAGACTTTTATCGATTCGTCTACGATGAGGGGATGCGGGTCGACGCCATTGACCGTATTGAATTGGAATTGAGCCAAACGGGCGTTGTCTTGCCGTTTCACCACGAATAATCTGCTTTGCCATGAATAACTACCTCATCATGGGGGTTTTGAATGTCACCCCCGATTCCTTCTCCGATGGCGGCCAATTTGTTTCGGTGGACCGCGCCATCCGGCAGGCGCTTCTGATGGTGAGTGAGGGAGCCCACATCATTGATGTGGGTGGCGAATCGAGTCGGCCCGGTGCCCAGGCAATTTCAGCGAGTGAGGAGCTCGATCGCGTGGCCCCGGTGATTGAAAAACTTTCCCAGGCGGTGGACGTTCGGATCTCGGTCGACACCCGCAAGTATGAAGTGGCCTGCGACGCTGTGAGCCTCGGGGCGACCCTTCTCAATGATATCTCAGGCGGCGCCGATCTTCGTATGGCCCAGCTCGCGTGCGCCGGCGAGCTCGACGTGATCCTCATGCACATGAACGGTGAGCCGGGCACGATGCAGCTTTCGCCTGAATACCCCGAGGGGGTAGTTCCTGAAGTGAAAAGGTTTTTGAGGGACCGCGTTCGCGCTTTTGAAGAGGTGGGCGTGGCCCCTGAGCGGATCTGGGTGGACCCAGGTATCGGCTTCGGTAAGCAGCTCGGCGACAATCTCGAGTTGCTCGATCGGATCGGCGAATTCTCGGATCTCGCGGGGCGCGTGGTGGTGGGGACGAGCCGGAAATCGTTCTTGGCGACGGTGCTCGAAGAGGCGAACCTTCCGATGGATCTCCGCCGGGAGGGAACACTGGCCAGCAATCTGTGGGCCTATCAAAATGGCGCGACCGTATTTCGAGTCCATGACGTGGGGCCGCTCGCGCGCGCCCTCAAAACCTGGGATGCCATCCGTGGAACGCGCCGCCATAGCCCTCGGTAGCAACTTGGGCGACCGACTCCTTTTTATCCAGACGGCCGCCGGCCACATTGGTCAGGATGTCTTGACGAACGCCCGCCTCTCGACGGTGTATGAGACACCACCTTGGGGAATCACCGACCAGCCGCGGTTTCTGAACGCGGTGATCGTGGGAGAGACCGATTGGAAGGCGCCGGCCATTCTCAACTATCTGAAGGATCTCGAGCGGGAGATGGGCCGACGCCATTCTCAGGTGAATGGTCCGCGTGAGATCGATCTTGATCTCATTGCTCTGGGGAGCGCTATCGAGCGGACGCCGGCTATCGAGGTGCCCCATCCACGCTGTTACGATCGCGCGTTTGTGGTGAAGCCGTTGTGTGACGTGTGGCCCGAATGGCGCCACCCGATTTTCGGACTCACCGCGCGTGAGCGACTGGCTTCGCTCAATACTGCTGGCGTCGTTGCATTTGTGAGTGGATCCAGTTTCAGTTCTGCACCAGTTCCAAAATAGAACTCGGTTTCTCGTCGATATAACGCGTTGCTCTGCAATTGCGCATGCGAGGACAGCGCGTCGAGTTTGTTTTGGAAAGTTGGCCTATTCGTTGCAGACATTCCAGTCGTGAAAGCGATACTTCAAACACTGCCCCTGTTGATTGTTTTGATGGGCGCTGTGAGTTCCCCAGTCTCTGCTCTCAACATGCCGTCCGCCTTCCCCCAAGAGCGTCCGGTTCTAGTCGCCAGATTAATTTTGGCCGATGAGAGCGACTCTCCAGTGCTGTATCGCTTGGAGCTGAATCGGCCCGCCACCCAGCGGCTCGCCACATCGTTTACGTTTTTTGACGGTGCGTCGGGCCTCCGGTGTGGCGGCCGGTGCTCTCCCGGGCCCCAGCGCTTTCGGGTTGTGGGGTATGAGGCCGATCGTTGCGGCACCATTACCTATGACACCCTCCGCGAGGAGAGCGCGCTCGTCACCGATGAAAATGCTGATGTCGATGGGCATGAAGCGCCTCACCTCGTGATCACCGACCGCTCCCATGCCGAGTGTGGCGATCGCGGCGGATGGGATGTGGAGCATGTGAAAGGTGACGAAATCCGTCACTTTTTGGGACGTCCCGAGGCTATTCTGACTCTCCAATAAAATTGATCGCCCCCCTAGTAACGGGCCGTTAGGCCTCTGTATAATGCATCGAATCAAAAACCTCTGGGGGGTTCCGAATGGTTCGATTGATAGCGTTGGGTGTGGCTTTCGTGCTCGTGGGTTGTGGTTCGGAGAGGTGGGTGAAACAGGCCCGCACCGAAATTGGTAACTTCAAGTGCACGAATGCAGATTTTCAGACTATTTTTTGAAGTGCTATTTTCTCTCCTTTCAAGAACTATCAATTTTCTGGCGCCATCTTGCGATATCATTAGGCTTTTCTTCTCTTAAAATACGTCGTCAGAAACCCGGGTTAGAGTCCTCTCAATTGGGAGGCTCTGTGTTTGAAAATATCTGTGATGAAACTCTTTTGGTTGAAACCAAAGCCGCAGTGCTCAAGGAAAAGATTCAGACCAGTTGCGTGCTCGATTACCTGGCTGAAGTCGATCGTCGCCGGCTCTGGCTCAAGGAAGGCTATGCTAGCCTTTATGATTTCTGCATCCGTTATCTTGG
>JACPWY010000042.1 GCA_016196825.1 Deltaproteobacteria bacterium | reverse complement strand
AGGCTATGCAGATATCGCGGCCGTGGTGGCGGCGATAGAGGCAGAGCAGGCTGACGCCGTAGAGCAGAAACGCGCGGCCTGAGGAACAACCATGGGAGTCGCTCCGAAAAAAAGTTCAGCTAAAGACTCGACATCCTCGGAACAAGCGGACACCCCTTATCTCGCCAGTGGCCTCTAAGCGATTCTCAGAGAAACGCGAAGAAAATACCAATGGAGATGATGCTGAGAACGAGAACCGCACCGGCAGCACAGGCCTCGGGATGAAGATGATCAGCAAGTTCGCCAATTTGGCCAGTCGCGCTTCTGTCGACAAGATCTTGAAGTTCTGAATAAAACCAGTAAACTCGCTCAGGCGCCGGAAATATCTAATGGGCGCCAGATGAAAATAGTTTTTGGTATTCCTTTTGGGGAATACACGCGAAAAAGAAAAATTCCAGAGAACTCGACTCAATACCAGCGACTGGAACAACTTTATAATCAGATCCAGCAGCTTCACGAGTTTATTTCGCACTCTTATCAATTTCGACCCATTGGGCGCGAAACCGCGCAACTCTATTTTGCGAAACTGCATGAACTGGGCGTAAGAGCAGCAGACAGGGACAAGCTGATCGAAAACGTAGGGGAGATTCAGGCATTCGTGGACGCCCATATCGATATGGCGAAATCCAAGGAAAGAGAGTTTCTAGCAGAATTTGAACGAATTGCCTCCAGTCTAGAAATCGAAGAGTAAACCAAAGGGACGTCTTCTGGCTTCACGCACCGTTGCCTCCAATTCGTTCGGTTAGAGCCCGTCCGGTAGTTCGGGACTTTGCCTGAATCTCAATATAGGCAATGGAGGGAATGAGCCCTCCGCCTTTGGTTTGAATAAAGATGTCCACGATCAAGCTCTCTTCGCCGTTCACCATCATGGTCGCAATCACCTCCTCCGCTCGATGGACCGTGATGTTGCGATCGGGCAGGGCCTTCAGAGAAAAGATTATTTGGTTTGCCGAAACCTCCTTTATCAAAACACCGTACGCCCAACTCCTTTCTATTGCGGTAAGCGGCTCGGTGGTCCCCCCTTCAGAGTTCATAACCCAGTAAGCTTTGATTGGATCATGAATATCGAATCCCTCTGGAGTGGAACGTGCTTCGTAGATTATTTCGTTCTCATTCGTACTGCGATGGATCGAGAATAATCTGTGAAAACTCCTTTCAAAGAGTGCGCTTCCCGCAATTTCGCCGGCAGGGAGCGGAACAGCTAGACTCACTATCGAGAAAACCAGCAACCAATTCAGTGTTTTTCCGGTGCTCATAACTTAGAGTTCGCCAACTCCCTTTCTTTGTTCATCGCCTGACTTCATCGAAGGGGACGAAGCTTAGTCTGCGCCTGACGAGAATAGTCAATAGACTCCCCAAGAATGCGGGCCGCTTCTTGAGGAGCATGGAAACCGGCGGAGTTTTCCGCCTCGACAAAATCGAGATAGAACTGGGCTTGCCGCTGAAGTGTTCGGGCCTCGTCGATCCCTTTCGATGCCTTACCAGTCTTCTGGGCCGTCTCCAGATCTCAGATTAGCTCCACCAACGCATTCATCGCACGGTTTCGAAGCCCAAAAGTACGTTGTTGAATCGTTTCCACTCGAGCTTTGAGTTCCGCCTCCGGCCAATGGTGACAAGTTTGACAGGCGCGGTTGATGTTCAGCATCGGACTTCGCACGTGGTGATCGCTAATCTTAAGTGCCCCTTCTCTGTAATAGGGCATGTGGCAATCGGCGCAGGCCACTCCCGATCGTGCATGAATACCTTGGCGCCACATTTCAAACTCAGGGTGCTGAACCTTGAGGACCTTGGCTCCGGTACGTTTGTGTATCCAATCGTGGTGCCGATTCTCTTCGGTCTGGTGCCAAGGATAGAGAATGATATTGAGCTAGCTAAGGTCGCCGGTTCGAACACATTTGCCTGTCCCGCTCCAGAAAACTGCCGGGGGTTCTCCAGAAGTGCACTCCACAAGAACCCAAAATGGTAGGGCGGCCAGCGACAAGCATTGCTTTCATTTTTTGACGCAGACAAGCTGTCCGGAGGACGCGATTTTTCGGTCCTTCTCATCACCGTCCGAGTAAACGACGCCATCGTATGTGTATTTCAGCGTATAGCGACGCGATTTACTGTCGTACTCAACGCGTACCTCCAACAATAAGGTCGATAGGCACCCTGGGTCGTCACATGCAAAGGAACTAAAACCCCGAAGGCTCTGCGACTTGAGATCTTCGGCCAGTGTCACGTCCATTGATTCCAGACCCTCTTCGATAAAAACAGGAAGACTTAATCTGGATACGATCTTCCGAAAACGTGAGGAACTTTCAGCAGATCGCACGAATTGAGCGGCGATAGACACCCTGTCCTTATCCTCTCGGCAGCGATATTTCTCGAGTTCGGCGACATCGATGGCCAGTCCCTTTAAAGAAGAAACCCCTATGAGCACAAGCATCGTTAAACGTTTCACCGTTTACCTCCTATTCGTGGGGCTTCTCCCGCTGAGCCCACGACTGAACAGCAACAAATTCCTAGATAGCACCTCGAGCGACGCGCAGCAATAAGCCCCTTTGGATCGGCAAGTGCCCCGTCTTATGGTAGGAAGTCTAACTGGGCTGTTGCTTTGTAAGAAGAGGTAAAGATTGTACCCAAAAACTATGTTGTTCTCATTTCTTCCACTCTTTGCGGTTTTCACTTCGAGGAATTAGCGACGCCGTTTCCACCGGTGTGGCATTCGGCAGAAAAACCTTAGCGAGATTCCTAATGAAAGACGAACAGCCCAACGAATCTAACTTAGCATTCAAGGCTAAGAACGCGCTTGAGTATATTTGTTCGGGTCTTTGGTGCAGTGATCGGTTCGAGTAGCTAACTGCGTATATCGAATAACTGGATAATCTTGGCCGGATCCATTCGATATTTGCCGCCTTGGTAGAAGCCGTAGCGGTAGATGAGCTGCGCTGTGAGGGAGTCGCCCCTGATGCCGGGGCCGCCGCCCGAGGGTGTAATTTCAAAGTACCAGTTGGCGAAGACCTCATCATTAAATGGCGAGCCCTGCATGCCGTAGCCGATCCAGCCGCTGTGATCCATGCGGCGGGGATCGTTCTTCTTGAGCAGTTGGAGCACCATGGGGTCACCCATTTTTCCTGTCTTGATCGTGTAGCGTTTTCCTTCGTACTCGAAATCGCCATCGGCCTGGGATTTTTCGTGGGCCTGGATTGCGACAAGAAGCGGAAGCGCTACCTTTTGATGCGTGATCTTCTGGCTCAGGACAAAATCGTTGTCCGCGGCCATTCTCGAGCGAAGGGTCTCTCCGGCCTTAAGGAAACCGTCGTTTGATCGGCGCATTCCGATATTGCTGATACCTGCCCAAACCGCGTTGGCAGTGGCGACTCCTCTTTGTCCGCTCAACCCAGCCATGCGACCCTCCAGGCTCTGGAAGGAGACCCCCGTGAGCGACCGAATTTGCCGAATTCGGGCCGTAGGGTTCGTGCCCGCCACCACAAAGGCATTGCCCCCGTCCACCTTCACATCCGCGGAATAAAAGAAGGGTTTGGGGCCCAACATTGTGTAGGGGTTCTTGACGGAAATCGACCCATCGAGCGCCCCTTCGAGATAGTTATCGCGCGAGACGGTGGAGATTGTGACGTCATAGGCGGTGAACTCGCCCGGGAAAGCCAGTGAAACGAGGACCAGAAGTGTTTTGATCATCTGAAGATTATATCAAGACCGTGGATTTTAGGCTGACTCAGCGCCTTAGGCCGCTTCAGCAACAGCTTCGGTCTTGGTCTCTTCGAAGAGGATAGAGAGTTGGCGAGACAGAGGAACGATGTCTTTACTGAGCTTACCCAGCGATCGGATGACCTGGCCCAGCACGAGCTCTTCGCGCTCCGTTCGAAGGCGCTCCAAAAGAAAGAGGCCGGCCTCGTCACTGCCGGTCTGGCCGAGCGCCCACGCACTTGAGGCGCGCATCAGGTTGTTGTCGCTTGTCACCATCTTGCACAGTTCCGAGAGAGAGAGCTTGGGCTCGTACGAGTAAAGAAGAATGGCGGCATTGGCACGGGCCCGGTTGTTTTTGTCCTCGAGGTGCACCCGCACGGACTCAATCACGTCGGGAGGAGCTGATTTCGAGAGAAAGAGGGGCGTCACAGCGTCGAGCGCGTTGGCACGCACACGTCCGTCTTTATCCTGCATCGCCTTCTGAAACCAGGGAATGAGAGTCGGATCTTTCCACTGTGACACGAAGGCCACAATGCTGGCACGCACCCGTTCGTCGTCGTCTTCGAGGTGCGCCAGAATCCTCTTCTTATCATCGTCGGTCAGGGAGATCGGCCAATTCTTCTTGAGATGGTTGGCGGCGAGGTAGCGCACCCAGGCGTTTTCGTCTTCAAGAGCGCGCAACGAGTAGTGAACGCTCTTATCTTTGGGGCGGACCGAGACGATCTTGATCACCTCTGACCGCACGGCCCAATGCTCGTGGCGGAACAATTGCTCCATCATGTCTTCGACCTGATCCCAACGGGAGATCGCGCGCACCCCTTCAACAACCGATTCGCTCGTCTTGGAGCTCGCCAGAACCTGTTTGAGAAGAGCCAAGTTTTCAGGTGTCAGGACCGAGGTGGACTGGGCGACACGCCAAAAGCGCGCCATGACTTCGTCCTTCGAATCGATGACGGCGTCCAGCACGCCAATGGTTGGTTTCTCGACCATTTCGTCCTTCACGATCAGGCCGTCGACCAGATGGAGAATTCGTTTCGAAAAGTTGGCGTCGAGAGCGGAGTGGGTCACCTGGACCACGGTGTGGCCTTGCAGATTGAGCCGCTGCATGAGGCCCATGATCTCGTGGCCGGTCTTTTTGTCGAGAGCACCGGTGGGCTCATCGCCAAACAGAAATGTCGGATCATTCACGAGCGACCGGGCGATGGCCACGCGCTGCTTCTGTCCGCCGGAAAGCTGCTTGGGCGTGTGGTAGAGACGGTTCTCCAGGCCCACCTTTTTCAAACAATCGATGGCTTTGCGGCGACGTGGCCCCTGCGCAACGCCGCCATAAAAGAGCGGGAGCGCCACATTGTCGATGGCCGAAATACCCTCGAGAAGGTTGAAATCCTGGAAGATGAAGCCAATCTTCTTGTTTCTCAGCCGAGCCAGATCGTTTCCGGTCGACTTAATGGCATCCTTACCATCAATCTTATAGTGGCCGGCCGTCGGACGGGAGAGACACCCCAGTATGGAAGAGAGAGTGGACTTGCCCGAACCGCTGGGGCCCATGATCGAGACAAATTCCCCTTGGCCGATATAAAGGGAGATCCCTTTGAGAATCCACACCTCGGAGTTTCCTAACTTGAAACTCTTCTTGATGTCTTCCATCTCGATCATGGATTTCTCATTGAGCAAAACTGAGGCTAACGCCTTCCGGAAGGTCACCAATGGAGGTTCTCAGACTTGAGAGAGCCGTGAAGTAGGCGACCCGCGCGCTGATCTCATTGATCCGAGCATCGTTCACCTCTTTTTGGTAGTCGGTGATATTGCGAATTGCGCTCTCTCCCACCTTAAATTTTTCAAACTCCGCCTGAAGCTTTTTCTCCGAGAGCTGGCGTGACATTTCGGCCATCTTGAGACGTCGCTGGCCCATATCCACGCCGATAATCGACTGATTGATCTCCTTCATCATGGCGTTGTGCGCCTCCTCGACCTGAACCTCCGCCTTGTGGAGGCCAAATTTGGCCTGGCGATAGGAGGCCTGCGCCGGGTCGTTGAAAAGAGGGTAGCTGAAGCTGAAACCCACGTAGGAGCTAGGCGTCTGGAAAAGCTGGGTCTGGGCGTCGGCCAGAGAAGCTGCAGTGCCATTGTAACTGTATCTGAACTGAACATCGAGTGAGGGAAGAATGTCTGAGAAGGCCGACTGAACCGCGAGTTCAGCCGCCCGTTTCGTGCCGAGAGCAGCCAGGTAGGCGGGGCGCGTGGCCTTTGCCCGTTCCATGAGACGAGTGGCATCGAGCTCGGGTGGTGTTCGATTGGCCTTCAATTCGTTGGGGTCGGGATAGATATCGAGGTTCTCGTCAATCCTGAGTGCGATCAATTCTCTCAGCGTCTGGCGGGAATTGGTCAGATCGATGCGGGCCGCCAGGAGATCGGTCTCGCCCTGAGCGATCTGAAGCTCCGTCTTCAGAACGGACAATCTGTCGGACTCTCCTGCGGCGACCATCTCTTTCACATCCGAGAGCAGGGCCTGCGCCGAAGCCATCGCCTGCTCCAGCACCTGCACGCGGATCTGCTTGAGAAGTACGTCATAATAGGCGCTTTCAGCGTCTTTGATAGAACTGAGGACCGTGGTCTTGAGAGTGTACTTAGCCGAATTCATGCCTATGTCAGCTTGGTTTTTCTGGTTCCGCCCCAACGCAAAGATCGAGCCCTTAAGGAGCGAAAAGCTGAGATTGGTGAGTCCCAGATTGATGGAGCTCGAAAGATTTCCGTATGTATCGACTCCTTGAGTTATCGACGGCAGACCAAAGCTGTAGGACAGCCCCCACCCGGTCGAGCCAGAGAGGGCGAGCCCAGCGTTCAATCCGGTGGAACTAGTGTTACTAAACGTTCCGTCAAGATTGGAATAGGTCGCCTTTGAGGAATTAAGGCCAAAGGATAGGGCGGGAACTGGGAAATTCAGAGTGTTGTATTTGGTCCGATAGGCATCGAGAGCGCTGTTATAATCCTCCCTCCCCTGTCGGATCTTCACCCCTTTCACGCTGATCGCCTCGTAGAGCTCTCCGAGGCGCATCACCTTCTTCACGTCCTTTGGCACACCGAACAGATCAGCGCCCTTCAGGAGCGATTCAAATTTGGAGGTGGGGGCTGCCGCAAAGAGGGAAATGGCGCAAAACGCCACAAGCCCAATGCTGAATTGAGAAAGGAGCGTCATTGGTTTTCGCTGGAGGCCACGTACACAGTGTCGTTTTCTGAAATACCCGAGACAATCTCCACCTCGCTGTCGGTGCGGATGCCGACCGAAACGGCCTTGGCGGTGGGTTGTCCGGATAGGCCGCCCACCACGGATACATAGTCTTTGCCATCCAAATACTTGAGAGCGGCCGATGGAATCGTGAGAACGTTTTCCTTCTGCTCAAAGAGAATCTTCGCCTGTCCCGTGTACCCCTCACGAATCGCCATGCCTTTTTGTACAAATGAGATCCCCACCTCGTAGGTGCGGACGCGCGCCGCTTGGCCACCGATCTCGGTCGTTCCGATGGAGATGATCTTACCCTTGATGGTCTCGTTGGGGACGCTGTCGAGGCTAATCTCAGCCGACATCTCGGCCTTCACCTTGTGAAGGTGCCCCTCTTCAACTCCCACCCAAAGGGCGAGCCTATCGGGATCGGAAATCGTTGCCACAGACTGACCCGCCTGCACCTCTGTTCCAGTGCCTTCTGGAATCACAAGCCCTGTGACCACTCCGTCCATGGGTGAAACAAAATTTGAGCTCTTCATCTGGTCATTCGCTTCAGCGAGGTCCCGGCCTAGCTTTTCCATCTCGAGTTCTTTGGCGCGAATCTCGGAGCCGCTGAGCCGATAGTCGCGGTTCGCGTCGTCGAATTCTTTCTGAGCGATGATGCCCTTATCAAAGAGGGCTTTCTTGCGCTCGAGCACCTTTTGCGCATGGGAGTATTTGATCTTCACCGACTGAAATTCGAGCTCCATCGTCTTGCTCTTGTCCTTGAGCTCTCTGACCTTGGTCTCGGTTTCGGAGTTGTCCACCTCGGAAAGAATCTGCCCCTTCTTGACCGGATCAAAATTCTTCACGCGATTCTTGGATATCTTGACCTTCCGTTCCGCCCTCATCTCGATGCGATTGCTGGATCGAACAGTTCCGCGCAGATTGACGATTTGTTCGATACGCCCCTTCTTGGCCTTCACGGTGGCAGCGAATGACCCATTAGAGCCGCCAGACGTCGCGGCGGTCGAGTCACTGTTCTTGGAACAGGTTACCAATGCGAGGAGTGTGAACAGGAGTATGGATCTCATAGTTATCCCCGGAGAGCCTCGTAAGGATCGAGTCGACTGGCCCGTATCGCGGGGGCCAGCCCGAAAACCACCCCGGTCAACACGGCACAACAAAGGGCCATTGCGATCGTCGAAAGATTGAGGACGGCTTCCCATTGCCCCATCATCTTCGCCACCTGCTGACCAAAAAACATGCCAACCATGATCCCTATGATTCCGCCCAGCAGGCAGACAATCACAGCCTCGATCAGGAATTGACTCAAGATATAGAGATCCGTTGCCCCGACCGCCTTTCGAAGACCGATCTCCTTTTTTCTCTGGGCCACGGAGAGCAGCATGATGTTCATGATGCCGACTCCCCCGGTCACAAGGCTGATCATCGCAAGACAGATGCCCACGAGATTCTGTTTCTTCCAGATCCCTTGAGTCTTTTCTATCGACTCGCGGGAGTCGGAGGTGCTCAGCCCCGAAGGAAAGGCTTTCCCCAAGATCGCTTTGACCTGTTCCCGCGTCACACTCGAACGCTCGTCGTTGTAGAGCGTTCCGGCGAGGAGGGTGGGGCCTGAAGTTTGCGGCGCCAGCTTTTCCAGGGTGCGAATCGGAACAAAGACCGTCGAATCAATGCTGGAGCCTGTCGCGGTCCCCCTCTCCCTGAGAATGGCTGAGACACGGAAGACATAGGAACCGTTTTGGTCAGTGACGTGGACGTATTCGTTGATCGCGTTGCGGGCACCGAAGAGATCCCGCTTAATCTGGGCGCCAATCACCCCCACGAGCGCCGAGTGCGTGTTGTCGTAGGAATCGTAGAGTCGGCCCGAGGCAAGGGATAGCTTCGTCTCCAGGAAGAAAGCGGGATCCACACCGACAATTCGAATCGGAGTCGAATTCACGCCAAAGGTCATTTTGAAGTTCATTGACTCCTTCACCGGAGACAGCATTCGAAAATTGTCGACATACTTTTTCAGAAGTGCCTGGTGTTCCGAGGTCAGCACGCCGGAGCTTCCATCGGCCACGATGTTCACCACGTTGGTCCCCATGCTCTCGAGTTCCTTCTTGATGAACTGAGAGGCCCCTTCATTACTGCTCAAAGTGGCGATCACGGCGCCCGTGCCAAAGATCATGCCGATAACGGTGAGAACGGATCGCAGCTTATTGATCTGCAAATTGGCAAACGCGAGTTTGACCAGTCCGATGAGAGCCGACATGTTTAGGGGGGTAAATAGGTGAAGACAAAGCTACTTCAACTATTTTAGCACAGACGCGCGTAAGGTGCAGCGCCCGTTTCCCCTAGAGCACAACCCGAAGCGTCAGCCCGCGGGCTTTTTCGTTGTGACGCGGAGGTAGAAGCGCTTCTTGGCGATCGGTTTTTGTCCACCCTGGTTGAAGATCTGCATATGCACGTAGTCAACGCAGCTTCCATCAGGGCGATTCACGAAGTCGCACTTGCCGCTGATTGTCAGCGGCAGCGTCACGACCTCGGTCTCTGACGCAAGAGTGAATTCCAGCGGATTCTTCTCTTCCCCCTGCCAGTGAACGGCTCCCTGCAGCGGACTTTTCAGGAATTCAGCCTTCAGCGTGATGGGGAACTTGAACTGGAAGTGGTCGCCGTTCTTCACCCGAACCTTCAATGTGTAAGAGGAACTCTCGGTCTCAGCAAGCGTCACCGGAATGGGACGCGGGCGCGAACCCGGCCCCGTCGCAGTGACCTCATCAGAACCGTTGAGCACTATGAGTTCAGCTGGCTTTCCGTTGAACTCAAAGTTGCGACCGTTCAGGGAGGCCAGAATCAGGGCGTGCAATTCCCCCGGCGCGCGCACCGAACCATGGCCGCGCTCATCGGCAAAGAGGATCTTGTCGAACCAATCATTTGCCGTTAACGCTGGATGGTTCCGGGCCAACCGCATCGCCTCGAGCGTGAGGTCGGTCACCTTCGCCAGGCCGTCTCGCCCATAATGGCCGATCGCATTATTGAGGATATCGTTCATCGCTCCACCATACGCCTCGCCGTCATCGTGCACCTCATTCGTGAGATGAAAGCCGGTGTTGTTGATGATGCGCATCTGCTCCTTCCCTACGAAGGGAAGCCCACCGGTTAGATCGGTCAACACAAGGCTCGCCACGAAATCGGCCATCCCTTCGGAGAGACCGCCAGTGTCGGCGAGGCGGATGAAGTCACCCATGAGGCGATCCATCACACCGTGACCCAGCTCGTGCCAAATGGTGGGATTGTCCCGGGCCATGTTGTGCTGGTCGGCGGAGTAGGTGGTGAAGTTGATCGTATCGTCGGTGTAGAAGGCGTTATCACGATAGGTGATGTCCGGATTGTAGAGGAAGGCATTGAACGGCCTCGTCGACAGATCGGGATCGGTGAACCCCATCGGCCGCAGACTCTCAAAGAGTCGCGTGACGGCCCAATAGACCTGCACTTCATCAAACCCGTCGTCAAAATAGGTTTCGGGATTCTGATCGGGGAGGCGACGCGCCACCCGGTTAAAGGCATCCTCGGCAGAGGCCAAGGGTCGCCCCAAGAAGGAACCCGATGGCACCATCTCCTCATGCCCCGGACTCCCCGCCACTTCACGAATGAACGGGAGGAATTGATACGACTGCGAGGGCTTGAAGGTGAGGTGTTCGAATTTCGCCACAGCATCGGGGTAGATGCTCACGGTCGCGTAACGCCCATTCAGCACTACACCGCCATTGGCAAAGCTATTGTCGACAAGCGGAAGGGCATCGATGATCGAGGACACCTGGGCCTTAACGTACCCCATCGCCCAAAACCCCTGCTTCCGTCCGGCGGCCGTCAGCCCCAGCAACGGATCGAAATTCTCAAAATCGTAGTGGTTTTCCTTCAATGGCGCGTAAGGATCACCCTCCATCCTATGGACCTTCGCGTTCAGATATCGGAGTTCGCTCGAGATCCGAGTCAGGAACTGGTGGCCCTCGTCGGTCTCCTCGTAAATGGGGAAGATCTGAACAGGAACGCTGAACTCGCCATCAGCCTGCGGGAACTCGTCGTATCGAGTCGAGACAACCTTCCCCGTCTCAAGCGAAATATTGATGAAGTGCTTCCCATATTTTCCCTTCACCGTCACCGCGCGAACACGACCTGCCTTTTCCCAAAAGTCCTGCCACTGAACATCTCGGACGAAAGGATCGTCACGGTGCCGTCGCACCTCAGCTTTCGCCAATCGCATGGTGAATTGGGAGTTGAGAAAGCGCGTTTCCATCGGAAAGCTCGGCGGTGGTGTGAGCTTATCGATCAGCGCCTCCATCTGAATGAGAGAACCATCTTCGAGAGAGGTCCAAATTCGAAGGCCCAGATTCCGGGCGGGCAGACCGTTCTGAGCTTGAGCCAGCATTGTAAAATGGGAGGTCGCCAGCTGCCGCGACTCGATTGTGATGAGACTATCGATGGAAAGGTCAACACCGGTCTTATCCTTCAATCGAAAAAGGATGTGTTGAAGCGAGGGATTGGCGTCCTCCGCACCGGTCCACCGCACCCAAGTGGGATCCGCGCCAGCAAACGAAGAAAGGCCCAAAAAGATAAAGAGAATCGATCTCACAGCACCCCCAAAGTAGTAACCCCGGTTGAGACAATTCCACTCTGAGAGGATTCCAGCAACTTCAGTGGCGCCTATGCGAGTGAACTTGTTATCAAAAGTTAAAAAACCGTTTTTGGATGGAAGGGAATATCGGGATACTTACGGCTTGGGGGCAGGTTGAGACGCAGAGACGGGCGCCGGAAGCAATTCGCCCGGGCCCTTGATCATCGGAGGGCCCACGACAGGCGCGGGGGCTGCTGAGGCGGGCGCTCTCACCTCCTCCTCCTCGGCGGCTGCCGTAGGAGCAAACAGTGACGGAGCGTGCGAGGGCTCGGCGGCGATCTTCGCCTCGGGGATGATGAAACCTGGGGGTGTGGCAACGACCGGCGCGGGCGGAAGCAGAGCCGCTGGAGCCGAATTCACCGGCGATAACGCTAGCCCTGCCGGGGCGGCCCCGGTCGCTGTGACGGCAGGTGTCGCTGGAGCCGCAGCTTCAGGCACTCTCGTTGCCTCCAGATTGACCGGTGCATTGGGTGTTGCGGGAAGAGCCGCAGAGGCAGGCTTGCGCGCGGGCACAACCCCAGCGGCTGCCGGTGCGTCGGCCTCGGCTAAAAAATTCCCATGGACCTTGAGGCGGTGTCCCGAGTCACAGAAGTCCCGATCATCGAGACCATTCACCTGCGCGATTTCACGCCAGCTCAACTTATCCTTCAGAAGACGTTGCGCCAGCATCTGCAAACACTCTCCCGAGTGCATCTTCACGTCGGTTGTGATCGTGCCGGCCTCTTCATAGTAGGAGCGCACTCGGTTATCGAGATTCTGCTTCGGTGACCAATAGAAGATCGCCTGCCCCGGATTCCACGGGAGTGAGTTCCACCGCACCAGATCGTTGCCCATCGTCTTATCTGCATAAAGAAGTTGTGCCACGGACTGGGGCGTATCCGCCTGGCGTACGAAATAGTACCGATTGAGTGTGGCCCCTTTTCGGATGAAGGCAAACCGAGGAATGATCGGGATATCGGCGATTTTCATCAGCCGACCGTACTCTCCCTCGATCGGAGGCTCCTCTTCCCAAGTTTCAGGCTCTCCCCGCTTCTCGTCTTCGTCGGCCGCCGCCACACCAAGCTTGCCCTCGAATGAGAAACTCTCGATGGGATCCATCTTTTGAATCTCAAGAGCGGAGAAATCGATAAACGGAGTGGGCAGTGCAGATGGAAAAAGAAGCGGGGCCGCAGGAATATTGGCCACTGCTCGCTCTGGAACCTCGACCTCCTCTTCGGGGGCCACCGGTTCCGGAGCTGGTGTTAGGGCAAATTGAATGTCGTCTCGGGACAAGAGACTGGCGTCCTTCTGAGCGTGCTTCTTTTTCTTCTTCCTCTCTTTGACGGGCAAACGCTTGACCGGGTCGAATGCCATTTCCGCAGGCACATCGATCAACTTGGATTTTTTAGATCTCCTTTTCCCCGACCCCGGGGCCACAACAACTGGCTGTGAAACCACCACGGGAGGAACGATGACCACCGGCTGGATCACAACTCTCGGAGTAACGACAGGCAGCGGGGCCGCGAGCAACGGCGCTGGGCGCACAGCAGGGGCTGGCTCTTCCGGCTCCTCGACCTCGTCACCGGGCGCAGCCATCGGCGCAGCAGCCGCTGTAGCGGGCGCAGCGGGGACGGCACCTTCAAGCGTGGGCTGAGCCAGCGCTTGCGGAATGAGTGGAGCCGCCGCGCCAGGCGCAACAGCCGGCGCAGCTGGAGCTGGCGCCTCTTCTTCCTCTTCCGATTCACCCCTCAGTAACGGCGCCGCAACGGCCAGCGACATGACTAAGGAGATGTGAAATAGGAGTCTTTTCACAGAAAAATACTCTCCTCCTTCCTCTGGTGTCGGCTCAGGGTGAAGAGGGCTTGATGAAGTTGATGAAAAAAAGATAAGGATGGAAGAAAGGAATCGATTCTCAAGACATTCTGCAGCGAATCAATCTCTGGAATTGTCGCCAAAAGTTCCGCCGAGCTAAGTTAATGCTTTAAGTCAAGCTCACCTGGGCGCCTTGCAAAAGTGCCCTCACTGAATGTTCATCAGAAAGGAGTTGTCGATACTGCCCGAGAGATCCGCCACCACACCCTGGCAGCTGATGCTGCCCGCGTTGCCCGGTACCGTGATGATCGCGCGGCCGTATTTGTCGGGCGACCGAGAGATGTTAGGAGAAGTCACCGGGCCCGAACCGAGAGGTATTAGGAACTGGGCGAAATTCCCATCCTGGACCATCAGCTGTGTCATTGGTCCATAAGAGGCACAGGTGAAGCGCATCACATCGTTCGAGCTAAGCAGCTTGCCCCTTTCGGCTGTGGCCTTGATTGTATAGACGAGAGGAACCGCTGCCTGGAGGGAGCCCATCGGCGCGCCTGTCTGAGCGCTCACCGCCGTCAAGTTGAGCACGCCGCGGTGACTTGTCGTCACCATCCAGCCCTGCCCTTGCGGGACAATCTGCACCGAAGGATCATTGGACGTCAAATTCGTGCCGTAGGGAAGGTTGGTGCCCTGGACCGCAAAGCTCGTCGGCACCACCTGGCCCGAAGCCTGACCATTTGCTCCAATCGATTCGTTGATCTGGACCGGAGGAATCGCGCCGGCCACTGCCAGGTTCAAATGGCTCAGGATCGAGGCCGGGAGAATCAAAACATAGAGCGTGCTGTTCACGATTCCTGAAGAAGATTGCACGGCGAAACGCACCGGCACTGGAACCGGAGTTTGTGTAGCCGTAAAATTGAGGCAGATGGAAAGATTCGGCAAGATTTGGCCGGCGAGCTGTCCACTGCAACCGGCGACATTGTTCACAAGAGTCACCGGAGGCGAAATAGAAATCTGAAAGAAGGCGCCGATCATCGCTTGCGATGGAGCCAATCGGTAGGTCCCTGCCGTCAACACGGTGGAGGTAACCTGATTGTTCGCGCTCGAGGGAGGAACCATGCCATTGAGATAGCTCCAGGGGTTTTGTCCACCGACAAACGCGTTCTGAAACGGGTCTATCGTTGTCGGCTGCTGAAAGGGATTCGATTGGCTCTGCACCGGCACCTGGTTTCCCACGCTGTTGCCGAGGCTAAAGCCGCCCGGCTGAGGGTATCCACCGAAGGGGCTTCCCACCCCCCCGGTTGGAGTGGAGATCGGGGAGCCTGCGACCTGAAGGCCGAGGTCTCGAGAACAGCCGCTCGTTGCGATGACGATGGTGAATGTTCCAATTAGGACTAGCTGTGATGTCTTCATAGCGACTCTCCTCAAGTTGATGCTCGCGGGACGTCTGGCTTGTGTAACTTCGAGGTGCTATCGAGAAGAGTTCTCTAGGTGCCGTACCGGATGAAATTCTTAGGTGCGTATTGATTGATGTTAAATGCAAGGGGGGTGCCAGCCGTATTCCTGCGGGGAACGAGGGCGTGAATTGTGAAGGAATTGTGAAGAGCGCATACAGTGGCATTTTTGAGGGGATCGAAAAACGCCTGAAATCAAGGGGTTGAGGTGTATACCTTGAGTACACCTGATCCCGGGTGGTGTTACGAATATGACGTATGAGAGAGAGCATCTTCCATCTCGAGAGCCCCGAGCCCCAACTGATGAGCGCCGTCATCGGAGAAAAACTTTTTCTCGATCGCTCCCGCGTTGAGTTTCTCCTTGAGATGGGGGCTATCTACCGAAATCGCAAGCGGCAGGTGGAGGATTGCCTGGTAGGGCCCGAAGATATCGTCCGCGTGCACACCCTGCCCAAGCGATTTCCCACAGACTGGAAATGGGGTGATCGCATTGTGTTCCAGGATGAGGCGGTGGTTGTGGTGGATAAGCCAGCAGGGATTCCCGTGCATGCGACCCTCGACAATCGCATCGAAAACGTGGCCCAGCAGCTCGGCGACTTCCTGGAACAACGCCTCTACGTCACTCACCGCCTGGACACGGTGACCTCGGGGCTCATGGTCTTAGCCAAAGCGCCGCAATCCCAATCTGACATCAACAAACTCTTTTCCCGCCGCCTAGTGAAGAAATCCTACATCGCGCGAATCCCTATTCCCGTGGCCTTAGGGCACCACGTTCACTTCATGGCACCCAGTTGGCGTGCGCCGAGAGTGGTTGTCGCCGAGGAACACGCGAATTGGGCCCGCTGCGAATTGATCATCACGGACATCCAGCCCCAGAGAGAATATTTCCTAGCCAACATCGACCTCCTCACTGGCCGCACCCACCAAATCCGTGCACAACTGGCCGCGCTCGGCGCTTCGCTGGCGGGGGATACTCAATACGGTTCCGATCTTCCAGCGAGTTTCTTCCATTTGCGCTGCACGCATCTTGCCTGGCCCGGCAGATCCCTTACTTGTGGAGCGGACGAGCCTGGCACCCGTGAGGAGTGAAGACGTTTCCGTTGTCGAGCTGTTCAATGATCTTAAGAGCGTCCTTAGATAGGGTCACGTCCACGTCATCATAACCGGTAACCTCTCCCTCACAGGCCTCCCGTATCAATTCGGCATATCCTTTCCATAGGGTTTTGAGGTCTGCAGGCTGGCCCTGGTCCTGGGGAGATGCGTGGCACGGGTCGCCCATGAGAAAATATCGGCCCTTCACCTTATTCAAGATCTTTTGCGTTAGTTTGATGGGGGTTCCGCTTCCGCCGCTCCAGGATTCACGACCATTGGCCTGCGTAACTCGATTGTATCCATCCGCGTAGCAAATGACCGGACTCTCCTTGAGTAACTTCGCAACGAGGGAAGTGTTGATCCGGCCGATCGTGCAAACTTGGATTTGGGGGGCCTCTTTTCGTCTAGCCTGTTCGCTGTGGTAACTAGGGAGTTCCGCCGCGAAAAGGGGCGAAACTAGCAACATCAGACTCGCATTCACAAGTACGATCGCTTTCATCGGTCCACCCCCATGATCATTCGGTCGTTTCGACAAATTAGGTTAGCGCTCTCAGGTTTGAGACCAAAGGCGGACGCGGCTCGCTCTTGTAGAGGCACCGAAGTCTGTCATAGTCATCCTAATGCCGGAAATGCCTCACGCCGGTAAAGACCATCGCGATGCCATGCTCTTCGCAGGCGGCAATGACCTCGTTGTCGCGTTGAGATCCTCCAGGGGAGACGATGGCGGAGATGCCGAGGCCCTTGAGACGATCGATGTTGTCGCGGAAGGGGAAGAAGGCGTCCGAGGCGAGTACCGAGCCGGAGATCGTTTTGCCCGCCGCCTTCTTAAGCGAGATATCCACCGAATCCACGCGTGACATCTGGCCGGCGCCGACACCAAGGGTTACACCCTTTTTCACGAGCACAATGGCGTTGGATTTGGCGTGCTTCGCAACAGTCCAGGCAAATTTCAGATCGCTCATCGCGGCCGCGTCCGGTTTTTTCGTCGTCACGACCTTGAGATCGGTCCAGCCCAGCTCGTGATCGAGCGTCTGAGTGAGCATGCCGCCCATCGCAAGCCGCATGTCGGCCTTAGCCCAAACGGGCGATGGCCACTCGATGAGGCGCAAGTTTTTCTTGGCCACCAGAATCGACTTCGCCTCTTCTGTGAATTCCGGCGCTACGACCACCTCGAGAAAGATCTTTCCCATTTCAAGTGCCAACTCGCCATCCACTGGACGATTCACTCCGACGATTCCACCAAAGGCCGACTGCGAATCACATTCAAGCGCCTTCAAATAAAGCGCACTCAACGCCTCTGGCCCGGAGGCAACGCCGCATGGGTTGGTGTGCTTAATGATCGCGACCGCCGGGTCGGAAAAATCCTGGGCCAGCCGGTAGGCAGCATCAGCGTCAAGCATATTATTGTAAGAGAGTTCCTTACCCTGGAGCAGCTTCCAGGTCGCAAGTGGCGATGGCGCGAATCGCCCCTCTTGATGAGGGTTCTCACCATAACGAAGGGCCTGGCCCTTGAGCCCACCCCACTCACCCGCGATCATGCCGTCATAGCGGCTCGTGAGCGCGAAGGCCTTTGTGGCCATTTCGGCGCGAAACGCTCGCGGGAATTCGCGCGCCTCCTGTAACACTTCCAGTGCTCGGCCGTAGTCTTTCGGGTCGGTGAGGACGCACACGCTCATCGAATTTTTGGCGGCCGCTCGGATGAGGCTTGGGCCTCCAATATCAATGAACGCTGCCTGCTCATCGGCCGGTTTTCCCAGATGCTCCTGGAAGGCGTAGAGATTCACGACCACCAGATCAAAGAGCACCACTCCAAACTTGGCTGCATCATCGAGGTCCGGCTTGTGATCCCGCCGCGCCAGAATCCCCGCAAATATCTTGGGACTTAGCGTCTTCACCCGCCCGTCCATCATCTCGGGAAAATCGGTGATGGCCCCCACGCTCAGGACCTTTACGCCTGGGGTCCCTTCAAGAACTTTCAGAGTCCCGCTGGTCGCATAGAGGTTCCATCCGGAAGCGCCTAAGCCCAGCGCCAGTTCGGCCAAATAGGACTTATCGGTCACGCTCAATAAAGCATTTTTCATATGACACCACCGGAGATTCACCTATACTGACGGTCGTGGATTCGTCAATGATTCTCGAATCAAAGGAGCCTTCGCTTGGATATTAAGGGCACTATTCTCGAAGCCATTGGAAACACGCCGCTCGTGCGACTCAACAAGGTCACGCTGGGAGTCCGTGGTGAGTTGATCGCCAAATGTGAGTACCTGAATCCGGGGGGCTCGATCAAGGATCGAATCGGGCGCTATATGATTGAGTGCGCCGAACGGGACGGCCGCTTGAAGCCGGGTGGGACGATCGTTGAGGCCACCTCAGGCAACACAGGGATGGGGCTCGCGATCACCGCCGCCATCAAGGGGTATCGTACGGTTTTCGTGATGCCCGACAAGATGAGCGAAGAAAAGCGCCAGTCGCTGCGCGCCTTTGGCGCGAAGGTTGTCATCACCCCCACCGGTGTGCCGGCCGATTCGCCGCAGTCTCATTACAAAACGGCCGCGCGACTCGCGCAGGAGATACCCAACGCAGTTTTTAGCAACCAATACAGCAACCTTGATAACCGCGAGACCCATTACCGCCAGACAGGCCCCGAAATCTGGGAACAGACACGCGGTGAGATCGATGCAATCGTGATTGGAATGGGCACCTGCGGAACAATCTCCGGTATTGGACGTTTTTTTAAGGAACGCAAACCTTCCGTGAAGATCATCGGGGTGGACCCAAAGGGCTCGATTCTGAAGGAGCTCTTTGAGACGGGAAAACACGCGCCGGCCCAGAGCTACAAGATCGAAGGGATCGGAGAGGACGTAAAGCCGGGCAACTGTGATTTCTCGGTCGTGGATCAGATCATGCGCGTCGAGGATAAGGAATCGATGGTGATGACCCGCGCGCTTCTCGCGAAGGAGGGGATCTTTGTGGGCACATCGTCCGGTTCGGCGGTTGTTGGCGCACTCCGGTACATGTCCCAGACCGACAACCCTGGGCGAGTCCTTGTGATTCTGCCCGACCATGGGAATCGCTATCTCTCCAAGGTGTATACCGATGCGTGGATGTATGAGAATTCCTTCATCGACAAGACGTCTGAGCG
Organism: Deltaproteobacteria bacterium; assembly: GCA_016196825.1. Taxonomy (GTDB): domain Bacteria; phylum Bdellovibrionota; class FAC87; order UBA2466; family UBA2466; genus JACPWY01. The sequence continues at coordinate 6,828 of JACPWY010000042.1, read as the reverse complement.
CACGATCGGTGACCTCATCACCATGCTCAATAAGTCGTCCAAGATCACGAGCACCCACACGACCGACAAGATCGAAACCGTGGTGAAGTTGATGCGAGATGAAGGAGTGTCACAACTTCCCGTTTTCAATAGCAAGGGCAGCCTTGAGGGAATCGTGGCTGAGACCGATCTGCTCCGGCCTCTTCTGTCCGGCGCTAAAAAGCCAGCGGATACGATAGAATCGCTCGTTGAGCGAAATTATTCGATTGTTCAGGAGAACGATCCGGTCGAACGGCTGAACGACATCTTCCTCTCAGGCAAGGTGGCGCTCGTGGGCGATTCAAATAGGGTGAAATTCATTCTCACCAAGATCGACCTCATCAGCTTCATTTCTTCAAGATTGGGGGCGTAAATGGATGGCAGGCAGCACTTTGAGACGATAGCGGTTCACGCCGGCGTTCACCCCGATCCGTCGAATGGCGCGATCATGACACCCATTTTTGCAACAAGCACGTATGTACAAAAGTCGCCCGGCCATCATCAGGGGTACGACTATTCACGCACCAACAACCCCACGCGCACGGCCCTTGAGGAGTCTCTCGCGGCGCTGGAGGGTGGCAAACACGCCCTGGCTACTTCGTCCGGCTGTACGGCCACCGACATCATCATGCACCTCCTGGATTCGGGCGATGAGGTAATCTCCTGTGACGATGTCTATGGTGGCACGAGCCGACTCTTTCGCACTATCTGGTCGCGCCTTGGCGTGAAGACCCATTTCATCGACATGTGCAGCATTTCGCCGGCGGCGGTTACAAATGCAAAAACAAGAGTCATCTGGATTGAAACCCCGACGAATCCGCTTCTTAAGGTGATCGACATAGGAAAGATCTGTTCTTGGGCGCAAACTCAATCACCGCGGCCGCTGGTCGTGGTCGACAATACTTTTGCAAGCCCCTACTTCCAGAAGCCTTTGGCGCTCGGAGCTGACATTGTCCTTCACTCGACCACCAAGTATTTGAATGGCCACAGCGACGTCGTCGGCGGCGCGCTTGTCGTTAACGATGATGAACTGAGGAAGCGCCTTCACCATGTTCAGAACTCCATGGGCGGCATCGCCGGACCCTTTGATTCCTGGCTTGTGCTCCGCGGAATCAAAACGCTTGCACTCCGCATGCAGCGTCATGAGCAAAACGCCACCGCGATCGCACGTTTCCTCGAGAAACACCCGAAAGTTGAACGCGTCCTCTACCCAGGCCTCTCTTCCCACCCGCAATACGCGGTCGCAAAGCAACAGATGAGCGGTTTTGGCGGGATGGTCACCTTCTTCATGAAGGGCGACATGGGTAACGCCCGCAAATTCCTCGAAAGTATCAAGGTTTTCTCGCTCGCCGAGAGCCTCGGCGGCGTAGAGTCTTTAGTGGATCACCCGGCCATCATGACCCACGCCTCAATTCCACCCGAGACCCGAGCCAAACTCGGCATCAGCGACTCGTTGGTAAGGCTGAGCGTCGGCATCGAAAACGCCGAAGACCTCATGGGCGATCTCGATCAGGCTCTTAGAGCGAGTTAGCGCTCTTCCGCAGCCGGGAATAGAGAAACATCGCCACAATAGTGAATGGCAGAAGCGTGAGGCTCACCATTTGGGCGTAGCTCAAGGCGCCGCCCAGGATGAAACCGCGGTAGTCGTCACCGCGCCAGAATTCAATGACGAAGCGGATGACCGCGTAGCCGATGAGGGCTGAGAAGAAGACCTGGCCGTCGAATTTTCTTCTGTTGCACAAAAACCAAAGATAGATGGAGAGCACCAGAAGCCCCGCGGCCTCATAGAGCTGCGTTGGGTGGAGCGCGTGAACGTGATCAGGCACCATCGCGAGGGGATCGTGGAACACCACACCCCACGGCATAGCGGTCGGCTTTCCCCAGCAGCAACCGGCGAGAAAGCAACCGACACGGCCCAGGACCGATCCGAAGATCGCGGCCGGTGTAATGATGTCGATGAGGCGCAAGAAATTCACACCGCGGATTCGGCAGTAGAAGTAGATCCCGAGCATCCCGAGGAGAAGGCCTCCGTAAAATGTATAGCCACCTTCCCACACCGCAAAGATCTTGGCTGGGTGCTGAAAGTAGTAGACCGGGTCCTCAAAAACCACGTGAAAGAGACGGCTCCCGAGCGTGACGGAAGCGATCACGATGAGAAAGAGATCCTCGATAGAGCGGGGGTCTTCCTTCTCCCGGATGGCACGACGGAGCGTCTCGAAATAGCCCAGGAGATACCCCAGCACCATCATGGCGCCGTAGGACGGCACCCGAATAGCGTACCCCAGCCAATGAAAATCAATGATGAATGGCTTCACGTTTCACCCTGATCATAAACACAAATCCCACCACGGCGCATACCGCGACGAACCAATCGCCAAAGAGTCCATAGATCGTGTGGGGCGGGCTCCCCGGCATTCCGATCTCCTCGACAAAGCTATCGGCGCCATAGACCGGCGTCATCCCGCTTACTCGGCCCAACGTATCAACGACAAATGAGGTACCGGTGTTGGTTGATCGCACGATGGGAACCCGGTGCTCGATCGCCCGAAAGACGCTCAAAGCCCCATGGAGATAGGGTTCGGCAGTGGGTCCGAACCAGGAATCATTGGTGATGTTCACCAACACATGCACTCCCTGCGCCGCCACTTTGCGCATGAAACTGGGCACAATCATCTCGTAGCAAATGGAGACTCCAAGCCGTGTACCGTCCCTCAAAACGAGGGGCCGCTGTGTCTTGCCGGCCTCAAAATTAGAGACCTCTGGGAAAAGCCTGTAAAGAATCGGAAAGGTCTCGCCAAACGGCATGTACTCTCCAAACGCCAGAAGCACATTCTTGGGATAGTAGTCGTAGGTCACGGTTCCATCGGGCTGAGGCTCGAGTAGGTAGCCAGCGTTGAACTCAGTGAGTGGGTTCTTGAGAGCCGTCGCGAACGCCCCCGTCACGAGCGGCACATTCCAGGCCTTTACCCGGCTTTCAATCTCCAGTGGCAAATCGCGTTGTGTGTGGAGGTGGTAGACCATTGCCGTTTCCGGCCAGACGATGAGCTGGGGTTTTTGGCTCATGAGCTCATCGGTCATCCTGATGTAGAGCGCGTTGATATAGTGGAGCTTATTCACAAAGCCGTGGGCTGCCTCCACCTTATCAACGGTGCCGATGTTGGCTTGGACCACACCCACACGAAGAGTCTTTTCATGGGCCGGCCCCTGCGCAAGGCGCACAAGGGAAAAGACGATGGTGAGCGCCGTAAGACCCGCTGGCGTTGCTAGCCACCGGCGCGTGGCCTTCACCGCCCCTGCCGGCGGATAACACACAACCGTCAACGCCGCCCCCGTTGAAAGAAGCAAGAACGTCAGAAAGGGCGTACTCGTGACCTCCGCTATCTGGTTGAGCCAACTCGTGTGATAAAGACAGTGGCCGATGTGCCACGGGAAAAGCTTCGGGATGAGCCACTCAATCAATGTAAAAAACGCCGGATAGACGACAATCCACCAGATCGGAGCGAGGCGTGTATTCTGCGAAACACCCCAACGCCTATCCACGGCATAGGTCACGGCCGCTGAGACCGGAAAGTTCAGCGCGCCAAAACCACAAAAACCCGCAAAGAGAAGACCGGACACGCTCCAGGGAAGAAATCCAAAATTGTGAATCACATACGTGACCCAATAGAAGCCCCCAAGCATAATCACGCACGACACCCAGAAACCAGCGAGAAAGGCCCGACGAACGGATGTCACGCAGGCGTTGAGATGAATGGCGAACAGGGGGAAGAGGAGAACGAGCGGCCAGAGATTAAATTTCGGAAAGGCCAAAAACACCGAGGCCCCGGCGAGAATGACCAGTGCAACGGGGCTATCGAAGCTTTTTCTGAACATTACTCAGGTAGTGATCAAACAATTTTGTGAGCTCATTCTGCGCAAAAGGAAGAGCGATGGCCTTGAGCCACAAGGGAATATTCACGTCTCGGCTGAAATGGGCGTGAAATTCGAGCTTCACCTCTCCACCCGATTCAAAAAGGGCCCACGCCGCCGTCAGCTGGGCATTGCCCCGACCGGGCACCGGCGTGCAGGTGACCTGATGGCCGGAGATGCCAACATGCGTCACGCAATGAATCTCCAGCCCCATCCCCTTCACCTCGATCTTTCCGAACTGCCACTCGAGAATCCCGTTGTCAGCCTCCGTGAGCTCTTTAATTCCGGGAAAATTCTCCCCCACCTGCCGCCTGAGATCGCGGATGTAGTTGAAACACTCCTCAAGCGTTCTGGCGAGGGCGACCGTCTTCTTAAACTTCACTTCGACTAACATTACGGATCAAACTCCTTCGAGGCTTCACGAACAAGCTGATCAAAGTCGCGGTGGGCGATGAGAATCGTGTCGCCCTCCTCCACAATCACAAGATCTTTCACCCCAACAAGCGCCACCTTCTTGCCAGGCGTGCGCACGAGACACCCCTCACTTTGAACGGCCTTGGTCCTCCCCGCAAGAGTCACGTTCATTCCCCGGGCGGTCGCCTCCATCTCATAGAGGGCATTCCAGGAGCCAAGATCGGTCCAACCAATATTATCGGCCGGAATCACCAAGACATTTTTCGCCTTCTCCATCACAGAGACATCGATGGGCACCGAGGCCACTTCATCGTACACCTGGGGCACGGTGTTCTTCGCAACAGCGGTTTGAATCCTCTGCCAATCCTTTGGGGAGTGGGCCTCAAAGGCCGTCGCGAGCGAGTTCAATGTCCAGATGAATATGCCGCTATTCCAAAAAAACTGGCTAGAGTTCAAAAACTCGGTCGCGGTCGCAAGACTCGGTTTCTCGACAAATCGTTTCACCGCCAGAACAGCTCCCGAACGCCCCTCCCCCGCTTCGATATACCCGTACCCTGTGTGGGGCCGCGAGGGAACAATGCCCAGAGTGACCAGCGCGCCGGAGGAAGAGGCGGAGTCCAGCGCCAGCACCAACAATCTGCGAAATTGCTCGGCGTCCTCAATGTAATGATCGGCCGGAAGTGCGATCATCCGCGTGTTGGGCGAAAAGCCGCGCTTCTCAAGAAGGGCGAGCGAAAACATCAGACACGCGGTCGTGTTTCTCCCCTGCGGCTCAAGAAATCGATCCCCAATATTCGGAAGTTGATCCCTCAAAATGGGCGCATGCGATTCGTGAGCGCAGACGAACACAGCCTGCGCCGGCACCAAGGGCGCCAGGCGATCCACGGTCTGCTGAATGAGCGATCGTTCCCGACCAAAGGCGATGTACTGTTTAGGAAGAGCTTTTCGGGAGAGCGGCCAAAAACGAGTGCCACTGCCGCCGGCCATCACGAGGGCGACGGTCTTAGGCACGGCCATAGGAGTCTTTCAGCCGAACAACATCGGAGAGTTGGGGTGTCGAAACCTCAAAGAATCGGCAATCAGTGACAGCGTTCATTCGGTGGATGAGCCCTGGCGGAACATGAAACACATCACCCGGCTTCATCACCCGTTTTTCGAGGGAATCCTGACTGCGCCCATACTCGAAAACGCAGTCGCCGACCTCAAGGAACAGCGTCTCCTCCTTCTCCTTGTGATACTGGAGACTGAGCGATTCACCCTTCTTGATAAAAAGAATCTTAGCCACATAATCTTTGGTCTTCGCCCAAAGAAGTTCGTGGCCCCAAGGTTTTTCAGTTTTTTGCGGTGGCGATGTCAGCGTCTCGAACAATGTAATCCTTTACCTCTCCCTTATCCTTGAGACTTTGGCCTGCAAGCCGCGCCTGCTCTTTGTCGGGAAAGAAACCGAGCCAAACGCGAAACCACGTGTCATTCTTCTCACGAATTTCCTTCACTGAAAAGAAGGCCTCATCGAAGCCGAGCTTCTTCAGGTGGTCAACGCGTTCCTCGGCATCCTTCTGGCCTGGGTAGGAGCCGACCTGGACTGTGAAGGCTCCGTGGGCGGCAGCATCCGATTGCTGAACGCTCGCTGGCACCCGATTCACTTTTTCCTCGGCCTCGAAAATATTACGGAGTTTAGGGTTGGCGAGCACCTGCTTGATCTCTTTGTTCTCAGCCGGCTCCTTCAGCCCTCCGACCGGGCCCGACTCAGCGGGGACGAGTTCGAGTTTGGCGTCTGGCTTTTCGACTCTGCCCGCCGCCTCGGCGTTTTCAGCTTTATCGTGCTCAAGGGACTCCACTGAAGTGGTGTTCTCATGCCCGGTCGAAACCGAAGTCCCTCTCAACGGCAAATTCTGAGGTGCAAACGGCGCCGTGGCCGCCAATTTCATACGTTCGGCCTCGGCCGAGATCATCGTCTCGTACTTCGCCTGCGCCAGTCCCTTGCCCACGAGAATTCCCACCGTGAACATGAGCAGCGAAACAAAAACGAAAAGGCTAAAGATCACCGCAATCTCGCGGTGATCAAACCGTAAGGGATTTTGGCTATTGGGCATCCGTTGGTCTTATCGGGAAAAGGGCTTCATTTAATGATAAAGGAATGCCCTCCCCTTTTCAAACAACGACACGCCAAGGCATCGCCAAAGGACCAGCCTCGCTTGACTCTCCGCCCAATTCCCTCGAATCTATGGAGCTTCTATGGTGGGTGTAGCTCAGTTGGTTAGAGCACCAGACTGTGACTCTGGGTGTCGCGGGTTCAATTCCCGTCACCCACCCCAAAATTGGGGTTCTCCTCGGTTGATGGTGGGTACCCGGATCGGTGGAATCAGCGCGTAAAGCCTCATCGGAATTTCCGATGGGGGTTTTTTTTGCCCGGCGGTTGCAGCGATGCCGGCATGAGTTCAAGGATCACCACCTTTTGAGCAGTGGAATTACCGAGAGCGTGCTGCT
>JACPWY010000040.1 GCA_016196825.1 Deltaproteobacteria bacterium | reverse complement strand
TCCTAGGTCCTTGATTGACTCAACTCAAAGGGAGACTCCATGCGGTTCATCGCGTCTTTAGTCACATCCATCTTCACAATGATTTTGATCGGTGGCTGCACGGGCGGCGGCGGTGGGAATGATGTTGTGGCCGAGTACAACGGCAAGAAGGTAACGGCGAGCGAAGCCTTCGCGCAGGTCAAGACCCGCCTCTTCGACCTGGAAGAGGAGATGTACCGCACAAAGGAACAGGCCATTAACGACTTCGTCGAACAGCGTCTACTCGATGGCGAAGCGAAGAAGCAGAACCTCTCGATCGATGCACTCGTCGAGAAGGAGGCTGGTGGCGACGTCGGCGATGTGGCCGACAAGGATGTGGAGGAATTCCTCACCTCGAAGGGTTTGAGTCTCAAAGATCCCCGCGTTCGCAAGGACGACGTGAAGGATTACCTCAAGTATCGCAAGAAGTTTGAGAAGCGGCAGAATTTTGTCCAGAAACTCCGGATGGCGGCGAATGTGAAGCTCATGATGAAGGAGCCCGAGTCGCCTAAGCTGACGGTGGATGTCGCTGGCTACCCGACCTGGGGCAATGCGAATGCGCCTGTGACCATCGTGGAATTTTCTGATTACCAGTGTCCGTTCTGTGCCCGGGCTGTGCCCACACTCGATCGGATCAAGAAAGAGTACGGCCCGGACAAGGTGAAGATCGTGTTCCGCGACATGCCGTTGCCGTCACACCCGCGTGCGCCGTTTGCCTCGCAGGCCGCTCACTGCGGTGATGACCAGGGCAAGTTCTGGGAGTTTCACAACATCCTTTTCGAAAACCAGGCGAAGCTCGAAGACAAAGATCTGGAAGAGTACGCGAAAAAACTTGGGATGGATGGCGCGAAATTCAAGGAGTGTATGGCTGCGAAAAAACACCAGGCCCTGATCGAGAAGAGCGCGAAGGAGGCCGGTGGTCTTGGAATCCAGGCGACTCCGAGCTTTGTGATCAATGGCACGCTTCTCCAGGGCGCACAGCCCTTCGAGAAATTCAAGGAGAAGATCGACCGCGCTTCGAACAAGCGCGGCTAGGCTGGCTAGAAATCTGTCTTAAGACAGAAAAGCGGGAGGGGATCTTCGGATCCGCCTCCCGCTTTTTTTTGGAGACAATGGCACCTAGGCCGGCAATGGCAGCGTGAAGCTGACCGTGGTGCCCTTGCCGAGACTGCTGTCGATGCTGAGAAAGCCCTGATGGAGCTCCACGAAATATTTTGAGAGATACAGCCCTAGCCCCGAGCCCTTCGTATTCTCCGCAGCCTTCTTTCCTCGGTAGAATTTGCCGGTGACGCGGGGGAGCTCCGTGGGATCAATGCCCGGCCCCTCATCGATAACGCTCACCCTGACGACTCCGAGTTCTTCGCGGGTTCGGATGACGATCTTCTTTTCATCCGGGCTGTATTTGATCCCGTTCTCTATAAGGTTGAACATGACCTCCAGCAGCAGCGTTTTGTCCCCCTCCATAGAGAAGAGCGGTTCGAGGTCGGCGACGATCTCGATCTTCTTCACGTCAGCATGAAACTTCAGCCGCCCAATGGCCTCTTCAACCAGTCGATTAAGGTCCACCACCTCTTTCACTGGTTCAAAGGCCATCGATTCCATTTTGGTGACCTTCAGAATGTCGGAGATGAAACGAGAGAGTTCGCCGTTGGTCCTGTCCAAAGTCTTGAGGGAATCCTTGACCGGTACCGGCAGATCGGGGTGTTCCCCCAAGAGACGCTCGGTGATGGCCTTGATCTTGGCGATGGGCGTTTTCAGATCGTGGCTGAAGAGGGAGATGAAGTTGTTCTTAAATTGGTCCATATCCTTCAGATACTGAGCTTCCTGGGTCAGCCGCCATTGCTCCTCCTCCTGCTCGCTCAGACGAAAGCCGATCACGAGCAGGTGAGTCCCCAAGATGCACATCATGGGGTTGGCCACGCCGAACCAGACCTTAAACTCCGAAAACGCAACGAGGCCCGCCAGAAGCAAGACGCCGCCGAATACCACCTGGAGAAGCCAACTGATATTGAGTGGCAGGGTCAGAATCACCCACACCGAGAAGACGATACACACCACCGACACGAAGTAGTTGAATGCCTTGGGCAGAATCCGAATCTCTCGATTCTGGAGAAAGGTCTCGAGGGTGTTGGCGAGCACCTCCATGCGGGGCATCTTTCCAACGGGAGTGGCCACGTCGGTCGCCGATCCCTCTTCGCGTCCAACGAGGACGATCTTCCCCTTGAGGCCCGAGGTGGCGATGCGATTTTCGACGATTCCCACGCCGTCGTACTGCGGATAGATTCCGGCCGGTCCGCGAAAATCGATCCAAAGAGCATCGATGAGATTGCGACTCACAGACTGCTGAGCCAACGTTTGAAAGACCTTAAGCGTCAGCGACATGCCGGAGGAATAGACGAGATGGGTCTTCCTCACAACGTTGTCACCATCGGGGAAGAGGTTGTTGAAACCATAGTTGAACTCATTGGTGAGAGCGCGCGGCGGCGGAATGAGCTTGTTCTCGGCGTTAAGCGCCGCCGAAAAGACGACATGATCCATCCAGGGGCTTCGGGAACTCTCCAAATGCACCCAATCGAAGTAGGTTGAAAAGACAACGAGCCGAGGCTCGGATTCCTGGATTTTTTCTAGAAGCCGGCGGTAGAAACTGTCGTACCAAATCGAATAGCTCCCAGGATCGAACGGCAGCTTCTCCGGCGAAAACCGCGAGTCGAGATTGAGAAGGTTGTCGAAGAGGCGGGAATCATCCACTCGCACGAGAACCACTTCAGTAGGCACTGGCGAGGTGACTCGCATTCGAAAAAAGAGATCGTAAAACCATTGATCGAGCCCCTGAAGAGGAATGAAGAGCAAGAAGGCGCAGGCGAGAAGGCGGAGGAGGAGGTTCACACGGAACATGATGCCTCGCCCTATATCCTAATCCGCCTGTAATTCCCAGCCCCTATGCTAATTTCCATTCCCTGGTAGAATGAAAAGACCTCCTCAAGATTTCTCCCGAAAACTAGGTTTCCCATGCCCAAACCGTGTGGCCGATGGTTTTCAAAGCTCGCTCTCCTCTCTGCGCTCGCCAACCCATTGTTTTTTCTGGGTTGCGGCGGCGGGTCGAGTAGCAGCACCGAACCGGCCCCCACGGTGACGGTCACAGTTTCCCCGGATCCGCTGGGGCCCGCACCGACTGTCACCGGGATCAGCCCCTCCACCGGCAACACTGCGGGAGGAACCTCTCTGACCATTTCGGGAGCGGGGTTCGCGACCGGCGCATCGGTCAAGGTGGGAGGTTCCGCCTGCGGATCGGTGAGCGTCGTGTCGAGCACATCGATAACCTGTTTGTCGCCTGCGGGATCGGCCGGCTCAGCGACGGTTTCAGTCGTCAATTACGACGGGCAGACTGGGACTATCACCGGAGCTTTTTCATGGGTGGCCGGCCCCGCCATCACTTCTATCTCCCCCACGGCCGGAGCTTCCGCAGGGGGAACGTCGCTGACGATGACGGGGTCTGGGTTTCAATCGGGCGCGACGGTCACGGTCGGCGGGAACACCTGTACGTCGCCCAGTGTGGCCAGCGCCACGTCGATGACCTGCACTACTCCCTCAGGCACCGCCGGAACAACGGTCAGCGTCGTCGTCACCAACCCCGACACGATTACCGGCACGCTTTCCAGCGCCTTCACCTTCAATGCGGCCCCTACGGTCTCATCGGTTTCGCCCACCTCCGGGCCCACAGCGGGGAGCACATCCCTCACCATCACCGGAACGGGGTTTCTCACCGGCGCGACGGCTAAGGTCGGCGGCAACACCTGCACTTCGCCTAGTTTGTCGGGATCGACGTCTCTCACCTGCACGACACCGTCCGGCTCGGCGGGTGCGGCAAACGTCGTCGTGACCAACACCGATACTCAAGCCGGAACATTGAGCAGCGGCTTCACTTATATCGCTGCGCCTACTGTCTCAACGGTGTCGCCCTCGGGTGGCTTGCCGGGGGGCGGCACGTCCATCACCCTTACTGGAACCGGCTTTTTGTCCGGCGCCACAGTCACAGTCGGCGGCAACACCTGCACATCGCCCAGCGTCGCAAGCACGACCTCGATGACCTGCACGACACCTTCGGGAACCACGGGGACAAGTGTGAATGTCGTCGTGACAAACCCTGACTCACAGACGGGCACCAAGACAAACGGCTTCTCATACAACCCAGCCCCCACAGTGACGTCGGTGTCGCCTACCGCCGGCACAACGAGCGGCGGTACTTCTCTCACGATCACCGGCACCGGATTCATTAGCGGCGCGACCGCCACGGTCGGCGGCAGCACCTGCACCTCGCCCAGCGTCTCCTCGAGCACAACTATGACATGCTCCACGCCCTCAGCATCCGCGGGAACGGCGACGGTCGTCGTCACCAACAGCGACACTCAGGCAGGGTCGAAGGCCGACGCCTTCACCTACGCTGTGGCCCCCACCGTTTCGAGCATCTCCCCGAGCAAGGCCGGCACCAATGGCGGCATCTCAGCTACACTCACAGGCACCGGCTTTGTGACAGGTGCAACCGCCACAGCCGGCGGCACCACCTGCACCTCCCCCAGCGTCGCTAGCGCCACCTCGCTCACCTGCACCCTGCCCAGCCACAGCGCTGGCGCCGTCGATATCGTCGTCACAAATCCGGTCGGTGTGAGTGGCACTTTGTCTTCGGGGCTCACCTACACAACAAGCAATGTTTGGAGCGCAACAACTTCGACCAGTGCACCGACGGGCCGTTTCGGCCACACAGCCGTGTGGACCGGTTCCAAGGTCGTGGTCTGGGGCGGCACCGACGGGTCGGTCATGCTGGGCACAGGATCTCGCTATGATCCCACTGCCGACAGCTGGTCGACAACAACGACCACGAGTGCGCCAGTTGAGCGCTATCTTCACTCCGTCGTCTGGACCGGCAGCAAAATGATTATCTGGGGCGGCCAGAATGTCGGCGCCGGCACCACTTTTCAAAACACAGGCGGCGTGTACGATCCTTCGGGTAACAGCTGGACCGCAACCTCGACGACATCCGCCCCGACCGCACGCCAATCCCACACCGCCGTCTGGACCGGCAGCAAAATGATCATTTGGGGCGGGCAACAGGGATCGAGCACGGTCTACAGTACCGGCGGCGTTTATGACCTTTCGGGTGACAGCTGGTCCGCCACCTCGACCACGAGCCCGCCCACAGCGCGCACGCTCCAAACGGCGACCTGGACCGGAAGTAAGATGATCGTCTGGGGCGGCGATAATTCGAGCGGCACGCCACTTTCAACGGGCGGGATCTACGATCTCTCCGGCGACAGTTGGTCGGCCACCTCCACCACGAGCCCCCCCTCGGCCCGCGATGCCCACAGCGCCGTCTGGACCGGAACCAAAGTGCTGATTTGGGGCGGATGGGACGGCGGGGGTCCGCTCGCCACCGGGTCAATCTACGACGTGAGCGGCAACTCCTGGTCGGCGATTTCAACCACTTCAGCCCCCGCCGCCCGCAGTGCCCACGCCGCCGTGTGGACCGGCAGCAAGATGCTCATCTGGGGTGGAGCCGGCGCGAGCGCCAATTTGAGCAGCGGTGGTATCTACGATCTCTCCGGTGACAGCTGGTCCGCAATGACGAACACCAGCGCACCCGCCGGCGCCACCGGCCCTGCAACGATTTGGACCGACAGCTTCCTCATTGTATGGGGTGGTGATGACGGCTCCGGCACCGGTCTTAGCTCAGGAGGAGTGTACGTCCCATGATTCAAAACCTTCTTGTTTTCATGTGTCTCATCAACCCACTATTCGCCGCCACGCCATCGGATATCTCGCTTAGGAACAAGATCATGCCGTATCTTTTCCCGGGTGAGACGCGGCTCCTCGGCGCGGCTCAGCTCGAAAACGCCGAGCTCTACGCGAGGATCCTAGAGAAATATGGAATGGGGGTCACAGATGTCGCTCTGCTCAAGGAACAGCAGCGAATCGAGCAGAACACCAAATTGCCGGAGAATCTCCGACGAATCAAAGCGGCTTTTCAGGGCGACGACGGAGCCTTTCGTCGGGTCTATGTCTTGCCGGTCTATGTAGAACGCGTCATCTACTTCGATCTGTTTCGCAATTCGGAAACGATCCACAGAGAGTCACTCGATAAGGCGCAACGCTTTCTCAAACGGGTTAAAAATCACGCCTCGCGTTTTGAGATGCTTGCCAAAAAAGAGGGTGCCGCCGTCGCTCGCGTCAGCGACAAAGAGGTGCCCGGAGGGTGGGGCTCCCTATTGATGCCGCAGGTCCGTTCTGGAAAAGTCTTCCCTCTGGTGGTGAGCACGGAAGAGAATTGGGGCGTGGCGTTTCGAAGTTCAGCCAAGAAAGAGCTTCGCGTGGCGCTTTTTCGCAAGCGCAACTTCGATGAATGGGTGAACGAAGAGCGGGCTATAATCGGAAACCAAAATAAAGCTCAAATCCCATAATGGCCGTATTCGAACCGATGCGGTTCACAAGCCATTTGAAGTCGATCATGAATGGCGTGAAATCAAACCCCGCCCCGATGAGAAGCGATGGCAAAAACACCATCTGCTCCGTTGCAAAGATCTGAGTCGCAGACGGCTGCCGATACCAAAGAGCCGCGCTGCCGCCTAAGCCAACTCCAAAACTCGCGTTGTCGGAAAAGCGAAACATTTTTCGGACCATCCCGTCGAAGGTGAAGACGTGAGCGCTGTTGAGCACGTACTTGTACCCGACCATTCCGCGCAGAGCGAGAGGGATATTCTCCGGCAGCTCGGAATAGTCGTAATCAAAATAGGCGCCAGCCTGGAAACCAAAATCCTTGAAATAATTTCCCGTGGGGTTGTTGGTGTTGAGCTGCACCTCGGGCTCAATGTAAAAATTCCCGCCCGCGGCGAAGGCCACGTGGAAAACGCCGGCATCCACGCGATCGGTGTCGGGGACGAAATACTTTTGGTTTTTCGCCTGTTGCTCTTTCGGCGCGGCCCGCAAGGTGTTGGTGGCGGGGCGCTGATTCTTAGGGCGTAGCGTCGGGGCTTCCTCGCTCTGGCTAGGCGGCGCGTTGTCTATGGGAGGTGCCTCTTCGTACTCCGCCAGCGCGTTCACTGCCAAACCTAAGACCAGTAAGCTCACGGCTGCTCTCATGGCGTATCCCCTCTCATACAAGAGACTATTCTAACACGGCTGACCGATAGGCTCTAAGTGCCACTAGTGCCCGGGACCGGAGCAAACCGGTCATACGTTCGTTTCTGAACGAAGTGATCCGCGCTGAGGGATTAGTATTTATATTCGTTCGTCTTGAAAGGCCCTTCCACCTTCACGTTGATGTACTTGGCCTGCTCCGCGGTGAGCTGTGTCATGACACCACCAAAACCCTCGACCATGTTGCGCGCGACCTCTTCGTCGAGCTTCTTCGGAAGCACGGTCACCGTCACCGGCTCCGTCTTCGTATCCGCCCAGCGGGCCTTGTAGAGGTGCAATTGTGCCAGCACCTGATTTGTAAAGGACCCGTCCATCACGCGAGATGGGTGGCCCGTCGCATTTCCCAAATTCACGAGCCTTCCCTCGGAAAGGAGAAGCAAGAAGTCGTTCTCGTCCTTGGGGTTTCTGTGAATCTTATGAACCTGAGGCTTAATCTCCTGCCACTCAAACTTATCGCGTAGGAACTTCGTGTCGATCTCACTGTCAAAATGGCCGATGTTGCAAACGATTGCACCAGCCTTTAAGTGAGTGAGCATGAAACGATCGCACACGCCCACATTGCCGGTCGCGGTCACAACGAGATCAATCGTGCCCAGGAGAGCTCTGTCGACACAATCCTCCTTGCCGGTGTTGTGGCCACCCTTATACGGCGACACCACCTCATAGCCATCCATGCAGGCCTGCATCGCGCAGATGGGATCGATCTCAGAAATCTTCACGATCATCCCCTCCTGCCGCAAGCTCTGCGCCGAGCCCTTACCCACGTCGCCGTAGCCGACGACAAGGGCTTTTTTTCCGGCGAAGAGAGTGTCGGTACCGCGTTTAATCGCATCGTTCAAACTGTGGCGACACCCATACTTGTTGTCGTTCTTCGACTTGGTCACCGAATCATTGACGTTGATAGCAGGCACCTTGAGCTCACCCCGCTCAAGCATCTCCACCAGACGATGAACGCCCGTGGTGGTCTCCTCCGTGATGCCGTGAATTGCGCCCAGCATCTTCGGATACTTATTGTGGACCATCTCAGTGAGATCACCACCATCGTCGAGAAGCATATTCGCGTCCCAGGGCTTGCCGTCTTTCAAGATAGTCTGCTCGATACACCAGCTCCCCTCTTCAACGGTCTGCCCCTTCCACGCGTAGACAGCGATACCCGCCTTCGCGATAGCGGCGGCCGCGTGATCTTGGGTCGAGAAAATATTACAGGAGGACCACCGCACCTCAGCGCCCAGTTCCACCAGCGTCTCAATCAAAACAGCCGTCTGGATGGTCATGTGGATACACCCAATGATCTTCGCCCCTCGCAACGGCTTCCCCGCCCCATGCTTCTTTCGCAACGCCATCAGCGCCGGCATCTCCCGCTCGGCAAGCTTGATCTCCCTGCGTCCAAAATCGGCTTGGCTGATATCGGCAACCTTATAATCGGGCATTTTTTATCTCCTCAAAACCTCTAGGATAAGGGGGAAACGCTATTTTGGAAAGGTCCATCGCACCGCAATGACGGCAGGGCGGCCCAGAGAACGCCTTCAGGGGCGGTGTGCAAAGAAATCGCGCGTTAGTCTTTGGTCTTCAGCTCGCGTCGGGCCGCTTGATTATCATCGAGGAGCTGATTCCACTCCTCCTTCCGCGTCCTGTCTTTGATCTCTATGCTCTCGAGAGCGGACTGTGGAATGACTCGGTCACCTTGGAGGATGTCGGTGGTGTCGACGATATCAGTCAACTTGTGAATCCTCGTCACCCCGTTGATACGCTTGTGATTCGTCGAGTTCCAGCTCCAACCGCCGGTCTGGGCCTCCTTCTCTAGAGCGGCCTTTTTCTTTTCGACCTCGGCATTAAAGCGCTTCCAATCCTTTTTATCGGGGTACATGTTATGGCCCCACGCCTCAAGATCAGACAACGCCGCCTTCACCGAGCCCTTAGCTCTGCCTCCCATATAGGGGACACCGCTGTAGGAATATTTCCCAGCGAGCGCCGCACGCGCGTACAAGCTAATCATCATCTTGTCAGCGTAGGTGTCGGCCTTCGGCGAATTCTTCGGGGTCCAGTTTCGAAGAGCCTGCAGAGTGCGGGGCGAAGGATTCATCTGCCAGGCGCTCCCTTTGAGCGTGTCCTGGTACTCAGAAAGAATGTCATTGATCAACCCCTCACCGAGACATCTCACTGCGGCGATCTGTTCATCGTTGGGTTGTTTGTTGAGTACGCCATTCAATCGATCAAACGCTTTCAACTTATCGGCGGTTGAAAGGCTATCCATCAGAGCATGCATGACCTTTTCACCTCGGACCAACTGTGGCCGGTGGAGAGCGGCATCATCTATATCCAAGGTCGTTACCACCTTATCGTTCTTGTCCGGAAGCCGCTGAACCTCGATATCGCCCAGGTAAACTCGAGAGGACCGCACGGCGCCGCCCTTTTTCAAGACGTCACCCTTGAAATTATAGGAGACAGCATACCGTCGATTCGGGAAGAGATTGCCCAAATTGGCGGCGACCTTCTCCGCTCTCCTCTTCAGCACGGGCTCGCTTGGAGTCTCCCAATAGAAATTGTCGACGACTTTCACACGATGGAAATCACCCTTCACCTTCGCACGCTCAGATCCGTCGAGCCGCTCCGCGTGGTCGATCTTGATCCCCTCGTAAAGCGCCTGAGTGCTATTGTAGTTTCGAGAGCCTTCCCCCGCACGCCCCTTCATCAGAGTGCTTTCCATTCGCTCCTTGGCTGACGCCGGATCCATGTTCCCCAGAACGAGGAAATTGCTCTCCTTGAGACCGGTCGCCTTCAGAATTGCATCTTTGCTGAGGTTGTCCCACGCTGTTACCCACTTACCCGAGTAGGATTTGGTCTTGTTGTTGAGAACGACTACCGTCTTCCCCTTGAAGTCGCGAAGAAGGTGCCAACGGGGATCCTTGATGCGTTCCGCATCGAGATCAAAATTGCCGTAGTAGGCGATATTCCAGGTAGCGACCTTAAAACCCAACTCCGTCTCAAGTAGCCGACGCCACTCCGTTATCTCATCTTCCGTCGTCTCATTGTTAACGATGAGAATAAAATCGGCGTTGGGGTCGGTCTCATATTTCGAGGCGACCGAAAGACGGTGAATCTCTTTCTGAACTGGACGCATCTCTTTGTTTTCATCCTGTCGTTCCAAGTTCAGAAAAGTATCGAAGGTGTAGGCCGACTGAGGACGAAAATCGCTCGGAACACGGATCCGCCCCTCAATACGACGGGTCTCACCAGGGCCCAGATTGTCGATGGCGTGTGTCACACCCTCGGCCAGTGAAATGGGGTTGCCCTTGGGATCGGTGAATTGCATGGGCGAAGACTGATCAGGCTCTTCCTTGATCAAGAGTGAAATGAGACGCCTGGTCTCTCCGCTTAAACCTAAGGGCTTATCGGTCGTATTACGAATCTCGAGAAAAACCTTTCCCGTCTCGCTCTGAGCCAGAGCCGGTGGCGCACTCACCTTGATCTCAACTGGGAACCGGCTGTCGAGAACCGTGTCGTTGTGAAAGTGGGAAAATCCGCGATCGGTGGGCTCGAGTGTCGCCGCCGGTGAGACCGTGAAGGAGGATCGATATGGCTTATTGACACTCGGCCCATTGATGTCGTTTACAATGAAACTCAGACCGCTTTCGAACTGATAGGGTTCCCTCACATCCAGGCTCTTGGGAATGATGAGGCTCGAATCGAGCGGTGAGTGGCCGCCGTCTCCGCGAAGATTGAGACGGATAAGAGACTTCGTCTGTGGTGGTGTCGGCATGCCGCCCGAGTTGTAAGTCGATAATCCTTCGACAAATCCGCGCTCGCCCGGTTCAAAATTTCTGTCACGAGAGGCATCCCGCACGCGGTAGTTGTTGAGCGTGAGATTGTAGAGCTGCTTGTAGGGGACTCTGCGACCATCATCATGAACAACAATAAACTCGTAGTCCCCGTCCACTGCAGGCATTCCATCCTGCGCAGTTGGCCCCGACGAACCCGATGAACCGGTGTATCCGCTGCTGCCACCAGGGTTCGTGTGCGAATCCTGCACCGTACGAGGAACTCTTTCTGTTCGAAATGCCGTCCCGCCATCTTGGGTCTCGTACTCGGTCTGGACGGTGTCGTACTCGGTGTGCTCGGTGTACCAGGTGTACGATGAGCCGCCGCTTCCTCCGGCGCCGCCATATCCAGCTCGGCCCGGCGTTCCGGCGGCCCCAGGGCGACCGGCCTTTATATCCAAGGAGTCGACGAGGCTAAAGAGATAGGAATCGTCGCGCGTTGCGGTGAGCCTTACATGACCACCGTGCCCAGCACTTCCGCCACTGCCGGGTCTTGCACCATTGCCGCCATTTCCACCGTTTCCGCCTCTGGCTGCAATCGCAATGCCCGACTGAACAGGTACCTCTCGCGAAACGGTGCCGGAGACCTTCATCGCCCCACGGGTATTCTCAGAAAGCGTAAGAGTCACATCTCCAGCTGGAACGCCTGGAGTGCCATCATCGCCAGGGAATCCATTGCCACCATTCCTACCAGAAAAAATACCATCGCTCCCCGAACTGCCATCCGATCCCCGCCGACCGTGGCTCCCGCTCACATCGATCGAAATGTCATTGCGCCCGTTCACATGGGCTTTCAGCTCCTGCCCGTGCTTCACGTAGGCAGATAGTTCTTTGAGACTTCCCAATATCGGTTGCGGCCTTCCACTCGCCGCATCAGCCAGAATTCGAGCACGTCCCTGAGCAATGAGGAGCTCAAGGACCTTCTCGATAAAGCTAAGAGGCTCGCATCGGAAAAAGATGGAGCCGCGCTTTTGAAGAAAGTACTCAAAGACTTCGTGAGACAGAAGAAAACCCGAAACACCGTCACGCCACGTCACACCCACCGGCTACTTGCACGGACGGCGAGAGAGGTGAAAGATCGTGATGGGTACCAGTGCAGCTATCTTGGTCCAAACGGTGTTCGGTGCAACCAAACCGCACATCTTCAGATCGATCATGTCCGCCCCTACGCTTTGGGCGGGAGCAGTCGAGATCTGGAAAACTTGAGGCTCCTGTGCCGAGCCCACAATCTTGCCAAAGCACGTCTGGATTTTCCTCATTGGGAAAGGCCCCGCAAGGCACCCGCAGCACCCGGTGTTATTGCGAAGCGATAACACCGGGGGACAAGCCGCTTTAAGCACGGGGAATGAGAAATCAAATCTCTTCGGCGCGTCAGTCGCCTCCGTGGACGCGTGATGAGCCGTGATTAGTGCGGCGAATATTCCGTTCGACCGCCCGCATTATTTAGAAAGAACCGACGAGGGCTCTTTCTGTTAAAAGTTGGCGATCAAGCAATACCGGTAGTTTGGGCGGTCCATGAGTGGCAGGGCTAGGACGACGCGTGAGATGAATTGAGTTGATTGCCGGGGAACTGGCTCGATAAGAATGCGAGCGTCCGCTGGCCTCGGGGGTGAAGGTGGGGTGGGTGCCTTTGGCGACGCCTCTTGCTGTCGCATGGAAGAGGAGGCACTCCATTTCTTGGACGCGAACTCGGCGGCGATTTGCCTCAAAGAACGCTTTTCGAGGACACGTCGGAGCGGTCCATTGTCCCAAACTTGGGACAGAAGACCCTCGCGGCGGTCAGAACACGAGCGATCGCCCTGTTTGAAAGTCCATCCGTATGCATTTTTCGAATCGATCGAATCGCTTCCCTTTCATGCTGCACCACCCGGCCCTTCTTTAGTTTTTTGCCAAAGCGAATTGCGGACCAACGTTTTGGAGGACGTTTCCAGTACATGGGTCGGAGCGGTCCGCCGACGGCAGCTCGAACGGATGCATTCAGGGACGTATCAGAGAAATTACGGCACTCGGTTATAGAGCACTGAGTTGCCCTGGGTCGCGTAGAACGTCACTCTCTTGTTGAGAAAGGGCACGAAATGGCGGTTGTAGGCGAAGATCGAAAGGACGCCCTTCGCGGGAAGTGTTTTGAGCATTTCAGCTGGCACTTGAATTCGGCTGGTGTTCGGATAGGCACGACACCGCACGCCATTCTTCTGGCCTGGCGCAATCTGAAGTTCAACCATCTGCGCACTCATGGGAGTTTTCCAACTCACCACATAGTCTTTGGATTCAGAAAGAGGATAGGTGCCGAGAAATTCCGGAGTGAGTTCAAAAGGCGACGACAAGTAAAGGGCTCTGTTCCAAGCCATGGAAGGGGCCCATCCCCCTCCAGAGAGCTGAAGGTCGTAATAGGTTTCCATTTCGATTGGATTGTGTTGCGACGAGAATGTCGGTGTGTAGGTCAACTGCGGCCACATTCCGCCCCCCGTGAAAATCGCTCTAGGAGCAACAAGCGTTGTTTTCGGCGATCGTATAGTGATGTTAGAGCCAAGGTCGAGGTAGTGGAAAGTCTTGTGACCGGGGGAACGCTCCTGAATCCGGCATTCACCAGGCCGCAGAGTGTCCCAGTTATTGGGAGCCACCGGGTCGGAGTGGCTCACGAAGGTGCCGAATAAAGAGTTGGTACGCACCTTATCCCAGAACTGCCAGGAGGAAAGGTGAACCCTTCCCCCATCAGGAAGGCTTTGAAGGGTTCCCGCGGGATCACTCTCAGTCTCCGGGGAGAGTTCACCAACCTTAGAAAAAACAGTTTGATCGTCCTGACCGTTTTCAGAATAGGAAAACAGTCCCGTGGAATCGACGGAAACCCCTGAAGCGGCAAGCACCGAGTTTGCCAACAATACGGCTAAAGAGAGGGCCTGTAGAGCTAGATTCTTCATGAAGATCTCCTGTTGGGTAAAATTCTACCAGGGGCTATCAAAGATGAGAAGTGTCGACTGTAGAGCAAACGCGCCTTTTGTTTCTTCCGGATTGAGAGAATCATTATCCACGAAGGATAGGCAAAGTAGATAAGCAGTGCGTCTAACTGTGGTGATTACTATGGTCCTGGCCGATGCCCACGCCTGCCGGCGCCCTCCAGGAAACTCCTATGATCCAGGCCGTCCGAGCTGAGTGCCATGCTTTTTTAGCGCCACCAAGCGTGTCGGTAAGACACAGATTGTGTCTCATTCTCCTTGATCTCGCCTCCTCCCTTCCCGTATGACCTTCCCCATGCACCCACCCGCCCAAAACCCGCAAGCCTTCCGCCAGGCTCTTCGTGCTGAGCTCGTGCGTCGCTGCCAGCAAAACCCGCGCTATAGCCTGCGTGCTTTTGCGCGGAGCCTGGAAATTGAGCCAGCGGCGCTTTCGAAAATCCTGCATGGGAAACGGCGGCTCACGCAAGGGATGTGGCTCAGATTGGGCCCCAGGCTATCTACTCTCGAGAGCTCGACCGACCAGAACCTCCACCCGGTCGATATGCCGACCTTCGATATGATCTCGCATTGGCACTTCTACGCCATCCTTGAACTCATCGGGACGCGCGGCTTTAAACCCGACCCCCAGTGGATTGCCCGACGTCTGGGACTCTCCCCCACCGAAACTCAAGTCTCGATCACGACGCTCAAGGATCTCGGTCTCCTTGAGATCGGCAAAGGCACGCGTCCCGTGTGGAAGGACCGCCACAAACGAATGACGACGATTCAATCTCCTTTCACAGCGGTCCCGTTGCGCCGCCTGCAACGCCAGATCCTCGAAAAGGCGATCACCGCGATGGAGGAGATCCCGATGGATCAGCGCGACCAGTCCTCTCTCACCCTCGGCTTCAACCCATCCGACGTCCCTCAGGCCAAAGTATTGATCAAAAAATTTCGCCGACAGCTCGGCCAGCTCGCCAAGACAAACGGCCTTCCCACTGAGGTCTACCACCTCAGTGTTTCACTTTATCCAGTCAGTAGGAGAATCCCATGACAATCATCACCCTCATCACGGCCCTGATCCTAAATTTTGCCCAGGCTTCCGAAAAGGAAGGCCATGGCGGCTGGACGATGGTCCGGGAAATGGGAGGAAAAATAGATTCCATTCAACTCTGGGATCTCTGGATCGCACGAGAAGAGTTCGACCTCACTGTTCTCAAATCCGACGACTCAGCCGAGGCTCTTGCCCGAGCGCGGGTGCGAACCTTGATGGAGATTGATGAAACGATGTTCCGCAAAGTCGCAATCGAACTTGAGAAGATCCTCCAGCTCAAGCGGATCCTCTCGGATCGCGTCGAGCTCGAGCCATCTCCCGATCTCATCCGGCGCCTCCGGAGCCGCGAGGGCTTCGAGCCCAAGCCATTTGTGAAGTATTTTCCCAACGGAGACGTCCAGCTCAACAGGATCTATTGGGACTGGTTTAAAAACCAAAGGCAAGACGTGGACATCGCTGCAGCGTTTGTGCACGAGGCCGTCTATAAGGTTTACCGTTCCGAGTACAACGACACCGACTCCGATCGCGCCGTAACACTCGTGGCCCATGCATTCAGCGATCTGCCACTCGACGAACTCAAGAAACGCTACAAACGAGGATTTGCGCCACCACCCACTTCGGTGCCCCAGACTGACACCCAGGTGAGTATCGAAATCCACGGAAAGGCCGCCGCCTCCGTTAAAGAGGCTCTGGCCAACTGGAAGACTGAATGTGATCGGATTATGGGCATCATCCCGAAGCAGCTGGGCGACAAGGTCTTTTACGCTTACGTCTTCTGCGGAAAGCCCCAGGACTCCGAAGAATTTCACGGGGACTATGACACATTAGGGTTCGTTCGGTCACTCGGCCATGTGGTGCTTCTGCCGAAGCTGCCCTTGCACACGCTTGAGACCCGTCTCTTTGGCGGTTATGGACCGGGCGAAAATGAGGCAGCAAAAAAAAGAGCGTATAACGGCCTTTTCAACCGCTGTGAGGAGTGGACCGAGACCTACTCCAAACGCCTCGGGGATCGACTTCTTTTCTCAAGCTGCGGCCATTCCGAGATCGACAGCGATCGGCGTATCCGAAGCGAAGAATGGGTTGTCCCCCAAAGCGGCGTGCGCGGTTACCGCCGGTTTAACTATGCCACCCTCGGCTACGCCGCCACCTCATGGGCCACGCTTCTCATCTTTGCCGATCCTGCGGAACGGATCGCAATGCCGATGACCCAATACGAGGGCAAAGCATACCGCTTCCGCAACGACCTCAGTGAAGAGGCGGTCACGGAGGCTCGCAACGCCCTTTACTGGGCCTATGAAACCTATCTCCAGGCGTGCGAGGAAACTGATATTCTCAAAGATAAGCGCGTTCTCTTTGTGGCCTGCCGCCCTCGCTCTCCCAAAGCACAAGTGAAAGAGGAATCCCGCGAGGGGTACGACGGCCTCATCCAATATATTGGCCATCGACGAGTCTACTCCTCGCGAAGCTGGGCCGCCCCTTAGGCTCCGATTGGATTGAAAAACCCCTGTGTTTTTCGGGCTACCCCATTGCTGCTATCATGGCCGGATGGGGCGGGGAAACAGGGCAACTCTTTGCGTTATCGTACTGACCGTTTTGGCCGTGCGGGGCCATGCACGTCCGCGCATTTCCTTTGATCTCCTCGCCAATCAGTCGCTTCTGAGTGAGCGAGCCGGAAGTCCGGAGCCGTTTGGCTCACAAGTTGAGAAGGTCCACGCGATGTTGCGGTTGCGGCCACGCGTGTCCTTGGGGCGTAGGTTTGAATTGCAAACTCCGCTGGGCATCGTTCTGCCAGGGAACGTGGGCGCTGATGGCAACGTGCTCGTGTTTCGCTCCCACCTGGGGTTCCTCTTGAGCCGTCATCTCTCCCAACGCTGGGCGCTCGGACTCGGCCCGGGGATCGAATGGCGCAACTATTTTTCCAGTGGTGGCGCGGTTGAGCTTCGCAACGGCATCACCACAAAGACCTTTTATACTCCCTCGGGCAGCCAGGCCGTGGTGCTTCTCGTCGTCTGCGCATCAGTCGAGTGGTTTTGGCGAGAGCGCATCTCCTTCGCCAGCGATCTTTTCGTCGAAAACATTGGGAATCCGCAAAGGAGAAGCTTCGCCTTCGCACTCGGGATGGGGTTTCACATATGAAGCATTTGCTCTGGCTCCTCTCAACACCAGCGTTGGCGTGGACCCTCATCGGCCCCAGCACCGGTGGCTGGGACACTCGCCATCTCACCGTCTTTGTGAACCCCACCAATTGCTCAGTCTCGAGCGACTTTCTCAACGCTCGTCTCGATGCAGCCCTGGCCGCGCTGAACCACGTCCCCACCGCCGACATCACACTCACTCGCTACCCAGACGCGGTTGCGACTACACCAGCCGATCTCTCAAGCGGTCTCTCAAGCGACATTCCCCTCATTTACTGCTCCACCAATTTCAGTGCGGAAACGGGCACCGAGGGGGACAGCGTGCCCGCCTCAACCATGGCCACGAGCGATGGCACGATGAGCTACGCGCTCCTTTATCTCAATTCGGAATCGGGTAAGGAGGCCAACATTGCCAATATCGACTCAGGAAAATTCGAGGCGATGCTCGCCCATGAACTGGGCCACGCGCTCGGCCTCGGCCACTCATCCCAATCGGAGGCGCTCATGTACTTCAGCATCCATTACAAGCCAGCGGCGATCCTCACGCAGGACGACATGGATGGCCTGACCTATCTCTACCCTCGCAATGAATTTGTGTATGGTCCCATGGGCTGCGCCAACGCTCAGCGCCCCCGCGGCAGTTCGTTGTGGGATCTCTTCCGATTGCTCTTCACTCGATCACGAATCGAATGGGTACGGTGACCTCGCCTTTTCTATCTTTAATCTTCCAACTCCGCGCAGCCACTTCCGCCGCGCCATCGAGCACCCGATACCCCGAACTCTCCGCCACCCTCACCCGTTCCACCTCTCCACTGCTGCCCAGAAGGAGACTCAGCACAACAGTCCCCTGCCAACCCGCCTCAACGGCAACACCGGGATACTCCGGCATCCGATTCCCCATTCGAGCCACAGTCTCCTCACTCACAAGGCCCCGCCTAGTCAAAGGGGAGGATGAAGTGGCGCGGGGTGGGAGAGACTTCTTGGCGCCTCCCGGATTTCGATGAAGAATCTCTCCGGTCGCGCGTCCACCACCGTCAACGATGATCATTGCCCTATCATCGGTTTTCCCTGGAAACGCCGGCCCAAGAAGAAGAACCGCGATGTGCAAAAGGAATGCTATGAGAAGAGGGGTTTTCAGCGTCCTTCTCCCAGCCAGACGGCCTGCTGCGGCGGCAACAGATCCTTCGGCATCACATA
>JACPWY010000044.1 GCA_016196825.1 Deltaproteobacteria bacterium | reverse complement strand
GTAGCGCTTCGCCTGGGCCAAACCCTTCTTGGCGAGCACGGAGGTGATCGCTGCCGTCAACGTCGTCTTCCCGTGATCGACGTGGCCAATCGTCCCTACGTTCAAATGCGGCTTCTTGCGCTCAAATTTGGCTTTTGACATGCAGTCTCCTTGAAAGCCCAAAAGGTTACTTTAAAAACTCCCCAACTGGCAAGTCTTGCCGTATAGAAAACCGTAATGTCCTTGCCCCTTTACCTAGCCCAACGCTTTTGTTCCATGATGGCTTTCCAGATGCGAAGTGTGGCCATCGGTTGGCATGTTTATGCAGTGACTTCGAGCCCTCTCGACCTGGGTCTTGTGGGGCTCTCCCAGTTCGTCCCCATGCTGATTTTGTCCCCGTTCGCAGGCCAGCTGGTGGATCGAGTTGATCGCAAGAAAGTTCTTCTGTGGACCCTCACCATTGATGCTGGCCTGTCACTCACGCTCTTTTGGCTAGCCAACTCTCCGCAGCTGCCGGTGACCCTCATCTACGGATGCTTGATGGTAGCCGGGGCCGCCCGCCCCTTCGCAGCCACTGCTGGACAGAGCCTGCTACCTTCGTTGGTTCCGGTGGTAAAGTTCCCGAAGGCCGTGGCCTGGAATGCCACCACATGGCAAATCGCAGGCGTCCTGGGACCAACTGTCGGTGGCGTGCTTTATGCGTCGTTTGGCGCACCATCGGTCTACCTCATCTGCGCAGTCCTCACAGTCTTCGCACTGCTCTTCATTAGTCGTGTGACGCCGGGAACGCAGCGATATGATCGCAACCCCGTTTCCCTGAACTCCTATCTGAGTGGCATCCGATTTATCCTCGAAAAGCGGATCATCTTGGGGGCCATCTCGTTAGATCTCTTTGCGGTCCTTCTCGGTGGAGCGATGGCCCTACTGCCAATTTACGCCAAAGATATCTTGCACGCCGGCCCCACGGGCCTTGGATTCTTAAGAGCTGCTCCCGGCATCGGCGCGGCGATTACTGGCCTCCTACTCGCCCGGTTCCCGGTGAAGAAAAATACCGGCTCGGTCATGCTTGTTTGCGTTGCACTGTTTGGCGTCTTCACCGTCGCTTTTGGACTCTCGACTCACTTCATTCTCTCGACGGTCTGTCTTTTCCTGATGGGCGCGGTCGATCTTGTGAGCGTTGTTATTCGATCGATGATGATCCAGCTCATGACCCCCGACGAAATGAGAGGACGGGTGAGCGCTGTGAACCACGTCTTCATTGGCACATCCAACGAGCTGGGCGAATTCGAATCGGGGGTCACCGCAGCGTGGCTAGGAACAGTCCCCGCCGTCGTCCTCGGCGGGCTCGGCACACTGGTGGTCGTCAGCCTCTGGACCTGGCGCTTTCCAGAATTCCGCCGCTTTGACTCGATTGAGGCGACCTCAGCCTAAACGGCTACGGCAAGAAACAACGCTGGTCACTGGGGCTAAACCTGGCTAATGCTCTGGGGAAGGAGCCCCCACATGTTGCAGACCGTTTTTTTGATCCTACTATTCTCGGGTGTCGCCCACACCGCGGGTTTAGCAGATTCCGTCTATTGCATTGGAAAACGCAAGTTCATCGAGAAGGGTTCTCCAACACAGTTTGATTTTCGGCCGCGTGGTTTTAGTCTGCCCAATGCCTACTGGTTGGCCGTCGCGTCGAACAACGTATACCGCGAAAAGGATGCGGTGCTGAACGAGTTCAAACGTTGGGGATTTGTCGAGGGGAAGGAACCACAAGATGATAATAAACTTTTCTTTTTGGATCGGGCTAAGGACCTGGGGGCCTTTTCTGCCGACACGCAAGCCGTTTGGGCCGAGAATCGCGACGGTATCATTCTTGTCTTCAGAGGAACGACGCCGGAAAATGCGGCCGACCTGGCAACCGACCGCGCGCGTTCTCGCGAGCCCCTCAGGGATCTGGGGGAGGTGCATGCGGGGTTTTTGGGAGCGCTCAAGATTGTGTGGGGTGACATTGATCGCCGAATGGCGCAACTCCGTCGGCGTGAACGCAACGAACAGGGGATGCGCTACCAAAAACCCATCTGGATCTCAGGTCACAGCCTCGGCGCCGCGATCGCCACGATCGCGGCCGCAAAGCTTCTCAAAGAGGGATTCAATGTCGCGGGGCTTTACACCTTTGGAAGTCCGAGAGCGGACACTGAGGCGTTCGCTCACGCCGTAGAGCTAATGGCGCACGACCGGGGGATGCGCGAACAACTTGTGAGATTCGTCAATCAACATGACATCGTGGCCCGCATCCCCCCCTTCACCGGCCTCACCGCGGAACTCCCTCTGAAGGAAGAATGGCGACATGTCGGCCGGGTGAAATATTTTACGGGTAAGAAACCGGAATCGGGTTCGGTGGAACTCAACACCGATCCTCTCTTCACGGTTGGCCTTCCTCAGTTTCCAACTGAACTACTGGACAAGAGGGATGATTGGTTCAGAGATCACAACGTGGCTGAGTACATTCGCAAGCTCGAACATGTGGTTTTCGGGGCGCCGGCGCGGTGTGACTGACCCCCGCAACTCCGGACAGACGGAAGCCGGACTTGAATCCTGAGCCCACACGGGAACCTCCAACCGCTCGCACTTCATTGCGGCCAGCATAGAGTCTAACCAAAACCAAGGCCACGGTTATATCCGCCGGGCCTCTTGATCCGGCCGCTCATTTATTGCTATTTGACACGCCAAACCCAGAAGATCATGGAAAGAATCGATGACATATTGTTAACGCGGGATGGTTGGCGGTTGCCAATCACGGCATTTTTGCCCCAGGCGCCCGTCGAACGCGTCCTCGTCGTGGGAGCCGCCATCGGGGCACATCGTGAACGTTATTACCCATTTGCCGAACATATGGCCCACTCGGGCTGGGGTGTAGTCACCTTCACGTACCGGGGGTTGGGCGAGACCTCGCCCTTGCCAGAGGCTCCCGCCGCCACTCTAGTGGATTGGGGGCGCGAAGATCTGACCCACATCATCGACTGGGCCGAGCAACATTTTCCACAGGCAACTCTTTATGGAGTTCTACATAGCATTTCGGGTGAACTCATTGGGTTGGCCTCTAACCATAGCAAACTTTCAGCTGCTGCCGCTATCAGCACCCCTCGCCACCTTTGGTCTCTCTGGAAAGGTTACTATCGCTATGTCGTTCGAGTCTTCTTTTGTCTCATCATACCCTTCGGTGTTTGGTGCAAAGGTCGGCTGCGACTCAGTAAGGTGACCCCCCTTTATGACCTGCCCAGCGATGTCGCGCTCCAATGGGCCGATGTCGGCCTCAACGAAGCACCCGACACGCATGGCTTCCAGTTAGCCAAAAAAGGATTCGAGCAATACCGCACGCCGACCCTTTTCGTGTCCTTTGAGGATGACCGGGGAATCGCGCCTGAGGCCACGGTCGAATACCTACGAACTCATTTCTATCAAAACGCCTACACCGAACATTTCCACATCCGTCCCGAGGCAGTGGGCGCGAAAAAAATCGGACACTCTGGCTTTTTCGATGGCCAGGTGGGCGCCCAATGGTGGGACGAACTGGGCCAGCGCCTCCAGGCGATCGCCGGGACTGGCCATGCTTCTCGTTGAAGCGGCCCTCGGCTTTATCATTGGCTACCTTTACGCTTCTCAACTCGAATCTCTTTTTCATGACTGGGTGAACGACGCCCCCGGTAGCCGCGTGACGAAATGGAAAAGTTTTCATTGGATTCTCGCCCCCATGATCCGGACTCATTTTTCTCACCACACCATTCATCACTGCCGCACGTACCGCGAAAACTATGTGACGCAGTTCCGATCGCTGCAGGAACGAGTGACCCTGAATCAAGAGCTCTTACAGTTTCAACACGGCAGGGAGATCATAGCTGCGATGTATGGGAACCGTTTTTCCTTTTGGGGCTGGGTGGCTTTCTGCGCGCCGCTCGTCCCGGGGCCAATTCTGGCGTTCGGCTTCTGGGGGGCCCCTGCAGCCCTAGGGATGCTCCTCGCGGTATCACTACCACCCATCATGAGTAATTTTGTGCATGAGTATCTTCACATGCCGACTGAGCGTGCGCTGGCCGAAGCCCCTTGGCCAATTTCTTGGTTTGCTCGCACGCCCTATTTTCGTTTCATCGCCCGCCACCATTTCCTTCACCACCGTTACCTCCGGTTTAATTTTAACCTAGTGGTCGGCGCCGATCTCTGGCGGGGAAAATTTCGCCGACCGTCCAACCGCGACTGCGCGGAGATGGAACGATTGGGACTCAAGTAAATGGTAATAGCAACGCCAAATCTTATTTCGGAGATACGACGAGAGATTACCGCGCGTGGCTGGTCCCAACCCAATGTTCGACGGCACACGATTGAATTTCTTGTTCATCTCGCGCTTTTCCTCGTTGGAACCCACCTATTCTTTTGCGGGCCGAACATTTTGGTACTCTTCGGTCTTGCTGTCTCTACCCTCGGATCTTTCGGACTTGTGACCAGCACCCACTCCGCCTCTCACAATGCCGCCCTCCGATCCAGGCAATGCAATCGCTGGCTCACGCTCCTGGGCTACCCGCTTCTCCACGGATTCTCAGCCTCCTTTTGGCAATATAAACACGTGGAACTCCACCACCGGGCACCCAACGTTTTAGGAATGGACCCCGACATGGATCCACATCCATACTTTAGCTTCGTTCAGAAAACGACAGCCCCTCGCAGTGCCCAACAACGCGTGCAATGGCTTTACGCGCCTGTGCTCTTGCCATGGATCTCATTGGGAATGGCGCTCAACGGAATCGCGTTCCTCCTTCGACAGCTGGTTTCGGTGAGAAGAGTTCGCGGATTTCACATCCTAGATCTCCTCGGGATCATCCTTCATTGGATGGCCATTGCAGGACTGGCCCAGATCTTTGGAATTGAAGCCGCGGTGCTCTTTATCATCGGCCGTTTTGTAATTCTCAGCCTACTCTTCTTCGCCGTATTCGCGCCGGCTCACCTCAGCGAGGATTCAGACTTTCTAGCGGCCCGCCCTGCGGATCGCGTGGCCCACGTGACCCAAACGACTGTAAATTACAGGACCCCATGGCCGTTGTCCGTCTCCCTCTCTGGTCTCCAGTACCAAATCGAGCACCATCTCTTTCCGGAGATCAGCCACACTCACTACTCCCAGATGGCGCCGCTCGTGCGCGCCCTCTGCCAACGCCACGGTTACCGCTACCAAAGCATTTCATGGGGTAATGGCATCGTAGAAGCCCTTAGGCTTTTTAGAAATCCAAAGCGCGTCACACATGACCGATCGATGCGGGATTTTCCATTGGCGCTTGCTGTGAGTGTGGAGCCCACGACGGGACTCGAACCCGTGACCTCGTCCTTACCAAGGACGTGCTCTACCACCTGAGCTACATGGGCCAAAAAGCGAAGCTAATAGGCATATTTAGATGAAGGCTTGTCTTAAGTAAACTGCTTCTTTGGCATGCCCGCTTGCCTTGAAGGACTCACCAAAACCTGCGAGAGTGGGCCTTGTCTTTATATGAAGCCAACTCCGCTCCTCGAGGCCAGCGAACTGAGTTACAACACTCCCGAAGGGCGCGAGCTTTTCGCTCAGCTCAACTTTGGCGTCAATCATGGTCAGATTCTCGTGGTCACCGGCCCCAACGGGAGTGGGAAATCGACGCTGCTGCGGCTTCTCCTGAAAGATGCCCCCGCCAAGACCGGGCTCGTGCGCTGTACGGTGAAGCGGGCCAAGATTGGCCTGTTGCCCCAACTCCAAAACATCGCCTTTCACCTGCCACTCCAGCTGCGAGATGTGATTGGCCTTCTCACGCGCGCCCACCCCGCTGACGCGGCTCGATTTTCACTGATTCAGGAGAGCGATCTCGGCAAGGCCTGGAACACAGCGAGTGGCGGTGAACGGCAGCGCACACTTTTGACTTGTCTCCTCCTGAATAGCCCCGAACTTCTGATTCTCGACGAGCCTTTCAATCATCTGGATCCCTCGAGTCAAGCCATCATGCTCGAAGCACTCTCCACGTTTCTCAAGGGCGGTTCGCCGCGTGCGGTGGTGCTTGTGTCTCACAAGGAGATTCCCTCGAGCGGCGAGCTTCAGGGAAAGGTCGTGACCGTGAAGCTGATGGGAGAGCGAACGTGAGCTGTGACCTGATCGCGATTTACAAATGGGCCATCGCCGCCGGTATGGTGGTTGCTCCAGCGCTGGCTCTGCTCGGCTGCCACATCGCCGCCCGCGATCGGTCGGTGCAGGCCATCTGCATCTCCCAAGGCGCGATGCTCGGAGCGATCGTGGGGCTCTTCTTCGAACATTGGCTTGAGACTCAATGGCTGAGTGTCCCCGTTGTCTTTGCTGGATCGGCCCTGGCTTTTCTCGTCGGAGAAACCCTTACGCACCAGAGACACGCCTCGAAAAACACGCTGCTTTGCTCGATCTTTGCGACCCTTTTGGCGCTGGGCTATCTATTCTCAGCACTTTTTCCGGGAGTTGAGAACCACATGACCCAGGTCTTCTTCGGTGATCTCGCAACACTGTCCAACATCCAGGCTTTCACGGCCATCGCTCTCGGCTGCCTCGGCCTTGGCGTACTTGCGATCGACTATCGCAACATCTCTCGCTCGTCCTTTGCGATTTCGGTCTTTGGAAACGACATCTATAGCTCACGGCGCCACTCGATCGATGCCTTCTCGCTCTTTTCACTAGCCGCCATGGCGGTGAGCGTTCAATTCATGGGCTTTCTTTTCACGATCTCGAGCCTCTTTCTGCCGACCTCACTTGCGCTTCTCATGGGAAATCGGGGACTCAAGTTCCACCTTTGGTTTTGCGCCCTAGTCGCCAGCGCCGCGGCCGGCGTTGGCTTTCATCTTTCCCTCCACTACACACAGGCGCCAACGGTGCCACTGATTGTGCTTTGTTTGGTGGGTCTGGGCACGGTAGGAAGCCTTTGCCTTCGGAGGCGCCTTTCTTAAAGTGCGTCGGATATGGTACCCCTAACCCATGAATGATTTTGCCCCCCTGGCCTCTTGGAATGGGATTATCCAGCCGCTCGCTGATCTCAAGATTCCGGCGACCGACCGTGGATTTCTCTTTGGGGACGGGGTGTACGAGGCTATTCGGCTCTATCAGGGTCGCCCATTCCTGTTGGATGACCATCTCGAGCGGCTCAAGTATTCGCTTGGGCAGATCCAGATCGAGCACTCGGTGAATCAGGTCCGCCAGAGTCTTCTGGCTCTGGTCGCGCAGTTTCCCAAGTGTGACGGGCTGGCCTATCTTCAGGTCACGCGTGGGGCTGCGCCTTTGAGAAATCATCTTTTTCCTGTAGGTGTTCCTCCGAACGAGATGATCTACGTGACACCGCTCGAGGACCCTCTGGCGAGATACCGATCCTCGGGCATCACCACGACGCTCACGGCGGACAATCGGTGGCACAGGCCCGATATCAAATCGCTCAATCTGTTGCCGAACGTTTTAATGCGGCAAAAGGCGTTTGAAGCTGGCGCCCAGGAGGCGATTCTGGAGCGTTGGGACGGCCGCATTACGGAGGCGACGAGCAGCAATGTCTTCGTTGTTAAGGATGGGGTTGTGAGAACCCCTCTTCGCAATCAGTGGATCCTGGGCGGTGTCTCGCGCAATCTGATCGCGGGGCTCAGCCAAAAGGCGGGCATTCCGTTTTCCGAGGATGAGCTGACGCGAGCCAGTCTGTGGGAGGCCAATGAGATTTTTCTTTCGAGCACCACCTCGGAAGTGATCGCCGTAACCAAGGTGGAAAAGAAGACCATTTCAGGAGGTCGTCCGGGCCCGATCACTGAAAGAATTCACGAGCTTTTTAAGGAGTCGATCCAATTCTGGCTACGTGGGGCCTAAGGGTATGGAAATTGTCGACACGAAAATTCGCCTGTCTCGGGTCGTGGCCTCGATAGGGAAGCGAGTTTTCTCCCCTGCCCACGCCACAAAAGCTATTCGGCTACAACGAAATCGCAAAAACGCGCATCGCACAGCCAGCGATGCACAGCTCGCCCTCTACGGCCAAATGATCGGGGAGTTTCTTCACCTGGGCTATTTCGATTCAATCGATGTAGAACCGACGGAGATCAGCCTCGGCGACATCAAGCGCGCACAGGAGCGATACGCCGAGAGAATTCTTGAGTTCATCACGGACCGAGATCACCTCGTGCTGGATGTAGGGTGCGGCATGGGCGGGCTGCTTCGGATGCTGGAACAGCGCAAGTTTCGGGTTGTGGGGCTCACGCCCGATCTGAATCAGGTGGCCTATCTCAAGTCGACATTCCGATGTCCGATCATTCACGCGCGACTTGAGGACTATTCGGATCTCAAGAATCAATTTGGCACGATCGTCGCCGCGGAGTCTTTGCAGTATCTCGACCGCGCCCAACTGCTCGCGCGGATCAGGCAGGGCCTGCGCCCCGGCGGACGTTGGGTTCTCATCGATTATCTCGACAAAATCGACGGTGGGTCGACGCGCCCGAGTTGGGAATTCGTTCTCAGGTCGCTCGAGGAAGGCGGCTTTTCGGTTATCCATAATGAGGATGTCACTCCCCACATCCTGCCGACGGTGCGCTTTCTGCATCACCTCGGTCAGCGCTTTGCGCTCCCGATCTTCGATTTTTTGACTTTGAAGCTTGAACAGCGTGAGCCTGGCATTTCCTATCTTTTGGGTGAGATCCTCGGCGATTTTCGCCGTGTGTTACGATTGAACCTTTCCATAGTGGACCCCGAGAAGTTCGCGCTCGCGAAGAACTACAGGCTCGTCGTCGCCGACCTGCGACACAACTAATCCCTCATCCGTCACAATTGTTATGAGATCCCCAAGAGCCGCGTCGCGCTGGGCTACCGGAACTTCGAGCGCCACCGTATAATCCATTGAAACGCTCGTGAAACCATTAACCCAAAGGATATCTATGAGACATCTCAATGTGCTGGCTCTCGGCTTCTTTTTCTGCCTGGCCGCGATGGCCGACTTCAAAATTCTCAACAACGCGGCCGAGTTCAACTCGCTCGTCCAGACGGCCGAGGTTCCGGTGGTCGTTCAGTTCTCAGCCTACTGGTGTGGTCCGTGCCAAGAGTTGCGCGCGACCTTCTCGGAGGTTGCTCATGAGTTCACCGACAATCAGGTGATCTTGGCCTACGTCGATGCGTATGAGAACCCCGAGCTGAAGTCGTACCTACAGGGCGGCTATCCGACCGTGCGCACGTTCACCCATGGAAAGCTCGCTGAAAAGAGTTTTGTCGGCAGCAATACGACTGAGTATGTGCGGAGCTTCATCAAGTCCGCGATTGGTGCGCAGGACGATGCCCCCATCGGCGGTTTCTGCGCCCTTTAATCGACTTCGTATGTGCCCGTCTGGGCCCCGCGCGCGAGATCTGAATAGACTCCGCCGGGGTTCCGACTGGCGGGCATCGTGACCGACTCACCGTCAACAGCCCCGATCGCTTCTTTTACACTCGCTGCTATCGCCTGGTGATTCTCCCGCATTGTCTCTAAGAGCGGATGTTCCTGCAGATACTCCTTCTCAAGCCTGAGTCCCACTCCCTCACTCGACGTCTGGCCCACTTTGACCATCTGCCGGAGATAGGCATGGCCCAGGACCCGAGACTGAATTGTGCGCTTACCCAGATTGATCCGCAGGACTCTGAGATTACCGTCGAATGCGACCTCCTCCTCTGTGAGCTTTCGCTTTTCGAGATGATCTAAGACTGCGTTGTAGTCAGCCGCCGACTCGAAATCCTGCTGCTTCAATACCCAACTCACCAGCACCTTCACATTGGCGTCAACGACATATCCCAAGAGCGTTTCGATTCGATTTCCTGTTCGGTAGTTTTGACAGGAATTCGTTTCGACTAAGTCCCCTACGGTGAGGAGCAAACGAGGCGCGTGAGAAAAGGCGGAAAAGACGATTTGGCGGTTGGTTCCGTGGCCGTCCCCCGGCGTTTTCACCAATTTCAACAAGTTGCGCGAAGCCTTCCACTCCGTCTTTTGAGCTTCATTCATAGGCTCGAGCTGCTCGTCCCCTGCGTTGTCATTTTGGCTGACCGTCACGGAGCGCCTCGTCCGTGGATCGGCCTGCTGTACGAAGTGTTCCCCCCCGCTGAACTTGAACTTCCCGAATTCCTCGCTCAATGATTTTTCGAACACCTTCATAAGGAGGGGAATCTCAGCCTCCCAATTGCTGCCGCCCTGAAAGCGAGCAAGAAGTGTCCACATAGGAGTCAGGTCTCCCCACTTTTCCTGAAGCTCACGGAATTGTTCCGCGCTGAATTCGATATCCTGCGTATTGAGTCGCCGTTTCACCTCAACCACTACAAGCTCGCCCACTCTTTCACAAAGCTCGTCCAAGTTGTCGGCTCGAATGCCCTGCTCTTTGAGGCGAAGCTTCCCCAGGAGTGACGTCCATCCCAAGTCAGCATTGCCATTCTGATCCAGCTGGTGGAGATCTCGCAACGAGCCAAGCAGCCGCAGAAATTCGGACCTCTTAGCCATCGCACGAGGTTCAATTTCAATTCCTTCAAACGCCGGGTGCGCCAGAGGCAACTGGATTTCCAGAAGAAGGGTGTAGAGTGTGGTCGCCGACCGATCCCCAATTTTTGCGGCCGTTAAATCGCAATTTTTGAGTCCAGACACCTCGCAGAGAGCCCCCAGGGAATCCTCGGGGAGATCTTCGAGACGACCTGCTCTTCGCCAGAGGAATAGCGAGAGCAGCGTAGTGACAACCTGTCTGTCACGGACCTTGTCCCACCAGATTGACGAGAGCGCGGGGGGCAGCAGTTCTGGATTCTGTTCTGAATAACCCCTGATGAGGCGCACAAGATCCATTCCCTCTTCCGGATCCTCGAGGGAAAGCGCGCCAACATTCTCCACGCCCGCCGCAGTGGCCATGGCGCCGAACGGGTCTTTTTCAAAGAGCGCCTTTCTCAACTCGGACCAGACCGGGTCGAGTGCCCAAATCCGACGCCCATACCACTTGTAGAGGAATTCATCGCGTCTCTCGACTTCCATCAGGCGGGTTCGCAAGAGGTCGGGGTGGCGAATGATGGCGATGGGAAGCCAACGGGTGTCTTCAACAGGGAACGGAATGATGGAGTCCCCACCACCCGGCATAAGTTCCTCAGGAATCCGCCAACCGTTGGTGTTGATGGAAGTGATCAATAGCATCTGAGCGACCGCTAATATCGACGACCTATCCAACTTGAGGCCTTTCAGCCAACCGAGATCGAGCGCTTTTTCCGTCTTGGCGAACGTGAGGGCCATTTCCAACTGAATCGATGGCTCCAGGAGTGCCCACTCGGGGGCAAACAGCATGACATCGTCCCCGTCCTCAGTGAAGAGCTTGCCCTTGGCAGCGGCGCTACGAAGAATCACAGCGACGGCCTGGGGAGACGTGATCCCAAATAGCTCGCGGGCCTCATAGTAATTCTCCTCATAACCCCGCTCTATTTCGGCCACCGCTATTCTAGCTAGAAGCCCCTCATCCGTAATCGGGAGCCGCCGAAGAAAATCCGGTGCGTTCCCGAGATTCTGGGAAAGCGCCCGAATGATGATCTCCCCATTCAACCTTTCATCTAAATGAAGAACAGACACCTTGTGCGAATCGTCAAAACCGGCGTTCGTCACAAGTTCCGCAACGTTTTTCTTACTCTCATCGGGGATCTCAAACTTATTGAGAGCCCTCACGGCGCCATCTGGCCCGCCAAGATAGACAATTTTCCAAAGGAGGAGACGCTGCTCGGGGCGAAGGCCGCCTCGACCCACCACCCGAACCACTTCGTCTAGATCGCCATTACTCGCAGCGATGAGCGCCTGCTCGAAACCGGGAGAACCTTCGAGAAGTGAGGAGCATGTAGGCTCGATCGCAGCTCTGATTGACCCGGTAAGGATCACAAAAAGGAGGAGTGCAATCGCCGGTCTCAATGGAACCACCTTTTAAAAAGGCGTAGGCCGCAGCTCTCTTTTTCAGGCTTCACCGTCCCACTCGAGGCCGACTCCTCGGCCGGGTTCGTACCAGCTTCTTCTTCTTTCTCACTCCTCGGGCGCCAATTCAGATCGACTGGGGGCGGAGGCACCTTCTCCCACCTGGCCTCAGTCTGTGCCGCCGCCACTACGATCGAGGCAATTACTTGGGTTGCCTCCGTAGCGTATTCCATATTGAGTTTGTCGATCGTGTCGGCGGCTGTGTGGTAGTGGGGGTAGCGATCCTTAAAACCATCCTGCTTCCGAGCATCCTCAAAGTAACTCACGCTCGGAATCTCCAGGCCGACGCCAACGCGATTGTCCGAAATGTGATTCCTCCAGTTCGTAAAGATCATGCTCGATGGAAGGGCGAGATCCATTACGAACTTCTCCAGACCTTTGAAATGTAACCCAGGATCAAAGCTGACACTCGGCACACCCTTGGGCGCAAAACCAAGCATATCGATATTGTTGAAGAGTGCGATGCTCTCGCCTCTTTGCTTGCTGTTCACAAAATGCGTACGGGAGCCATGCATGCCGCATTCTTCTCCATCGAAAAACACGAAACGCAGGGTGCGGCGAGGCTTGAGACCCGACACCTTGATAGCTCGGGCGGCGGTCATCACCGAGGCCACCCCTGTGCCATTGTCGTCACAGCCGGGCATCCCGACCCCTGTCGTGTCATAGTGGGCTCCCAGAATCACAACCTCATTCGGGACTTCTCCGGAAATCTCTGTGTAAAGATTGATCCCTTGATCACTGCGCGGCGTGTAGTTAAAAGAATGGCCGGGATCATAACTCAAAACCGCGTCGTCATCGTCCTCATCATCGCCAAAACGCTTCTCACCATTAACCTTGATCGGGATCTTGACCGGTTCATGCCCTCTCACGGAAAAAGCTTCCCGTTGGAAGTTGGTGAACCCCGCCGAACTGAGATAGTTCTCGATATAGCAAAGGGCCTTCGCCTGATTGTCGGGGAGGTAACGATCTCTCAGACAGAACGTCTTGTCCTCCCCACCCAAGGGAAACACCCCCGTGAGCTTTCCCAGCACAAGCCGGTAATGATTCGGTCGAATGGAGAAATCGGCAGACGCCGACAGCGATAAAACCGACAGGATCACCA
This sequence comes from Deltaproteobacteria bacterium, assembly GCA_016196825.1. GTDB lineage: Bacteria > Bdellovibrionota > FAC87 > UBA2466 > UBA2466 > JACPWY01. The sequence continues at coordinate 11,741 of JACPWY010000044.1, read as the reverse complement.
TTTTGATCATGCTTACGTGCCTCATGGAATGTTGTAATTGCCCAGTTGTGTGCCGCCACCCTTGTCGGTGTAGATGCCGCCGGGGTTTCGGCTTCCCACCACTGTGATGGCGCCACGGCGGTCGGCTCCGACCGCATTCTCGATAGTTTGGAGCATCGTTTCATGGTTGGCCCGCATCACGACCATAGCCGGGTGCTGTTGGAGATACTCTCTCTCCAACCGCACTCCAGGAACGTTGGAATTCTGTTTTCCCAACTTCACCATCTGTCGCAGAAAGGCCTGGCCGAGTTCTCGAGAGACAATGCTCAGCTGCGCACCATCCATTTGGGTGATCGTGAATGCCGCCACACGGCGATTGCCTCGGAACGAGCTCTGGACCTGTCGCCCTTCACTCAAAGCCCGCTGCAATTCATTGAAATCGCCGGCCGACTCGAAGTCCTGCTGTTTCAGAATAAAAGAGGCCATCCCCTGAGCATTCGAGTCGATCACATAGCCCAAAAGGGTTCCGATCTGCCCGCCCGTTCGATAGTTCTGGCAGGACGTGCACTGGACGAGATCGCCTATCGTGAGCAGAAATTTAGGCGAGGCATCGACAACTGTGAACACGATCCCTTCGGAGTCGCCCCCTTTTGCTGTCATCAGACGCGAGAGGCTACCCAGATCCTTCTTCAGATTCGGGGCTACTTCTCCCCACCCCACTTCGGGGTGAAACGCGATGAGTGATTGCAACACCCGGACCGCCCCCCTTTTTGTGGGGAGCGCACTTCCGGGGGCTCGCAAAATGTGGACCGCCTCTTGCGCCAGCCGAAGAGCCACATCCTGATCCTCCACCATCTTTGACTCGAACATTGCCTGAAGGAACTCATCGATCAGGGCGTGGGGTTCCTTGTGAAGGATCTCCCCACTGAGAAAGTTCGGAAGGATTTTTGTACGCCATTCCGCCAGGTCGGCCGATTCAGTTTCGATTTTGGACGACGTCCAGCTGTCCCCTAGAGCCTGGAGGAGGGGGACCAGATTGGACTCGACCGCCTGCCCCACAGCCTCATTCTGGGTGGTCTCGTCCCCACCCTGGGCAGCCCCCGGATTGATGAGGGTCACCATCGCCCGAGGACGACGCCACTCTGCCTTCGCTTGAGGCGTGAGAAAACTCGTCTGGTTATTCGACTTATTCTGAGAAGCCGAGTCCACTCGGCCGCCGATACCATCGAATTTATACGTCTCAAATTGCCCCGCTAGGGAGACTTGGAAGACCTCGAGAAGATACGGCACCTCGTTGGTCCAAGAACTGCTGGTTGAGTATCGACTGAAAAGAGTCTGGACGGGTTCGATGTCACCCCATTCCTGCTCCAGTCGCTCAAAATCTGAATAGGAAAACGACACATTCAGGCCGCTGAGTTTTTTCTTAATCTCCTCGGTCAAGGCCTGCTCGAGCCGGCTCTGAACATCCACCATCGAGCCCGGCGTCAGACCGACGGCGGTGATGGTGGACTCATGGAGAATTTTTTTCCAGTTTTTTGTCCCATCTCCACGGAACTTAAGCAGATCACGGAGCTGCTTCACGATCTTGAGAAACTCGTCCTTTTTGTTCAAGACGGTGGGGTCGATCTGGATGCCACCGAACGCCGGGTCCCGAATCCCCTTTTGAATGTCCAGAACCAATTCATAAAATATGGATGGATTGCGATAAAGAGCCGAGTTAGCCACATCGGAAGCCTTCAACCCTGTCAGCGAGCAAAGAAGATCGATGGACTCCTCCGGGAAATGGGTGGGCGCTCCGTGGGCCTGAGCAAAAAACTCATTGAGCATGATGAGAACTGCTTCCCGACTCTTCACTCGGTCCCACAGGCCTTCCACAAAGTGAGGCGGCAAGAGATCCGGAAATTCCGAGGAGAGTTCGCGGAGGAGGCGGGTGATGTCGGTGCCCTCGTCTTCCGCCACGAGGTGCACTCCATCGAGGTTGTCGCGAAAGCCGATCCCAGCCAAAGCCCCCAAGACGTCTCGAAGCAAAATCTCCCTTTGAATGGCCTTCAGCGTCTTTGGGTTCGCGAAGAGGTTGTTCTGGAAAAGTCCCACAAAGAACTCGTTGCGCTCCGAAACCTCCCGCACCCTAGCCTTCTTGAGTCTCTTAGCGATCTCAACCGCCATGTCCGGCACCATCTCTCGGTCCAGGAAGAAATTGTTGTTCATCCACTGAAGAAGGTTGCCGGCGGGAATGGCTGTCCAGCCAGTCTTATTGATGTGCGCGGCCGCCCAGGCGCCGCCAACCCGGGCACGCCCCTTGGGGCTTGCGATTCCAAAGTCTCTCATCCACGTTCCCATGCTGGGCGCCTTCCCCACGCACTCAAGCGCGATTTCGACACGTTGCTCATCGCTGAGGTCGTCGAGTGCCATCGTGAGTCCAGTGGGGGTAAAGAGGCGCCCCGATCTCGCCATCGCCACCAGGACGGAAAAGCGACCGGTGGGGGAGGCTGCAAAAAACTCACTCAGCTTCGCGGCAGAAAGGCCCTCCCCAAAATTGCTGTCCATCTGGTTGCTGATGAGTTCGCCCGATCGGTCTGGCGAGAAATTGAATACTTGGTTCCCAAGATCCATCGACCGCGACAACTCCCGCAGCACCCCGAAATAGATGTCGGGATCTTTCGACCAAATGTGAATTCGAGAATAGGCCTCACTGGCCCCGAGCTTTTGCGCAAGGAGCTGGCCTGTCTGGATCTTGGTCTCAACGGCTAATTCCATTTCCGGAAGAAGTTCGACAGCCCTATCGGCGTCCTCATTTAGGAGCTGCTTCCAGACGGCAAGCCTTTGCCCCACCGAAAGGGGATTCTCCTTAAGAAAGGAGATCGCGTCGTCCACTCGACCGGCCATCACAAGACCCAGCGTCTTTTCGAAGGGCGTCGCTCCGCTGCTCAGGAGATCGGCGCAGTTCAAGACAAGCCGCTCCCGCGCTTTGGCCAGAGTGAGTGTTTCATCCTCGGACTCGTCGCTCCCCCAGAGAGCGGCCGCCGGGATTAAGCACAAAATGATTAGAATGCGATTATTGATGAGCCTCATTGTTGTCCCCTAAGTTTTCCCCATGTTCGGCGGTGAGCAGCCAGCGGGCACACGACTGTGAGCGCCTGGCGTTGGGCCTTCCTGCCTTAAAGCGATTTCTGGTGCGAAAATCGGTCACCATCTCTTCGTATTCCTCCTGACCGATGGAGCCCTGCTTGAGGAGGCGACGAACCACCTCGCGCACGAGCGGCCACTGGTCGGTCAGTGTCCTGATCGCAAGCCGTCGTGCTTCATCGATGAGTTGATCTATCTCTCGGACGGCGGTGTCCTTTTGCCGATCGGTCGCATGGAGCTCCCCCTTCTCGCCGACGGCCACACCCTCGAGCTCTCGCACCATGCCCCAATCGAGCACGTAGCGAGTGGCGATGCTTCGCATGTGTTCCAGGTCAGAGCCCCAGCCACCATTGGGCGGGAAGCCCGCGAGCACAACCGATGCCTGCCCTGCGATGAGCCGGGCCATGCGTTGAACGACGGTAGCATGATCGGTGATGAGTTCCTGGTGTTCCCTGCGATCGTAGGAAGCAAATCCTAGACGGCCAGCCCCCGCAACGATCGTCAGGTGTCGCAACCGCTCGCCGGTCTTATTGGGATCATTGAGAACAGCGTGGCCAGCCTCATGGTAGGCCACCATGATCGCCTGCCGAATGGGCATGCGCCGGTTTTTATCGGCGTACTCAACCAAAGACTCGTGCACGGTTACGTCCTCCGCCCCATCTAGGGATGCCTGGATTTTGAGATCCACGGCACGCTCGGGATCGGTGGAAAGTCTGTACGGCCGTGTGAGCTCGGTGTCCTCAAGGCCCAGAAGAAGTCGGCACACCCTGTTCTCTTCCGGCTGGAAACCAATCTTCATTAGTGCCTCGGTCATCAGGCCGCGGACACGATCCTCCGAAACGCTTCTCAAGCTGCGCCCTCCGGTATCCTGCGTGAAAAAGCTCTTCGAGAATTGGGACAGGAATCTATCCTCGAACTCGACCTCGACACCCCGGCTTCGGAATGATTCGAGAACGGGCTCAAGTCGGCCTTTGGCAACCGCTTCGACCTCATCCCGAAGAAGGGGCTTCATCAGAAGCGTGTCGGCCATACGGCCGACAAAAGCCTGCGGGACCCCGACCTCCAAAAGTAGGGCCCGCACCTTATCGCGAGAGTTGTTGCGTTCCCAGGTTTGCAGACGAATTACGTCTTCACTCGCTCCCAAAAAGAGATTCTCTCCATCATTGCCGGTGAAGATGAAGGTGTATTTGCTCAGATCATAGGTGTTGCCTGTCGCTGAGGAGGTCCAGTTGCCTTCATCGAGGAGATCGTAGAACTTCTTGAAGAGCGCATTCTTCAGACCTTTGTCCTGCCCACCCATATTTGAGGCCTCGTCCCAAATGATAACGCCGCCGTTGGGATTGTTTCTCAGAGCATCTTCGAATGTACGTTCGCGGTCGGAGCCGATGTAGCCCGGATCGGAGCCAAAGATCTTGGTGAATTGAGAGTCGTGGGTGATGTTTCCGAGTGTAATCACCTCGGCCCTCTCTGGGGAGTCATAGAGCGCCCCCGCCAGGGCCTTTCCAAGCTCGGTCTTTCCGGTTCCCGTGAGACCAATCAGGAAGAAAGAGAGGGGCCGCTTCGAAGCCATCGGTGAGCCATAATGCGCGATTACCGCCCGAACTACGCTTCGAATCACCTGCTCTTGTCCGACGATTCGGCTCGTGAGCGTCTCCGGTAGGCGGTTCAAACGATCTCTTAGGTCGGGATCCCCCAGAGGATCTTTGCTCTTCTTTCTGGGGAGCGGGATTGTAATGGGCTCTCCATCCTCGGCCAGCACTCGCACGACCGATTCGCGATCGGCGTAGTCAAGGCTCAGACGCAGGTGACTGTCCCGCTCGAGCGTCATTTTCGCCAGAGCGTCGGTGCGGACCTGCTGAAGGATCTGCCTCGTCCGATTGATAATCGGGCGAGCTCCATCTCTTAAATTGTAGTCGAGCAACGTCAGGTGTGTGAGGAGCTCGGGATCGATCGACATCGTGATGTGGAACGTGCGTTCGGTGTCGGCCTTAAACTCCTCGGCCTCCTTGTGTACAATCCGCACGCAGCTGTCTTGGTTGAGCGGCGAGGAGACCGTATAGAGATCGGCGCGATTGAGGACTGGCACCGGCAAACTGAAATCGTCCTTCCCGGAAACCTTTCGGATAAAGAGGTCTTTGAGAAACTTAGGTGTGATTTCCTGAACACGTTGCTGGATTTCGCGCGTGGACCAGGTGTTCGCCCTCTCGGGAAAGAGAATCCGATCCCCGCGGTTCGACGTGATGATGACGATATGCTTGCGAGCAAAGCGGCGTTTTCCATCACCGCCGACGAAATTCCCGTTGTCGAGAAACTCCATCAGGCGCTCCCAGAAATCGGGATGGGCCCGCTCACCTTCATCGATGAGAATCACGCCGCCGTACTTTCCGGCCGAGGGATCATCGAAATAGTCGCAGAGAATGCCTGAGCGCTTGTTCGAACCAACCAGACCGTCTTCAGCGCCGAAGAGTTTCGACATGCTGTGTTGACCGGTCTTGTATTCGTTGGCATCGATGCGCAAAAAGGCCGCCGGGTTATGAAACGCGTGTTCGGCGATCGATTTGCCAAGCTCCGACTTTCCGGTTCCGGTAGGCCCCACGAGGATGGCCACGCCCAACCCCTTTTTGGACCCGATCATGACTGACTGAAAGAGGCCCAATACGTCGTCCAGCATTCTGGGTTGGTCGATGATGTCTTGGGTAATCTTTTCTTTGAGGCCGCCCATGTAGGCCGCCATGGCTGCGCCATCGAATGGATTCACCGGGTAACGGGTGATGCCGGTGAAGTATTTGTAAATATCGACGTCCTCGATGATGAGGCGATCCCGGTCGCCCCTGGCCAGCTCTTCGCCAGCCGCCTTTCGGCGGAGCTGTGCGATGGCGGCACCCTGAAGCGCATTGATGGCGGCGGTGAAGCGACCAGCCTCCGGCGAGAGTGTTGGGCTCACGCGCATGACGGCGTCAAGGGCGTGCTCGGTGAATCGCACTCCATAATTCTTCTGGACCTCGACAACCCAGAACTCTTTTAGAGCGTCTTTAGTTTGGGCTTCACTGAGCTCCTCGAGACCAACCGGCTGAATGCGCCTCATCCAGGAGTCGTTACTCTTGAAGGTCTTTTGGAACTTATCGGAATTGGTCGATCCGATGAGGCGAACTGTTCTTCGATTGGAATCCAAGTAGGGAAGCATCGCCTCGATCTGGTCCTCATCGAGACTGTGGATCTCATCAATATAGAGAATGAAATTGCGCTGATACTTCTCTTGGAGTTTCAAAATGGCGCCAAAGAGATCATCGATGGCCGCCATACGGCCGGCTGGGTTGTTGGATTTGACGAGCTTCATGAGACGGCCAGCAGTCGTTGAGATCCAGACCGAATCTTTCAGCGCTTTTCGGAAGGGCCGCTCCTGCGGGTACTCGTTTCGGACAACCTTCTGTGCCGCACGGATCACTGTGGTGGTCTTGCCCACACCCGCAGCACCCAAGATCACCGGCACTCCACCTTTCATCCGGGCGAGAACATCGAGAACACGATCGGCGTCGGCGTCGCGGCCATCGATCTTGAAGGATTTCTGGGCCTCCGCCTCTTCTATCTCGAGGTCGGTCAGAATCTCATCGGTAATGGTCAGAATGACCAATTCGGGCGTCTCGGGCTTGGCTTCGCGCTCGAGATCCCGTCGAATCGGCGCGGCACTCGCAACAACACAGAAGAGAATTGAAACAAAACAGAAGACAACCCGGCAACCCATCAAACGCTCCCCCAAAAGACCGAACCTTGAAGCTCGAAAAATAAAGGAAGAATGCAGTGTGTCAATATGAATTTATTGCTTCGCGTCATGGAAACGCGGCCGACGATCGGCCCCACGGCCCTATTTATCGTCGATAAAAATGTTTTATGACGCTTAGCGTTAAGTGGTTACTGGATTTTATTACGAACGGCCGATGAAGAGCTCGATCTCACGTCTCTCCTTTTCACTGAGGGAAAGGCCAAACGGGGGCATGATGTGATTGTCGATCATAAAGCCGATCGACAGGAAATTCTGGCGTCTCAAAGTGCCGCGTGCCAAGAGACCGCCGTCACGGTGGCATCTCACACAGGCAGCGACCAAAAGTGGAGCATTGGCTGCCGGACTCGAGTAACGAAAAGGCGTGCGACTGGGAATCGATTGTGGCTGCACGCGGCCATACGATTTGATCCGAATATTCCAGGCGAAGAGCCTCATGCGATTCCACATGGATAGGGAAAGCTCTCCATGAGTGTCGGGGCGAATCGCGCGCGGGCCGTTGGGGTGGCACATCAAGCACGCGGCCCGATAGTCAATCTTTGGGCCGAGGTCATCGAATGACAGGTGGCCCGGCGAGAGCTGATAGAAGGTCGCCGTTCGGGGGGCGCCCTTCTCGATCACCATCGCGATGCGATCCCACTTTTCATGGGGCGTGTGGCGACCGCTGTGGCTCTGCTGCATGATCCAGATATCTTGGGAGGCGCCGGCCCGCCAATTGATTCGATTAAACACGGGGGAGAGTGTGGCGGTTTTAGATTCCTGGGATTGGATGGTGATGGGCTCAGGATCGAAGAGGAGCGAAAGAGAGAGGGCCCCCAAAGGGAGCCCTATGAAGAGAATCGCTCTACCCAACATCGCTGCAGGTGATCGCATAGTCCTTCCCTTGGAGTGTGAGCGTTCCCGTGAACTGGCCGAACGGATCTTTGGGGCAGCCAGCCCGAGTGCAATGCCCGGGCTTAAAGACATTAGTGGAGACATCGACGGTTGCCGATTCTCCTTCCTCCCCCTGAAGCAAGAAATGGATATGCGTCCCAACCCGAGTCGGGATGAACTGCCCCTCACCGGTGAAAAGAGAGGTCACACCATCTTGCTTCAAAATGGCGGCTATCTTCTGCGCGCGCATATCAAATTCTACCCCAGCCCCAAGGGTGAAGGACTGCAGCGTTGGGCCTCCCACACTGGAACAGAAGAGATCGGCTGACGCTATCCCGGCAGCGAGTTGAGCGGTTAATGTGATTGTTAATAGAGAGTGTTTCATTGTGCCTCCTTTGGCTTCATCGTCGTCTCTGATCCCTTCATAGCCTGAGTTCATATATATATAAAATTGATTGATCTAATGTCTCCATCGAAATAACTAATAGACATGAGTCTTTCGTCACTCAACTTGGACGCCTTCTTTGCCTGCGCCAGAGCAGGCCATTTCACCCGAGCGGCAAAGAGCTTGGCGATCACCCAATCCGCCCTTTCGCAACGGATTTCCAATCTCGAAGAAGAACTCGGGACAAGCGTGTTTGTACGGGAACGCGCCGGCCTGCGCCTCACGCCAGCTGGCGAGGAGCTTCTACGCTTTTGCGCGGCAAAGGAGTCTCTCGAACAAGAGCTCGTGGGTCGCGTGAAACAACCCGACGACAAATCCCTTCAGGGGAGTGTCAGAATCGGCGGCTTTTCGTCAGTGATGCGTTCCATCGCCCTCCCCTCACTGGCGCCCCTTCTCTCTGGAAATCCAGAGGTCGCGCTCACGTTGATTTCCAAGGAGATGGATGAGCTTCCAAACCTCTTACGGAGAGGCGAGATCGATTACCTCATCCTCTACGAGGAACTCATTCGCGACGGCATTGAATCGATTTTCCTGGGGGAAGAGGCCAACACCCTTATCGAAAAACGCGGCTACAACGGGCCCGATCTCTTTTTAGATCACGATGAGAATGATCAGACCACCACCAAATACCTTCGTCTCAAGAGGAAAAAGGGCTCTGTCAAGCGACGCTATCTTGACGACGTGTACGGTTTAATCGACGGAGTGAAACAAGGGCTCGGACGAGCGGTTGTGCCGATCCACCTCATCCATGGCGAAAGGGAACTCTCGACTCCCGACCGAGGGACGATCCTCAACATCCCCGTCTATCTTCACTTCTACCACCAGCCGTTCTACACACAGCTGCATCAGCGGGTCGTCGATAGTCTCAAAGTCGGCTTTCGCAAGTGCCTCGCCCCTTAAGCCCGAGCAGTCTTCTTGAGAACGCCCGTCTTAAGGAGCACAAAGCCCATCACCAGGAACAACAACGTCCCAAAGAGATTCGAAGACGCCAGACCCGGGAAACGGGCGCTGAGATCCAGGGCCTCGCCCCATGACCCTTTCATCGAAAGGAGCGCCAATCCGATTCCGGCGATCGAACCTCCGGCTATGAGTCCCGATGAGAAAAGGACGCCCGGACCCGACTCCGCCTCTTCCGGAGTCTGATCGACGCCGCGTCGGGAGTTGATCTTTTCGACAAGCCACCTCACCACTCCGCCGACAAAGATCGGAGTTGACGAAGAGAGCGGCAGGTAAACACCCACCGCAAATGGCAGCGCCGATATCCCGCACAGCTCGAGCACCAGAGCGATGGCCACGCCAAGAAGAACCAGCCCCCAGGGCAGTTTTTGGGTCAAGATGCCATCGATAATCAGCGACATGAGACGCGCCTTCGGAGCGTCGTACTTTTGCACCGGCGTGCCATCATCGCGAGTCTTCAAAGACCCATTGATCCCGGGGTCAACGAAGTAATGGATCGCGCCCGAGTCATCCACCAGATACTTTCCCGGCTCTAGCTTCGAGAGCGGCCCGTCGGAAGGCGGCTGCGGCAGTCGGAAAACGTGATACTGGGTCGTGTCCGACCCGAGGCCCTGCTTCAAGTTTTTCGGGGCATCCATCTCCGTGAGCAGCGTCGCATTTGGAATGCGAATATCGGTCGGAAAGTTCTTCGTCGAATAGACGGTCGAAGCGTCGTTGAGAACATTGAGAGTGTAACCGATGACGACCGCCGAGGTGAGTACACCTATGAGAAGCGCCACCTGCTGGGCCACGGGCGTTGCGCCGAGGAGAAACCCGGTCTTGAGATCCTGCGATGTTGTTCCGCCGTTACTCGCGGCTACGCAAACAATAGCAGCAATGCTCAGCGCTGTGACCCGATAGCCCGGACTCACCCAACCCAACGCCAAGAAGATCACACTCGTGATGAGCAGGGTCGCCACCGTCATCCCCGAGATGGGATTGGAAGAGGACCCAATTTCTCCCGTCAACCGAGAGCTCACGGTCACAAAGAGGAAACCAAAAAGGATGATGAGCACCGACCCAAACAAATTGAGGTGTAGTGAAGGCGATGACCAGACAACCAAGACCAACGCCAGTGTGCCGAGCAGCACATAGATGAGCGGAATGTCGCGCTCTGTTCTTAAGAGCTGCTGAACCGCCACGCCCGATCGCTTGAGGCCACCCAAGCCAGCCTTCGCTCCATGAATAATCGTGGGAAGACTCTGCACCAGACTGATGATTCCACCAGCCGCCACCGCTCCTGCGCCGATATAAAGCACATAGCTCTTCCAAATTTCGTGGGTCGCCATTTGGGAAATCAATTTCGTGCCCGGGAATAGCGGGTGGGTCAGCCCCTCGCCGAAGAGTGTGATCATGGGAATGAGCACCCAGCTCGAAAGAATACCTCCTGCCACCATGATGCACGAGATGCGCGGGCCGATAATGTAACCAACGCCCAGAAGCTCAGGCGAAATCTCCATCGAGGCCGAGGCGCCCTTAAAGAAGCCCATCGCCTTCTCCGTGACATCGGGAAAGAGCTTCAGCCCCAAATTCGCAATCTTGTAAAAAAGGCCTAGAAAAAACCCACCAAAGACGGTCTTGGCCGATGTGCCCCCCCTTTCCCCAGCGATGAGGACCTGCGCGCAGGCCGTGCCTTCAGGGTAGGTCAGCTCGCCATGCCCCTTCACGATGAGCGCGTTTCTCAAGGGGATCATCATTAGAACGCCCAGAAGGCCACCCAACACCGAGACCAGCATGATGCGGCCAATCTCCATGTCGTAGCCCAAAATGAGAAGGGCCGGCATCGTCACCGCAACGCCAAACGCAATGGACTCTCCGGCGGAACCGGTCGTCTGCACGATGTTGTTTTCTAGGATTGTGGCCCGCTTGAGACCAAAAACCTTCGAGAGCGCTCGGAAGAGCGTAATGGAGAGGACCGCCACCGGGATCGAAGCGCTCACCGTCATACCCACCTTAAGCGCTAGGTATAAGGATGAGCCCCCGAAGACGATGCCCAAGACAACGCCCATTACGACCGGAGCAAAAGCCAGTTCTTTCAGGTTTTCCGCTGCAGAAACAAAAGGCTTATGCCCAATAGCCGACTCTGATTCACTCATCACCACCCCCCGACCGCAGATTGACAACTATCCCATTGAAGTTCAACGAGATGGGCAGACAGAGCTCAGATCGTTAACAACATTTGTTAACAGTTCTCTTTTTTCACGAGCCCATCACACAGGGTTCAAGTTTATCGAGATGTTCGACGTCGCAGAAACTCCATGGTCATTGAGGTGCCCCAACTTGGCACATCGACCACTCTGTGCACAGCCTAGTCACCCCTGAACGCACCCATGCACCCTGGAAACGCCAGGCATATAGCTTGCAGACGGTACACCCGTCGGCGCCGTCGCGGCGTTGTATTAACTAGTGGCTGGCGCGAAAACGCAGTTATCGTCGCAAAAAAGGCTATGCGGCATTCGTAATTTGCCATCTGGAGTTGGTGCCTGCGCGATTTCCTGATGCTAGCTTTTTCAGAGTGGGAAATTCTGGCTCCTGTTTGTTCAT
>JACPWY010000051.1 GCA_016196825.1 Deltaproteobacteria bacterium | reverse complement strand
GGCAAACAATACGCGAAGAAGGGGAAAGGCATTGACCCGAACTGACCCCTCGTGAAATAGAACACCAGCGTCCCTTCGGTCCGCTAAGAGGCGGGGGTCAAATACGTGAAATCGAGGGGGTCAGATCGGTGAAAACCGCTAATCGCTTTCAGCCAGTGGGAAGCGTTGAGATTCTTTTCGACCATGATGGTGGACTCAAACTCCAAGACGAGCTTCTTAGGCAGATATGCCGAACGTATGAGGTCCGATTTTCTTACGCGCTCCTGAACGCGAAGTTGTTTCTCATGCTCTCGTTTTATTTTTTCTTCGGAGTTGAGGCGCTCCGCAACCTCTTTGGCCCGCTCAAAATCCATATCAAGCCTAAACCCATTGTCCAAAAATTCCTTGGACCCCTTCTTGAGTGCGTCTTGTTTCTTTCCCGATTTACCGGAGTCTTTTTGGTAAACGACATTCCATCTACCGTTCCATTTGTAGATCCATTTACCGCCAACTTTTTTTGCGTAGTGTGATTTTCTAACTTGGAAACTCATATCAACCTCTTCATCGGCGGCATAAAGCCACCGCTAAACCGCTAATTTTTAATTAGCGGTGAGAGGCTGTAAGTGGTTGATTTTATTGGTATGTGTACCAACAGATCTGCCCCCGACAGGAATCGAACCTGTAATTAGGGATTAGGAATCCCTCGTTATATCCATTTAACTACAGGGGCAAAGCTAACCCACAATCTAGCGACGGCGCCTAATTCACGCAAGCGGGGCCCATTGGCGCGCGATCAATTGTGTTTTTTGTCGAATGGTTTGGCGGGGCGGCCCTTCACAATCGCGAAATTCCCATGAAATTGGAGGAATTGGCCGACTGGAGGCCACCGAGAGCCGCTGTCACGCCCCTGACGGGGCAATCAACTCTTTGATTCCTATTCGACTTTCAAATTGTGAAGACTCCCCTGCCAATAATTACGACAGCTGAATGACCGGTAAACGACTGTCTGAATTCTCGTCGAATACGGGCGATAGATTCGCGATCTCAACCACCTCTGAATCTCCACAATTCTCGGCCCACCCATTGCACCCTCTAATGACAATCCAAAAGTGGGAATATGAAACGGAACGTTGGTAGCTTTCTCATAGGAGTCGTCATTCTTGCGCTTGCGCTGTTGAGCGCTTGCGGCAACCTCAGTTCAAGCCTCTCCGACCCGAGTCGAATTCAGGCGAACATGACTTCGGGGTATACCCCGGTGGTAATGGTGATCGAGCCGGGTGGCACAGGCATCTGCTCGGGAACGATTGTCAGCCCCACCGCTGTCCTCACTGCAGCCCACTGCACCAAAGTATCCGGCACCTATACGATCCAGGGCGACTTTGGCCAAGGCACATTCTCCGCCACAACCACCACCACGGAATCTTTCGGCCCCGGCACGGTGGGCGATACTAATGACATTGCAGTCCTGATTTTCAGCTCACCCATCACCACATCGGGAAGCGCAAACATTTATGATATTGGATCCACCGTCTCAAACGGGCAGTCGCTCGACCTTGTGGGATATGGCTGCAACGATATCAATACGAAGAGCGGGGCCGGGGTGAAGAGGGCCGGCTCAAACCAGGTAGCCCAGATCGATGACTTCCTCTTTTTTCTGACCCCTATCAGCTCATCGAGCGTCGCCACCTCCACTCAGCGCATCCTGGGCCCCTCCAATCGCGTGGCCTCCTGCTTCGGCGACTCGGGCGGACCTGCTCTTGCGGCAAAGGGCTCCTCTTATAATGTTGTGGGGGTCACCCACGCCGGCGGCGTCACCTCCTCGGAATACGTCTCCGAGTACATCGATCTCACCCGATCCGACAACCGCGGCTTTCTGAGCGGCGTGAATTCCGCACACAGTCTCAGCATTTCAGGTCTGTAATTCTTTCCAACGTCTGGTTTCTGGACCCACCACCACACCAATTGAAGCCACTCTGCGTGGCCCGTTTCTTGCTCCTCCCCTGCGAGTGGGTTACCGCGCGGGTCTTCTTCTAGTTCTGCTCACGGGGCGCGTCTTTGCTGACATCCTTCTGGGGCAATCGATGAATCACACGATTCGACATCCACGCATTGTCCGCGCGGCCGTCGCGAATTCCAAGATTGTTGGATTGCGCACCATCGGGGCCGACGAACTTCTTCTAACCGGAAAAAGGGCTGGGGCCACGATGGTGCGCGTGTGGCATGGCGCCGGCGTTGAGACGGCCTACACGGTGCGCGTTCTCGAACCCACCAACGCCCGCTCGCTCAATCAGGTCCCTTCCGAAGGGGTGATTAAGATCTCCATGGAGTTTATGGAAATCGATCTCGTTTCTGCTCGCGAAATGGGAATTCAGTGGCCGACCTCACTGGAACTGAGCGGTACCCTCCAACTCGCGGGTTCGGCGAGCGCGGCAGGGAATACGTCGGGCCTCAATTACTCGGTCAACGGCCTCACCGCCAAAACGATGATCAATTTCCTGATGCGCGAAGGATTTGCTCGAACGCTCGCCAACCCTGAGCTCTTCGTCCGCACCGGAGAGACGGCCTCATTCCATTCCGGTGGTGAGATCCCTATTCCCACGGGCCACCAAAATCTCGGCGGCTTTTACAAGAAGGTAGAGTGGAAGCCTTTTGGCCTCTCAATTCAGGTGCGTCCATCGAGCGAAGATGGCTATCGAATCCATTCCGACGTGAAGATCGATATCTCGGAGATCACCCAAGAGAATGCACTCGACGGCATCCCAGGAATGAACCGAAAGAAAATCGAAACCAAGATGGACGCGGTCGATGGCGCCACCGTCGTCCTCTCCGCGCTCCTCAAACAGCGGTCCTCTGAGAAAAAAGAGGGAACCCCATTTCTCTCCTCCATTCCGCTGCTCGGAAACCTCTTCTCCTCCACGGTCCGAGTGGCCGATGAAAAACAGCTCATTGCCGCCATGACATTTTCCATCTCGAATCCGGCGCGCGAGACCACGCGACTTGATCGGTTTCGATCGAAATTTCATGATTGATCTCAAGCAACAATTCGCCGGCCGCGCTCAACCTCTCTTTCCCCACTACACGGATCCCGACGTGACCGACATTCTGATCAATGGAACGAAGAGTCTTTATATTGAAAAAGACGGCGCGCTCACGCCAATCCCCTCCCCCTTTGAGAGCCCATCCGACCTTTTCGATTTCATCGAGCGCCTGCTCCTCCCGATCGGCCGTCGTATTGATGCTGCCCGCCCCTACCTCGACGGTCGCCTCCCCGATGGAGGCCGGTTCAATATCCTCCTGCCACCCTTGGCGGTGGATGGCCCCTGTATCAGCATACGTAAGCCGCGCCCGTCGGCCGCCATTTCGCTCGATCACTTTGGCGATCGCCGTGCGATTCATTGGCTTCACAGCGCCATTCAATGCCGAACCAATATTCTGATCGGCGGGGGAACGGGCAGCGGGAAGACTACTCTCGTGGGACGACTTCTCGATCGCATCGAGGCCACTGAAAGGCTCGTGCTCATTGAAGAGTCGTCCGAGATCCAAACCACCCATCCTCACTCCATCCGGCTGGAAACCCGGCCACTCACCCCCGAAGGGGTCGGCGCTGTGAGCGCCCGGGAGCTCTTGCGCAATGCTCTTCGGATGCGTCCCGATCGATTGGTCCTGGGAGAATGCCGGGGCGAGGAGGCGTTTGATTTGATTCAGGCTCTCAACACCGGCCATTCTGGCTCCCTGGGGACCATCCACGCCAATTCTTGTCTCGACGCCCTCAGACGCGTCGAGGCCCTGGTCCTCCTCACCGGTTTTTCCCTCAACCCGCTGGTCGTGAGGCAGTGGGTGGCTTCGGCCATTGGAGCCGTGGTCCACCTGGAAAAGTGCGGGGCTCAAAGATCGATCCGACAGGTCATTGAGCTTTCGGGCCTCGAGGGGGATCATTACCGATTTTGCCCACTTTTTGAAAGTTCGGTCAGATCGCCGCACCCCCTATATTCAGACGGACTCAATGTGCTATAAAGCGCCTGCCGTAAAGACAAACAGGAGCCTAAAAGTGAATTATCTCATTGGAATCTTTGCCTTTATCTCTGCCAGTAGTCTGGCCGACGACTCTTACACAATCCTGACCCCCTCAGCGCTCATCATTGAGACCTCGACCACGAGCCACTCCCCCATTGAGGCGCAAAAGGCCGCCGTGCGGGTGGCTGTCGCCAAGGCCTTCACTGAAGGAGTCGTTCTGAAAGTTATGCGCGAAACGCAGGGCAGGGTGCTTGAGGTGATCTGCGTGGAAATCGAGCCGATGAACTCTCGGTTTGGAAAGCAGCTCGACAGCTACAAGGCCTTTCGAAGCTCGATCGACTCCATGGCCAAAGCCGAAGGGAGCGATGTCACCGTGGTCGAGACCCAGACCTGCCGGTAGAGCCCCACCCCTAGGCTGCCCGTTGCAAGCTGCAGTGAGTTGTGCGAGATTACCGCTCTTGTTAGGAGCATTTCGATGAAACCAGAGATTCACCCCGAGTACGTGGAAACAACCATCCGTTGTGCTTGTGGCCACGAGTTCGTCACCCGAGCCACGAAAAAGAATATCCGCGTAGAAATTTGCTCGAACTGCCATCCGCTGTACACCGGAAAGCAGAAACTGGTCGATGCCGAAGGACGCGTTGAGCGCTTCATGAAGAAGTACGGCAACAAACGTACTTATTAGTTCGACTCCCCCTCCGCCATGTTTGAGAAACTCGATGAGGTTGAGTCCGCCTTTCAAGATATTGAGAAGCGGCTCACTTCGCCAGAGACCATTTCTAACCAGGCCCTTTTCCAAAAACTGAGCAAAGAGCACAAGAATCTCTCCGATCTGGTCGCCACCTACCGCGAGTATCGCAAGGTGAAGTCCTCGATCGCCAGCAATGAGCAGATCATTGGCTCGGAATCGGGTGAGCTACGCGAGATGGCACTCGATGAAAACAAATCCTTGACGAGCGAGATCCCTTTACTGGAGCAGCGGCTTCGAGTCCTTCTGCTCCCCAAAGATCCCAACGATGACAAAAACATTCTCCTCGAGATCCGCGCTGGCGCGGGGGGCGACGAGGCCGGCATTTTTGCGGGTGATCTCTACCGCATGTATTCCAAGTATGCGGAAAAGCGCGGGTGGCAGGTTGAGGTGATGAGCATTTCCGAAAATGCCGTCGGTGGACTCAAGGAGGTGATCGGCATGATCCGGGGCGATCGAGTGTACAGCTATCTCAAACGAGAAAGTGGCGTGCATCGCGTGCAGCGGGTGCCAAAGACCGAAACCCAAGGGCGCATCCACACCAGCACCGTTACGGTGGCAGTGTTGCCCGAGGCCGAGGACGTTGAGCTCAACATCGAGCCCAATGAGTTGCGATTCGACGTTTTTCGCAGCTCGGGCCCTGGCGGACAAAGCGTCAATACGACCGACTCCGCCGTGCGCGTGACCCACATTCCGTCTGGAATGGTCGTCATTTGCCGAGATGAAAAATCGCAACATAAGAATAAATCCAAGGCGCTCAAGATTCTCAAGACGCGCCTTCTCGATCTCAAGCAGCAGGAACAGTCACAAAAAATCGCCAGCGATCGTCTGAGTCAGGTGGGCACTGGTGACCGCAGCGAAAAGATTCGCACCTACAACTTCCCGCAGGGCCGAATCACCGATCATAGAATTGGTTTCACGAGCCACCAGCTCGCCACCTTCATGGAGGGTGATATCGACGAAATGGTGTCGAAACTTACCCTCTTCTATGAAGCCGAGGCTCTTCAATCCCAAACCGAGGCTCGACGATGACACTCCTTTCAAAAACCTTCGACACGATTCTGCCCAAAGTCAAAGAACAACCTGGTCACAACGATGATCCCCGGTCCCAGCTGAGAGCTTTTTTTAGGAAGGCCGCCGGCCTCACCCACAAAGATTTTTTTCTGAACCCCGACGCACCGGTTGCGGGCGAAGCGCTGCAGAGCATCGCTTCCATGGTGGAACGCGCGAACGCCGGGGAACCCACCCAATACATCACGGGTGAGCAGTGGTTTTGGAAGGGCGCGTTCCAGGTTGGGCCCGGTGTTTTGATTCCGCGACCCGAGACCGAACTCCTTGTTGAAAAAATTTTGGAGAAATGCCCGAGGGGACATCGCAGATTTGCTGAGCTCGGGGCCGGCTCGGGAAATATCGGTGTCTCTTGTTTGAGTGAGCGGGCCGATTGGGAATGGTACGCGTGGGAGCTAAGCCCCATCGCAGCTTCTTACGCCGAGCTCAATGCCCGCTCCATCCTCGGCAACTCCACCACGTATCAGATCCGTAAGGGTAACTTTCTCACGGCCGTTTTGAATGATTGGGAATGGGATGCTGTCGTCTCAAACCCGCCCTATGTCGCCTCCGAGCTGATTCCGTCGCTCTCTCCACAAGTTCAAAAAGAGCCCGTACTCGCCCTGGATGGCGGGCCGGATGGTCTGAAGGTGATTGAGCAGTTTGTCGAGCGCGCCTCGAGACTTTTGAAACCACAGGGGCTCATTGCTTTTGAGATCGGCGAAGAGCAGCGCTGGGCGGTGCAAAATCTATTGGAACGCACGCGATTCACCCAGATTGAATTCTTCCAGGATCTTTCGGGGATCGATCGGGTGGTCACGGCGGTGAGGGGCTAATTGGACACACTTCGCATCAAAGGCCCTGCACGGCTTTCCGGCGCCATTTCGGTGAGTGGATCGAAGAACGCGGCCTTGCCCTTACTGTTCGGCTCTATTCTATTCGACAAGCCGGTTGTTTTTGAAAATGTCCCCCGGCTTTGGGACATCGAGACCACCCTCAGCCTCCTGGCATCAATGGGAGCGCAGAGCGAGTGGAATAAAGAGGCGGCCCGGGTCACCATTTGGCCCACGATCACCAAGAGAGAGGCACCCTATGATCTCGTTCGCCGAATGCGGGCCGGTATCCTCGCGCTGGGGCCGCTCGTCGCCAAGTTTGGAGAGGCTCGCGTGAGCCTTCCCGGCGGGTGTGCCATAGGCGCGCGGCCGGTCAACTTTCACATCGATGCGCTGAAGCAGTTTGGCGTCACGTTGGATGTGGAAGAGGGTTATGTCGTCGCGAAGGTGCGAGGCCAACTCAAAGGCGCCCACATTGTCTTTCCGCAAGTCACGGTCACGGGCACAGAGAATATTCTATTCGTCGCCACGCTCGCTGAGGGCCACACCAAGATTGAGAACGCGGCCTGCGAGCCCGAGGTGGTCGCACTGGGAGAAATGCTCCGTGCGTGCGGAGCCAAGATCGCGGGACTCGGAACACCCGTGATTGATATCGAGGGCACCTCGCTCTCTCAACCTCCGGGTCCCATTGTCATTTCTCCGGATCGAATTGAAACCGGCACGTGGGTAGCCGCTGCGGTCGCAACGAGAGGCCACCTCACGATTCGCAACACTGACGCTTCGAAGTTGAGTTCGGTCCTCGACGCCTTTCGCGCGATGGGCACTGAGATTCGAGTGCCAGACCCATCGGTGATTGAGGTCATGCCCGGCAATAATTTTCTCCCCATCGATGTCCAAACAGCGCCTTACCCGTTCTTTGCCACCGACATGCAGGCCCAGATCATGACTGTCGCCTGCCTCGCCAAAGGCACCAGCCGCGTCCGCGAAACAATTTTCGAAAACCGCTTCATGCACGTCGCCGAACTCCGCCGCATGGGCGCCAAGATATCTGTTCGGCGCAACCTCGCAACGATTGAGGGGCCGGTCCAATTCAAGGGCGCTCCTGTTATGGCGACAGACCTTCGGGCGAGTGCATCGTTGGTGATCGCCGCCCTGTGCGCTCAGGGTACGACGCAGATTAGTCGCATCTACCACCTGGACCGCGGGTACCAGCGCCTAGACGAGAAGCTGAAGGCCCTGGACGTCGATGTTGAAAGGGTGAAGGAGTAAGTAAAGGATTCCTGAGTGCGCAAAAACAACCCATAACGCACGAGTGTCCTGAGTCGTATATCTCGTTACAAATCGCGGGTGCTTCATCCCGGCCATTTTGGCCGCGCCGAGTAGAAGGGATTTTGCGATAGACTCTCAGTCCAGACTTGCCAATGGAGCGACAAACCTCAGGCGCCGCTCGCTCAACTCTTTTTCCAACGTCGCGGTGTCCCCAGGCGCCCAAGAGATTCTCACGTACTCGGGTAAGGGACCTTTCGCTCCAAATAGCGTGGGCATTTTCGAACTGCGGCTGAAAAACGCCCAGTGCCCCAAGTGTTGCGCATACTGAAGTTCTACACCGGCGATCCTTTGCCCTTCCGAAAAACGCCCTGGATATTTCTTAAGATAGGCCAGGAGTCTATCGCAAAATGCGCTCTTCTTTGGGGGATCGTAGCTAGAATTGGAAACTTTCCACTCCTTGTAATAGTCGAGTTTCTTCGTCAACTTTTCTAGTGTCATGTAGACAGGATCGCCTCCAAAATGGGTAATCACATAGCCATCGGCGGTTTTTGAAAATTGAAGACGGACCCCGGCGTGATCGAGATGGGTTGTCCCGGTGGAGAAGTAGAGGGCCAGGCTATCCTGCAGATAATTTTCCGCCGAAAAATAGGCACCCCGCGCACTCGGAACTGTCACAGTCCAAGGCATGTCATCGCAGCCGCTGCGATCGCTTAGCGCAAAACCTCCTATCACTTCCACTTTCAGATCGGTCTTTTCGAGCCACCGCAGCGTCTCGTCGAGCAACCTCCGGGAAGATAAAGTGAGTCCACCTCGCTGATTATTCAGGAATCTGGCTTTGGAATTGAGAGAATTCATAATGAAAAGCAACCGATCGAATGTTCGGGGCTCCAAAAAGGGACGCTTCTCCTTGAGGGCCATTTTGCGAAGAATGAGTCCAACAGTTTTTAATTCGTGCCAACGCGCCTGGAGGTTTCGTTCTCCATCGGCAGTCAGGTCCCCCTGTTTGAGCAAACCGGCGACAGGATCAATTACCAGAATGGAGTAACCCGCTTCAGTCCGGGAATAGCTGATTTCAGCAAATAACTTTTCGACGATCGCTTGGGCAGCAGCGAGCCGATCAACCTGCCCTTCCAAAGTTCGCGATTCCTTTTCCTTTGATAATATCGCAGACACCAGCCCTTGCGCTTCAGCGGCACTCGCGGCCGCCGGAGTCTCGTAATCAGGATCAAGAGAAAGAAATTCGCTCTTAACGTTGAGTCCACGGATCATAATCTCCTGGGGAAGATAAAAAACCCGTTTCGGGAAAGATGGAAAGCGGTGCCATTCAAGTCCCAGCTCCTCCATTGCCTTGAGCAAGATTGCCCGCGAATCGTCGAGCGCAATGACCAACGGTTTCACATCTCCGTAATTCGGGTCTCCGCTAAGAAAGGGAGCCATCCGGGGGTTCGCCGCTTCAGTTCTTTCCGTGCTGACTGGCAGAAGAGCAAAGGGACTTGTGCCGTGCGGGGCATTCAATGAATCCACGATGTCTGTCCTAGCAATCAGCTTATCAACGATGTCGCCGCGTGATCCGGAGTAGAGAGCCAGTATCGCGGTTACCCAGGGGACCAATTCTGTTTCCGGATTATAGTTCGGGTGCCGCTTCCCTTTCATATGGTCAGCCACGTATGCCCGATATCTATCGATGAAACTACGCACGTTGTTGGAAGCGAGAGCGAAAACCCGTTCCCGCTCACTGAGCAGCGTCTCCCACCGACTGCCCTTGAGGCTCTCGCGCGTTCCCAGGAAGACGAGCAGCGCCGATGAATACGGATACTGCCGGTCTGATTCGATATCCAAAAGACTCAAGACCTCGTGGACGGCAATGGCGGAGGTCACCATGCTGTAACAATGGCTCAGCTGGGAGATCTGTGCTTTCAAAAGCCGAGTCTGCGAATCGACCATGAAGGGATAGAACTGGGCACAGGACTCGAAAAAACCCTGGCTGGATGGCGTCCAAAGCTCGCTATTCAGCGAGATGGTGCTGGAAATTTTTCGATTGACCGCCCACAACTCCTGCCCGGTCTTATCCACGAGCCCTTCCTGTAAACTGATCGCATCGCTGGATTTGAGCTGTTTCAGAAGTCTGCGCGCCTTTGCAATCACTTCTGGTGAGAGAGGGGGGGATCGATTCCATTGATGAAACGAGTATCCGAGCGCGTGAAGTGACTCGAGGATCTGAAGCCCCCAGTCGGCGTGTCCGTAAAAGGATCTGAGGATGGCTTCTCGTTCCGGACCCGTCGTGGATTTTGGCTGGGAGGCCGGTTTCTGGGCGGCCTGTGGCGGCCCATTGAGAAACTCAGCCAGCTGCAAGATTCCGCCGCCGTTACTCTCTTGGCCCCCGAAAAGCGGAGCTCCGAGCAGAATCAGAATCAGGTTCGCTCTAATGGTGTTTTCTAGCATTGGGCTCCTCCGCCTCGAAAAGAGTCGTGAGTGGAAAATAGGAGAAAGACAGGCAATAGACATCGTTCGTTTCTCCCTGACTCTGGAGAAACTGGGTCAGCTCCCGTCGCATTTTCGTGAGGCGCCGCCGAGCCTCCGGAAGCAGCTTTCTATCGACGGCTAGGATCATCGATGATTGGTCCCGATGGGCGATAGGAACATTTTCCAAAGCCTCCAGTGCTTTCTTTAGAATCTGGATCTGTTGCAGCCTACGTGCGTCAGCAACACTCTCGTCGTCCAGTACTGTGTTGTGACCGGAGACATTGTGCCAACTCCCCTCTTTCGTCTGCTCAATCAGACCCAAGCGCGCCAAACAGGCTATCGCAGTCTGGGCCTCAGCGGGAGAAATGTGCAGAGTCTTGGCGATAGCTTTCGGATCGGCATCCGTGCCCTTGATGCTCAGGAGTTCAAGGATGGCGAAGTTGTACCAGTCGGTGATGACCCTAAAATGGTCACCCAAAAGTCGATTAAACTGAAGCGATTCTGCCGCCCCAAGGGGCAGCTTGAAGTCCAAGGATCTACTCACCCTTTGAGCGAGCTTTTCTGAGAGGTTTCTCTTCGATTTGAGCACTTGGCTAAGCATTCCCGGGCTCATACCGATTCGCTTCGCGAAGGATCGCAAGGAGTATCTAGGGTTGGTCTTACACCTCTTGAGAAGCTCGTTGAGGAGAAACCCCCGAATGAACTCCTGGGTCTCAGACTGCCGAAAATATGAGCGTTTTTTTTCCGCTGGGCTCATCGATGGTCTCTTTCCTTGATGGGGTCGTTACTAACACCGAGCCCACTCTCGGATCAAGACGTTGTAAACAATGCGTTTACCATGGCAGCAATCACCCTACCGAGGATCGACGATCGTCTGCCCAGAGATACGCCCCATCTCCAACTGGTGTTGGACAAAAACCAGTTGATCGGCGAAATCGCTCATTGCCACGGGGGTCTCAAGCACAATTTCTCCCAGCGCGTACCGCTGCCCGGCTTTCGTCTCCCCAATCACCTCGAAAACTGTGTCGCCAGGTACGAAATGGGCGAGCTTGTAGCGGAAGTCCGTGTGATGTTTGCCCGGCGTATAAGGGGTGGAATCCACCAGTTTAGCTCGGTCATCCGTGTTATGAGTCTTCACCTTCGGTTTGAAGACCAAGCGCCAGGGGCGTCGTTGATCCTCCACCGGCACCCCATCCCCGCCCACATCTACCGCTGCCAGTTCGGCAATGGACATGATGAAGGGGTGCGGTCCCACATTGGAGTGGGGGTCGATTGGGCCTTTCAATTTCGTGATGAGCGGGATCACCTCGGCAAAACGTTTTCCCACAAGGCCCATCACATGGTGATTGGTAGGATTCATCTTGTACCGTTTTAGAATCTCTTCCTTCGCCCGTCCGGCGGCAGTGTTATACGCCTCTGGGGCGCGCGCCGAGAAATCAGGGGAAAACTCGTATGCAAAAAAGTTCTGGTTCTTGCCCTGACCGGCCAAGGAATCCATCGCCACGAGATCGACGCTCCGACGTCGATGGATAATAAACTTCATCCCGACGCCAGGAATAAACTCGAGCGCGAGTGACTTGCGCCCCTTCGGCGTCGGGATCGAAACCGTGTCTGCAATCGGGTTGGCGATCGAAAATCGAAGAAAGAGCGGAGTGATCGGACTCTTTTCTGGATTCAGGAGTCCTGTCCACGGATTCGCAATCTCGCCGACAACGACATCTTCTTTCCCTAAAACTCGGAGTTTTGGGTACAGAACCATCCGAGCCCAAGAAAGAGCACCGAGGGCGTGCACCTTTTTGACCTCCGGCTTCTCTAAGAACTCACAATTTCTAGTAAAGGTTGGCTTGAGACTTCGAAAACCCTTTGTCTCGCTGATGTCCGGTGACAAAAACTTTGCCGTAGCTTTAAGTGCCTGAACATCGGCGTGCGCTCTGCGAAAAAAACCCAGAACCCAACTGCCCAATGAATCCTCGACATAGCGAAATTTCAGGTGCTCAGACCCACGCGCACCGCCTCCGCTTGCGATAGCGATTCCAGACCAATCGTAATCGCCTCCACCCCCATGGACCATGGACCACCTTGTTAAAACCGAATCTACCTGTCTTTGTTGGATGTAAGTTACCTTCTCTGGGCCGGAAAGCTTGTTGAAGTCGTCACAAGAGTCGGCCACACCGGAGATTGAGATCAACAATAGAAAAAGCACACTCTGTCGCACCGAATTCATCATTTTTCGCCTCCATCATCTAATTCACCACTGCCAATAACCCACGTGGAATTTCGGAGCAAGTGGAGGAGAAATCATTTCGTTTACTCATTCTGCAAACGATCGGGAGCGCGCGGGAGCTCGGGCATTCCTAGTGTCCTGAGTCGAATATCAGGTCTGCCCATGGGGGCTTCTTTACCTAACCTATGTGGTTTGCGTCCCTTTGCCGATTGGGTTTTGAGGTGATTATCCCTTGGCCCTGCAGGCCACAACGTAAGCGGCGCGCGAGTCGTGCAGCGCTTCAAGAGCAATGTGATTCGCACCAACATCGGCGCTGGCACTGTTTACCGGTCGGATCCGGTACCATCGTTCCAGGCACCCACCGGCCTCAAGCTGATCGAGGGCGGCCTGCGTGGAACTAGAGTCGCCAAAGTAGGAACAGCTCACCCAGGTTGCGGGTCCACCCGTGCACCCGGAGTTACCCAAGCAGAAGATAGCGGCTTTTTCAATATTGGTATTGATTACAAAAAATGGGGTTGGTTTCTTATTGTCGGAATCGAACGTGAATGCTCCGAGTTGGGTTTGGACGATGTGGGTCTTGTCGATGAGATCGATGAAGTCCTCGCGCGAGACCTGACATTCATAGGTTTTCGCGAAGAGGGGAACGGCCAAAAACCCAACGGCAATTAAGACGACTCTTTGCATGGATGCTCCTCGTTAATGATGAGTCAAGATCATGAGCCGAGGATTCAGGTTGGCAATGGGATAACGGACAAAGGGCCTGGCCCTCGCGCCGGGGCCATTCTTTCGCCGACAGAACATCGCCCAGCACTCTTCTTACTTAGATCGTGATTTCCTCTGGAAATGGTTCTGGTCTGTTTCGGCCAGCCATGACTTACTGGAAGAAATGTTCAGTTGGCTACGCAGGTCGGAGAGTGGAGTGTTCCAGTTTTCTTCGAGTTTGAACGCGGGGAGATATGCCGATTTTTTGCCGCTGAGGTAGCCCTCAACGATTGCGTCGAAGACCTCTGGCATTTTCTGTGGGTCGTACCGCAGAATGTGGAGAAGTCCTCCAGCGATGATGAGAACACCAAGGCCGGATCGGATCTGTGCGAAGTTGAAGGCCTGGAGCCCGAGCTCACCGGCCAGCGAAGTGTCGAAACCCGTCACGACGTGCCAGATATCATGCGTCTGTCGCATTCTGAGCGAAAGATACTTGATGAGATTCGTTGCCTCAATCTTGCGGTAAAAATCCACAGCCAGGTTGTTACGCTTCATGTGATCAGCAAACTCACGCCCAAGTGTTCCCTCTGGTAGCGTCCCCAGCTCTACAACATTCACTTCTGGCAGGTATCGCTCTTCATACAGCCGCCGAAACTCTTGTCGAATATTGAGCTGC
Source organism: Deltaproteobacteria bacterium (assembly GCA_016196825.1). GTDB lineage: Bacteria > Bdellovibrionota > FAC87 > UBA2466 > UBA2466 > JACPWY01. The sequence continues at coordinate 87,338 of JACPWY010000051.1, read as the reverse complement.
TTTTCCAGCGCCGAGGAGTCGAGCCTCTTCCCCATGAAATAATCGGCCATATCAAAGATGCTATCCGTCTTCTTGGGATTCTTGATTAGCGTCAAAAAGGCTTTGCCAAATTTCAACTTTGCAATTGCGTTGGTCATTTTTGCCTCCATCCTGTAATCACTATAGGCATTGGCTCACAGAGCCGCTACTCGCATTCGGGAGCGAAGGATGATCGAAAAAGCCAAGAAAATCCCCACACAAGACCGATCCAGAACGCTCTTCAACACGATCTTGGAGTCAGCTGCTCGCATTTTGCCCGCCCTTGGCTACACCGGCGCAACTACAAACAAAATCGCTGAGAAGGCCGGGGTTAGCATTGGATCGCTGTACCAATATTTTTCGGGCAAAGAAGCGATCTTCGCGAGTCTTATTGAGCGCGAATTGGGGGCACATCTCGCTGAGGTCACCGCGCTGCTCATGCAGGAGCGCGAGAAAAGTTTCGAAGAGATCGTAGAGACGCTAGTCGACAGAACCTTCTGCCTCTTCATAAGCAAGAAAGGGCTGATGAAAGAACTCTTTATGCAGGCCCCACGTCTCGATCAGATGGGAGAAATCATTGTAGCCCGCGGAAAGTCTATCGATCTCCTCGCGCAGCTTCTCGTGGAAAAAAATCACATCGATCGTGAAACCGCGCAAAAAAAGATCTTCCTCTGCGTGCACGCCTTCATGGGTATCATCCAGATCCATTCCATCATTGATAAACCCGTGATGTCAGACGAAGAGCTAAAAGCTCAGCTCACCCGCATGATGAGAAGCTACCTCACGCAGTAGCGTTGGGTTTATCTTATTGGGCGAACGCTCTTAAAGTTTCTTCGACATGACTGAACCGGAGGCGGTTCCAGTTCGAGTTTCGCAGATGGTCCAGCTGAGTTTTTGATAGAGGATGGGAATATCTGTGAGGGCGAAAACCTCCGAGGCTCCCAATGCCTTCGCCTTCCCTTCAGCGGCAAGGATGAGCTTTGTCCATAGTCCCCTTTTTCGTTTTTCCGGCTTTACGTAGACGGCATCTATCCAGTGGATTTGGCCAGAGGAACGTCCCTTTTCATAAAGAAGGATCGTCGAATAGCCGATCGGACCTGCCTCTTCGTGGAGAACCAACGTTTGCGGCAACTGGTCTTCCTTTCCGGCCCCGAAAATCCGCACTATCACGTCCTCGCGACTCCGTTTAGGCTCAGGCCACTCCATTAGATTCCAATCCACGATCGTGTTGAGGAATACTGGAGATTTGGATAATTCCACGATTTTCAAAGTGATGCGAGTCTAACAATCAATATGTCTTAAGACAAAACCAGGCAGCCCAGCTCGCGGAAACTGAATTTCGGCCAGGGCGGGGTAGCGGTCCGATCACTCTGGTAGTTTTCCATCGGGATCAATGGCGATCTGCTCTTCAGGAGTGAATCGATTCCAGAAAGCATCGAGCATCTTGTTGGTGTGTTCCGATAAGAATTCGCGGCAGGCCTCGTGTGGATTCAAGAGGTTTTTTGCATGGCTCTTTGAATAGGCCGAGCGAACCAGAGTGGCTCTTTTGTTGTAGAATTTCATCTCCTCCTCATTCAATTCAACTTTCAGTAGCTCTCTAAGCTCGTTTTGGAGGTCCTTGAGGCGAGCGGTTCCTTTGGCGTCGAGAGAGGGGAATTTCGTTTTTCCATACTCGCTCTTTCCCTCCAACAACGAGTCGCAATCCCAATTCCACTTATTACCATCGTCAATCTTCAGGAGGCGGTGCATCCTTCTTTTGACGTCGAGAACTTGCCTTCGTTCGGTGCACAGAATCGATTTCCGAATCGAGTCCGCTGTGCGCTGATACTCCGACTGGAATTGGGCCTCCACAAGAGGGCGGAACACCGCTTCCGCCTCTTGCAACCCTTTTGGCAGGGCCTCGATCTTTACATTCGGCGCTTTTTCCATTTCGCTAAGTGTTTTCAGTCGGTCGTGTCCGTTCGGGTCAGTGTATAAGACTCGCTCGAGCACCTTGGTTCCAAACTGAATACTCAGGCGCACGGGACGTTGTTTGGGGTAGGGCGGGGCCAGTTTGAAAAATCCCTGCGGATTGATCAACCAGTATTGTGGAGGATCGTTCTCCTTGAGTTTGAGGTCGTAGCCTTCCACAAGGTGCGTACCGAGTTTTTCGAGGTCTGATGGATACTGGGAGCCTATGCTCCGAGCGCGAAGGCATCGTCGCAAACGGGAGTCGCGCCCCTCCTCAGCCTTCTCTGTTTTTGTTGTCTCGGCGTGGGCGCCGTCATTTTTCTTTGGGGGACCCTCTGCGCTCAAAGCGAACGCACACACGAACAAGGGCGCCAGGCTGATTTTCAACATTGGTACCTCCGGGAATCTCCGTAGGGGGATCGACCTGTTACGTCAAAAACTAAAGCTCATTAGTCAGTGTAAAAATGTGGATTGTGTTGAGGCCCTCACAATTGGTTGGGGCGTGCTCAATTGGCCGACACGTTTCTCACCTCTGACAAACTTCTCCGCCAACTGGCGAAGAAAGAGATCGGCAACGAAAAATTGATCGGGGAGTGCGTCTCACGTGCCGTTAATCTTCAACATCCTCTGAAATGCGGGGCGATCCACGTAGCGTCCGAGGAGGGTGCGAATGTTGGGCCTCTCCGCGACGAGCTGGTGTGCGCGGATCGGATAGAGGCAGCAGCCAAGTAAAATATCAGCGGCGTAGAAGGTGTCACCCATCAGGAATTGTTTCCCCGCCAGCTCGACCTCGAGATAATTGAGCGCTCGGCTTATGATCTTCTCCGCGCGTTTGACCATCCATTTCGCATGCTCAAGATCAGCCTCATCGGTCATCGGAATAAGAGCGGCAATCTGAACCGAGTGGGGTTCGACATCGGTCATTGCAAAAAACATCCACTCCAGATGCTTCGCCTGTTCCTTGGCTTCGGTGGGGTAAAGCTTCCCTGTCGAGGAGGCTAGGTAATGGAGAATGGCCGCGCTTTGAGTCAGCACAAAGCCATCGTGCTCGAGCGTCGGAACCTTCTGAAACCGATTGAGCTTGGTGTACTCGTCACTGCGGTTCTCCCCTTTCATGGGATCAAGGGAGATGCGCTCGTAGGGCAATCCCGTTTCTTCGAAAAAAGAGACGGGGCGATTGTCGCGAATCAAACCCTGCAAAAACGGCCAAGGCGCCTTAGCTCCATAAAGGTGAAACATCGGGAACCTCCTCAGGCCTCTATATGTGGTAAATGACTATGCAAAGTAAAGCCGCGCCTTTTGTTCGACGGCCGTTGTACGCCAGGCAAGTGACAAAGCAGGCCATTCACATTGGTAATCACACACGGCCGCAAAAGCGGCACAATTCCAGCAAAGTTGTCGGCTATTCTGGTGAGAATCGCGGTGGGGCGGCCTGCCCTGTTTGGAGGACGTATGCGGAGAATCCTTTTTGTGATGAGTATTTTTTTCTATTTAGCCCCGAACCTCGCCTGGGGCGAAATGCCCCCTCCCAATTGTGGCGGTGCATGCAGCGGGGGCACCACTTGCGATCAAAGTTCGTACTCCGCTGCCTGGAGTATGACGCATGATACAATGTGCCATAGTGACGACGGTTGTGCGGAAACCTACGGTATTTCAAACGGTTGCAAAGCCCCGACGGCGCCACCTCCCACCATGCCAGGAATGGGTGGAAGCTGCGCAAAGGTACAGGATCTGGCCACTCTAGCGTGGTCTTGTACGGGGACCCGTGCCGACGGCACCCCCTGCACGTTGGCGGCCGGTGGTTGCATGTGATCGCCGGCGCCTAATAGCCGCGAGGCAGATAATACGGCTTGGCGGCCTTCAGGAACGACGTCCAGATGGGGAGCGCGGCCGAAGCGCCCGTGAGGCCGACCAGCTCTCGCTCATCGTAGCCGACCCAGACGAGAACGAGAAGGTCGGGCGAGAATCCAATGAACCAGGCGTCGCGGTATTCACTAGTAGTGCCGGTTTTGCCGGCGAAGTAATTGAGCTCTTCTCCCAGGGGTGCGGCGCCGTACTTGGCGGTGCCATGAGTGAGCACTCCGTGCATCATATCGATGAGCGTGCTGGTGGAATCTTTCGGAAAGACCTCCTTCTCCATGAGTTCGCGGTTGTAGAGTTCGTTTCCATTTTCATCATAGGCCTTTAGCACCGATGACATCCGGCATGATTTTCCTTGGCGCGCTATCGTGAGATAGGCTTCGGCCAGTTCGTAGGGCGAAAGTTCTTCACTCCCCAACGCGATGGACGGGACGGGCATGAAATCTGATGTGACACCCGCCTTTTTCATCGTATCGACGATAGCGGGCACCCCCACCATCTGCGCCAGGCGAGCGGTGGGGACGTTCAGAGATTTTTCGAGGACCTCTCGGGCCGTGACATCGCCCAGAAATTCGTTCTCATAGTTTTTAGGCTTCCAGATCTGCCGATCGTATTCCCACTCGAACGGGCTATCGGAGAGCATCGTGTCGGGCTTGATCGGATCGGAGGACAACAAACTCGCCAAAAAAACAAACGGCTTGGCGAGCGACCCCAGCTGTCGCCGGCCTTGAAGGATACGATTGAACGGGCTCAGCCGATAACCTCGCCCGCCTTGAGTCGCGAGAACCTCGCAATTCGGCACACTCACGGCAATCAGCGCCCCCTCGAGCGAGACGTGCGGCGGATTCTTCTTGCGCATCTTCGCGATGCGATCCTCAAGCTCTTTGAGATGGATACGAATCGCAACGGCGGCCTCCTGTTGGAGACGGGGGTTAATTGGAAGAAGAAGTGTGAGCGCTCCAGTGTCCAGACGACCTCGCAGACTCTCGGGCATCTCCGAAAGCGCAAGCTCGAGATAGTAATCGATCCCCTCAATCACCGCGTCCGTATTGGAAACGATTAGCGGCTCCAGGACAGCCATCCGGTACTCTTCCTCGACGATAAAATTCGACTCAAACATTCGCTTGAGCACGAGATCCCTTCGGCTTTTCAATCGCTCGGGGTTTCTCTTGGGATCGTGAAAATTGGGAGCCTGGATGAGGGCCGCGAGAACCGCACTTTGGGCCAAGGAAAGATCGGCCGCCCGCGTATTGAAATAGTAGCGCGCCCCTTCGTTCACCCCATGAATCTCATGACTGCTCCATTGCCCGAGATAGACCTCGTTCAGATACGCCTCAAGAATCTCCTCCTTAGAATGACCGTATTCGGCGAGGAGGGCATAGAAGGCCTCCTTGAATTTGCGCGTCATGACCTTCTCGTGGGAAAAAAAGAGATTCTTCATCAGCTGTTGTGTGATCGTGCTCCCTCCCTGCGCGAATCGCCGAGCGGTGAGATCCCGCCACAGGGCCCGCAGAATTGCCTTCATGCTCACGCCCGAGTGCTCAAGAAAACTGGCGTCTTCAATCCCCATCACGGCGAGCCGCAGATAGACCGGAATCTCGGCCATCGGAACAAAGTCTTGGGTTCGCAAACGACCGGCGCTAAATACACCCACACGCAATGGGCGGTGATCCACGCGAACCACCTCTCCGCCGGTGCGATCGGTAATCAGTTGGACTGTCGCCAAGGGCCCGCTCACGTCGAGCTGGATCTTGAAGGTTTCCTCTCCGAGGGCCGCCCCAGGAATGGTCGATTCCGCCCGGTGAACCGTGAGCTCCGTCCCCGTCAGGTGGAAGCACGACGAGCAGATTTCCTCACCCGCTCCCGCCTGGTAGCCATAGTCTGTGAGGAGCCGCTCCAGTTCGCTCAACCGAAACTGAGTGCCGATCGTCCAGCCCGGCCAGGCTGCATAGATCCGGGATGGGCGTTTACCCCGAAGCTGGTCGAACTGTGCATTGATCTGCTGAGAGACCCAAACGCCATATGAAAACATCAATACAACGCTCATCAGCGCGGTACCGATAAACGAAATGGCCACCAGGATCACGAGTCGACGCCTATCGATGTTCATTGAAAATGCCTGAATTCGGAATTAGGCTTCCGGTCACTATGCGCCTGCAAGAGCCCCAGGTAAAGCACCTGTGTCAAAAGCTACTGCTGACGTTGAGATCAAATCAACTCATTACTTTACGCGTCGGAGAGGCCGATATTCTTAAGAGAATGGTCGAGATTTTCATGAGCAATCTCCGCGCGGAAGATGATCTGAACCGCGAAGTTGAAAAACTCATGCAACAATACGCCGCAAAGATGGGTGCCTCCTTCGATAAGGAAAAGATGTTTCAAATGATTAAGAAGCAACTGATCAAGGACAAAGGGATCATCATCTAATGCTTTCCGATGAACGCGTTTCGCACATTCTCCACTTGATCCTCAATGGCCTGCAGCGTGAAGGGCTCGCCACATTCTCCGATAAGGAGCGCGCCACCCGCGAGGGGCGCAAGGCCTTCGGGGATCATTTCAAAATGCTCGACTCAGTTGCTGAAACGGCGCGTAAGCGAATACTTTCCCAAAAGAACGCCCCCCCTGAGCACAGCAGCCAGTGGGAGACTCTCTATCGCAAATACTACGAAGAAGAGCTGAAGCGGAAATAGCCCGTTCCCCCTCGTAACCCTTCGATTTTTTTCCTTAACTTAGTCGGCTCTTTGACGTACCGTAGGCATTAACACTTATGCTTCGATCCTTCTTGGTCGCCCTCGGTTTTTTCCTCGTTGCGCCACAGCTTCTGGGTGTCACGGCGAACTTTTCTGGAATGTTTCGCTCGCGAGCCAACTATCTTCAAAATGGCAATTTGAACGAGCCGACCGTGAGCTCCACTAAGACCTATCTGGATGGCCGAGCGCTCATCTATCCGTCGCTCGTCATCGATGACCATTTTGCTGTGAAGTCGCAGTGGTCGCTCGTCGACTCGCCGTACTATCTCCCGAACCGCACCTTCTCGGGTGGCAACGGCCAAGGCGGTTGGGTGTATGGCGATCCCAACGCGAAATTCATGACCTTAAGTCGAGCTTGGATGGAATGGACCTCCGACTTCGGCGTGTTCCGATTGGGGAGAGTGCCAGTGGCATGGGGTTACGGGCTCGTCTGGGATGCCGGCAACGGGATGTGGGACGATTGGCAATCGACTATTGATCGGATCGAGTACCGTCTTCACTTCGGCCACCTCGTGAGCACTTTGGCCTATTCCAAGCCCCGCAAGGGTTCGCTCATGGCGAGCGACGACGACGCCGACCATTACACGGTCTCGATCAAGTACGAAAACCCCGAGCTGGATATGGAGTTTGGCGGCCTTTACGAGAAACAGAATCGATCGATTTCGCAGGCCGGCGCTCTGGGCGGAGCCACTAATGGAACGGCCACGGGCCCCGGCTCGTCCAATCCCTACGCCAGTCCATACGGATTCGGGCAGGCTCCTTATTCACCGACCCGCGCCTTTCCGCTGTCGTCGAGCGGCCTCGCGGCGCCCCTCTCCGACACCATTTTGGATATCTACGCCAAGAAGAGCACCGGCCATTTCACCTTCGGCGGCGAGGTCACTTGGCTTTCTGGGAGCGCCACCACTTATCCCGTCAGCACAAATACTCTCGATCTGAATGCGTGGGGTTTCCTCTTCAGTGCGTCGTATGAATACCACCGGCTGAAGACCTTTCTCGAATTCCTGTATGCGAGCGGCGACAGCGATATGTCAAATGGGGCCATGACCGGCTTTGCGATCATGCACCGCAATCGTCGGGCTGGAATTCTGCTTGGGCGTGAGCTCCTCGGACCCTACAACGGTGACACAGCCAACTCTGGCTCGATGTTCGCTTATGGAAACACCGGTAGCTTCTCGGGGGTCTACTACCTGAGACCCGGACTTCGCATGGATTGGTCCCCGACTTGGTCCACTGGTGTCGAGGTGATCTGGGCCCAGAAGGCGGCCGTTCAAGACGGAGAGGATCGCAGCCTCGGACTTGAGATCGACATCGGCACCGAGTACTCGGTCTACAAGAATTTTGACGTTGGGTTAACGATGGCGGTTCTCACACCCGGTCGAGGGCTTGGGGGCACGTCAACGCCCACCGTGTTTGGTTTCCAAACCACATTCGGTCTGAAATTTTGATCAAGACACTCGTTGGATGTTTGTTTTCAGCGTGGCTCTTTGCCGCGCTCCCTTCCGATCCCCTCGTCGGTTCGGCCGAATACTATTTCGAAAAACATCAATTCGTCATTTCTATGAAGGCCTGGGAGGATCTCAACGAGCGCTATCCCTACAACCCCCAGATCCTGACGAAGCTCGCAGATCACCAGCTCCTTCTTCTAGGGAGGATTCGCGCGCGCGACACATTGATCGCTGCCGTTCAAAGCGGTCGACTCACGCCCGAAGGTGTGGAGATTGTCACCCAACACCTTCACATCATCAACGCCAAGTTTCTGACCGATGATGGTCAATCCAATTATCTGCAGGCGCGAACTCGATTGGGGCTCAAGGATTTCGCCAAAGCGGAAACTCTTCTCAATTCGGCGAATCGTCTGGAGGACTCGAACACGGCAGTGCTACTCAGTCTCGCAGAATGCCAGTTCGCCCAACGAGAAATTGAGAGATACATCACAACTCAAAAGAGCCTCGTGGCGATTGATCCCGGTAACTGGTCCCTCCGATTGCAACTTGTGGAGGCCCTGCTTCACGAATCGAAGGCTACACAGGCACTCGAATTTTTTGGCACCCCCTCGGGCATCCCCAAGACGGAGGGAGTGCAGCTAGCCTATGGTGTGAGCCTTTACGAAACGGGAAATTGGGACGGAGCCCGGACGATTTTCAATGCGCTCTCGCAACAGCGTGAAATCGTAAACCCCATTGCTTGGTACTATCTCGGAAAACTCAATGAGATGGCCAGTAAGAGCTCCGCCAGTTACTATTTCAATCGATTCATCGCCACTGCCCACAATCGTAAGAGGCCATCGTGGGATCCCTATAAGGTCGATGAGCGCGTTGGTCAGCTTATGGCCAAAGCCAAAGCCGGGTGACAAAGTTTGTCAGCCCTGTTCAACAAGTCGCAAACTCAATGTCTGTACACCTCCGGTCTTCAAGCTCACCCCCGCAGCACCGACCTTGGCCGTAGCCTTGCATTATGACCCCTTTGGAGAGGTGGGTCGTGGGTTTTCCGCGTTCACGCAGACGGCTGGGTGCCGTCTTCACAATTTGGCTTTTGGTAGCAATTGGCTGCACCGACAAGGTGACGGTCTCGACCGTTCCCGTGAGCGATTTCTTCACTCAGGATTTCAATCCGCCGTATTTCGACGTTTTGTGGGTCGTAGACGACCGTTCTCCAATGGCCCGGGCCTCTTCGCATCTGGTGAGCGAGGCCACCGCCTTTTTTCAGCGCCTCGATGCTTCGACCGCTCGATACCGAATGGAATTCATCAGCACCGACATGCAATACGCTAAGGGCGCGCTCAAGATCGCTTCGCCGCTCACCAAAGGCATCGGCGATCTCACCCTCCGGACGGGGCTTTTTGCTTCAACCTTTCAGAACATCATCAATCTCAAGACTGGTGGGCTCTCTCAGGGAATCGAAGCCGCCGATGTCGCGCTCACAAACTATTTTCAACCGCAGGCCGGCGTTCCGATGATTCTCGTTTTCTTTTCCGACTCGTACGATGTGTCGAATATTCCTAGCTCGGCCAGCTCCATCACCAGCTATTACACCGGAGAGCTCTTGAAGATCATGAATAACAAGACGGAACTTCTCCGCGTCTATTCGATCAACTACAACAGCACGAGCGACAACTGTGCTACCGAATACCACACCGATATTCAGAATGACCCGACCCACACGAACAATCCCTATTTTCTGTTAGCTCAAGGGCTGAGTGGGTCGACGGGTGGGCTCTGCGGCGGATTTGCCTCTTCAATCGATCTCTCTGGCATTCGCTTGAAGACTCTCCCCAATCGATTCAAGCTGGGCGGAGTGCCCACCCATCCTCTGCAGGTGCTCATCACTAAGAATGGGCAGCAATTGACCACGCCAGAATGGTATTACGACGCCAGCATGAACGAAGTCGTTTTCGCCACGACTCCCGAAGAGGGCTGCACGATTCAGATTATTCGATAGTAAATTAGGAATCTTGACTCTGGGCCGTCCGCAAGCGGCAAAGGGCCTCAGACCAACGAGAGAGGTGAGGAATGAGTTCGAACTCCACCTTGTCGGCCAGCGCCTCGTAGAATTGGCCGTTCTGGAGTTCAACGAATCCCTTGATTATGTCTAGGAACTGAATCTCAAGATCCGCCAAGGTCCAGGCGGTATTCACCTGGACCATTTTGAACTCGAGCTTGAGGGCGGTTCGGGTCATTGTCACTGCATCCCAAAACCGCTCGAGCCCATCCATACATCGGGCGAAGAGGCGATTGGCCTCTAGACTCTGCGACTCCCGGAAAAGACCCGCCGTAACGATCAATGTGCGTTGAATCTGCTCAAGTGAGGAAAGAGCAACATCGAATCCATTAGCGGCCCACTGAGCGCGATCCGCGGTGTAGATCTTCACCTCCTGAACAGAGTCGATCAGGCGATGGACCTCATCCTCAGAGAGATAATGGCGGATGCGATGGCCATCCACCTCGATCTCACTGACAAATCGGGTCTGAGGGATGACCGTGAGGGCCTGGTCCAGTGCGTCTCCTACCGATTTGGCATTGGAGACGTCAACAGAGTCATTTTGAGAATCAATCGACACTCGAGTCATAAGACGCCCCCTCTTTTTTGGAGATTCGATCGGATTTCCGATAAAAGCTTTTTGGCCCGTTCGTGTTCTGGTTTTTTCTGAAGAATTGCCAAAAGCTGCCGCTCACACTCCGTCCAACGCCTGCGCTCCAAATGCCAGGCGGCCAAGTAATAGCGGGCCTCGCAATTGTCTGGTTCAAGTTCGAGAAGGCGCTCGGTCCGCGCCACAATCAGATCCGCCGGACGCCCTTCGCGCGTGAGCGAGAATAATTGCGCAATGGCCGTCGTGTTTCGAGGGTCAATGTCGAGAGCCTGGTGAAAGAGGGCTTCAGCGCGTCCCCAATCCCCTTCCCCTACGGCCACAAGCCCCAGCCCGTTGATTGCCTTCACATTCTTCGAATTGCAGCGTGACGCCTCGAGAAAGGAATCTCGCGCGCCATTCAAATTCCTGCGTTTGAGCTCCAGCATCCCAAGATTCACTCGAACCACATCGTTCTGGGGTTTGAGCTGCAGGGCCAGGCAGAAGGCGGTCTCCGCCTCGGAAATTCGACCGACTCGCGTCAAACAGTTGCCCAAAAGTTTCTGGTGCTCGAAAGCGAATTCCTTCCCGCATTCTTCCGGACGTTCCATCCGGCGTAGGGTTTCGATCGCGATGATCTCTTTGCCCTGCTCAGCCCAGCACCGCGCGAGCCAGAGAGTCACCTGAGAGCTTGGATCGGCTTCATTCAGTTGAATGAACGTCTTGAGGGCAGCCTCGATGTCCCCCATCTTGAAATGGCAGGCCCCAAGCCCCATCAGGGCCGGGATACTTCGGCTATCTTTTTTTGCCAGAACAAACGTGTAGACGGTCCGCGCCAGAAACAGATCGCCCGATTGCTCGAGAAGTACCGCGGTGCGGATCAGGTAGTCGGTGGGGTAATCTTCATTAATAACCGATTCAAGCGACTGGCGGGCAACGCGAGTTCCCTTGAGACGGACCTCGAAGACTCTCTCCGACTCGTTTGAGAAAGGGGTTTCGGCGACCAGAATCTCGGCCGCCGTTTTCGCCAACGCCTGGATGTTTTGGAGGGAGGACACACTCCCTCACTGAGCAAGGTGCGTGCCACTGCACGACCTCAGTGAGCAACTAATTAGGCAAAGATTTCAACACCGCTCCTGTTTCCGGGAGGTGGTGTGACGTCAGGAGAACCGGTGAGGCGTCAAGACTTTGGCGCTAAGCGGTGTGTTTGAACTGTTTGCGGATCTCGGGACTCTCGCTCTCTTCGAACGACTGAATCTTCTGACCGACGGAGATGGTCTTCTTGAGATCCCGTATGGTTTCCGACCGAACATCTTCCAGATGCTGCATCAGATCCAAATCAACCGAAACAATCTTGCTCACCAGACTATCGCGCCGATCCATGAGCTCCTTAACCTGGGGGCGAAAAAACTCGATCTGTTGATTGTCCAGTTTAGCCGCCTCAAAGGCCTGTGCGATCTTGAAATCGAACGACCGAATGATGTTGAGGATACGCTCACGGCTATCCACGAAGAGTTCAAGGCCCTCCCATCGGTTCTGCCTTGCCCCAACCAGAAACTTCTCGGTCAGATTGAGAAATTTCTCGTAATAACGATTTTTGAGCTCCAGATACGCCAACACATCTTCCATTCACGCCTCCCTTATTCGCCGGATTTCAGTTTATTGATTGCTTGCTCCCATGTGGAAGCCAGGTCCTCAAGAATCTTCAATGCCTCTTGGAGTCCTTGTGTGTCCTCGGTCATGACCCCCTCGACCAAACGACGAGTGACAAAGGAATACAGGGACTCAAGCCCTTTCGCAATTTCCCCGCCCGCTTCGTAGTTGAGCGTCGCCCTCAGTTCGCTGACGATTCGTTGGGCCTTCGTAATATTCTCGCACTTCATGGACCGATCGTTTTTCTCGGCGCCGGCGATACCGAGCTTGAGAAACCGAACGGCACCCGAATAGAGCATCAGAAGTATGGTTTCCCTGTTGGCCGTGAGAACATCGGTCTTCTGATAAGAATTGATGCCACTTTTTGTCTGCTTTTTTGTATCCATGTCTATTTGTTATTTGAATAGCGCGGGCGAGGCGCCTTCTGAGGCTGCGAACGCCATTCCCTGGCCCTTGAGGGCCTCGAGTGCGGTGTTAGCACGAGCCAGTTTCTGCTTCAGGGTCTCTTCTTTGTCCTTAATCTTTTTTTCGCGATCCTTGATGTCGCCATCAAGTTTGCGCACGCCTTCCGACTGCGTCTTCTTCTGGGACTGCAGGAGCGCTTCGCTACTTCCAGAGATCGTCGAGAGTGTGCGGTTGAGTCGATTCACCAAGCCGGTCGACACCCCATCCCCACAGAGGAAATCGACCACCCGTTCATAGTCTGCACCTATGGCCGCGTCGAATTTCTTTTCGTCAAGCTGGAGCGTCCCTTCACGTGTGAATTGAATTCCAAGTTCCGACAGACTTCTCATCGTGCCTTCGGCGGTGAAGAACGCGCTCCCGGAGATGCTGTTTCGCAGGCGGGACTCGGCCATCCGAATGCCGTAGTCTCCCCCCAATGTTTTGTCCGTCTGGGTGTGTTCGTCGAGCTTGTTTTGGTTTTGAATGAAATTGAAAACATCATTCAACTTTTCCACCATGTCCTTCACCTTGATCGCGGCCTTCTTGGTGTCCTGCTCAATGGTGATGTGTGTGGGTCGCCCAGGTTCGGTTACCCCCTTGAGACTCAAACTGAGTCCGGGGATGACATCCTTCACCTCGTTGGTGTCGAGTTCGAAATCCATCCCTTGATAGCGAAGGAGGGCGTTGGTGGCCGGGCGCTCGGTCTCAATAATGAGTTCCTGCTCCCCATCCACAAAATAAAACTCCGGGTAGGTGATTGAATTGCGATCCCCGCTGTTTTGCCCAGTGATCATCAGTCGAAACGGATTATCGGGGTCCGATTGATCGTTGATAACACTCGCCCGCACACCAAGCCCAGCTGCGTTGATAGAGCTCGCGACCCCTTGGAGGGTCGCGTGGTCGTCATCAATGAATATTTCCTGGGAATCGCCTGTCTTCGTCTCAAAAGTCAGGTAGCCGCTGCCTACACTAGTGCGATCCCTGTCTGGGAAACCATTGCTTGTGGCAGCCGCCGCCGAGGCGAGCCGATCTACCTCAAAAGAATATTTTCCGGGCACTGCCAATGACTTGTCGACGACTCCTGTGATGGCCTTTTCGTCGGAGCTCAGAACCGATAATTCCCGAATGGCTGAGGCATTCGCAATGGGCCTCAACGCCCCCTTCACGGCCTCTACCTTGCCGATCACGTCGTTCATCAACTTCAGACGTTCCTGCATGTTGCTTTTTTTCGTTTCCATCGCGGCGAGCGGTTTCCGCTCCGCTTGCGATGCACGAGCAAAGGCCTGCTGCAATTCTGGTGTAAGTGACGAGATCCCGTCCATGGAGACGCCAGCCAAGTTTTGCCTCAAAAAGTTGGAAGAAGGAGAGAAGGTCGGAAGAAACTATCGACCCTAAATCAATTATACGTGAAAATCGAAAGAGTCGCTACGGATCATCGTCGATGAGGAGCCTCTAAAAGGCCTTGTCGATCTTGCGGGTAGCGCCCGCAGCCGGCTGCGTGGCGCGGCGACTCTCGAAGGAGGCCTGAACCCTCTCCTTCGGCTGAGCGGGAATTCTCGAAAGAAGATTGAGCACACGCTCACTGTCAATGCTTTGACCGAGAGGTGCCCCGTCATCACCCTCCGATCGACCTGTATCGGCTTCTCGCGGGCCTGGGGGCCCGACAGATTTTTGACTCCGTTTTCGTTTCTCAGATTGTTCTTTGCGATTGCGATCACGAGTTTCGCTCGTGGCCTTGATGTCCACATCAACCATCTTCTGTACTGATTTGATGTCCATGGGGTTCCACAATCACTATCGGCGAGATTACGTGATTCCCTTAACGAGATCCAGGGCCATCAAGGGCAGCGTGTTGGCCTGCGAGAGCACTGCAGCGGCCGCTTTCACCTGAATCTGGTTTCGCACCACATTAGAGGTCTCACTCGCTAGGTCCGCGTCACGAATGCGTGACAATGCCGCCGACATATTTTCGGTATAGGAACCCATGGTGTGAATCACGGAATTGAGTCTAGTTTGAATGGCACCCAGCTGAGCTCTTGGGATAGATACCTTGGAGATTGCCGAATCGATTGCACCCAATGCATCCCGAGCAGAGCCCGAGTCTTCGACATTGATTCCGGAGATTCCGAGCGAACTCGCGCGCAGGTCTACCATTCCACCATCATAGGTGATTCGGCTGGGAGCATCGTTTTCGACACCAATCTGATAAGTGAACTCGCTGCCCTGTCCATCCAACAACGTCGTTCCAAAATATTTTGTCGCATGCGAAATGCGGTCGACTTCGGAGATCAGTTCCTTCATTTCGATGCCCAGCGCTCCTCGCTCATTGCCGCCGAGCGTGTCGCTGGCGCCCTGGATCGCGAGCTCGCGCATTCGGATCAAAAGGTTATCAATCTCATTCATGCCGCCCTCGGCCACTTGAGCCGATGAAAGAGCATCGAGCGCGTTGCGCTCGGCCTGCTGCGCACTGCGGATCTTGCCTTCGGATAGAGAGGCCAGCGCCATACCGGCAGCGTCGTCGCCCGCGCGGTTGATTCGCCGGCCCGATGCCACTCTTTCCATGGAACGCGTGATCTCCTCGCTGTTCTTGTTGAGGAGATTGCGAATTCCCATCGACGTCGTATTCGTCAGCAGTGAGATCGCCATAAAAAAACTACCCGACGGCCCGTTTTAACGCGCCGCATCTAATCCGTCTGAGTGCTTTATCGGCGACGCGTCATATTGCTTTAGAACTTTATTAAAATGGTTTAACACTACCTCCATGCCGTCCCGACACATTCCAGTGATGTCACAAGAAGTGATTGAAAATATAGGAGAAATACCGGGACGTAATTTTGCCGATCTCACCTTTGGTGATGGTGGCCATACCGACATGATTTTAGAATTAATGGCGCATAGCATTGTTGGAGTGGATCGCGATGAAGAAACCCTCAAGGAGTACCTTCGCTCCGGAAAATTCCGTGAAGATCCCCGGCTCCAATTGATCCACGCCCCATTTTCCGAATTTGCAACCCAGGACTCCACTGAGAGATTTGATGGCATCCTTCTGGACCTCGGCGTCAGCACCCGCCAGCTGCTTTCCCCCGACCGGGGCTTCTCTTTCAGCGGGGAGAACGCCCTAGATATGCGAATGGATCGCTCAGCGAACTCTCCCACCGCTCTCGAAGCCCTTAAGAAAGCCTCAATCAATGATATCGTCGAGCAACTGGAGTTTGCCGACGTCAAAAAGCCCCACAAAGTGGCTCGAGAGATCAAGGATCGGCTTCAGGCCGGGCGTCTCAATACCACTGCCGACCTCGCCGAAATCGGCGGAGGGGGCTCGCGGGCCCGTCACCCATCGACGCAGCTTTTCATGGGAATACGGCTGCTCGTGAATCAGGAGTTTTCAGAGATATCTCTGGCCGTGCCAGCACTCATCGATAAACTCACTCCAAACGGACGACTCTTGGTCATCACCTTTCACTCCTCCGAAGATCGCCTGATCAAAAGAATCCTCGCATCCCTCAGCGGGAAGTGCGTTTGCGATTCTCCCGTTTGCCAATGCCCTAAGATCGAGCGGGCCCGGCCGCTCTTCGACAAGCCCCTAACTCCCTCCCGCGCTGAGCAGCGCTCAAACCCTCGATCACGCAGCGCCAAATTGCGCGGTGTGATGCGCGTCGATTGAAAATGCCCCCGCACCCCAATAGAATTGATACACAATGTCCATTCGAAGCCCGGCGCGCACGCAGGTCATAGGGCTCTCCATTCTGTGCGTCGTCGCGGCCTGCGCTGTCACCTGGATGCGCATCGGAACGGTGAAAAACACCTACACCTACGTACAGAATCAAAAGGAGCTCAATCGTCTTCAACAGGAGCTTCAGGCCGAACGGGTGAAATGGCTCAAACTCACATCGCCGAAAAAGCTTGAGCTTTTGGCTCGTCATCTCGGCCTTGCGGCCCCCAAGATGACTCAAGTCGTGCGACTGCACCCCGCCCCCAAAACACGAGGATTGCCGTGAACCGCTGGATAGGATTTCGGATCGGGGTGGTCTACTTAAGCCTCGTCTGTTTTCTTTCACTCATTGGCTTTCGCTTGATTCAACTTCAGGTGATCAGGAACCCCACTCTTGAGGAACTCGCGACTCGCCAATTCCAAAAGGTTTCCAAAACTTCTCCTTTTCGTCTCCCCATTTACGATCGTAATGAAGAGGAGCTCGCCGTCAGCATTCCAATGAGCTCCATTTTTGCGCGCCCCAAGCTCATTACACGCAAGCGCTACACAGCGAAGATCCTGGCCAAGGTGATGGGCGGCCCCAACACCAAGTGGCTGAGCAAACTGAAAGCCGATCGTTCCTTTATCTGGATTGAACGTCAGGCGAAGGAGGAGATCGCTCGCGAACTCGCGCGATACCGTCTCCCCGGGATCTTCGTGGAGGCCGAAAACAAACGCATCTACCCAAATGGAAATCTTGCCTCTCATGTGATCGGCTTCACCGATATCGATGGCAACGGACTCGCTGGCGCAGAGCTCTCCTTTAACGATGATCTCCTTCAGCGCTCAACCGAATTCCGGATGCCTCGCGACGGCCGAGGAAATCCTTCTTACATTGATCCCTCAAAACCGGCTGTTGAACCCGGCCGAGCCGGCATTTCCCTCACCCTCGATCGGCGTGTCCAACACATAGTCGAGGATGAACTGGACATCTCTCTGATGCTCACGGGATCCAGAGCGGCAATGGCTATTGTGATGGATCCCCGCAATGGAGAGGTGATCGCGATGGGACAAAGGCCGTCCTTTGATCCCAACCGAGCGAGCGACAGCGATCCCCAATCCCTGACCAATCGAACAGTGTCTCATCTCTTTGAACCTGGCTCCACTCTCAAAACCTTTTTCATCGGTGAGGCGCTCCAACTCGGCCTTCTCGACGAAACCACGTCGATCGATTGCGAGAATGGTGAGTTCCGGGTCGGCGATCGCATCATTCATGAAGCCGAGTCGGAACACCGTTTCAGTCGACTGTCGGTCGCTGACGTCCTCGCCTTCTCGAGCAACATTGGGGCGGTCAAGATCGCGCAATACCTCGGCTCCGAACGCGTGCGGGAGGTTCTTGATAAATATGGGTTCACCGAGAAAACCGGTGTTCGTTTGCCGGGCGAAGCCTCCTCAACGGCGAAAGAGGATGCCTTTTGGAAGCCGGTTCAACTGGCCAACGTGGCCTTTGGACAGGGGATCTCAATCAACCCGCTTCAATTGGTCGCGGCCTACGCCCCCATTGCCAACGGCGGATACCGGGTGCGGCCTAAGATCGTCCTAGGAGAACAGCCCTCCAAGACTCGGTCTTATCAGGAAGGCCAGCGGGTGCTCTCTCCCAACACGGTCGCCACCCTGCGATCCCTTTTGGTGAGTGTGGTCGAGAAGAAAGGGGGAACGGGAAACAATGCGGCCATGCCCGGATTTCGTGTCGCCGGAAAAACGGGCACCGCGCAAAAGTATATCGCTGGCCTTGGGTACGGCGGGAGCAAATACTTCTCTACATTTATTGGATTTTTGCCAGCAGAGAAGCCGGAGCTCCTCATTTCTGTGATGGTGGATGAACCCCACTGGCCCTTCTACGCTTCTCAAGTAGCCGCGCCGCTCTTCAAAAAAATTGCCGAACGCTCGATGCAGGTCCTGGGCAAGATGCCCAAGACCCTCGTTGCGAACGCCTCACCCTTTGGAAGTCCGGAAAAAATTGCGACCACAATCCCGCCCTCACGGGAATCGGTGAATGGCAAGATGCCCAATTTCGCGGGAAAGGCGATGCGCGACGTTTTGGCGACCGCAGAAGGTTACTTTAAGCACATCAGGATCGTCGGCTCGGGCTATCTCGTGTCCCAATCTCCAACGCCCGGTTCGGAGGTGAGCGCAAACTTCCCCATCACCCTCGTCTTCAGTCCGGAGGGGTAGAGTATAGATGCCCAGCCCTGGACTTCTTTCGCCTCATTGGCTACGACTACCCGAGCGATGAAAACACTCGGTCAGATCCTCTCCGCGCCGCAACGATCGAAGATTGATCTGACCACCCCCATCAGCGGCCTCGCCAATGATTCGCGCGAAGCCCAGGCCCATCACGCTTTTTTTGTAGTCTCTGGGAAGCACACGGACGGCGCGCAATTCATCGAAGCCGCCTTGGCTCGCGGCGTCGCAGCTCTTATCGTCGATTCCCAAGCGCTTTTTGATCGCTTTCCTAAGACAGTGCTCATCCCCTCCACTCGCTCCGCACTTGCGCTCGCTGCGTGTGAGTGGCACGAACACCCGGCCAGCACAATGTCTGTCGTGGGAGTGACGGGCACCAACGGCAAGACGACCTCCACCTTTCTCCTCGAATCGATCTTTCAAAAGGCCGGTTTTGCCTCAGGCCTCATTGGAACGGTGGAGTATCGATTAGGATCCCAAACCCGGGAATCGGACCTCACCACGCCCGGTCCATTGCAACTCCAGTCCCTCCTTGCCGAAATGCGCGACCAGAACGTGACTCACGCCTCAATGGAGGTCTCCTCAATTGCTTTGGATCAGTGCCGCAGCGACGGCACGGAATTCGCCTCGATTCTTTTCACCAACCTGACTCAAGATCACCTCGATTATCATGGCTCGTTCGAAGAGTATTACAAAACCAAACGACGACTCTTCACCGACTACAAGGCCCGCACGGCTGTCATCAATACCGATGATCCGTGGGGGCGGCGACTCCTCGCCGAGATGTCCCTATCACTCAAGCCCATCACATACGGTCTGCTCCCAACCGCTCAGATCACACCCGTCTCGGTGCGCTATGACCTACAGGGCCTGCGAGCCATGGTGAACGTTCTTGGAAAGGAGGTCGAGTTGACCTCACCACTCATCGGCCAACACAATCTGATGAACTGCCTCGGCGTCATCGGAGTCGCTGTCGCGCTCGACATTTCGCTCACCACCGTCCTCGAAGCTCTGCGATCCGCTACCGGTGCTCCTGGCCGCCTGGAACGTGTCTTCTCCGGTCCAAAGGGGCCGAGCATTTTCGTCGATTACGCCCACACGCCCGACGCCCTCGAGAATGTTCTTCACTCGCTGAAAGAGCTCCGCTCCCGCGCCCATTCCAACGGCCGGATCATCACGGTATTCGGATGTGGAGGCGATCGCGATCGATTGAAGCGACCCCTCATGGGGCAGGCCGCTGCCCAGCTCAGCGATATCACGGTGGCCACCTCCGACAACCCCCGCACTGAGAATCCAGAATCGATTATTGATGAGATTGAAAAAGGAATGAAACACCTCCCGGGTCGCTATTTTCGAAACTCGAAACGGGCGGAAGCGATCGCGCTAGCCCTTTCTCTCGCCTCAACCGACGATATCGTGCTGATTGCCGGCAAAGGGCACGAAGCGTACCAGATCATCGGCCGTGAAAAGCTTCCTTTTGACGATCGGAAGGTGATTCGAGACTATTACCAGGCTCCCTCAATTACCCATGCTGAGCCAGGTCACATATCGTAAGGTCACCGCCTGGTGCAACGGCACACCCCACCATGGATTCGACACGAATTCCCCGGTTCCAGCCATCAATAGCGACACGCGCACTCTGAAACCAGGTGAAGTTTTTCTCGCTCTCAAGGGCAATAGTTTCGACGGAAACGCGTTCGTCGAGGAAGCGACAAAGCGGGGAGCGGCTGCCGTCATCGCCCAGGGAAAACCCAAGGGAAACGTTCCCTATCTCGAGGTTTCCGATTCTCTTCAGTCCCTGATCGCCATCGCCCGAGAGATGCGAGCGCTTTTCCACGGCCCTGTCGTCGGCATCACCGGCAGCGCCGGAAAGTCCTCGTCCAAAGAGATGGTCGCGACACTCCTTGGCCCAAACACAGTGGCCTCACCCGCAAGCTTTAACAACCTGCTCGGGGTTTCCAAAACGATATGCCTCCTCCAGGATGACACTCAGAACCTCGTTCTCGAAATGGGAATGAATGCTTTTGGCGAGATCGCTGAGCTTTGCCGGAGCTTTGGACCCGAGATCGGAGCTATCACCAACATCGGTGACGCCCACATGGGCAAGCTCGGTGGTCGAGAGGGGATCTATCGGGCCAAAAAGGAGCTCTTCGATTTTCTGGCCTCTTCTCAACGCGCTCGCGGCGTCGCACTGAACACGGATGACCCTCTCGTCCTCAAAGCATTTGATGAGGCCTTCACCGGACAAACGATTTCGACGATCACCTATTCAACTCATGCCCAATCCCAAGCCGATGTCACCGTCTTGAAATCCCAGTTCGATCCGAAGACGGCATTTCTCACTGTGGAGGTTCGGGTCGAGGGGCAACCGCTTTCGTGCACCATCCCCATTTTCGGCACTCACCATGTACAAAACTTCGCGGCGTCCGTGGCCCTTGCTCGCCTGAATCATGTGACTCTCAACGACATCCAATCACGAGCCAAAAACCTCCGACCGGCGAGCCACCGCGGAGAGGTCATCGCTCTCCCCGAGGGTCGCACGCTGATCGATGAAAGCTACAATTCCAATCCAACCGCTCTCCTCTCCTCCCTGGAAAGCCTGATGCGGGTCGATTCGGGCCGCCGTCTGGTGATCGTCATCGGAGAGATGCGGGAGCTCGGTGATTTCACCAATGAGGAGCACGTTCGCGTGGGTAAGAAACTCGCTGAGTGGCTCATTCGGAGGGGAAGGCCCGTCGTCGTCTTGGGGGTAGGCCCCGCCACCGAAAAACTGGTGGCCCATCTCACGAGCCCCCTGGTTGCAACGCGGTGCAAAATGGATGTGGAAAGGGCGACCCCGACACTCCTCGGCCTTCTCCAGCCTCAAGATGTGGTATTTCTTAAAGGGTCTCGGGGAGTTAAGCTCGACCGCCTGATTCCGCACCTCGCGTCAGGGGAAATCCCTTAAGGAAACATAACTGCTGTGGTATATCTCTTTTGGTTTCAATAGTTTATGAATTATTAGTTGCCCCTCGGGTGGGTGTGCAGTAACAAGTTCGCGGGAGAGAGTTTTGCTGTACCATCTTTTGTACCCGCTCCACACAAGTGTGAGCGCATTCAATGTATTTCGGTACATTACGTTTCGCTCGCTATCTGCGGGGCTTACGGCCTTAGCGATCAGTCTTGCGATCGGGCCGGCTCTGATCCGTTTTCTCGCGCAGAATCAGCTCGGCCAGATGGTCCGCGATGACGGCCCCCAATCTCATCTGAAGAAATCGGGAACACCCACCATGGGTGGCATCCTCATTCTCTTCAGTGTGATTATTTCAACCCTTCTCTGGGCGGATCTCTCCAACAAGTTTGTCTGGATCACACTCTTTTCCATGGTCGCCTTTGGATTCATCGGCTTCCTCGATGATTTTAAGAAAATTCGGGAGGCGAATTCGAAGGGGCTCTCGGAAAAATCCAAGATGCGTCTGCAGACGGTCTTCGCCCTCATCCTCGGCTTTATCTTGGTGAAATGGATCAACGTCGACACGCAGCTTTTTGTTCCCTTTCTGCGGCTTTTTTCACCCGACCTGGGTTTGGGTTACGTGGCGCTCGCGTGGTTTATCATCGTGGGCTGTTCCAATTCGGTGAATCTCACCGATGGGCTCGACGGCCTGGCAATTGGACCGGTGATATCGACGGCAATGGCCTTCGCGATTCTTTCGTATCTCGCCGGCCACTCATCCTTCGCGGAGTATCTGTTTATCCCCTACGTTAAGGACGCCGGTGAGCTTGCCATCGTCTGTTCGGCTATTGTATGCGCAGGCATGGGGTTTTTATGGTTCAACACCTACCCGGCGCAGGTGTTCATGGGGGACGTCGGAGCGCTCGCTCTGGGCGCTGGCATTGGTACGATTGCCGTTATCACCAAGAACGAGATTTTACTGGGATTGATTGGCGGAATTTTTGTAATGGAGGCGGTGTCGGTCATCGCCCAACGGATTTCTTATAAGATGACGAAGAAGCGGGTATTCCGAATGGCCCCGATTCATCACCACTTCGAACTCAGCGGCTGGGCGGAACCACAGGTTACCGTCCGTTTCTGGATAGTTTCGCTGGTGTTGGCCATGCTGGGTCTTGCCACGCTTAAATTGAGATAGAGGGAGTAGCACAATGGTTAAAGTCAAAAAGGGAATGAAGGCACTGGTGGTCGGCCTCGGCCGTTCAGGAATTGGTGCGACCAAACTTCTGTGTCGCAAAGGCGTAAAGGTCACCGTTACCGACGAGCTGAACAAAACCGACCTGAAAGATGCCCTGGAAGCCCTGAAGTCATTCGACTTCGACCAGGAGCTGGGTAAGCACGTCCTCAAAAGTTTCTCGGACGCCGATTTTATTGTCGTCAGCCCGGGCGTCCGCTCGGATATCAAGCCACTGGATCACGCTCGACGCCTGAAGGTGCCCATCATTAGTGAGCTTGAGCTAGCAACCCAATTCATCACCGAGCCCATCATCGCGGTCACTGGCACGAACGGAAAGACTACGACGGCCCATCTCATCGCTGAGATGATCAAGGCCGGTGGAAAAACTGTGTTTCTGGGGGGCAACGTCGGCACACCGCTTTCAGAGTATGCCGCTCGCCGTGAACGGTGCGACTTTGTCGTGGCTGAAGTCAGCAGCTTTCAGATGGACACCACCTATACGTTCCGGCCATCGGTGTCGGTCTTCTTGAATCTCGCACCCGATCACCTCGATCGGTATCCATCCTTTGATGAGTATATCGGCGCCAAGATTAGGATGTGCTCCAACATGACGGAGGATGATCACATCGTTGTGAATCTGCGTGACGCAAAGCTAATGACGTTGCTCTCGGCTACGCGGCCGAAGCAACTCTATTTCACGACCGATACGTTCAATAATATTTCGCCGCACTATGCGGAGCGTTTCCAGGGGACCTATCTGGAGCCCGTCTCGATGATGCATTTGAAAGGAACGCGCTGGAAGGATCACGACTTCACCTTCCAGGGCTCGCTTCTTCGCGGCCTTCATAACCGCGAGAACATGATGGCGGCCACTCTGGCGGCTAAGCTTGCTGGGATCACGAACGAGTCCATCCAGAAGACTCTGTTGACGTTTAAGCCGCTGCCCCATCGCATGGAGTTCCTGGGAAAGAAAAACCAGGTGTACTTCTACAACGATTCAAAGGGGACCAACATCCACTCCATGCTGCGATCGCTGGAGAGCTTCAGCGAGCCGGTGATTCTCATCGCCGGTGGAAAAGATAAGGGCGAGGATTACTCTCAGCTCAGCGACGCGATCAAAAAGCGGGTGAAGAATCTGATTCTCGTCGGTGAAGCGAAAGAAAAGATGAACCGCTCAATCGGTGATTTGAGCGAGACATTTCTCGTCGGCACATTCGAGGAAGCCGTCTATCTAGCATACCAAAAGTCCCGCTCGGGAGACATTGTATTGCTCTCCCCTGGCTGCGCGAGTCAGGACATGTTCCGCAATTACGAAGAGCGTGGCGACCATTTCCGTAGGATCGTTTCCTCGTTCTGAATTGAGATTGGTGGCGGGCGGAGCCGACCTCATGGCAGAACGGGGCTACTTACCTTGACAGTTTTCCATCACTCCCCATCTTGAAAAGTGAACGGAGCCAATAAGCTCCACAAAAAATGAGGAGAGAAATATATGAGCACTTTAATTGATGTTTTTAATCGGGATCTTAATCGTTTGCGTCGGGTGGGTGATTGGGGGGATTTTGAGCGGTTCTTTGACGTTGCGCCCAGGCGGAACAAAGAGAATTTTGTTGTTCCGGAGTGCAGCACTGAGGAAACCGACGGCCACTACTTGATCACGCTCGATATGCCAGGACTAAAGAAGGAGGACATCGAAATCAGTCTGGAAAATGACCACTTGAGTGTAAAGGCCGAGCGCAAACGTGAAGAGAAGAAAGAGTCGAAGGGAAGCTACTACGAAGAGCGATCCTATGGGACCTTCCATCGGTATTTCACGCTGCCGGGTGCGACTGATGGCAATCATATCGAGGCCCTCTACAAAGACGGCGTTCTGACAATTGCGGTGCCAAAATCAGAGGCGGCAAAACCCAAAAAGATCGCGGTGGGCAGTGAAGAATCCGGCCTCTTCGCAAAATTTGTGAAGGGCAAAAAGGCCGACGAAAAACACGTCGCCTAAAAGACTCGGGCTGATAGAAGACCCCCCTCTCCCATCGGCCCGTCGCCCTTTCCTCAAAAGGACGTCCGTACTGTTTGAGCGCGAGTGGATAAACCACCCCGATCCGAGCAAATATTTTCACAGCAAAGACTACCCGGATTCAGTTTTTGTCATCGAGGGCTACTTCAAGATGTGTTCGCCGGGCCGTCGAGGACCTTTTGTGAGTCTGACGAAGGCGTAGCCGAAAAAGCATTTTTTTACCCCAAATGGGTAATTGAGGGAGACTGCTAGTGGGCGGCATTCGTTTTCGGACGGGCGTTCCACAAGACGATCATCAAGACGGCCCCGATCGCCGAGAAGCCGATCATGCTGGGGCCCCACGACCCCCAGCCTAGGTGATCCAGCATATAGCCCATGCCAATACCCACAACGGAGCCGCCGAGGTACTGCATGCCATCAAAAATCCCAGCGGCGGTGGCAGCCGCCTTTTTCCCGCCGAAATCCATCGATGCCGTTCCAGAAAGCATCGAGTGAACGATCGAGATCGCGAATGAATTGAGAACAAACGCCGAGATGACCATGCTCATGCTCGGAGCTCGCCAAATGACATAAAGACAGATGATCTGAGTGAAGTACCCCAAACAGGCCACCGGAGTTCGTCGCCCTTTGAAGATCCAATCGGACATCATGCCCGCCGCAAAGGCCCCGGCAATTCCAGCCAAAACAACCGAGAGCGCCCCCTTCTGAAATACCGCCGACTCGAGACTCAGATGTTGGGCCTCAATCATATAGCGGGGAAACCATTGTTCAAACCCGTGGCGCACCACCCCAGTGCAAAACTCCGCAACCGCAATGGTGAGGGTCACCGGGTTGGTGAGCACCTTTTTCAGAACATATGACACGGTCACCTTCCCAACATCCCCGCTGGAGGCATCCTGCACATCCAGCTCCGGCAGACCACAATCCTCGGGGTTATTTCGCACGAAGCGATAGGTGAGAAATGCCATTACGGCCACGATCGCCGCCGGAATGAAGAATACCCACTGCCACGGCAGGAGCGTGACAACAATTCCTCCGATGATGAAGATGAGCGCACGACCGCTTTGGATCATGGAACCAAAAATCGCCGAGAAAACCCCCCGCTCCTTGATGTGAAACCAGCCAGCATTCACCTTGATGAGGGCAAGAGCGCTGTAGGACTGAAAATAGGAGTTCATCCCCCATACGGTCGCAAAGTAACCCAAGAGAAAGGTGCCGGTGCCGAGAAATCCGAAATAGGCGCCAAGACCAAAGAGAAAGTTAAACACCACGGTTCCGATGCTGCCGATGAGCATCGCGCGCCGACCGCCGATTTTATCAGCGATAGGGCCATTGAAGATCGCCGAAAAGCCGTAAATGGTGAGGGCCGTCGTGATGATCGCCCCGATCTGGGTCTTGTCCCAACCAAAGGACGATGAGAGCGCCTTGTTGGCAAAGGAGAGGTTGTACCGCCCCATGTACATCGCGGAATAGGTGAAGCCCAAGGTGAGCCAATTCACCGCGCGGCGAGATCGAAATGCTCGTGTGTGCTCGGGTGCCCCTTCACGTCGCTGAATCACAGTGGCTGTCACTCTAAGCCAAAGCGAGGAGATCGTCGAACTGTTCGAGTATGCCACCAGGGGCCCCCTTCTGCCGTTTTTCCATGAAGTTCAGCGACCAACTCGGAGTGTAGTCGCGTCGTCGGAGAAATATTCGCGTGGCCCCACCAAGATGAATGGGGAGAGCCAAATCCAAAGAAAGAACATCGCCGATCACAACGTCCGGGCGTTCCTCGAGAATGATGTTTCGGTAAACGGGCCTATCCACTGGAATGGTGTAGTTCTCAACGAGAAGAGTCTCGGCCGCCTCCCCCAACTCAAACTTTCTGGCGTCACCACGAATACGGATGCTGCCGTTTTGTTTTCTGAGCTCCTCTCCGACATCGGAGTCAGCCAGGATCTTGCGAATGCGATCGGTACCCGAGTTCGAAACCACAACAATGGAGTGGCCTCGGTGAATGAGCTCTTTCAATACCCGTCCAGCTCCCTCGTCCATCGGTTTCATCCGACCCGACTCGGTCTCTCTCACCATTGCGGCATACGCCCGACCTGCTAAATGGCTAAATTGATCAAGCCCGATCTTACGTAACTGGGTCAGGAGATCCGCCGCCAAACCCGGCTCTCGCGCCTGATCATCCAGACACGCGGCCAGCCCATTGACGTAGATAAATCCGTCTTCGTCCGCAAAGGCCGTCACCCGTCCTCGAGAGCGCCAGCCATTCAGATGGGGCGACTGTCGGATTTTTTCTTGCGCCGCAGCAATACATTGGCGAGAGATTTCTTCCCCCGCAATTTCAAAGAGATAGGCATCGAAAAGCTGCCGCGCCCTCTCGGCCTCTTCGGTCAAATTGGTGAGTACACCATCGAAATCGGATAAAATCTTCAAGAAACTCCCCCGCACCCAACTGCCGATCAGGATTATCCGGGAGGTCGGGAGTTATCAAGGGGAACTTGGGGGGAGAAGCGGGAGAGGTGGCGGGGCCTGCGGGTGTTGGAATGAGAACCGTCGTTCCGGCCATTCTGAGGCAAAGTGGGGGTGGTTTGTTTTGGGGAGGCGCGCCGCGAGTTTCAGCGGATTCTGAAAACTGACGGCTGGCTGGTTCTCCTGTGGAATGAACGCGTAGACACCGGCACGCCGTTTCTTGAGGCGTACGAACGACTGCTCGAACCCTACGGAACGGACTATCGCGACGTGAGAAAGAAAAATAACGAGGACCCGGAGAGGCCGGCGAATTTTTTTGGAGCGGCCGGCTGTGGAGTCCGGAAATTTGCCAACGAGCAACATTTCAATTTCGAAGGGTTAAAAGGACGCTTGCTCTCTGCCTCCTACGCTCCCGGTCCCACTCACCACGACCACAAACCCATGCTTGAGGAGCTAAACAAGATCTTTCTCCAACACGCGGTCAGCAACTCCGTCACAATGTCTTACGAAACTACTCTCTACTGCGGGCACCTCACCTAGCGTGTTTTTCCAGTTATCGCACAGCGAAGACAACGAATTGAATTCCGTGTTTCATTACCGTCCCCGTGAAAAATAGCACTCGAGACTCGCAGTTCGATCGGCTGTTACGGCCATCACATTGTCGGCCGATTGAAGACCATCCTGACCGCCAGACCTCGCGATAGCACCCGCAAGACGAATCTCCAAATTATAGTCGGGGTAGTGTGACACCCCGAAATTGGCACCTTGGATGGTGATTCCCTTCTCCAAACGATAGGGGACTTCGAATTCTTTTGTGACGGGAGTGCTGCCCGCGACGGCAACGGACGCGACGCAGCCCACGGGAGACTCTTCACCCTTGGCCTTCACTACTTCCTCGGCAACAGCATCGGCAAATGACTCGTCATCGACACCGAGGTGGTGAACCGACTCGTGAATGAGAACTTTCCAAATGTCTTTGCGAACGGCGGCGGTATCCCGACACGTTACGTACGAGAGCGTGATGGGTGCCCTCGCCGTCAAATCGGTATGAGCACATGCAGCGGTGGCGGTTTCTATCCACGTATGCTCGGTTGCGAGAATGTCCGCATTTCCGAGCTCGGAAAACGTTGCCCCTTCAGAACCATGGCCACACTGCGCGGAGAACGGTAGCCGAGCTTGCAACTCCATTCATCCAGCGAGATCCGACGATTGCGACGGGAAAAGCACCGCTGACCTGTCACGAGCAGATAATTTCGGAAATTATCGAACTGATAAATTGTGAACGCCTCCACAACAAAAAACCTAACAGTAGCCTTGCCGAGGCGGCAATCAAAACGCACAAGTTTGGCAAGACAAACTGCACACTGTGTGCGGTGATTGCCGTTGCTTATTTGCCCGCCCCCCAACGACAGGACGGGAAGATTAATCGATCGCTTTGGACATCTCGATGAGAGACCCAGACGAATCTATGGAGAAGACGGGGAGTTTCCGCGTCGCGATTCGTTTCTGGTCGAAGGAAAATGCACCGAGTGGGCTTTCCGTTGTTCCGGCGCCAGCGATGGCCGAGGCCAGAGCAGAAGAACTCGAGCCACCAGCCTTATTGAGGCCCACGCCTACGATCTCCATCGCTTCATAGGCCTGCGTAGCCAAGAGATCGGGGAAAAACCCCATGGCATCTTTGTAGAGATTGATGAACGCAAACTGCACCGGGCGATGCGTTTCGGGCTGGATCGCCACCGGAAAGAGCGCGCCCACAATCCCTTTCCCAATACGTCGGTAGAGCTGATTCGTCCCCCACTCCGCCGTTCCCAAAAGTGTGGCTCCTGTCACATCGAAGTAGGCCAAATTCGGAACAACCTGCGAAACCACCTTCGGAATATCAGGGATAAAGATCGCATCGAAATCGACGATTGCCTGAAGGCGGATTCTTTTCTCCTTGGCCCTCGGATTCTTCTGCTTCATTTCCTTTTGGTAATCGGCGATCTTATCGAGCTCGGTCTTGCGAAGTTTCGGCGAATCGTAGAGCCCCACCATCTTCTGGATCTGCACCTGGTAGTCGTTGTCCTCGGGTGCGTAGGTTTCCATCGCCGAAACAATTCCGCCACGTTTTTCGATCGCATCCCAAAACTGCATCGCCATGTCGGTCCCGAACGGATCGGATGGGGCCAAGATAGCAAACCTCTTGAACCCTTTTTCCTGGATGCAATACTCGGCCAGGCTTTCGATCTGCACCCGCGGGATGAGGGCATTTTGGAAAACCAGCCCCCCAGCCTCCGTCACGCCTTCGCGCGAGGTCAGCGAAAGGTTCACCACCCCGAGCTCTTGGGCCTTCTTGGCCACAACCGTCGCTTCACGCGCGCTCACCGGGCCAATGATTGCACTCACATTCTGCTGATTCGCGAGCCGCGCCACCGCGCGCTCCGCCTCAACCTCGTTCGACCCCGTGTCCTCGATAAAAAGTTTGAGTTTGGAGGTGGAGCGACTGTCAAACACCGCGGCCGACAGCAGGATCGCATCGAGCGCCCGACGCCCCACAAGTGCGAATTTTCCCGAGAGCGGCAACAGCACACCCACGTTCCCCGATCCCACTCGGATCACCCGCGGCGCTTCCGCCACCACATCCGGCGACGGGCTCGACTCCACCACCACCTCGGGCGCCGACGACGACTCACCCGAAAGGCTCCGGATCCTGTCCTGGATCTTGGCGCGGACAACCGGATCCTGCACAACCGCCACGGGGCGAACACGCCCACCCGTGTCGGCGGTCAGAATTCCACTGAGGAGCGCCACTTCATGAATCGCCGATAAGAGACCGTCGATCTCCTTCTCCAAAGGCTGAATCTGCGCCTGCGTCAGCGGCAGCTGTGCGTGCGCGGCTGTCGCAGCAAGAAGACCCGGCGCATCCCCCAACTTCTTCGCCGTCCGTTCTACGAGCGCATAGACCATCTCCAACCGCTTGGTGTCTCGGTTTGCCGGCGAATTGAGATCGATGCTCGCCAAAACCTCGTAGGCTCTTTCGTAATGCTTTTGCTGAAACTCACTGGCGGCCCAGTTATAGGTCGCATCCACCCGGAATTCATCGACGCCGGTCACAGTCCCATCTGCGGCCGGCTTCAACATCTCCTGAAAAAGTTGGGCCGCCAGCGGGTAGTCGCGTTTGTGGTAGGCCGCCGAG
Organism: Deltaproteobacteria bacterium; assembly: GCA_016196825.1. Classification (GTDB taxonomy): domain Bacteria; phylum Bdellovibrionota; class FAC87; order UBA2466; family UBA2466; genus JACPWY01. The sequence continues at coordinate 56,850 of JACPWY010000051.1, read as the reverse complement.
GCCAAACGATAAAGCGAGAGCCGAGCGATTCGGGTCCCTGGGTACTTGGCCTTGACCTTCCGGAAGAGATTCAGGGCGCGTTCACTTTCGCGAACCTTAAACGCCGCCTCAGCCTTCTGGAAAAGTTGTGCGGCTTCGTTCGCGGGAGTGAGATTCTCGGCGCTGTCCTTGGATTCTTTATGGGCACAATGCGTAAAGCTCAGCAGCACAGAGAAAGCCCAAGCGAGAATGGCCAGCCGTCGGAGTCGCATTCAAGTTCAGTATCCTACAGCAGATCTCGGAGTTTGTTGAGAAAGCTTGTGATGCCGGGCTGCGACTCCGCCGTGGCCATCTTTTCAAACTCCCGCAACAGGTCGCGCTGTTTACCGGAGAGATTTGTGGGGGTTTCCACGAGAATCCGGACAAACTGATCTCCATATCCTGACCCATTGAGTCGCTTAATTCCCTTCCCTTTCAAACGAAACACCTCTCCCGACTGTGTCCCAGCCGGCACCTTCATGCTGCTCGCCCCGCCAAGTATGGGCACTTCCAGCTCCGCCCCCAACGCCGCCTGAACAAAGCTGATCGGAAACTCGAGATGAATGCTCTCCTGGTCTCTTTTGAAGAGCGCATGCTCCTTAACGTGAATCACGACGAAGAGATCCCCAAAGTGGTCTCCCGACTCTCCAATCTCGCCCTCTCCCCGAAGGCGCAACCGCTGACCCGCATCGACACCCGCCGGAATCTTCACCGACACCGAGTGGGGGCGCTGGACCCGCCCCTTCCCGCGACACTCCGGGCACTTCTCCTCAATCGTCGTCCCGCGCCCAAAACAACTCGTGCAGGTCCGCGCGAGCGTGAAAAAACCTTGGTTCAGGCGAATCTGGCCGGTGCCCTTGCAATTTCGACAGGTCTTCGGCTTCGTGCCGGGCTTAGCGCCCGACCCCTGGCACGGACTGCAGGGTGCCGCCTTTTCAAAGGTGATCTGCCTCTCAACGCCAAAGGCCGCCTCTTCAAACGTAATTTCCAGGTTGTAACGGAGATCCACACCATTGCTCGGACCTCCGCCTCCAGAGGCCCCAAAGATATCGCCAAAAATGTTGTCAAAAATATCGGTGAACGTTGCCGATGAAAACCCCTGCTCAAAACCACCGCCCTGAAACGCTGAATGGCCAAATTGGTCGTAGGCCGAACGGCGTTTGGGATCGCTCAAGACCTGATAAGCCTCATTCACCTCTTTGAATTTTTCCTCGGCGGTCTTGTCACCCGGATTTCGATCGGGGTGGTACTGCACCGCGGCCTTTCGATAGGCCTTTTTGAGATCATCCTCGCTCACACCCCGGACCACGCCGAGAATTTCATAGTAATCTCGTTTCATCTTTTTGAAAGTCTATCCGTTTTGTTTCGACACCACGACCTTCGCAGGCCGAAGGAGGCGTCCATTGAGATTGCAACCGCGATTCAGAACGGCCACCACTTTTCCAGGCTCCCCACCAAGCACCTCGGAGATCGCTTCGTGCTTCGCGGGATCAAATCTATCTCCGATCGACCCGACAAACTCGACGCCAAAACGAATCAGAAGCTGCCCCAATTCGCGACTGGTCATCTCGATTCCATCCACAAAGGTCTTCACGCTGGGCGTGCCCTCACCCTTCACCTTTTCGGCATGCTCTAAGGCACGATCGAAGAGATCGACGATTGTGAGCAGCTCCCTGATCAATTTTTCATTGGCAAAGCGGACCATCTGCTCCTGGTCTCGGATCATCCGCTTGCGGTAGTTGTCGAACTCGGCCCGCATGTACAACAACTCTTTCTTCGCCGATTCGCCCGCGTCTTCAGCCGCTACTGCCGAACCCTCTTCATCCGAGAGAGGCGCCGCCTCCTCAACCAATTCCGATTCAGAGTTGTTTTTCAGCTCTTCGCCATTACCTTTCGATTCGGTCTTAGACTCTTTCACTGTCTGCCTCGCGTTCTAATCGATTACGGTAACGCCCCTTGAAATCGGGGGCCTGCTTCTTAAGGGAACGTGCGACCTGATCCAGCAGGCCATGCAACGTCTTAATATCTTTCAAATGGTTGGGCAACCCCGATAGGATCTCGGTGAGTCGCCCCTTCATCTTATAAGGGTCGCCCGGGAGGACAAATCCCACGGCCTCGGCCACCTGCAAGATGTGTTGAATCAGACGATCCTTCTGCCCCTGGGGGGTAGCGAGGGCAACGCCCTCATTGGCAGCCATAAGATTAGCGCGCCGAAACTCGTAACAACAGACCATGACGGCCTGGGCAAGGTTGAGCGAACGATATTCGGTATCGGAAGGGATGCGCATGATCGCATCACAGGCGGCCACCTCATCATTAGACAGACCGTCACTCTCCGGCCCAAAGACCATTGCCAGCTGCCAATCACCTCGCCCATTCATCTTGGCAACCACATTCGGCATCGCTTCAGGCAACCAAACAGGGTGCGGCCGATCGGGTGAACCCACTCGGGCTGTTATAGCCATCTTGCAGACCTCAACTCCCTCCGGAAAATCGAAGGCATTCTTTAGAATGGGGATGATCTGAGCTTTTTCAAGCACAGCGCTGGCATGGCGCGCCAATCGAAACGCTTCCGGAGAGAGGATCTCAGGGGCGGAAACAATCTTTAATGGGGTCAAAATACCCATGTTGGCCATAGCACGGGCGACCGCTCCCACATTTTGCGACTGCTCGGGGCGAACGAGGACAATATGGACTCTTTTGAACAGCAGCGGACTGACAGTGTGGAAAACTTTGGTAGGCCCAGTCATCTAGTGACTCATAGCATCATGTCTAGGCGCAACAAACAAGATACGTGTAAGTCTAAGGGGTTGCCCGATATTGGTGCGATTTCAGTACTTGAGAGGGAGAGAACGGCGAGTCTGCTACCGAACTAGTTATCCACATTCTGTGGATAACTCCTTCCACTACCCAACTATCCGAGCCTGCTCACAACCTTTATGGAACCAAATCCTAAACAGCTGAATTTAATGCGCAACCCGGTATTGATAAAATCCTGACAAATTCTTGTCAATATGGTTTCTTGCGGAAAAATGTAATCCGCGCGGAGAGCGGCTCTTGGAGCAAATCAGATCTCCAAAAAACCCATTTGTTGATCGGATGATCCTAACGCCCTGCCTCTAGCTCGATAGCCGCGCTGAGATTGGGATTCCAGAACGGTTAGAATGTCTTTCGCTCGCAGCAAGACTTTCGACGGGAGACCCGCCAGGCGAGCGACATCCACTCCATAACTTTGTGAGCACCCACCACTGTCGAGACGGTGGAGAAAAACGATTTCGTCTCCCATTTTTTTCACGAGAACGTTCGCATTCACAAGACCCGGCAAGGATTTCTCGAGCGCAGTCAGTTCGTGAAAATGTGTGGCAAATAGAGTTTTGGCGCAAACTTCGCCGTGAAGATGCTCGAGCAGACTCCAGGCCAGCGAAAGACCGTCATAGGTGCTTGTGCCCCGACCAATTTCATCGATGAGAATCAAACTGCGCCGGGTGGCCCGTTTCAAAATCTGCGCCACCTCCGACATCTCCACCATGAAGGTCGATCGCCCGCGGGCCAAATCATCCGAACTCCCAATCCGGGTAAAGATTGAATCGATGAGTGGAACTCGGGCGCTCCGAGCGGGGACAAAGCTTCCAGCGTGACCCAAAATCGCAATCAACGCCACCTGCCTCATGATCGTCGACTTCCCAGCCATATTGGGCCCGGTGATCACCATCGTACGGGCCTCCTCCGGATGAAATCGGATGTCGTTGGGGACGAATTTCCCGGGCGGAAGAAGGGCCTCGACCACGGGGTGACGCCCCTCAACAATTTCCAACTCCCAACTTGAAGAGAGGGTTGGTCGCACGAAGCCCCTCTCTCGGGCAATGCGAGCAAAGGAGATCAACACATCGACTGCCGCAATCACTCGGGCATTTTGCTTGAGCGCCCCATGCACCCTCGCCAGCTGAGCGCGAAAATCCAGGAAGAGCTGCTCCTCGAGTCGTTTGAGGCGGTCCTCCGCCGTTAGAATCTGACCCTCCAGCTTCTTGAGCTCTTCGGTCACGTATCGCTCACCGTTGGCGAGTGTTTGTCGACGAATAAAGTGGTCTGGCACCTTCGCGAGGTGGGTCTTCGTCACCTCGATGCCGTAGCCAAAAACGCGGTTGTATCGCACCTTGAGGGAGCTAATGCCGGTCCTGTCCTTTTCACGCTTCTCGAGCGCCAAAAGCAGGCTCTTGGCGTCCCGAGTGACTGCGCGCAGCTCTGCAATGTCGGGCCTGTAGTCATCGCGAAAAATTCCAGCGTCACGGTAGCTCGCCGGAACTTCATCGTTGAAGGCCTTGAGCAGTTCGGAAACGAGCGGGCCCAGAAGGTCAATCCGCTGAGCAAAGTCGACGAGTTCAGCCACGCCCATTTGCAAGAGAAGAGACTGCAATTCCGGCAGAGCCTGTTGCACGGTGCGGATGGCCACCACATCGGGCGGTTGGGCCAACCCCAAAGCGGTCTTTGTCGCGAGTCGCTCGAGATCCCGTAGCCCTCTCAATTTCGAAAGTACCTGATCCGCGAGTGCGGGCGTCTTAAAAAACTTCTCGACGGCGTCCAGTCGCCGATTAATCGCCGACTCACTTTTGAGTGGCTGGGCCAGCCATTCCTTAAGACACCGCCGCCCCATCGAGGTCGCGCAACGATCAATGCACCCAAAAAGACTGGCCTCGGGATTATCGGCAGAATTGCTCTCCAAAACCTCCAGTGACTTTAGCGCTACTGCGTCGATTGCCAAGCGGCCAGAATCAAAGAGCGGCTGCGGATCGGAAAGAGTGGCCTCGGCAGAGGCCCCTTGGGTCTCCACAACATATTTCTTCACCGCCCCCGATGGCCCCTCTTGAAAATAGGCCCTCACCGTCAGCGGCGCCCCAGTCCAGGTCTTGAGCAATTCGAAAAGCGCTGAACCCTCTTCCGGCGAATGAGAGAGCAGGATTTCGCGCGGAGTGAACCGCGTCAGAAGATCGCTCAGCTCATCGATCGACAGCGAACTTCCGGTCAAAACTCGTCCACTCATGAGATCAGCTGCAGCGACCGAAAACCTGTCCCCCTCCGGCTGAAGCGCCATCAGGATCGGTGTCGCCGTCTCAGAGAGCATTTCGGGATTTGCAATGAGTGAAGGAGTTACAATGCGTGTCACTTCGCGCCGGACGAGCCCTTTCGATTTTGGATCGACGGCAAGCTGATCGCAGATCGCAACTTTGATCCCCTTCTCGATCAGTTTTTGGATGTAGACCATGGCCGAGTGGTGGGGCACTCCACACATCGGAATCGGGTTCTCGCTGCTCTTGTCGCGTGAGGTGAGCTGCACGTCGAGTATGGGTGCCGCTCTCAGCGCATCCTCGAAAAACATCTCATAGAAATCCCCCATCCGATAAAAGAGGATGGCGTCGGGAACCTGACCTTTGATTAATCGATATTGGGCCAGCATGGGGGTCATCAACTGCGGAGTATTGCGGCCTCCTCCGGGATTGTAAACGCTATTGACCCCAGGCTCAGCCCGGGCGTCGAAGCGGTATACAGTCTAAGTGTCTGGATTTTCATGGAAAAACGGCAACCGGTAGCGGGCGTCCAGAAGGCCCGCATACACCCATGGGCAGGCCTATGTGATTTCCAGAGGTTAGACCGGTACGGGCTTTGCTTATCTAGACCCTAGGGGGATACCTTTTTGGGGAACTCGACCGCCATTCAAATCACTCTCGCGGCAGCTTTGCTCACCGCTTTTCTTTTCGCCAAGACCGGCTCGTTTGATGAAGCTAACAAAGAGCTCAAAGCCAAGATCGCCCTAGCAGAAAAGCTACAACGACTTGGCTCCTCGCTCGACATGAAAGAGGCGAGCAACAAAGACTCGGCAACGGGAGGCGGACAATCCTTCAACCGAAACGACGGCAATAGCTTTACCTCCGACACCACCTACCACAGCTACGTGTGGGACTATTGTCTCAATTGGATCGGTAACCGCGTCTGTGAGCGCTGGCTCGATCCCTACGTCGCGATGCACGGTATGACGGCCGAGCGATCGCCGCTTGAGGCCGCCGTGGCTCAGGCCTGGATGGCGAACGAAAAGAAGGTTTCTCCGGAGCAGTACAAGATCTGGAACGTGAAAGCTGAAGGCTCGGTGACCGATGTCGATGGCAAACTCGATCGCGGCGGCCTCTCCAAATGGGAACTCACCTCCGATGTAAAAAAACAGGTCGAGCAGGTGGGTACCAATACCGCCAATCGTCAGATGAGCCTCACCTACGACGAGGACGCCGAGGAGCGAAAGGGTAATACGATGCCCAACATGGAATCGCTTCGGACCATGGCGAGCCGCTGGACAAAGATGTTTCGCAACCGGCTCGTGACAGTCCAGGGGGAAACTCGATCGGCCCAGCAGCCGATCCAGTTTATGCTCGGTGAAGACAAAGCCGACTGCGACGCCTATCTCATCGACCTGAAGCGCGATCCCGATCCCATGGGTGTGGAGGAGCGCATTCGGGTTCAGCCGCTTCTCGATCCTTTGACCCGCGCCGAGGATTTAGAGCGCCGCTATAACCTGTGCATTCAGATGAAACGCCAGAGCGTCTACGCGGTCAACCCAACGATTCAAGGTGACCAGGTGAAACCCGGCAGCAAAGAGGCGGAGGCGATCGATTCCTGGCGAATCCGCGCCAACATCGCGGCCATCGATTACGCGGGGATCGATCCCAATTCACTCCCCAAACCTTCGAAACTCGCCCTGAGCAAAGAAGACATTTCTAGCGATGTGGCCGATTATGAAGTGGGCGGCAAGGAATACCAGATCAACCGCCAGACCAACGCCGAACAGATTGGCACCTATAATCAGGCCGTGGCCGATTCCGCTGCACGGGTCAAGGCCCTATCAGTTTTGTCACCCAATCTTCCTTCCAACGACAAAGAGGTCAATCAGTGGCAGATCAAGACTGGAAGTATGAACCTCGTCGAGCTCAACGGCCTCACACCAGAAATGAAACAGGAACTCAAGGGCACTCGGCATCCGGCCGCCGAAGGAAACGCTTCACCCCCACAAGCGCCCGAGCGCGATCTGGAAACCACGCCAATGGAACTCACCGTTAAGGCCGCCCACTAACCTAGCAGCGCCTCATTGAGAGAGGGCGTACAATTCATCATCGCATCGGGTGACTCCGTCGCATGCGATGTGGTTTCAAAATGTGAAACCACATTATTCAATCGGTGCTGTTTTATACTCAATGTCACTAGAGATTCTCCCCCATCCTAATCTGGAAAAGAGCAGCGGCGTCTTGGGAGAATATCAATGAGACATTTTGGATTAATCTTATTACTTTTGCTTGGGGAACTTGTTACTCATCCAAAATCCTGTTTCGGTGGCGACCATCATACTCAGTTGGTCGAAGACGTAGCTTCCGCACAGGTAATGCTCTCAAGCGGGAATTATTTTTCCTGTGGACTGAAAAAAGGAAGAGTAAAGTGCTGGGGAGATAATCAGTTTAGCCAAATCAACGTTCCCCGCCTTCGAAGACCACGCCAAATATCCGCCGGCGGTAAGCATGTCTGTGCGCTGGATGCCGATGGAGCAAGGTGTTGGGGAGACAATGAATTTGGTCAAACTAGCGTCCCTCCCTTAAGAAAACCACGCCAAATCTCAGCAGGTTTCCTTCATACCTGCGCGTTGGACGCCGATGGAGTTAAGTGCTGGGGAAATAATCCAAGAGGAGAAACCGTGGTTCCTTCCCTTAGAAAACCACTCCAAATTTCAGCAGGTTTCCTTCACACCTGTGCGTTGGATGCCGATGGAGTTAAGTGTTGGGGATATAATGAATGGGGCCAGAGTAATGTTCCCCCTCTTCGAAACCCACGCCAAATATCTACAAATAGTTTAACCGCCTGTGCGCTGGATGCCGATGGCGTGAAATGTTGGGGATATAATGGGTGGGGCCAGACCAATGTTCCCTCTGTCCGAGAACCAAACACAATTTCCGTGGGTGGTGGGCATGTCTGCGCGCTAGGTGCTGATGGGCTAGAGTGTTGGGGATTTGATGGCAATGGTGGGAACAGTGTTCCCATTTTTGGAAACCCTCGCCAGGTGTCTGCGGGTGGACAACACACCTGTGCTCTAGATGCTGGCACGGTGACATGCTGGGGAGACAATGAATATGGTCAGACCACCGTCCCTCCCCAATTCAACAACCCTTGATATTCCCAAGACTGAAACAATTGCATTAAACCCTCGCCTTAATGCTGGCAGAAGTAATTGAATTTATAAGTTATTGGGCCAGTGATTAGCTTTGAAACCAACTGGTTTCATTTTGGTGTTGAGACTCAAGATTCCAATATGTTATTCCCCTTGCCTCGATGGAGCCAGTTAAGTCACAGACCTCACGCCTCGAGCCACGGCAGCTTTTGAAGGAGGAACTCGAGCGCCGTAGCGAAAAAAATCCACGGTATAGCCAACGAGCCTTCGCCCGATCGCTAGGAATGAGTCACACGGTCCTTTCTCTTGTGCTGTCCGGCAAGCGCCCCCTCTCAAAAAAGGCTGCGATCAGCGTTGCCGCTCAACTCGCTCTGAGCCCGACGGAAGCCCAGGCTTTGTTTTCTTCAAATGGGACGACGGCATTTGTCAGTGAGCCCTCCCCGATGGACCTGGACACCTTCGCGGTCATCGCTGAGTGGTACCATTTTGCGATCCTCAGCCTCCTGGAATTGCCCAACGCCCGTTTAGAGGCGCAGTGGATTGCTCGGCAATTGAATCTCTCTCCACTCGAAGCGGGGCTTGCGATCGACCGCTTGATCCGGCTTGGAATTATCGCGCAAAATAAAGATGGCCGCTGGCGACAGACGAAAGAATCATTTCGATTGGATCCCCGGCACTCTACAACGGCCACACGCAGGTTTCAGCTCCAGCTGATCCAAAAGGCAGTTGAATCTCTGGAAAATGAACCGCTCGAAAAACGTGACCACACCTCCACGACCTTTGCGATGGACCCCGCTCTCTTGCCCTACGCCAAGGCCCGCATCCAAACATTTCGCAGAGAACTAACAAGTGAGCTCGAGCAGCTGGGTACGCCACGCCAGGTTTTCAATCTGACCGTTCAACTCTTTGCCTCTTCGAAGGAGAACTCATGAAGTACGCAGTCCTAACTTTGGTAACCTTAGCGTTGGGATGCACGCGCATTAATTCCACGGCGCCGATGGGAACAATCTCTCAGGGCAGTCCCACCACTGTTTCCCCTCAGGGAAATGATGCTCACGGCGGCGATGGCTTCGTGGCCGAATTCAGGAACACAGGCAGGAGGGTATGCCAATGGCTCTTAGAGCACCCAAGCTCCATATCAGCAGAAGAATTTTGCCGAATAATCGAAACCGCCAAGATTGAATCAACCTCTGAGATCATTACAATTGATGGAAAAGAAAAGGACGCTGAGAACCAGCCAGGGTACCAAAAGATCATCGTTCAGCGAGCTCGTTGGCAGAGCTTGCGAGATGAGCACCGCCGGTGGCAACTGGTGATTCATGAAGTTGTGTCATTGATGAACGATCGCCGCGATGACGATTACTCGATCTCTGAGATCATTGTCCTCAGTGCCTTCCCGAGGGTTACAACCTGGGGCAGTTATTATCAAGGCAAATTGCCTGTTTGCGAATATCGGACAATTGTTAACGACTCCGACACAGAGCCCGTGATTAGCGGAACAATCACATTTGAATTGGCCCCTGCGGAAGATAATTCAGAGCGGGCCGATGCGTTTCTTTCGATCAATCCTCAGGATGGCAGGCTCAGGCATAAGCTGGCCGAGTCACTGAAATGCCAATATGGGTCCATTCCCGGGGAGACGTTTCACTGCACCAATTCTCGCGGTCACCTCTTTCAGGTGTCCCGCACCGAGGGATTCACAAACCTGAAAATCAAATCTTCATTTGTATCGGGCTTCTTGATTAGAAATCGCGCAGTCCCCATCGTACAACCACCCGGTGGAGCCGCTCTTCTGTTAGAGAAAGAACAATGGGCCGACATCCTGGGTGGCGCGCTCCCTTTCCAGATTGAAGAATTGACAATGGCCCCCCTGGACAATTACCGCCAACAGGGCGCCTCGGCGCTGGTTGACGAGATACGGTTGCGCTTCTCCAACTATGATTGCCGATGGAACTGACGGAGCTCGAGATGACACAATTTGTTCCCGTGCCTGAACACCGCCAAAACGGGGAATCGTCATTTACTGCGTCAGTTGCCGGCGCACGCAAACGGCTTGAGGTCAGTTCGATAGGCCTCGACTCTCCTCCTGAGTTGGCTGATGGCTTCATTTTCTGCCTCAAAGTAATCGCTCGCAATCTTGTTGAAGGTAATCGCCTCGGTGTTTTGCTCCTTTTCGTACACGATTGTGCCTAACGAGTTCACAACCAAGATGAGCACCCTTGCACGCACTCCGACGCCATAGTTGGTTATCGCGCGGAGTCCAGATATCCCCGGGTTTCTCTCAATCACCGCCTGTGTGGTTGTATACTCAGGAATAATGTAACAATAAGTCAGAGTAGTCTCCTTAATGACGGTTTCCGGGGACTGATGGCCGGCAAGTGCCGGAAGAGAAAGAGCACACACCATCAACAGAGCAGTCGATCGATTCATAAGATACCTCCTCCAATTATTCACGCCACCCCACCCGACAGGTAAGTGCGTGACGGCGCTTGCCCGTTTTACTGAGGGTCACTTCAAAACCAAGATCGCTTTTGGTCAGTGTTAAAAAGAATGCATTTCGGGTCACATTAATCGGACGCTTCGATGGGGAGTATTCGTATCGAAAAAAGCTGGTGCCCTCATTCGAGCTTTCCGTGAGTGTAAGAATATCTTTCGCGTGAATTCCGATGAACGAATGCACATCATCATCCTGGATCCCTTCGATTGAAATCACAGCCACTTTGCTGACAGCTTGGTGATGAAAAGTGACCTGGCAGTCATCCCCATTTCGAAGCTTTCCACGAGCCGTTTCAGCGGGAAGAATCTCTGAGAGTGTCTGGACCAGGTCCTTACCCGTCGCCAATTTCTTTACCGGCTCTTCATCGGTTGCCCGCCCCTGGCTTACGACGATCACCATCCCCATCGCAACTAAAAGTAATTTGCTCATCTTTGGCTCCAGCACTTGTTAGCGGAACCAATAGCAGAACGACGGAAATGGCGTCCACAACTAACGCGCCATAACCAAGTAATTGGTTTCCAATCTAGAAACCAGGCCGACGAGCGGTAAGCTCCAGATACTTCGGCCGGGCAAAGGGCTTTGATTGTGATCCTGGTTTTTGAGGCCAGTCTGATTCATTGGGAGCATGAACGATTCCACAGTAAACCGCAGGGTTATAAAACTTCCCCATCTCGGTACGGCTAAAGGCAACCAGGGCATCGTACAGGAAGAGGTACACTCCGGCATGATCCGGGTTTTCATCAACCAAATGAGTTGCAAAGATCTCATCGGGGCGATGGATCTCAAGAATCTTTCTGAAGTCGGCGCGGATATTCCCTCTCACATAAGGGGCGGGGGAGCCAAACACTGTCTCATGAAAGGATTGCCGATTTAGCCCATACTGCGCATAGGTGGCACTCACGCCCGCAGGAGAGGTGACAACGCTTGTTTCGTCCTTCCTATGGTATATGAACTCCGTGGTTGTATCGCCATAGCCCAAAAAAAGTAGGTCCTCCGCCTGAGGCCCAAGCTCCGCCATGGAGGCCACCGTTTCTTCCTCAAGCTTCAAACCTCTTTCAACATAGTGATCGTCGATATCGGTATAGAAATCACCGTTGGTCAGAAACGCGATCTTCACCACGTCCCCTCTTTGATGAGCAGCGTAGATTACTCCACTTGCATAAAGGGCGGCGTCGTCCGGGTGGGGCGCAAGAACGAGAATTGTTCTCGCAGTCACAATATAACTTGCCAGGAAACACCCAAGGACGAAATGCCGTCGCCTCATTGGCAAGGAACTCTTCTACACTGCAAATATTTCACAGGCTCATTTCTCAGCAAAGATTCAATAGGACCGTAACTGACTCTTGCTCACGACTTGGTACGGAAGGAACACGTCCGACTGTACGCGCACCTCCCGTTTTTCATCACGGTTATAAACCAATTTTGGAAAGCTCGACGACAAGCTAGGGGACGTGGGGGCTGCTGTCTGTGGCAGCGAATTCACCGACGTCTGCGCCCCAACCGGAAGGCGCGCGACAAAACCACTGCTGCTGTCATCGACCCAGAAAAGACTCTCTCCAAAATGGACCATATCGCTGATTCCCGTTGCTATCTCCCCTCTATAGAGAACTGACGGCTCCTGCTGATTGTTGTGAGCGAAGGCATAAACTGTCTGATCGCCACGGCCGCCCACGTATACATTGTCTGAATCCACGGCTAGGGCGTCGGGGTAACGGATACCATAGCCCCGAAGTTCAACTGGTCCACCAGCTCGTCGCACCCGCATGAGTTGGCCTGACTCCTGGTAGGTGGTCCAATAAACGTAGTCACCAGCTATTGCTAACCTAAAAGGGAAAACCTGATGGGCCGCAATCGTTTCGACCTTTCCCCCAGCTTTGGCGACTCGAACAATGCTCGCGTCTGCCCCACCCAGGTGGTTGTAGTCCTCGGTTCCAAAGTAAACATACTCGGAGTCCTGAGTGAGGCCGAAGGCATTCGCCAGATACTCCGCAAGGACCATTGCCTTTCCGGTTTGGAGATCAAAACGTAACAGCTGTCCGCTCGATTGACCTTGAACAGTCCAATATAGGAAATAACATGATCCTTCCTCTAAACGAAGAACGTTCGAATTCGCTCCAGAATACCCTCTTCCCATCCGTTGCTACCGCCATCGCCTGCTGACGATCCTTCTCAATAATTACGGGATTAACGGCCACGGCCGCACCGACTGCGATGATGTGGAAGAAGATCATTGCAATTGGTGCTAATGGTGATCGATTGCATTTCATACTGGCTCCTCGGTGGCTGAGATGGAACTTTATTGTGGCAAGGCTAGCACCTGGATCTGAATAACACGGAGAGACACGTCAAGAATTTCTGGTTTCATTGTTTGGAACCAGTTTCTGAAAAGTCACTCAGGGAACTGGCAATGCCTGGGCGACTCTGTAAAGGTGGTCGGAATTGGTGTCTACCGTGTAGTCCACCTGGCAGACATCTGAATATGGAATTTCATAGCGGAGGGCTGCGGAGATGCTCGAATAGTAGGGAGGAATTGCAATCCCCTCGGCTGCGTGGGGTTCGATGAACAGCTCGGCCCTCGCGGTGCAACCCGGCCATGCGCTATAAGCGCCAGGATCGTAGTACCAGGAACTACTCCCCGGGTATCGCCTCAGGTAGCCTTCCATATGAAACACGTAGGGAATGCCGTTCAATTTGGCCCTCGCCAAAAGTCCGCAATCTGCATTGATCTGCATTACAGAACCAGGCATGAGCCAGGATCTTTTTCCTGGTTCGACGTATAATTGATATTTTCCCGCGAACGCGGCGCAATTTTGACTGGTCGGTGGTCTGGGAATGACTTTTATCGGAGGCGGGGTTCCATAAACTGGCGCACTCCCAAATCCCAAATAGACTACGCCTGTCTGGCCCGGACCAGCCTCAACCACTTGGTTACTCCAAGAGTAACCGACGAAGGCCTCTGCGAAAGCTGGAGACGCCAGCAGAAAAACTATTCCAAAACAGCTTACCAATGACTTTTGCACATTTTACTCCTCAGGCGGATTGAGGAATACCAGCACGCTCCGATAACAGCTAATTCAAAAAGCTCTTGGATGGGAGGAACCGGTTTCAGAAATGGAAACCAGTCACCGCAAGAATCGACCAACCTATTCGATCTCAGTCAACCCATAGCCCAACGGACTGTGCAGTTTCCATGGAGTGCCAGGGTAACTGAGAAGGTAATGGGCCTCTGCCTCATTAGCTGTGAAGAGGTGTCCCCCGGTTTTTTGATTGTAGAGACGATTAACGACCTCGGTGCCCACGACCTGGGTTACGTACAAATAGCCTTCATCCTTTTCGTGGCGCCATCCCAGGGTGACCAGACTGTTTTTTTCTGCGCTATTGGTGGTGTAGTAATGGCGGCCATTATTGGGGTTATAGAGTCGGTGAATAGCGGAAAGAGAAGGGTGGCTCTTTGTTCGGCTCACCAGGACCGCAACACCCTCACCGCGATAACCTCGTGCCACGACGGAACGGTACTCGTAGGGATTTGTCGTGTAAAAGTGAGAGTCGGCATTGGGGTTATACGCTCTATAAAGTGGAAGAGTGCCTGCGCCAGGAGGCGCATCTCCGCAGCGTTTCCAAGCAATACGGTACTGCTGTTCCACGGACCCATCGATGGAATCAACCGTCATAACGGCATTCCCGAGAGTCCTTAGCGACGTGCGCAGCTTGATCCGTTGTTGAGTCGACGGACAACTCGAAAAACTCAAGTCGCTCCCCCCTACGACGTAGCGAAAGAAGTAATTGGAATCATATTGTCCTCTCAGAGTCTGAGTCGCAAACAAATGATAAGGTCCGTTACCGATCCGGAAGCCCACATCCTGAAGTGCCGAGGCGCCGGATTCTGCCGTGGCGTAGCCACGAAGATCGGTACGGTACACCGCAAACGCCCAGCCCGGCTCATAGCTCAGCTCGAAATCAATCGCACAAGAACGGATTTCATTAGGGGAGGCTACATAATCAGAAAAAAGCAGGGTGAGGACCTCTCCGTCAGGCGAAAAGAGCGAGCTCGTCGAGCCCGCTGGGCAGCCCGTTCCGGAATAACGAAGCTGGGACAAGGATACCGCTGGTCCCCCGAAGGCCCAACTAGTGAACAAACTTACTAACAGTAGCCTCATAGTGCCTCCTCCCACCCAAGTGAATGCAAGGGGCGTTCCACGGGTTCTTCGAGGGGATAGAGCGCAAACTTGGTATCGTTTTGTCCAATTTGGCTATTTCGGCCCCGGTTAGGCGTTGCCCTATGGCATCTTCATTTCGTGACAAAATGTTGTGAACGGGAGGACTCGACAGCCGGTTCCTGTATGAACGTAGTCCTTGGTTCCGCGATGGACTTGAAAATACCGAGGGCAGGCGATTCTTGGTTTGAAATAGGTGATCGATGGGCTAACCATTTTCTCGCCCGTCTTGCATTCGACCGCAAATATCGGGCGCCTTTCCTCAAGGACTATAAAATCAATTTCGTGGCGATCGACATCACGAATGAAGCGTAGCTCCATCCGATGCCCCTGAGTGTCTTGCCTAAAATGGCAGAATTTGAGGAGTTGATTGGCTACGAGATTTTCGAATCGAAATCCCCCATCGTTGGGCACTTGCGCGTGGTCCCAGAGGTACAGTTTTTGTTCTTTTTTCACGGCCTTGATTCGGGGTGAACCAAAAGGCGCAATTCGATAACAATAATAGAGGTTCTCTAGAATACCCACCCATCGATCCACGGTTTCATGGGCAACCTCGAGATCTTCTCGTAGACTTTTGATTGAAAGTGGAGCCCCCACTCGGGTGGGGAGGGCTTCCACCAAAAGCTCCACAAGCGAAATCTCTTTTACGCTCTCGAGATCGCGCAAATCCTCGCGCACTACTTTGGACGTTCGCTCAAGTTGCCAAAGTCTCAGCTCTCGTTCGGTTGATCCGCTCAGGGGCTCCGGGAATCCCCCAAACTTCATTAAATGGTCCAGATCAGTGGCTTTCGGATTGGAACTCATTTCCATCAAGCTAAATGGATGCAGGCGAAAATATCGATAGCGACCCAGCATTGAATCACCGCCTTTGCGGTAATGATCGAGCTTGGCAGATCCCGTGACCAGGAGAGATGTTTTCCGATGGAACTTATCGAAAAATCCCTTCAGGAGGCCGCGCCAGCGAGCAAACTTGTGGATTTCGTCCAACACAATTACAGGTTCCTGCCAGGGCAGCTCGCCGGATGAGATAAGAGGACGGTCTTTTACAAAGTCCCAGTTGAAATAAGCGGGATGGTCAATTCCTGGGGGAGTGAGAAAGCTGGTTGCCAAGGTAGTCTTTCCAACCTGCCTTGGCCCGCCGAGCAGGATCATCTTTTGACGCATGTCGGCCTTTATTGTTGGGGATAGATACCGAATGGGGGGTCTCCTTGGCTCTATTAAAATAGACTATACTCTAATTTAGTGTCGAGTAAAATAGAGTATAGACGACTTTGCCATTTGATCCGGAGTCCTCGATCCAAGTCATTTTAGCTGATAGGCACTAACTCCCGGACTGGCAATTGGATCCCGCACGGCTCAGCGAGTATTTCTCCTCGCACGCCGCAAGGGCAGCGCTCACCGCAGTGGTGGGGCTTGTGAGATCAATGGTTGTCGGTGCAGACGCAGTGCAATCCCATGTCTCTTGGGAAGTAAAGGAGACGTTGGCATCGGGAACCGAGGCCAACGCCGGGACGAGCGCCATAATGTCCTGAGAGGCCGTGTAGTAGGTCGAAGTGGTCGGATCGGCCACGACAGCTCGATCATCGCCTGTCCAAGCGGCGTTGGTCGTCGAACCGGAGCAGGTGGTTCCTCCCACGTTGAGCTGATGTTTCATAAAGCCATCGCCCAACGCCGCCGTGACCAGTGTCTCCATATTCAGAAGCTGGGTCTTCGCCCAAAAACAATTCGTTTCATTGGTTCCACCCGCGGCACCGGTAAAGGAGCCATACACCGTGAGCGAATCGCTCGCTTGCGTGATACTCATGGAGGAGGTGCGCGACCAGGTCGTGGTAGAACTGATTCCCTGATAGGTGATCATTTTTTCCGACCAGTCCCCGTCGGAATCGGTCATGCCACTGGTCGTAGCCATCTGCTTACCGGTCGTGCCCCCCGATGAATAGTGGCTCAAGCTGCGCATGGAAACAAAGAGACCGCTGCTGGATCCCGTGGGATCGGGCGAAAAAGTAGCCGTCAGGTAACTGTCTTGTGCCGACGAATTCTTACAGGAAAACATGTGAAAATCGGTTATCGATGAGCCTGTCTTGGTAGCGTCGAATTTGAAAAGACGCGTCGTCCCGGCGCCATCCAGGCCCGCAACGGAGAAGTATTGGGAAGTGCCATCATAGGTCGGAGTCAAGAGTGAGTTAGTCTCCAAAACGCCCAATTTACAAAGGGCCAGATCGGGCCCCCCCGCCTCCGCCATAATGTTGCGAATCACATCTCCGGTGAAACACATGGTGCGGCTCTTGCCCGTCCAGGCCTGGGTGCTCACCTCTGAAAACTTCAGGCCGCTGGTCGCCGCACGAAAACTGCTTCCGCTGCTGGCCTTCACAGCCGCTGTCACTTTGGGCAACGCCCCTAACGACTGAATGCCGTCGCTTTGGCCACCACTCGAGGACGTCTTGGTGCATGACAGAAGAATGGAACCGCTCAGGAAAAGAATCAGAGTTTTCAGCATCAAATGATTAAAATCGCTTACGCGCGAGAGAGCAAGGGTCATCGATGACGCATGCGATCAATCGAGCGGCTACTCGATCACTAAACCAGACTGCACTAAGCACTCGCGCACATTCTCGCGCCCGGCCGCTCGCCTTTCCCGAATCGCCCTAGGTTCGAAGGGGTGGAAGGAGAGGATGCCGTCTGCTCCCTGCACGAAGAAATACCAACTCCTTGGACGGGGAGTGTCTTCCGCAATGGGGTCGAACATCTGTTTCGCACTCGGGTCGAAGTTGTTGACGTGGCGTCCAGCCGTTTCATGGCATTTCATACAGGCGGTCTCGGTCATCGGAAGAAATCCTGCGAAATAGGCCTTGGGAACGAGACTCCCTTCACTGCTTGAGGTCGGTGCCCAACCCGGAGGGTTGGCTTTGGTCCACGGCTTTCCAAAAACCGATTTGAATGGTGTTTCCGTCAAAAGAGCCTGTCTAACATCCTGCGGAAACGACGGGAGATCCTGCAACGTAGCCTCGGCGGAAAGAGCCGTGAGTGCTGTAGAGCTCAATGTTAGCGGGTCACGTTTCGTTCCTAAGGCAGCAGTGTTCAGGTAGTCGGTGAGTTTCGGGACGAACACACTTTTCGGCGACTGCAGACGGTCAATGATCGCAGGGATCGATTGGCAACCGACCGGATGAGAGGCTCGAGCGCAAAGGGCCCTCAGGCCCTCCACCAACTCTTCGGTCGACTCGAAGGGTTTGAGAACATCCATTTTCCATGTGCCGTCTTCCTGCCGACTTCTCAGCCGAATCTCAAAGGGGAGACCATCCACCTTCAACACTTCGCCAAAGGTGGTTCCCGGCGAAAAATCCCAGGAGGGGAGCGGCCCTCGAACATTTTCTTCGGTTCCGAAGTATTTGGGATGGCTGGATTTGGTTCGAACGACCATCTTCAAGATGGTGCCGCCCGGTGAAGGGACGACAAACTTATCGGAGCTCGCGTTTTGGGAACAGTCTACTCCGGCGGGGTGCAACCAGGGAAACTCCATGCCGGCATTCGCGTGGTAACCCTTGTCTCGGTACTGAGTGGCATTGATTGGGGCCGCCGGGCTGAGATGTTGCGTCGGCAAATCGCCGAACCAGGTCCGCGGAACCGAGACCTTGTCATAAAAAAGAATGCGATGTTTGTTGGCAAAAACCCAGCGGGCGAGTCCCGAACTATCAGCGCTCAGCGACGGAAGGCGGTTGAGTTTTCTCTTCTGATCGACGCCGGGAAGGAAGCAGGTGGGACTTGCCTGGTCGCCCTCGCTCGATCGCAAGCGATTCACCGACTCGACCAAGGTCTGACGCTCATCGAGATTCAGCTTTGCCCGCGCGCTCATATCCTCCAGAACTCCGTCGCTGACCTGTGGCAAAACCCAGAGAAGGCCCTTTTCTTTTCTGAGGCCTAGTGGCACCTCTAGCTTTGTCGAGTGACAGGCAACGCATTTGCCAAGAACCGTTTGAAGCGCCGGTGATTCGGCAAAGGCGACAAGCGCAAAGAAAAAAGAAAAACCAATGGCATTGGAGTAACCCATTGCACCCTCCAGTAAGAAAGAGCGTGTCTTATACCATCGCCAAGAGGCTAAAATATCGAGGCTCGAAAATTTTCCGAGACAAAAACTGTCACCTTAGGGCCCTTAGGGTCAAAGCGGGGGTCCGCGGTCGATGGTATCAAAAGGACACCGGATTTCCAGGCGCTCACCTCGGCCCACTTGGGATCCCAGGCCAGCGAGCCCTCGCCAATAAAATCCCAACATGGCTCATTAATTGCTTATCAACTCATTGGGATCACTGGGGCCAAACCTTTTTGGGGAGGAAGTACCATGCCGTGGCGAAGTCATTCTGCATCTCTCGCTAGTGTATTCCACCTACTTTTCATGACCTCGGCGACGTTAGCGCAGGCTCCCGATCCGAACACTGTTTACATCGACAGCGTGGTGGCGCTTGGTAGTGGTTGCCCCCGTGGGAGTACGGCGCATTCGCTCTCTCCTGACGCGCATGCCTTTACGTTGATTTTTGACCAATATATTGCGGTCGCAGAACCAGGTCTGGCCGCAGACGAGCGTTCAAAAAATTGCACTATTGCGATTGATCTGCGTTTTCCCAGTGGTTGGTCCTACTCAATTTTCGGCGTCGACTTTCGCGGTTTTGCCAATTTGGAAGACGAGATGACCGGGACCTTGTCGGCAACCTACAGGGTAGGGAATCACGGCACCCGTGCATCCCTTGACGCCAAATTTTATGGCCCGATGAACCAAAACTATCTGGCCCAAGACCGTCTTGATCTCAATGGAGTCAGCTGGTCGCCGTGCGGCACAACGCAGGCTCTCAATATTGATACGCAGATCAAAGTGAACGGAGTGGCGAGTGGTATGCTAACCGTGGATTCAATTGATGGCCAGGTGGAGCATGTTTATGGAATTCAGTGGCGCCGGTGTGGTGCACGAGATCGCAGTTTAGACGGAGGCTGGTTTAGCCCGCAAGGGCAGCCGGTGTCTATAAAACAAAACGCGCAGAATTTGCATCTCACTAACCGCTTGGGTCTGACCTCTGAAGGTCATCTCGTGACCCCCATGACGGTAAATGCTTTGGATTGGCATTTGATTGGCAGCGTGCTCGACGGAGGCGGCCGCATTCAATGGTCGAATGGCGTAGCATGGACGCGAGAACAGCCCCTCTTTTATGACCTGTCAGGAGTTTGGTACAACCCGGCCAGGGAAGCGGTTGCCATCCAACAAAGTGGCGGTCACCTGCTACTGACCAATCGCTATGGCCTCCTCTCGGAGGGTGAATTTTCCACGGCTAACACCGTAAATGCTTTAACCTGGCAAATCACGGGGCAGATTCGCAACGGCGGCAACCAGATCCAATGGTCTAACGGTACGACTTGGTATCGTCAGCCGCCTAACCTACCTCGTTTTCAGGGTACTTGGTACAACGCCGCGGGTGACGTTACCTCCATCCGTCAAAATGGACGGCAACTGTCACTCACTAATCGCTTGGGAGATATATCCTCCGGGTCGTTGATCTGGATCGGTGAATTTGTGATTCAGGCGCATGAGTGGGGTATTACCGGGCAAGTAATCGATAGTGGTAAAAGAATAAACTGGTCCAACGGGGTTGTGTGGTTTAGCAATCGTCCCATCGAAATTTATTGGTCGAAAAGTTGAGCGACAATGGACTCTGAGAGCCCAGACGCCGCTCCCCAATAGAGAATGCCCGCGGCATTCATCGCCAGGATTTTGTCACAACTTTTCTTTGCCAATTCCAAATCATGCGTCACTACCAGGGCTGAACACCCATTCGCTTGACGCTCACGGGCCAGGATATCCCAAAATCTCGTCTTAGCGCCTGGATCCAAATGGTTTGTCGGCTCATCTAGAAGAAGGAGCCGCGCCCGTTGGAGAAAGACCCGCGCCAAATGAACACGCTGGCGCTCGCCGCTGCTCAACCTCCCCAATCGCCTTGTGAGAAAGGGGGTGACTTCGAATCTTTCAGCGGCCTGGGCCAAATTCAAATCACCACTTCGCGCAAGGAGCGCCAAACTGAGATAGTCGCCCACCCTCACGTTGCTCGGGTACACCGCCTCCTGCGGCATATACGACACCCACTGGGGAAGGTCGGTTATCGCCAATGCGATCACATCGGTGCCCCCCAAAACCACGCGCCCTGAGTCGATGAGCGGTTCACCGAGAATGGCCCGGAGCAACGTTGTCTTGCCGGCTCCGTTAGGTCCGACGAGCCCAACCGATTCCGACGATTCCACTACAAAACTAAAAGACGCAGCTCCGACACCACTCAACTCCACATGCTCAACTTGGAGTAATCTCGTTTCCATACTACCGAACCGGCCGCCTCCACATGAGGTAAAGAAAGAGCGGCCCCCCAAAAAGATTAGTCACCGTTCCTATGGGAAGCTCGAGCGGTGGGTGAATCGCGCGAGATACAACGTCCGCCGCCACCAGAAAGACTCCGCCCATCCAAAATTGCACGAGGAGGGCCCGCCGTCCCAATGAAGACGGCATCACTTCTCTGGCAAGGTGGGGAACAATCAAACCCACAAAGCCAATCGATCCTGCGATGGAAACAATGATCGAGATAAGAATAGAGCTGAAGATGAGAGCGGTCGCGCGTGTCCGCCTGGGATCAAACCCCAGTGATCGACATACACCATCGCCGAGACTAATAGCATTGAAAGCCCTGGCCCGCGCTACGAGTGGTAATGAAAGAACAAGCAACACTCCGCAGTAGCCGAGCGACTCGGAAAGTCCCATCCACGGCACCCGTCCAAAGAGCCAACGCATGCTCCCTGCCCCTAAAGCCTGGGAATGAATCGACAGCACCACAAAAAGTAACGATGAAAGAACAAGGTTTCCCGCGAATCCAAAAAGTATCAGGCGGTCTGTGACTCCACCTCGCTCACGATTCGCCATTGCCAATAAGACTGCCGTCAAAGCCCCGGTTGTGAGAAGACCACACGCCCGGGCCGCAAGACTGTCTATAGGAAAGAAGGTCACACCGGCCAACACCACGCCGATGGCTGAAGCCGAGGAGGTTCCCAGGATATAGGGATCGGCGAGCGAGTTGTTCAGGATCGACTGGTAGACCGATCCAATGAGCGCCAACACAGCCCCCACACAAAAGACGAGAAGCACTCGGGGCAAACGGAACGTCCACACGACAGTCCAAGCGTCATTCGAACCGAGAGAAAAAGGCGAAACCCACTCCGAGCCAGCCAAAAGCGCGAGCGCCCCGATCGCTACCGTGAGGGTCAACAAAATCCCAATCGGCCTACTCACGACATGTCTCCGGTAAGCGAAAACCCAATCGCTTAAGATCGCGGATCAGCGCAAAAGAAATGCGCGAATAGAGATCCACATCGAGCGCAATCGAATCGTCCCGTTTTTGAAACATATCGACCGAGTAGATCCGATCCGGCTTATGAAGCCACAGCCACTCACGACTCAATTGTGGAAAGAGGATGGCGCTCTCCACCATGTTTCGACCTCCTTGAGCTTCAAGGAGGTGGGAAAGAAAGGTCAGACGTCCATACACAACCAAGGGATCCCACGCAGTCACAACGATGAAGGAAAATGGCCGTGTCTCAGGTGTTCCCTTGAGCAACCTCAGACACTCTATTCGCCTCGCCGACACCGACGTCACCCCGGCGCGCAGGGAGAGCGTCTCCAATGATCGGGCCAGCGTCTCGGGCGTTCGAAAATTCAACGTGAGACTTGGAATCTGAAATGATCGAAGACTAGTCTCCAGGTCGGCTTGCTCCACCTGTGAGTCTAAGACGGCTAAAGTGGGGCGCGCCTTCAGAAGGGCCTCGAAGTTAATCGAGGAAAAATCACCGATGGATGGAATCTTTTGGTGATCCAGAGTGCGCGCGACTTGTGGCGAGTTCCACCCATGGGGGGCGGCCACGACAGCGGGCCCCAGCCCCACATCAAACAATATCTCGGTCACCTGGGGCGTCGTCGAAACTAGCCTTGGCTGGGCGGCGGCTAAGAACCCAGCCTGAACCCCCAAAAACAACAAGAAATACAGCTGCTTGTGCATCACGGTGAATAGGACTTAGGACAATTTTCAATCATTCCGAAGCGTTATCTGTAGCAGACTTTCGACCGTGGTAAAATGGTCTTAATGGGTGGAGGGCTTGTGAACCGCCTCAAACCAGCCGATGCTCAATCAGTCAGAGACTATTTCTCCACCGAGCTATCGAGTGTTCTTTCGAAGCACAAGGTGGCGGCCGAGAACGGCACATTCGACTACCTGGTCGAACTCCTCACCCATTACCTTGCCACCGAAAATTTCTTCGAAACAACAAAAGGCGGAAAATTCGGCAACAACTACCTAGTTGACCTCTACGTCCGCTACCTGCAAGCGGGCCCTGAAGAAAAGAAAACAATTCTCAAACGGCTGGGGGACATCTGCCTCCTCGTGAGCGGCTACTTCGCGGCAAGTCTCACGCGCAAGATGGTCGACATCGAATACTACTTTGGCATGGGCGGCACCGCCTACCACACACTGGCCCAGATGCAGTTCAATGATCTCATCAAGGGTCTTTTCAGTGAGCTCTCCCAAAAGTTTCAACCTTTCTCCAACGTACTCGGTGAGCTCAGTGAACGATCGGGCGTTCAATCCAACAGCGATCTGCTGCGCCTCTATGAGCGATGGCTCGCCACCGGCAGCGAAACCCTGCGGGAAAAACTTTCCCACCACGGCATTGCGTCGCCCGCCCGCGTGAATAACAAAACGCCGCAATAGGGAGGTGAGTTGAAAAGAACTTTGCGCACTGTCGAGGGAGCCCTCAAGAGCCTCTACGCAATCGACACGCCCTACCGCGCGGAAGACTTCATTTTGAGAAAACAACGAGAGGATCTCAAACACCTCGAGGGCGCGCTCTGCGTGCGATCCGGCGAAACCGTCGAGGTCGGCATCCACCTCAGTCCCCCAGTGAAAAAAACCGCCACCCACCTCCCCCTCAAAAGGCCAGTAACCGAATGGACCTTCGAACAGCTCAACGCGTTCTCCATCGTCACGGAGGAGGTCAGCCACTTCCACTACTTTCTCTTTCAGTCACACCAAGGGCGCCCAGTCAGCCAACTTGAGCTGGAACTCCAAGGCGAGATCGATCGTTTCCTCCTGTGCCTCCTCTCGGTCGCAACGCCAGAAAAGGACTTCGACAATCTCATCGATCGCCTCTTCGACCACTACCGATTGAGAGACCACGTCAACGCAGAACAGGCGGCACGCTACGAAGAGGCCAACACACTAGCCAAAAATTTTCTTTTGAAACACCTCAAGCGTATCAGCCAACACCGCGACCACGAAGCGATGCTCCGCCTCCTCCGTCGATACTATCGCCTGGCCTCTTCGGAGAAGCTCGCCCTCGCTTCATCGAAGTAACGCAGAGCCTGAGCGTTTGACGCAATCCGGATAATGCGAGCTTCTTACCCATGGTACCCTGTAAAACCTGAAAGCCGCCATGAGCACCACGCGAGAAACCTTTCTTTGTTTGGGCCCCAGTCAGTGGCCCGTTCTGAGAAATGGGCTTGTTATTCGCGTCGCAAAATTCGCAAACAACGAACTTCGCGCCGGTGATCTAGTGGTGTTTTCTAAATCGGGAAGTCGAATCTGCCACCGCCTCCTCAAGGTAAACAGGAATGGCGATGAGTCGCTGTGGCTTACAAAAGGTGACGCCAACCTTAACGTCGATGGCTGGATATCTGAGGGACAGATCCTTGGTAAGGTGGTTGAAGTCAATGGAAGACCGGTCACTCATCCGTTCTTTGCCATCCCGTCGCACCTTTTTTTCTGGCATTCGCTGCTTCAACACACTTTGTATCAGATGATATTCTTCTCCTCTTTCGGGCGAAAGCTCGGACTTCTGAGAATGAAGATTCTTCCCAGGCCTATCTTCATGAAAATGTATGCGAAATTGAGCGCCCCGTGGATTCATCTCTTAAACAAAACTCCCTCTCAAAGAAGCTAAACATTTCCAAACGCTGCCGGGCAAAGCTCTCCACAAGTTCGTCCTGAGAAAAAGGCTTCTTTCCGCGCACTAGCCTTTCTAAAAGCTGACAGGTCTGGGGTAACTGCTCACGCGACTCTGAAGCGAGATCTAAGAAGTCAGCAGTCCATCTTCGTGTCGCAAGGGCCAACAACAGACCGCAGGCATTTTGCAATTCACTTTTGATCACGCTTGGTTGTGAAACCATGAAGTGATAGGGCAAACAATTATTAGCAACCAATACGCGGTCTCTGATGGTGTGGAACAGATTGTGCTTGAAGACTTTCATCCAGCTCTCATCGCTCGCTCTGTTAATGGGAACTCGCTCGACGATCTGCCCAATCCAGTCGGTAGATAATCCTGAAAGCCGACATTCCGCCATCGTTGGAGAGAGAAGGATCGGACCAAAGTAACCGTCAGACAAAGTAGTTAGGGTTTTGAGGTCAATCGGTCCCCTCCAAAGCAAGACACGCGGATCCTCCGAGTCCACCACCTTTCCAACTCCCTTCATTTTACGATTGGCGATCAACCACCATGAGTGCACGTACTGCTGGTGCCACGGAGGAATCTTGTCACCTTTTCGCTCGGCCAATTGCATATCAAAATCTTCGGAAGGGGTGAGGGTCTCCCCGGACACATCTACCGCCAATTGGTGTACCGTCTGGAATGCTCTCGCCATGGCTTCAGGAATTGATATCGGGCACAGCCCCGATTCTATCGCGACCCCGGAAACATGGTCTATTTTCGCCGCAAGACGCAAACAGAACGAAGTGTGGAAGGCGACTGATGTTCTCTCATTGGCCAAACGGGCCTCATAGACCATTCGCTCAAAATAACAAAGAGATAAGGAAAAAAGGGACCTGATGGGAACAGGAACTGTCGGCCGAATCTGAGGACAACGACCGACTATCGCTTTCTGAGGAATCAAAAGCTTAAGCGATGAGTTTCCGGATCGTTCCAGAACACGAAGTTCTCGCGGTGAATGGAGACACACCTCTCCCAACATCGGGTAAACCCGTTTCAATCTGCGATAGCGGCGGCCAATCTCAATTACCATCTTCGCGTAATTCGAAGGCTCGGGCTCGCCTTCGGTAAAAATACTCAGATCAATATCGGACACCGCAGGAATGGGATGCCGGAGCGCACCACCACGCAATGCCACCCCCTGAACGCCTTCGACTCTCACAAGAGAACGCGCGCTATGATGAGTCGCCCTCCGATAAGTCGCTTTGGCGATGGCGCCCAAGACCCCATTGCCACTCAAACGCAGTGCCAGATCCCGCCACGCGAGTGGAAAAGGGCGAGAAACAGGTTCTGGCAGATTCATGACCACGTTGTAGGCTACCACTGCGGATAAAACATACAAACTGACATCGATGAGGTCCTCGCCTTGGATGGCTTCATCCGTTACTTCCCTTCTTCAAGCCGAAGCGCGACTCTTAGAGCAACGTATTGGGCGCGAATCCGAGAACCACGAGCAGCGCCGCGCAGAGAACGAGCGTCGAGAAGACAAGACGTCCACCAGGCGCCAAAGCGACCGATTCGCGCTGAGAATCTGTCATGTAGAGAGCTACGACAATCCGAAGATAGAAATAAACAGAGACGAGGGAAGAAAGCACTGCCACCACTGCCGCTCCGGCGCGGCCGTTCTGCACCACTGAAAGAAAGAGCATATATTTGGCCGTGAACCCTGCCAGTGGTGGGATACCGGCTGCTGACAGAACGCAGACTGTCATACAAAATGCGAAGACTGGGCGTTTGAAGCCTAGTCCGTTGAGAGAATCGAGTGTTCCGCACCCTGTTGCCTTCTCCAAAATCAGAAATGCACCCATCAGACCGACGAACATCACGCCGTAGGAGAGAACGTAGAACCAGAGGGCATAGGCATCGAGCGTGTGAGGCACCACTGCCACTCCCAGCGCCAGATAGCCTGCATGAGAAATACTGGAATAGGCCAAAAGACGCTTGAGGTTTTTCTGCGCCAAACCACCCAAGCTTCCCACCACCATGGCCGCAATCGATACCGCACTCAATACCGGTGACCAGGACTGCACCGCTGGCAGAAGCGGACCCCAGAAAAGTCTGAGCGCCATCGCCACACCCGCCAGCTTCACGGCACTGCCCATGAACCCGGTGATGGGCGTCGGCGCCCCTTCATAGGCGTCGGGGAGCCAGAGGTGAAATGGCGCGAGGCCAAGCTTGAAGGCCACCACGACGACAAAGAGCCCAATCGCAACAGCGGCCGCGCCATGACCCATATTCAGAATCAGGCGCTCCACATCCGAAAAATAAAGGCTCCCGCAGGCGCTCAACGTCACAGCGATGGCAAGCATAAGAAAGACCGAGGACAGCGAACCGAAAAGGAAGTACTTGAGACCCGCCTCACAACTATTGAGATCGTGTCGCCTGGAGGCCACTAATACGTAGACCGGAAGGGAAAGGAACTCGAGCCCGAGAAATACCATCAACAGACTGGCCGCGCTCAACAGAAGCCCAATGCCACACCCACTGAAAAGTACGAGGGCCAGCGAATCTCCGAAAACGTCCGGCTCCACCAGATCATCCGTAACAACCAACCCTGAAAAGAGCAGAAAAATATCGACGCCGATGATCCATCCATAGAAAAAATCGTCGGCGTAGAAATGGCGCTGAAACTGCGCGTACCATTCCTGGGCTGCAGTCGCGTTAAACTTACAAAGACCAAAAAGAAGCGCCACGGCCATCGCCAGGGATAGAGCAACGCTCACAAGGTAAATGAGTGAGGCCGCCCCGCCGGGCCGATGCCTCACACTCGCCAGCGCCGTCAAAGTACAGCCACCCAACAGAAGAAGCGAAAGCGGCGAGGTCACTAGAAGGAAACGAGCAATGTCATTGTCCGCAATGCTCATGGAGCAATCCCCTTCGCCTGATGCCAATAGGTCGAAACCGGTTGGTTTACCTTCGACAGAATGAGACCTGGCTTAAGCCCCAAAACAACCATCGAGATAGCTAGAACGGTCAGCGCGATCACCTCGCGCGGCACCAAATCTTTCAAAGAATGGTTCTCGGCCACAGCGATGCCGCCAAACAAAAGGCGTTTCACCATCGTCAGCGTGTAAACAGCGCCGAAGACAACTCCCGTAACAGCGATAGCGCCCCAATACACGTTGTGCGTGAAGGCCCCAAAGAGGATGAGGAACTCGCCGACAAATCCATTCAGCCCCGGAACGCCCATACTGGAACAGGCGGCAAACACGAGAAAGAAAGCAAATTTCGGCATCACCGCCGCTAATCCGCCGTACTGATCAAACTCGCGCGTGTGCCGCCGCTCATACAGAACACCAACGAGAAAGAAGAGCGCCCCGGTGCTGAGACCATGATTCACCGACTGCAACACGGCCCCCGCCAAACCTTCCGGGGTTTTCGAACACAGTCCCAAGACAACAAAGGCTAGATGGCTCACACTCGAATAGGCCACGAGCTTCTTCAGATCGTTCTGCTGAAACGCAACCCATGCCCCATAGACACCACCTATCAGCGACAACGCACCCAGTAGCCCCGCAAAATGGTCAAACGCCTGCGGGCAGATGGGAATCGCGAAGCGCAAAAGTCCGTACACGCCCATCTTGAGCAGCACAGCGGCCAGAATAATGCTGCCGCCCGTGGGCGCCTGCACGTGGGCATCGGGCAACCAGGTGTGAAACGGAAAAAGCGGCACCTTAACCAGAAACGCCAAGGCAAAGGCCAGGAACACCAGGTCACCAACGGAAAGCCCCAAAAAGATGGGTCCCGGGGCAAACGCAAACCCATAGAAGGAAGTAATCTGCAGGCCAGAATCCGAACCATGAGTCACAAGGTAAAGAATTCCGACGAGCATTAGCACGCTCCCGGCAAAGGTGTAGAGAAAGAACTTCATCGACGCAAAAATGCGCTGGCTACTCCCCCAAACACCGATCAAAAGCAGCATCGGGATCAACATGATCTCCCAGAAGACGTAGAAAAGAAAAAGATCGGTCGCGAGAAAGGTTCCCGTCATGGCGACATCAAGAAGCAGGTAAAGAGCCATGAAAGGTCGGCTGTGGCGCGACTCATTCCAGCTGGCCACGACGGCAATGGGGGTCATCACTTTCGCCAAAACCACCAGCGGAAGACTCAAAGCGTCTACACCCAAAGCAAAATGGCTGTTCAACGCCGCAATCCAGGGCAGATCGAAAACAAACTGCAGAGTGCCCGGATGGAGGCCATCAAAATCCGTGAAGAGGCACGCACCCTGAGCCGCACCGACGAGCCCCGCGATTAATGCGGTCCACCGAGCGAAGCGGTCCGGCATCGCCACGATGATTCCAGCAGCGATCAGAGGCACCAAAAGAAGAGCTAGAAGGGTCACGCCACACCCCTTCCCAGCCACAGAATGATCGCAAGAGCCCCCGCCACCATCACCAGCAGATAGGCCTGGACCCGACCAGACTGAAGTACCGTGACCATCGATCCACCCACGCCGGTCGCCCGTGAGCACAAGATCACAAATCCATCAATCACCTTCGGATCGATGACAACGGCGCAAAGACGTGTAAGCCCCCGAAACGGAGCCACAAAAACAACATCATAGAGTTCATCCACCCAATACTTGTTCCAAAGGACCGTCTTAGGGCCGCGCGGGTTATCACTGAATTTCGGCTCGACCAGGCCATAGACCACAACGGCCAAAATAATGCCCGCGAGCCCGACACCCGTGGTCACTATCATCGCCACGCCTTCCGACAACGCTTCGCCAGCGGCTGCAAATTCTGGAACGCGCCCGTGTATCAGGCGCCCCAGAAGATCCGGAGCCAGGTGCCAATCACGCGGCAATGACAACACGCCCCCAACCGCAGCCCCTAAGGCCGTCGCCCAAAGTGGGATCGTCATCAGTGGGGGGCTCTCATGCGGATGTGCGTGGCCCCGGTAGCGACCGAAGAACGTGAGCACGCAAAGCCGAGTCATATAGAAAGCGGTCATTCCACTCACCGCGAGCCCCGAGATCCAAAGACCCCAGCCGCCCCCCTCACTCGTGAGGGTCGAATACAGAATCTCATCCTTGCTGAAAAAACCCGCGAGCGGCGGCACGCCCGAAATCGCAAGCACCGACACGAAGAATGTGATGAAGGTGCTTGGCATCACCGACCGCAGCCCACCCATTCCCTTGATATCCTGCTCTCCCGACAAAGCGTGAATCACGCTGCCGGCCCCGAGAAACAGACAGGCCTTAAAAAACGCGTGGGTCACGACATGAAAGAGGCTAGCCGCATAGTTCCCGACCCCAGCCGCCAAAAACATCAGGCCCAGCTGACTAATCGTTGAATAGGCCAAGACCTTTTTGATATCTCTCTGCACACACGCGATCGTCGCTGCAAACAGCGCTGTCATCGCACCGGTTACCGCCACAAAGTGCGCCGCGTGGGGCGCCACCTGATAGAGAAAGCCCATCCGGCAAACCATGTAGATGCCCGCCGTCACCATCGTTGCAGCGTGAATCAGAGCACTCACCGGGGTGGGGCCAGCCATCGCATCAGGGAGCCACACAAAGAGCGGAATCTGCGCCGACTTGCCCATCGCACCTATAAAGAGAAGCAGGCCGATCCATTCTAAATCCGCGACGCCGAGCGAATTCTTCCCCGCCACCAAGGTCTGCATCGCGGAAAAGCTTACGCTGCCAAAAATCTTCAAACAGAGAAAAATGCCCAGCAGAAAGGCCGCGTCACCCACGCGGTTCACGATAAAAGCCTTCATCCCAGCAGCCGTGTTTTTCAGCTCCTTAAACCAAAACCCAATTAAGAGATACGAACAGAGGCCAACCCCTTCCCATCCGACAAACAGAACCAGAAGATTGTCCCCTGTGACGAGCACCAACATCGCCGCCAAAAAGAGATTTAAGTATGAGAAGAACCGCCTCACCCCATCGTCGTGAGCCATGTAGCCAATCGAGTACAGATGAATCAGTGAACCAATTCCGGTCACCATCAAGGCCATCACGAGCGTGAACTGATCGAAGACAAATCCCCACCGCAGATCCCACCGGCCGATAGCAATCCACGATGTTTCCCATTGGATCGCCTGCCCCGTTTTCAAAACCTCCATAGATAGGGATAGGGCCACCGCAAACGAGCCCACCGAGGCCAGAAGCCCAATCTTCGCGGCCGCCTTCGAAGACAGGCGTGTCAACACCAGCCCATTGAGCGCCGCGCCTAAAAGTGGAATCAAAAATAGAATGGGAACCAATTCACTCATCCCTTGAGCCCGGTAAACATATCCACATCCACCGAGCGTTTCGCCCGGTAGAGATTCAAAATGATCGCAAGCCCCACGGCCACCTCAGCCGCGGCCACCGTGATTGCAAATACCACAAGGACCAACCCCGCCCCCGAATGAAGCGCTAGTGAAACCTTCGCCACATAGAGATTCACCGCGTTGAGCATCAGCTCAATACTCATCAAAATAACGAGCGCATTCTTTCGAATAAGAAAACCCAGAAGCCCAACGGAAAATAGCGCGGCCACGAGGTAGTGAACCCAATTAGTCAGAAAAGAGACCGTCATGCATTCACCTTATCCCGCGCCAAAACAAACACCCCAACAATGATCACCAACATGAAGACCGAAAGCACCTCAAACGGCCAAAGGTATTCCGTGAAAAGACTCAGCGAAATTGTCCGTAATGTCGGTAATTGTCCCGAGACCGGCACCGCCATCGGGGAATGGTTTAGGGCGCGCAAAAGAATCAGCCCCAGAGACCAGGCCAAAACCCCAGCCGTCAAAACAAGGGTTTTTCCTGTCACTACTTCGAGCAGCTTGTCCTGATCGATCAACATGACCACAAAAACAAAAAGCACGACTATCGCCCCCGTATAAATGAGGACCTGAATTACGGCGAGAAACGGCGCCTGGATCAAGACATACAACGCGGCCAAACCAAAGAAACTCAGGATAAGATAAAACGCACTCATGATGACATTGCGGGAAAACACCACCCCCAACGAACACCCGAGGGTGAGAACACCAAAAAGCCCGGCGGCAATATCGCTCACTTCCATCCTCCCAACCACAGCATCACCCCAGCGGTCACCAGCAAGTTCACAATGCCCAGCGGTATGAGTCGTCCCCACGTGATCCGCATCAATTGATCAAAACGAAATCGCGGCACCGTCCAGCGCACCCACACGAACACACAAAGAAAGATCGCTACCTTCGTCAGAAAAATCACCACCTGCACGAGCCCCAATAAATTCTGGCTACCTATCCATTTCAGCAGCATCGCATCCGCGACAAACGGCAGATGCCACCCACCAAAGAAAAGCGTCACCATCACGCCCGAAATCGTCGTGAGATTCATGTATTCGGCCATCATGAACATTCCGAACTTCATCGAACCATATTCCGTATGGTAACCCGCCACGAGCTCGGCTTCAGTCTCGGGCAAATCGAACGGCAATCGGTTGGTCTCAGCGAATGATGCTATGAAAAAAAGCCAGAACCCGACCGGCTGGAGAAAAATCCCCCATCTCGGCAGCCAACCAAACCACAGCCCATCTTGAGCCAAGGCAATCTCTCTCAGGGAAAAGGTCCCGTAGACGGCTACGGCGCCCACTGCCGCCAAACCCAGGGGAATCTCATAGCTGATCACTTGCGAACTTGCACGCAGGGCTCCCATCAGCGAAAACTTGTTCCCCGACGCCCAGCCGCCAAAAAGAATTCCGTAAATGCCAAGCGATCCAATCGCGAGTACGTAAAGAATCGCAATGTCCAGATCCGCCACCTGAAGGAGAATCTCGCGGCCAAAAAGCTTGACCTTGTCGCCAAAGGGCAACACCGCCAGCGTGAGCGATGCGGGGATGAGAATGAGTGCAGGTGCCACCAGGAAGAGTCCCCGATTCGCACCGGTGGGAATCGGATCCTCCTTGAAGATAAACTTCACAAAATCGGCGACAGGCTGAAGAAGCCCGAAGGGTCCCACTCGGTTCGGCCCTGGACGATCCTGTATCAACGCCGCCCCCCGCCGTTCTACCCAGACCATGATCGGCACGACGTGCAGTACGATGAGATAAAATAGGAGGGTCTTCGCGACTAAGATGGCAATATCGACGGTGTTCATCGCAGTCGCAGACAGTCCTTCTTGATAATGTAAAAAAGTCCCAGGGCGAAGATAGCCACATAGATTACTAGAGCAACGAAAAGGATTGGGCCCAACTGAAGGCTCTCTTTATAGACCAGGGCCCACGGAAAAAAGAAGGCCGCCTCCACGTCCACGAGGAGAAACATCACAGCCACCAAATAGAATTTGCTCGCAAAGGGCGCGTGAGGGCTCCCCTCTGCGTTCACCCCACATTCGTAGGCAGAGAGCTTAACCGCTAAAGGTTTTTTCGGCCCCAGCCACCAACTAAGCACCAAGATAGATGAGGCAACAATGATGGCAAATCCCAATAGAAGCAGTACTGGGATGTAATTCTCCATGCCTCACCTGAAGGTTGCTACAAGGCTCTGAGTGACTTTGAGGATCGGTTCAAAATAAAGACCCAGGACCATAGTGGGAATGGCCAGGACGGCCAAAGCGATTCGGTGAACCGACGAGACGGGCGCCTCGACGACTGTGTCCGGCTTATCGAGCCACATCGCCTTCAAAATATTGGCATAGTAGAAAAGAGACACCACACTATTGAGCACGCCAATGACGGCGAGCCACAGGAAGCCAGGCGTTTGCACTACGTTGCTGAAAAGCAAGAACTTTCCGACGAAGCCGGAGAACATGGGAATCCCAGTGAGCGAAAACAGGAAGATCGCCATCGTCACGCCCAGGAACGGATCCTCCCAGCCGACGCCCTTAAACGCCTCCAGGTCCTCGCTCTTTTTCCGATCCGCCACAAGCCCCACGACCCAAAACGCCCCCAGATTCATGAGGCAGTAGGCGACCAAATAGAAAAGAACGGCGGTCACGCCAAACGCGTTGGCCGAGACGAAGCCCATCAGCAAATAGCCCACATGGGCCACGCTCGAGTAGGCCAGAATTCGCTTCACATTCTTCTGCCCAATCGCCGACAGATTGCCCACGAGCATCGTCAAGACAGAAAGCACGGCGATCGCTTGCGTCCAGGCTCCGTGACCGAGCGCCATAGGTGTCCACACACCGGCCTCTCCAGGCGTCGAAAGCACACAAAGAAAAAATCGAATCGCAGCGCCAAAACCCGCGGCCTTAGGCGCAATCGAAAAGAAGGCGGTCACCGGAGTCGGTGCACCCTCATAGACATCGGGGGTCCAGAAATGCAGCGGAAACGCCGAAATCTTATAGGCCAACCCGACGTAAACCATCACCATCGAGAGCAGAATCGCCCACTTCGGCTCGCCACCACCTTCGATCAGTGCCTTCGCGATATCGCCGTAATTGAGGCTACCCGTAACTCCATAAATCAGGCTGAATCCATAGATCATGATCGCAGAAGCCACCGCGCCAAAGATCAGGTACTTGAGCGACGCTTCATTGGATCGCGCATCATCCCGCTTCAATCCAGCCATCACAAAGGAGATTATGCTCACCGTCTCAATTCCGATGTAGAGCATCAAGACATTGGTCGCACTCGCCATCAGGCACATGCCAAACGTCACACACAGAATCAGAAGAGAAAACTCACTGAGAGAATCGCGATCAAGCACCTTTGTCTCGTAGGCAAGCAGCGTCCCCCCCGCACAGGAGAAGAAAAACAGGAGACGAAAAAAGGTTGTGACGCCGTCCGACTGAATCACCCCGGAAAAAAGCGAAGAAGCTTCGGTAGGAATCACACCGATCGTCACCAAGGCCCCGAGAATGCAAGAAAAGAGAACGACGAAGAGCGGAAGCCTCGATTCTCTCGAAGACGGTAGAATCGCATCCATGATGAAAAGAAAAACGAGCCCCGAGATGATCACACCTTCGGGGGCAAATTGCTTCAGGCTCGAGATGAGTTCAGGAGTCATTCCACCCTCAACCAAAATAGCTCACGAGTTGGGCCACCGAGACGCGCATCAACTCCAACACCGGCATAGGATAAACACCCAACACAATCACAAGGATGCAAAGCGGAACTAGCATCAATCGCTCCCGCCAATTCATGTCTTCAAGATCCTTGTGCTCTTCGTTGAGCGGCCCCAGAAACACACGCATGAACATCCAAAGAAGATAGGCAGCCCCCAGCACAATGCCGAGTGAGCTCACCACCACCATAGTCTGGAATCTCGGCACCGAGAAGGCCCCGAGGAAAACGAGCGCCTCGCTAATAAACCCACTCAATCCCGGAAGGCCCAGCGACGCAAAGACCGCAAGAGCCATCATCCCGGTGTAAACTGGGACAACGGCCGCGATACCGCCAAACCCCTGCGAACCGTCAGGCTTGATGATCCAGCGGTGATGAACTCGGTCATAAACCACGCCCACCAAAAGAAACAGCATCGCTGTGCTAGTGCCGTGATTAAACATCTGAAGGACCGCGCCGTTCACGCCGGTCGAATTCAGGCTCGCCATGCCCACAATCACGTAACCCATGTGAGAAACGGACGAGTAGGCCACCAGCTTCTTGAGATCCTTCTGGGCCATCGCGCAGAAGGCGCCATAGAGAATGTTAATGACGCCGAGAACCACCATCCCCATCGAGGCCCATTGCGTGGCCTCCGGCAGAATCGGATAGTTCATTCGCAAAATACCGTATGTTCCCATCTTCAGGAGCACCCCGGCCAGAATCACCGATACCGCCGTCGGAGCCTCTACGTGCGCCCACGGCAACCATGTGTGGAAGGGCCAAATGGGCACCTTGATGGCAAACCCAATGAATAGGCCACACCAAAAGAGCTTGTCCATGGGCAGCGCTGTGCCGAAAAGCTCGAGTGTCTTACCGGCGAATGGCCTGAGCTCCGCGAGTTTCAAAAGATCAAAGGTGTGGGGTTCGGAGTAGTAATACATGCCGATCATCACGAGCAGCATGAGCACCGACCCGAACAACGTATACAGGAAAAACTTAATCGCAGCGTAGACCTTGTCCTTACCTCCCCAAATTCCGATCAGGAAGTACATCGGAAGCAGCATCGCCTCCCAGAAGATGAAGAAGAAAAAGAAATCGAGAGCGCAAAAGACCCCCATCATTCCCGATTCTAAAAAGAGAAACATGGCGAAGTAGCCCTTCACCCCTTTTTCAATCCCCCATGACGCAAAAATACAGAGGAATGACAAAAGAACGGTTAGCAGCACCATCGGAAAGCTCAGGCCATCCACACCGAAGTAGTATTCGATGTTGAAGGAAGCAATCCAGGGAGCCCGCTCCACAAACTGCATCGCAGCCGTCGTTCGATCAAAGCGAAGGAAGAGGACCACCCCCAAGACTAGCGGAATCGCCGTTGCCACCACGCTCACCAAGCGAATCAGATTGTGCTGTTGCCGGGGCAACGTAAGAACGACCGCAGCCCCCAGAAGCGGAATAAATGTCATCCAACTCAGCATAGTCTTTCCCTCATAAGACAAACTTTAAAGTGAACAGCCCCAGCGCGATCAACATGAGCGCCAGATACTGCTGCGCCTGCCCCGTCTGGAACCGACGCACGAGCCACCCAGCGGTAGCGGTGCCGTATCCGGTCCCGTCCACCATCAGGCGATCCACCACAATGTCGTCAAACTTCCCGACAACGGAACGAACAACTAGCGTCGCCCGCCCCCAACCATCCACAAAGATCCGATCCACCACACGATCATCGAAAGCGGCGAGCATCGAGTTAAAGTTCAGTAGCCCCTTCTGGATCAGAATCTTCATATACAGATAATCAAAGTAATAGAGGTTCACGAGCACGGTGTAGAGGGGCATGAACATCTTCTGCCACGTCGCCGGATTGAAAACCGCCTTGAGGTACATCAACGTCGAGAGGCCAATCCCCAGACCGGCAATCACAAGCGAAAACACCATCGCCAAAGAGTGGGCGGTGTGGTGCACCTCACTGTGCTCCTCCACAATCCCCATCGACTTCTGCACACTCTCCATCGCATCGTCGTACCAGTGCACCGGCAGAATCTGATCGACCGATTCGATGCCCGTAGGGCCCGCAAACCAGATCGCCAAGGAAAGTGAGGCCAAGATGATGAGCGGGATCACCATCGGCGCCGGCTGCTCGTGCGCATGGTGATGTTTGTGCTCATCGCGGGCATGACCGAAGAAAGTCATATAAATGAGCCGGAACATGTAAAATGCCGTGATCCCAGCCGCGGCAAATCCAAGAATCGGAATCAGCATGTGCTGCGAATGCTCCATGCCGTAACCCAGAGCCCCGGCCAAGATCCGATCCTTTGAGACAAACCCCGAGAAGAAGGGGACGCCACTGATCGCAAGCGTCGACACGAACATCGCCAAAAATGTGATCGGCATCTTCGAACGAAGGCCACCCATCTCCCGCATATCCTGCGTGTGAACTGCGTGGATCACGCTGCCCGAGCACAAGAAGAGACAGGCCTTAAAGCAGGCATGGGTGACTAGATGCAAGAAAGCAGCGGCAAAGGCCCCAACGCCCACGCCCATCACCATGTAACCGAGCTGACTAATTGTCGAATAGGCGAGCACCTTCTTGATATCGTTCTGGACAATCGCCAGCATCGCCGCAAGAAACGCCGTGATCGCCCCCACATATCCCACAACCGGAAGCATGTGACCCGCCTCAAGCACGGGGTACATGCGGATCAAAAGAAAAACACCAGCGGCCACCATCGTGGCAGCGTGGATGAGCGCGCTCACTGGAGTCGGGCCCTCCATCGCGTCGGGCAACCAAACATGCAAAGGAAACTGCGCCGACTTACCAACCGTTCCCAGCATCACCATGAAGGCAATGAAGGTCAGGGCAGGAAAGCCTATAATCATCAGTTCGTGGAGAGCCTCATTGTGAACGAGCTGGTAGACTTGAGTAAAATTGGAGGTCTTAAAGACGTAAAAAAGGCCTGTGATGCCCAGAAAGAAGAGCACGTCCCCCACCCGGGTCGTCATGAAGGCCTTCAAGCTCGCGTTAATCGCCGACGGCCTGTCGTAGTAGAAACCGATCAAAAGGTATGAGCACAGACCCATCAACTCCCAACAGATAAAGAAGGTGAGCAAATTATCCGAAATCACCAACCCCAACATCGCGGCCGAGAAGAGCGAAATGTAGGCGAAGAACAGATGGTACCGGGGCTCACCGTGCATGTACCCCGTCGAAAAGAGATGGATGAGAAACGAACAGAGCGTCACCATGAAAAGCATGATGGCGGTCAGGTTGTTCACTAGGACACCGATCACGATCTCAAAATTCACCGGTGGATGACCCGTCCCAGAGCCCTTAAAGCCCACCGGCAACGACATCCACGTGTAACTCAGGCTGTCCGAGACATCGCCAGTCGTGACGAGCCGGAAAAAGATTGGCGCCGCCAAGAGAAAGGAGCCGAAAATCGCGAGCACCGAAACAAAGTCACCCTGGCGAGGAAGTTTCTTCCCGAAAAACACCTGGATGACGAATGCCATTAATGGGAGAAGCGGAATCCAGAGTGCCTGCTGTGCCATAATCAATCCCGGAGGAGATTCGCCTCGCTCGCATCCATTGAGTGTTTCAAACGATAAAACCGCAAAATAATCGCCAAGGCGACAGCCGCCTCGGCAGCAGCAATAAAGATGATAAAGAGCGCCACAATCTGCCCATCAATGGCAGCCGTGCGATACTTGCTGAAGATCACAAAGTTGAGCCCGGCCGCGTTGAGCATGAGCTCAACACCCAAAAGCACACCTATCGCATTCTTCCGCGAGATAACGGCGACAGCGCCCAAAACGAAAAGGGACGCGGCAACGGCCAGGTACCCGTGGAGCCCCGTCAGCCAATCCAATCCGCTCGCCAGTCCACTCATTTGGGCCTCGCAAGCCAGACACCCCCGACCAGGGCACTCAACAGAAGAATCGTGATCGCCTCAAACGGCAAAAGGTAGTTGGTCAGAAGCGCCTGACCTATCGGCATCGTCTTCGGCGCACTCGAAAACGCTTCGAAATTCGCGGGCGTGGTCTTCAAGACGTGATCACCCAGTCCCCGAAGCGCCACACAGAGGCCATAGGTGAGCGCTGGCGCAATCAGCGCGAGCGGAGCCACAACACGCATCCGAATATCCCGGAGCTTCGACTTGTAGAGCCACTGCGTGAGCATGATCGCAAAGAGCACGAGAATCGTGACACCACCGGCGTAGACGATGAGTTGAGCGCCAGCCAGAAAATCGGCGCCGGCATAAACAAACATCACCGCCACTCCACAAAACGCGAAAAACAGCGCAATGGAGGCGTAGAGAATATTGGGGTGAAATGTGACGGCCACAGCCGATAAAACCGTAAGAATCTGCGCCGCCGCCAAAACTATTTTCAATCCCACCGTCATCGCTACCCCGAAAATGCCTTTGCCAGCAGCTGAGGCAGCGACTGGCCGTGAAAGACCCACATCCAGATCGCCGTCCCCACCACATTAAAGAGCGCAATGGGCACGAGCCCCTTCCAACAAAGACCCATTAGCTGATCGACCCTCAGACGCGGCAACGTCCAGCGGAGCCACATCACAATGAAAACCAAGGACAAAGTTTTCGCCATGAACATGGTGAGATGGATCAAAGCAATCACCAGGGCCGGAAGTGCAATCCAGAAGGTTTCCAGATTCACAAAGGGCACCTGCCACCCGCCCAGGTAGAGCGCTGTAAACATCGCACACATCACAAAGACATCGCCAAATTCGCCGAGCGCGTAGAGACCAAAGCGCATCCCCGAAAACTCGGTGTTGAAACCCGAAACCAGCTCCGACTCGGCCTCCGGCAGATCAAACGGAATTCGGTTCGTCTCGGCCAACCCAGCGATGAAAAAGACAAACGCCGACACAAAAGTGAACGGGTTGTAAAAAAGGTTCCAGAAGTGATAATTGGCGGCGTTCTCGGCCCCCCAGGCCCAACCCTGCGCATCCACAATAGTGCTCACCTGAAGCGAGCCACTGACGAGAATCGGTGGAACCAGCGCCAGAGCAACCGCGATCTCATAGGATACGATCTGGGCAGCAGCCCGAAGACCGCCCAAAAGCGACCACTTATTTTGCGAGGCCCACGAGCCCAGAAGGATTCCGGGCGGAATCAGGGTCGTCACGGCCAACACATAGACCACGCCAATATTCAGATCCGCGCCAATCAATGCGCGACCGAGAGGCAACACAGCAAACGCGCTCAGCGCCCCCACTACCACCAGAAGCGGCGCAAGATTAAAAAGAAAGCGATCGGCACCGGCCGGGATAAAATCCTCTTTCGCCAGCATCTTCACCGCATCAGCTGGAAACTGCAAAATCCCCTCGGGGCCGACGCGGTTAGGGCCCAATCGATCCTGGAAAAAGGCCGCCACACGGCGCTCGATAAAGGTCGCAAAGCCCGCAAAGGGCAGCGCTAACAAGAAAAGAACGAGAGCCGCGGTGACAGCGGCCCAACTCCACAACGGCAAAACCCCAATGCTGTCATTGAGAGCATGGGCAAATGCGGCCGATGGCTGCATCTATCCTCTACCCCTTGTGGACGTAGGCATGAGTCCCTTCACCCACTCGAGATCGCCTCGCACCCAGCAGTAGAGGAGGCCTATCACCAATAATCCGACGAAAAGGAAGATCTCCCCAAAAACCAACGCTACATTGCCGTTCATGACGGCGTCCTTGTAGGTGATGGCCACCGGAAAAAAGGCCGCCATCTCGACATCAAAAATAATGAAGACGATCGCCACGACGTAAAAGCGAATGTTGAATTGGACCCAGGCGCTTCCAACGGGCTCTTCGCCGCACTCGTAGGCCATCGCCTCCGCGCCTTTGGATTTCTGTTTTGGTCTGAGAAGGGCACCAACTCCTAACATCAGTGGGACAACGGCCGCAGAAATGAGGATATACCAAAAGGCGTTGATGAAACCCGTTTCCAAAATCCGATGCCTTCCGCTAAATACTTGATATTACGACTTCAGCGCCAAAAAAGTTATCGTGCCACGCGAAGTATTGTCAATGATTAAGCAGGTCTGACGCGGCCCTCCGAGGATGGCCAAACCCAAACAGCCGGCCGTAGCAGAATGTATTTTTGAGATGCGCCCCCTAGTTTGCCAGGCGATTGTTTTTTCGGCATCCTCCGGCGCATGGCGCAAATTGAAAATATCACGGTCCTGGGATCCGGAAGTTTTGGAACCGCTCTTGCCAACGTTCTCGCTGACAACGGCCATAACGTTTTACTTTGGGGCCGTGATCGCGGCGTGATCGCCGCGATCAATGGCGAACATTTCAATCCAAAATATCTCAAAGGAACGCCCCTCAACTCGAACATCAAGGCAACGGCCGAGCTTTCGCTCGCGTTCACTCACTCCGACACCCTCATCTGCGCCATTCCGGCCCAGAAGATCCGATCGGTTCTGACTCAGCACCAGGCCGAATTGCCCACGAAGACGATCATCAATACCGCCAAGGGGATCGAGGTCGGCACTCAGCTCCTGGTTAGCGAGATATTCGCCCAGCTTTCGCCCAAGTCTCCTTACGCAATCCTCTCAGGTCCTAGTTTCGCCGCCGAAGTGGCTCAAAGATTACCCACCGCGATCACCGCCGCCAGTCAAACAACGGGCCTTGCCGAAAAAGTCCAGGCACTTTTCAACAATCGCTACTTCCGCGTCTACGCTGGCCACGATGTCCGGGGTGTAGAGCTAGCGGGCTCCTTGAAAAACGTAATCGCGATCGGGTCGGGGGTCGTGACTGGTCTTAAGCTCGGCTACAACGCCCAGGCCGCCATCATCAACCGCGGCGTCGCCGAAATGGCGCGCCTCGCGCAAAAGATGAAGGCCGACCCAATGACATTCCTCGGGCTCGCGGGAATGGGCGACCTCGTCCTCACCTGCACCGGGCCGCTTTCACGCAACCGAACGGTCGGCGTTCTTCTCGGCGAAGGAAAGCCCTTGGCCGATATCG
Source organism: Deltaproteobacteria bacterium (assembly GCA_016196825.1). Lineage (GTDB taxonomy): Bacteria > Bdellovibrionota > FAC87 > UBA2466 > UBA2466 > JACPWY01. The sequence goes on along the minus strand of JACPWY010000051.1, from coordinate 14,922 downwards.
AAAAACAGCTGGGAGGTGTCGCCGAAGGAGTTTACACGGCCGAATCGGCTTACGTGCTCTCCCAACAACTGGGAGTCGAGATGCCAATCACCGAACAAACTTACAAAATTCTCTACCAGGGCCAAAAATGCAGCAAAGCTCTCGAAGAGCTCATGGCACGCGACCCGAAATCGGAGTGGGCATGACTGTAATCGCAGAGATTCTGGTCGGATTGGTCGCTGCGCTTCAGGCCTACTTTCTCATCATGGAGATGTTCCTTTGGCAGACCCCTGGAGTCAGGCGCTCCCTGGGCCTCACTTCTGAATTCGCAAAACAAACGGCCTCGCTGGCCAAGAATCAGGGGCTCTACAACGGCTTCCTCTCGGCGGGTCTCGTTTGGGGCCTTTACGCCCGAGACCCCTTGGACTTTCAGATTAAGATATTCTTTCTGGTCTGCATTCTCGTTGCAGGCCTCTATGGCGCCGCCACCGCGAGCCGCCAAATTCTCTTTGTTCAAGCGCTGCCCGCGCTCCTCGCCCTCGCCGCTCTGGTGGCCAGTCGTTAGGGCTCATCTTGTCCCCTTTTGATGATCTCACAAAAAGCCGATAGGATGCTGAGCCAGAAGTGTCCGAACGGTCGATTGAGCATTGGTTGTCTGACCCACATTCGGGCGGAGGTGTGCCTGAAAAGTTCGTGGGGCTCGACGACCTGGGCAAAGCTCTTGTTCTTGCGGCCCTTCTTCGGCAGGCAAAAGGCCCACTCATCGCGATCTTTGGAACGCGCGGCGAGGCCAGGAACGCTCTCGACAATTTTCGATTTTTTGCGGGATCGCAGGCTACCGTCCGTTATATCCCCACACTCGATTTTGATTTCCACCGAAATATTCTGCCTAGCCCCGAAGACACGTGGGAAAGAAACCGCGCGCTTTTCCATCTTCTCAACGACAGTGCACCCGCGCTCTACGTGACAACCGTAGGAGCCATGCTCCAGAAGGCAATTCCACCGGACCAATTCCTCAACTCCACACTGACGGTGACGGTCGAAGAGGAGCTGCCTCGGGAAAAACTGAACAATGCGCTCATTCGCAATGGCTACCAGTCTCTTCCCAACGCCTCCGATCCGGGGACTTACGCGATCAGGGGCGGCGTGATTGACGTTTTTTGCCCTCTTTACCCTCACCCATTTCGACTCGAGTATCTCGGTGATTTCGTCGAAAGCTTCCGCTTCTTTGATCCAACCGATCAGCGTTCTCTCGATGAAGTGAAGAGCGCCTACATTATTCCGGCGCAGCAGAGCCTCACACCGCGAGGGGGCGATTACCAGGCCGCGGCCCCGCGCGTGAAGGAGCGACTCGATAACCTGGGTTACCCTAAGACCGATCGCGATGAGCTGCTGATGAAAATCCAAGAAGGGTCCTCCAGTACCACATTCGATCACCTGTTCCCGATTCTGTCGGGCGGGTCGGCCGCCATTCATGATTATTTTCCGGCGAACGCGCAGGTGGTCTACGACAGCACGGTTCTCGATAACGCGATGGAGTTCGACTATCCGAAATATCAAACTGGACACGCGCTATATGAAAAACACCCGTCCCCCATCGCAGAACTCCAAGATCTCGTCTGTTCGCCTGGCGAACTAAGAACTTGGCTCAATCAACGTTCCTGTCGAGTCTTCCAAAACTTCCAGGGAGCCAGCGATCCCAACTCTCTGGCGATTGAATCCCTCAATTTTTCCGCCCCCTCGGCCTCGGAGGCCAAACTTCCCCTTGAGGCACTGGCCAAGCGCCTCCATGACTGGATTGATCAGGGGTACCGCATCCAGCTCGTCTGCCACACGCAACTTCATGCCGAGCGCATCCGATCCCTGCTGGGCACTTATCGCCTCTTCAGTGAACTCCACACCGAAAACCAGGGGGCCTATCCGGCCGCGCTCCAGCTCGATTTTCAGAAGATCCATATTTGGCAGGGCTACATTACGCACAGCTCGCTCTACCCCGATCTCAAGTTGCTGGTGATCAGCGAAGAGGCGGTCTTTGGAAAGAAGAAGCGGGCCGGCCTTCAATCATCGAAAAAGAATGCCGCTCAGAATCTGGCGGCACTCCGTGAGCTCAAGCTAAATGACTACGTCGTCCACAAGGACCACGGCATCGGAAAATACCTCGGGCTTCAATCACGAGATTTCCTAGGCATTCCCAACGACTACCTGGTCATCGAATACAAGGATCGGGACAAGCTCTACGTGCCGGTCTATCGACTCAACGTCGTCCAGAAATTTTCCTCGGCCGAGGCGGCGCCCCCTGTGATCGACAAGCTCGGCGGCGATCGCTGGGCCAAGACTAAGTCGAAAGCGAAAAAGGCCGTGGCACAGCTCGCGGCCCAGTTTCTGGAAACGCATGCCAAGCGCAAATCCATTCCGATCGAACCCTGCCGTGCGCCTGAGGGCGATTACGATCAATTTGAAATGGAGTTCCCCTTCGATGAAACCCCCGATCAGCTTAAGGCCATTGAAGATGTCAATCATGACCTCTTGAAGTCCCATCCAATGAACCGGCTTCTCTGTGGAGATGTGGGCTATGGCAAAACCGAGATCGCCATGCGCGCCGCTTATCGAATCGCCTCGCAGGGGAGACAGGTCGCAATCCTCGTCCCCACGACTATTCTTGCGTTCCAACACTACGAGACATTCATCAAGCGCTTCAAAAACACCGGGATCCGCTGCGACATGATCTCGCGCCTCCGTAATTCCGCGCAGATCAAGAGCACTCTCGGCCAACTATCCGAGGGCAAGATCGATATCCTGATCGGCACACACCGCCTGCTCTCGAGTGATTTCACATTCAAACATCTCGGCCTTCTCGTCGTCGACGAGGAGCACCGATTTGGCGTGATCCACAAAGAGCGCCTCAAGAAGCTATCCGAAGCGGTGCACGTCCTCTCCATGACCGCGACGCCCATCCCGCGCACCCTCAATATGGCGATGGCGGGCATCATGGATATCTCGATCATCACCACACCGCCACCCGATCGACTGAGCGTCAGGACCTTTGTGTGTCGCCATGACATCGAGGTGCTCAAGGAGGCCGTGAGCAATGAGCTCGCCCGCGACGGCCAGGTCTATTACGTCCACAACCGCATTGAGACCATCTATGGCATTGCCGATGAGCTCCGCGAGCTCTTTCCGTCGCTGCGCTTCCAAGTTGTCCACGGCCAGGTCGAACCCGAGGAGCTTGAGAAGAGCATGATTGGTTTTTTCCAAAATGATTTTCAGGTGCTGGTCACAACGGCCATCGTGGAGTCGGGTCTCGATAATCCGCGCGCCAACACAATTGTCATCGATCGCGCCGATCAGTTTGGCCTTGCGCAGCTCTACCAGCTCCGCGGCCGCGTAGGTCGCGCCGACCGAAGAGCCTATTGTTATCTCCTCATCCCCGCCGAAAATCTGATCACGAAGGACGCCAAGGAACGCCTCCAGGTCATGCAGCGCTACAGCGATCTCGGCAGCGGCTTTCAGATCGCAAGCCAAGATCTCGATTCCCGCGGCGCGGGGGATCTCCTCGGCGATCAACAGTCGGGCCACCTGAATGCTGTCGGCACCGACCTATATTTTGAACTCTTGGAAGAGGCGATTCAGGATCTCCAGGGCCGAGAACCCAAGGTCGATATCGAGCCCGATATTAATTTGAGAATCCCCGCGTTCTTTCCCGAGGCCTACCTCCCCGACATCGGCGAGCGCGTGGCCCTCTACCGCCGTCTTTCCTCAATTAATTCGCCCGACGCCATCACCGAATTTGAAAGCGAGCTCCGCGACCGCTTTGGCACACCACCCGAAGAGGTGATGAACCTCATCGGCCTCATGTACCTCAAACTCCAATTGAAAACTTTGCATGTGATCCGTATGAGCTGCGGCCCCAAGAAAACTTCTCTGCAATTTGCCCCCACCACACCGGCAAGCCCCGAAAAGCTAGTGAAGCTCATCCAAAGAAATCCCAAAATCTACTCCATCACCCCCGACCAAAAATTTGTCTTCGACGCCCCCGAAGCCGACTGGAAAACCCTCCTCCGCGAAATCGAGCTCCTCTCCTCCCGCCTCGGCGTGTAATGGAGATCCCTGGCCGTGAGCCACAAAATGTCCGACTTTGACATAATTCGGCAGCCGCACCCACTTCCCGACGAGCCTCCCACGCACGAATGGTCCGCGGTTTCATGGCACACCGCTTGCTTGACCCCGCCTGGAGGTTGGAAGATGTCACTGATCACACGTCCGCTTTTAGGAATCCTGGTCGCTCTCGCCCTTGCTCACTGCGCGAAGGTCCCCATCGGGCCGCCAGAGACACCTACTACTCCCACCATACCGACCCCGGGTTTTAGTCCCCAAAATTCTCTCGACACTGCTAACGTGTTTCTCAACAACCAATCACAATCATTTCAGAGTCAGCCTGCCATCGGTGCCTCAAATTGCAGTTTGGAATACAGCGCCGCCGCTTCCGGGAACGTGCTGGATGTGAGGATTGGCCAGGACGGCCGCTCTTTTAACCTCCTCCTGTACCCCGTCACAAGCACTCTGACCTCGGGCACTCAGTGGTTCAATATTAGGGGGATAGACCAAGGTCTCAGCATTTTTTTGAACCCAACTGAATCCTACATGAATAAGGGCGCGCTCTCGACTCGACCCGTTCCCACAACATGCGCGGTGTCCGTGGGCGTCCAAAGTTCTCGCTTGGCTGGGACATTCTCCTGCAGCGATCTATACTCAATGGACGGACTCGACACCCGTGCCAGTGCGCGAGGGGACTTTAGCTGCACGTTCACCGATGCTCGTTGATCCCGCACATCCATTTGCCTCGGCCTTCGATCCAAGGCTACCGGGCCCGCCATCGGCAATTGACTCGTTGGTCTTGATCATTGAGCACAGAAGCGCCGTTTACGGAGGACATTGATATGCGCCACAAAACAATATCGATTAGCAAAGCGAAAGCCACTCTTCTCGAATTAGTGAGAAAGGTTAATGATGAAGGAAACGCTTACTTATTAACCAGAGATGGGGAAGCGATCAGCGCTCTTGTTCCTTTGGAGGATTATGAAGCTCTTCTAGAGTCCTCCGATGTTCGATTTGACGCCCAAACCATGAAAGATCTGAGATCGGCTCTCGACGACGAGAAGAAAGGGCGTCTCTGGCGGCGGGATACTTCTGGAAAATGGATTCGAGTCAAGAAAAGGGCCAAGGCGGCCTAGAGCGCCGCCCTCTCCCCGAATAGCATCGTCCCAAGACGGATCATGGTGCTCCCCTCGGCCAATGCGACCTCAAAATCGGTGCTCGTTCCCATGGAGAGAGTATTGAATGTGGTGGACCGATTTTTTTCGAAGAGCTTTCTCACTGCCTGAAAGCAGGGTGCTCTCCGACTGGATGGCTCGAGAAAGGGCGGCATCACCATGAGGCCTCGCACGCGAAGAAAAGAAAAGGCCGCGAGAGAGGCCAGAAACGCACCCAGGTTTCCCGGCAACACACCCGATTTTTGCGCCTCCTCGCCAATATTCACCTCAATCAGCACATCCCGTTGCCCCGGCCTCTCGCCCCAACGCTTCTGCCATTCCTCAACGATTTTGAGTCGGTCAAGACTCTGCACGAGGTGATAGTCGAGGATCTCCCTCGCCTTGCGACTTTGGATATGGCCAATAAAGTGGCGGCGGGCGGCTGGAAAAAGTTTCGCCAATTCGTCCCCCTGCTGGGCGTGATTGATCCCCAGATCGAGAAATCCCGCCTGCACCACCGTGCGGATCTTTTCCACCGGCTGATATTTCGTCACGGCTACGACAGTGACATCCGAGTAGTTCGCGACGACTTCACGCACATGACAAATCTTGTCGGCGATTTCGGTCATTGGAAGAAGCGGTAAAGCGGGATCTGCGTAAGGGCATTCAGTTCGCGCAGGAATTGCTCCAACGGGAATCCCATCGCGTTTGTGTAGGAGCCTTCCATCTTCTTAATGAACAGCGCTCCTAGCCCCTGCACAGCGTACGCACCGGCCTTATCGTAGGGCTCCTTGGTCAGGAGATACTCATCGATCTGCTGATCGTTGAGATCATGGAAGAGAATCTCAGTCTTTACGGTCGACTTTCGAATGCCGTAGTAATGCGAGAAGAGGACAAGCCCCGAAACGACCGTCTGAGCCCGCCCCGAAAACGTCTTCAGGATGAAACGCCCGTCTTCGGGAGACTCAGGCTTTGTCACGACCACACCATCCACCAGCACGAGAGTATCAGCCGCCACAACAATGTCTGTTGAGCGCGTGACGGTTTGGGAGACTTTGAGCGCCTTGCGATAGGCGTTCTCCTGAATCAAATCATCGATATTGTGGGCAGTGGGATTGACCTCCTCCACGTCGGGCGAGAAGCTGGCGAAGCTCAAGCCCAGACTCTCCAAGATCTGCCGCCGCCGAGGTGACTGCGACGCCAAAATAATCTGCGGAAGGGGCGGATTTTCCTTCGAGTTGACGAGCTTCATTTGTGGGCCGTCATACCACATCACTTTTCCCTTGAAGACTGAAAATCGGCGGAATATGGTCAGGTCGGCCTTAACCGAATCCAAAAAATACCAACAAATATAAGCAACTGAAATCATTAGTAATTTTTATGAATCACCGCGGCGTGACGGGCTTTAGGCCGTGCAATCGGGGTGTCAGTGTGCTATACACACTCACCGATTCAGACTCGAGAACGAGGGATAAAGAAGTTATGTACCGATTCAAAGTGGGTGATAACGCCGTTCATCTTTCACACGGCGTAGGGATTGTCCGCGGTATCGAGGAGCGCGAATTCGCGCCTGGAAAGAAGCAGTCTTTCTATATCCTTGAGATCCAGGACAATGGGGCCCCTAAAAAGGTGTTTGTGCCCATCGAAACGTCCGGCCAGCGTCTGCGGCCGATCATTAAACAAAAAGAGGTGGATGAGGTTTACAAAATCCTTCGCAACCGCGAAGGGTCCGACCTCGATCACCAGACGTGGAACCGCCGCTACCGTGAGTATATGGAGAAGATCCACACGGGGCAGGTGCACGAAATCGCCGAAGTGATGCGCGCGCTGTTTCTTCTGAAGCACGACAAGGATCTTTCGTTCGGTGAGCGCAAACTCCTCGATCAGGCCAAAACCCTTCTCGTGAAGGAGCTGTCCCTGGCTCAGAACCTGAAAGAGGCCGATGTGGAAAGGGAGCTTGAGGCCATTTTTGGCACTTAAGTTGGCAATCCTATGATCGATGCTGCTTTGTTAGGCGGCGGGATCGGCAGGCGCTTCAGCGAATCGAACTCATCAGCATCTCTCCCGAAACAGTTTCAGCCCCTGGGTCAAAGCACGGTATTCGTGCACTCGTTGCGTGCTCTGCTCTCTCTCGGTTGTTTCCGCCAGATCGTAATTGCCGTTCCCAAGCCCTACATCGGATTGGCCGAGGCCCAGATCAAGGACGCGCAGGTTGAGGCCGGAGCAACACAGGTTCGCATCATTGCTGGCGGCGAATTGCGACAGGACTCATCGCGGCTCGCGCTTCAGGCCATGACCGACATCTCACCTCCCACCAGAGTCTTAATCCACGACGCGTGCCGCCCTTATCTGTCGCAGGCTTTTCTGCGCCGAATCAAGCAGCACATCGATGATCGATCTTACGGAGCGTGGGTCCCAGCGGTCCCGGTGGTGGACACTCTCAAACGCATTGAAGATCAACGCGTGATCGAAACCGTCGATCGCAGCCGAGTGTTTCGAGTCCAGACCCCTCAGATTTTTGAGTACCTCATCATCCGCGAGCTTCTCGAAAAGGCAGCGGCCGAGGCCGCGCCCTTCACCGATGATGCCTCGATATGTGAATACTTTGGAATCCCCGTAGGAGTCTTTGAGGGAGATGTGCGCAACATCAAACTGACTCACGATTTTGAGATGGCGACCCTGGCTCGCTTTCTCGAGCAAAAGGAGCAACCATGCGAATCGGAATTGGTTTCGACACCCACCGTTTAATTCCCACGATTCGCAAAGAGGCGATCGCACTGGGCGGGGTAAAGATCCCCTGTTTTTACCAGATCGAATCACACTCCGATGGTGACGTAGTTCTCCACGCTCTTACGGACGCCGTTCTCGGCGCGTTGGCGCTTGGGGACATCGGCCAATGGTTTCCCGACTCCGATCCTGGCAACGCCGGCAGGAGCAGCGGCGATTTTTTGAGCTTCGCCCTCGCCGAGGCCAAAAGGCTGGGCTGGGCCGTGGGCAACATCGACTGCACGGTCCATCTCGAGGAGCCAAAGCTCGCTTCTCATTCCGATGCGATTCGCACCAGCATCGCCCAACTCGCCGGAGTTGAGCTCCAGTGCGTGAGCCTCAAGGCCAAGACCGCGGAGGGGCTGGGCCCAGTTGGTGAGCGAAAGGCCATCGAGGCTGACGCCGCGGTCGTGATGATTCCCCTGCGTTAACAGCCTATCCCAAAAAGGTTCCTACTCGGGTAAACTCCCTTTCTGTGCCTATTCAGATTACCAATACGCTGACCGGGAAGAAGGAGCCTCTCACCCCGATGGTGCCTGGCCAGATCAGTTTGTACGTCTGCGGTCCGACGGTCTACGGCTACACCCACGTGGGCAATGCGCGCCCCGCAATTTTTTTTGATGTCGCCCGTCGTTTTCTCGAAATGAGCGGATTCCAAGTGAAGCTTGTTTCCAATTTTACCGATGTCGATGACAAGATTATCAATCGAGCCCGTGAAGAAAAAACGAGTAGCCAGGCGATCTCTGAAAAATTCACGGCCGCCTTCATTCAAGATCGCACTCGAATGGGGGTGCGCCCTCCGACCATTTCCCCGAAGGTCACAGAGAGTATTCCCGAGATCATCCAATTGATCGAGCTACTCATCCAGAACGGGGCGGCTTACGTCACGACCGATGGCGAGGTCTTCTATTCTGTCCGAAAATTTTCAGACTACGGCAAACTCTCCAAGAAGCGCCTCGACGACCTGCGGGTAGGGGTCCGCATCGATCCCAATGAAAAGAAGGCCGATCCGCTCGACTTCTCGCTCTGGAAACCTCAAAAGGCCCCCGACGAACCGGCGTGGGATAGCCCCTGGGGCAAAGGTCGGCCCGGATGGCACATCGAATGTTCGGCCATGGCCATTCGCCATCTCGGCGAAACATTCGATATCCATGGCGGCGGATTGGATCTGATTCACCCGCATCACGAAAATGAAATCGCCCAGTCGGAGGGCGCGACCAAGAAGCCCTTCGCCCATTACTGGCTTCACAACAACATGATCAACATGGGCGACGAGAAGATGTCGAAGTCTCTGGGAAATATTTTTCTCAACAAGGACTTCATGGATCGGTATTCGCCAGAGGTGTTGCGCTTTCTCATTCTCTCTGGCCACTACCGTTCGCCCATCGATTTTTCGACGAAGCACATTCAGGAATGCCAGCAGGCGCTCCACCGCTTCTACTCAGCTTCACGCCGTATTCATGCCGCTGCCGAAACCGGCGGCGCGGCTGCTCAATCGCCGGAACTCACCGCGCTTAAGGAGTTCGCTTCCGGTTTTGAGACGGCCTGGGTTAAAGCAATGGAGGATGATTTCAACTCCGCCAAGGTGGTGGGAATCGTCTTTGAGTACGTGCGCTTCGCCAACGGTGTGTTCGATCAGAAGAAGTTCAAGCCCTCGAATGACTCCCAGGCACTCGCCAAGGGATTTCTCTCCCACTTTCAGAAACTCGGCGACGTTCTGGGGCTTTTCTCGCAGAATCCCTCTACGTTTCTCTCAGACCTCAAAGGGCGTATCGCCGCGGAACGGGGACTGAAGCCAGTTGAAATCGAAGCGCTTCTCGACAAACGGAACGAGGCCCGAGCCAACAAGGACTATGCCGCTAGCGATGCCATCCGCAAGGACCTAATGGCTAGGGGGGTTGAAATTCGCGACACAAGCCAAGGCTCGGAATGGGATGTCATTTTCTCCTAGGATCCTTCCGATATACTATTAATGATGCGGGCTAGTTTCATCACAGCGTGTCTTTGTCTCTCAGCGGCAATTAGCTTCGCCGATCAGATTGAGATATTTGATCCCGGGCCCAAGGTTGACCCGGGCCCAAAGATTGATCCCGGACCCAAAATCGATCCGGGGCCAAAGGTTGATCCGGGCCCCAAGATCGATCCCGGCAAGAAGGTCGATCCCATTGTCATCGAGCGCCCCAGCCCTCAAGAACCTTCGACCGCTCAGGAGGAATCCACCGACTCCACGATCAACGGCGCTGCACCCAAGACCGTCGACACCGGCGCCCCCCAATTGAGTGAGGGCGGCCACACTACCGGCAACAGCGCCGAGACCGACGCCATCATCAACAACATGATCAGTGATCAGAAAAACCAACCTTCCCTGCCCAGCGCCGAGAGCATGGGAGTGGGAGGCCCAAAGGTGACCGACTTTGAGGTGAAGACGCCTGAGATCAAGGGTGGCCCGCCGGCCAAACAGATGGTGCAGATGACGGTACCCGATCCCAATCAGTTTAATCCCAAGAAACAGATGCCGGCCAACGCCGGCGGGGGCGGGTGTTGAGGGCAGTGAGGATCCCCAGGCAGGTTGCCTGGGGCCGAGACGATGGAGAGTCGTGCGCGCTTTTTGGCTCATATTGATCGGATCGGCGGCATTCGGGCAGGTTCACGATGAAAAGCTGCTCGCCACTCTCGATAAGACTGAGAGTTTTCTCTACGATCACAGCAACCACCTCCACCACTACATCGCGGCCAAGAAAAATTATGTGCCCCACAGAGTCTATGTTCGCTACGACACCGATCTCCACAGCTGGGCCTACTTTAAAGCGGATCTCGTTGGCCGAGTCCCCGAGCCAATAGAATTCCTACGGCCCGACACCGTGACATTTGGAAAGGTGATCGGTGCGCCGCTGGGTCTTCAGCATTTCAAACTCGCCGAGAATGGAAATTGGGTTCCCACCCGAGACAAGGAGATCTATCTCGTGTGGGTCAAATCGGATCCGCCAAAGACGAAGGCGTTCGTCTACCAGATGCAGGCACCAAGGACAAAGCCGATGAGAAAATCGGAGGCGCCTGAGATTCCGGCTCTACGCCTGCCCGCCACGAATCACTGAGCGAGATAATCCATCACGGCAAGGTAGTCTTCTTTCCAATGATCGCCGAACCGCTGAATCAACTGCTGGGCGGGGTTGAGACCGGTCGAGACCACCTCCTCGAGGGGCTCCAGCAGAATCTCTTCCCCCAGTCGACGAGAGATCAACGACACTCGCGCCGCCTCGAGGAGTTCGCCAGCAATTTCCCGAAGAGAAGAGGTCCCCACTCGCGCAGCAAGAGCTGTGGTGAGCGACTCCAACCACAGCAAATCGCGCGAACCGGCTGGAAGCGAGCCCAGCCGATCCACCACCAACCGACGGGCCGGTGCCGAATAAAGGATCCCCAACCAAAAGGCAGCAGCCGCATAGCGCATGGGCGAGCGTTGACCATCGATCGAGCGGATCTCGATATAGCCCGGCTTTAATCGTGTCTCGGTGAAGACCTGGCGAATAGCGTGCATTTCATTTTCTTTGGTGGCGGTCACACCGGCGATCTTTCCCGCCTTAATGTCAGCGAGCGACATCCCGTCCATGGTGGCGAATCCATTCTTTTCGGACTGGGCAAACATGAGCGGCAACTTCCAGACGTGCTCTGCATAGGAATCGAACGAGTACTCAGGGTGAAACACACTCTCGATCAAGCCGGATCGAAGATGATCGGTGTGGCGCCAGATGTGCCCTCGCCACGATAGAAATTCGGTACGCTCGCCGGCGTGCCAGGGGGAGTTCCCAAACAGCGCATACCCCATCGGAGTAAGCGCCAGCGACACGCGCAACATCTCAATCGCCTCGGCCTCCGAAGTATAGTCGAGATTCACCTGTACGGAACTCGTGAGCCGCATCATCTGGGTGCCCAGAGTTTTCCGATCATCGAAATACTTGGTCATGATGTGGTAGCGGGGTAGTGCAATCACATCCATCTGGGAGAGCTCGGCTAGTGGATTCACGCCAATCCCCACCCAGCGCAACCCGTGTGCAGCGGTCACTTCATTGACATCCTTTTCAAAACACCGGGTGCTGGTCACGAGAGAAAGCAGGCTACTGGCGGTTTCCGTCGAGAGCTCAAGCTGGCTCCCGGGCTCAAGAGACACTTTGCCGCAACAGCTGGCTAGCCCCACAGGACGGCCGAGGCCTCCATCTACAAGAGGCCAGCCATACCGAACACTCAGCTCCTTTAAAAGATCGGCAGCCCCAAATCGGGCCTCGCCATTGTTGTAATGGAGAGACGCCCCATCGGACCACAGTCCGATGCGCTCAATCTCAATGCCCACCCGGCGCTGGCTGGGCTCGCGACAAGTCTTGCGAAAAAACGCCGCGGTTGAGGCGGGGGAGAGTTCCTGGCGGTTGCGGGTGAACGGCATCGGCGCAATATAATTCAGATATCTGAAATCGGGTACCAAGTTGAAATCGCGAAATCGGGTACCGCGAAATCGGGTACCAAGTTACTTTTCGGCCGAAAAGTAACTTGGTACCCGATTTCACGGGTACCCGATTTCACCCGATTTCAGATATCCGAGCAGTTGCAGTGAGTTGCGCTGGGTTGCCCCACGGACGGCTTTAGTGGTACCTTGGCGATCCCAAAACTATGGGCCGGTAGCTCAGTTGGGAGAGCACAGCGTTCGCAATGCTGGGGTCGTGGGTTCAACCCCCATCCGGTCCACCATTTTGAAAGCTGGACGAACTGGTGGTTCTCCGGTTCTCCTCGGTTGATGGTGGGTAAGTCGAACTCAAGTCCAAAGATCAGTAAAAGGAGCCACTTGATCGATAATGTGAAGACAATCGAAGAGTACTATAGATGTTTTAAGGACAGAGACCGAAACACTCTAGCGAAAATATTGTCCCCAAATCTCCGACATAAGAGTCCGTGGGCCACATTTACTGATCGCGATAAGATGCTCGATGAGATCTGGCCGATGGTCGGGAAGGTATGGGCCACAGATCTGAAGATATTTTCAGACGGCTCCGACTACATTGTTTATTACAAGCATAGCGGCGATGGTAATTCGCAGTTGGTCGAAAGAATTGGTTTCTCTGGCGACCAAATTGACAGAATTGAAGTCTATCCAGAGCATAAAGGTCATTAGGCACCCGATCTATAAGACTTATGCCTCAAAAGGTAGGCAGTTGCGCTAGAAGGGGCGGGGAAGAATTGAGCAAGGTTTCACATTCACGTAGGATTTTCGAGTTTTGCGAAAGATCTGGCCAAGGTATTCCACGTACTTTTCACGCCCTTTCCACGGGTGGCTACGTGGTTAGAGACGCAGAAAAAGGGAAATGACGTCACGGAGATAAACCAGGTTCGTCCAGCTTTCGGGTTGGTCCACCAATAAAAATTTCTAGGCGACCTTCAGTCGCCAAAACCAAAACAGGGCAGAGGGCGCGACACGCGCCCTCTCAATAATCGAATCATCAAATTGGCCATCCACGCTAGCGCCGCGGGTCGTGGTGGAATTACGATCTTGGCGCTAGAGCCGCACCCGGAACCGGGTCAATATGCTAGGCTGAAATTGGATTCGGTTGGCTAGCCGGGGCTTCAGTCAGGCACCTCCACCATCGCAATCCCCGCAATTCTTTCGTTCCCAAAACCCAATCACCATAGTGACATATCGCGTTATTCGTGATGAAAACCCTTTACGGAGGTTCCTTTGAAAACCATTGTTCTATTCAACGTTCTGCTTTCAACCTTAGCCCTCGCGGCGCCTGAGACCCCTGAACGCTACTCACTCAGTTGCCACTACAACGCTTCTCGGTACCATGCCGTCACGTTCCGCCTCAACGCGGAGTACGTGGTGACAAGGGAAAACGAAGGCAAGCTCTCGAATGTCCAGGGTCTTCTCTTTGCCGATCCCGACTTGAGCCTGATCTCGCTCTATGAAGGCGACGACAAAGGCACGATCACCAACGTTCCGAAGTTCAAAGCGAAGAGCGAGCGGTATAAGGGCCATCTCAAGTTCGTGCTCAAAACCTCAACGAAAGATTACTCTTCGGCGGATCCTTCAGAACTCATTATCGCTGCTGAAGGAGCGAACTGCGTGACCAAGCCGTGGGACAACGGCGTAAACACTGGTACAGCGAAAACCTGCGATTTCCACGCCGGTCTCGAGTACCACTTTAGCGATCAAGATGGGAATCGGACTCAGATCGAATGCGTGGGCGTCCACACCGTCGTCAATCGCGAATAACTCATCGAAACTAATCAAAAGGGGCGGTCTTGCGACCGCCCCTTTTTTCTTTTAACGATCAACGAATCTCGAAATTAACGGGCCGCCGGACGAACATAGGCCTCGCCATTGTCGGAATTCACGACAACTTCGTAGGTCTTCTTTCCGATCCGGACCCGGTTCACGGTCTCCCCATGGGCCGCGATAATCCCACCAGTCACAACCTCGACGGGGTATGTGACCACAAGGTCAACGGGAAGAACCGCGATCGCGATGCAGAGGTCGTTCACAGGATCCACGGACTGGAGAAGGTCGATCGAACCGGGCATCTTGCCTTCCAGCTTCGTGACCTGACCGGCGACCTCCGCACACACGCTCATTGGCTCAGCTTGAACATGGATTCCAACCAACACCGTTGTGAACGGGCGGTGCGGGCTCTCCTTCAGAATGTCAGCCTTTTCCGCCACGCTGAGGATGGGGAGGTCGATCAACTTCGAAACAGGCTTCGTAGCCGCGAAAAGCGGCATCGCCGCCATGAGAACAAGTATTGTCTTTTGTTTAGTAGATTTCATAACTTCAATTTTCCTTTCGTTGTTATAAAACCCCTACCAGAACCGTGCTTGTAGTTTTCCCACACACGGCTCCTCGGGGTAAGTTCACGCTGTCCTCAATTCAAACAGTCGGACTTTTATC
>JACPWY010000039.1 GCA_016196825.1 Deltaproteobacteria bacterium | reverse complement strand
TAACGCGTGTAGGGATTAGGGCGTAGGGAGAAGGGATTAGAGAACGCTTTCTAATCACGAATTCCCGATCACTAATCACTACAAGCGTGAGTTCGAGTTTCTTATGGTCAAGCTACTAAGGGCGTACGGTGAATGCCTTGGCGCCAGGAGTCGATGAAGGACGCGATAAGCTGCGATAAGCCCCGGTGAGCCGCAAATGGGCTTTGACCCGGGGATCTCCGAATGGGGAAACCCCCTTTGGCTAATCCCGAAGGATCCACCACCGAATCCATAGGTGGTGCGAAGACAACGTGGGGAAGTGAACCATCTCAGTACCCACAGGAAGAGAAAACAACAGTGATTCCGCTAGTAGCGGCGAGCGAACGCGGAAGAGCCCAAACCATCGTGCTTGCACGATGGGGTTGTAGGGCCTGTCGGGCCGCAAGGCCGGCAAGTGATAAACCAGTTTGCTAATCGAACGATCTGGAACGATCGGCCATAGACGGTGACAGCCCGGTAGATGACAGCGAACTGGCTTGCTGGACAGGTTCCTGAGTACCGCGGGACACGTGAAATCCCGTGGGAATCTACGAGGACCATCTCGTAAGGCTAAATACTCCCTGGCGACCGATAGTGAACCAGTACCGTGAGGGAAAGGTGAAAAGAACCCCTGTGAGGGGAGTGAAAGAGTACCTGAAACCGTATGCCTACAAGCAGTGGGAGGGCTATGCTGAATGCAGAATTGGATAATCGGGGAATCTGGTAATTGGGTAATTGCAGGCGCGCAATCGCCCAATCAATTGCCAGATCACCCAATTACTCGATTACCCAATTCTGCGTTCAGAATGCCTGACCGCGTGCCTTTTGCATAATGAGCCGGCTAGTTATTCTCAGTGGCGAGGTTAAGCGCAAGCGAGCCGCAGCGAAAGCGAGTCCGAAATGGGCGAATAGTCGCTGGGAATAGACGCGAAGCGAGGTGATCTACCCTTGGCCAGGGTGAAGCGCGGGTAACACCGCGTGGAGGCC
>JACPWY010000041.1 GCA_016196825.1 Deltaproteobacteria bacterium | reverse complement strand
GTAGCGCTTCGCCTGGGCCAAACCCTTCTTGGCGAGCACGGAGGTGATCGCTGCCGTCAACGTCGTCTTCCCGTGATCGACGTGGCCAATCGTCCCTACGTTCAAATGCGGCTTCTTGCGCTCAAATTTGGCTTTTGACATTTATTTTCCTCCAGAGGCTTTTGCTATGATTTCGTTCGCAATATTGGTCGGAACGGGTTCGTAATGATCAAACTCCATGGTGTAGTTAGCTCGACCCTGTGTGAGAGAGCGCAGCTGAGTGGCATACCCAAACATTTCTGCAAGGGGAACTTCCGCCTCAATAATCTGCAAGCCTGTTTGCGCTTCCATCTGCATGATCTTTCCACGTCGCGAATTCAAATCGCCGATGACGTCACCCATATAGGCCTCGGGTACCGTAACTTCAGTTGACATGATTGGTTCAAGGATTATCGGGCCGGCCTTTCTACAGCCGTCCTTGAAGGCCATGGAAGCAGCGATTTTAAAGGCAATTTCGCTCGAGTCAACATCATGGTACGAACCATCAAAAATCGCGGCTTTAATGTCGACAACTGGATAACCGGCCTGAACACCTGAATCGAGGGCCTCTTTAATACCCTTTTCGACCGCAGGAATGAACTCTCTCGGAACGACACCGCCAACGATCTCGTTTTCGAAGACGAATCCGCCGCCGGGCTTGAGGGGCTCGATTTTGAGCCAAACATGGCCGTACTGACCGCGGCCACCGGTCTGCTTGATGTATCGGCCTTCCATCTCGATCTTCTTGGTGATCGTCTCACGGTAGGCCACCTGGGGTTTGCCTACGTTGGCGTCTACTTTGAACTCACGAAGGAGGCGGTCGACAATAATCTCAAGGTGGAGCTCGCCCATACCTGAGATGATGGTCTGGTTGGTTTCGGGATCCACTTGAAGACGGAAGCTCGGATCTTCGATGGCGAGCTTCTGGAGCGAGATGGAAAGCTTTTCCTGGTCTGCCTTCGACTTTGGCTCCACAGCGATGGAGATAACGGGCTCTGGGAAGTGCATCGACTCGAGAGAAATTGGGTGATCCTCGGCGCAAAGCGAGTCACCGGTGCGGGAGAACTTGAGGCCGACGGCTGCAGCAATATCGCCGGCCTTCACCTGGTCAATCTCCTGCTGCTTGTTGGCGTGCATCTGAAGGAGGCGGCTGATGCGCTCGCGCTTTCCCTGACGGCTGTTCAAGACGTAGGAACCCGACTGCAAAGTGCCTGAGTACACACGGAAGAATGTCAGCTGACCGACGTATGGGTCGGTCAAAATCTTGAAGGCCAACGCCGCAAACGGCTCTTTGTCGTCGGGCTTTCGCTCCATTTTCTCCTCTTCATTTGCTGGATTCTGCCCCTTCGTGGGGGGCTTATCGAGCGGGCACGGGAGATAGTAGAGAACGGCATCAAGAAGGGGTTGAACGCCCTTGTTTTTGAAGGCGGAACCACAAAACGTCGGAACGATCTTGTTGGCAAGTGTGGCCTTGCGGGCGCATCGCCGAATCTCATCGACGGTCACTTCGGCGCCATCCAAGAACTTGGTGAGGACCCCTTCCTCTTCTTCGGCTACGGCATCAATCAGCTTTTCACGATACTTCTTGCAGATGTCTACGAGGTCGGCCGGTATTTCGGCTGTTCGATACTCGTCGCCGTCCTTGCCTTCGGGCCCTTGGATGTCCCAAATCATGGCCTTTTGGGTCACGATGTCGACAACGCCAATGAACTTGTCCTCGGCGCCGATGGGGTACTGGAATGAGATCGGCTTGGCCTGGAGCTTTTCGACGATAGTCTGGACGCTCTTTTCGAAGTTGGCGCCGACGCGATCCATCTTGTTGAGGAAGCAGATGCGCGGAACGCCATAACGATTGGCCTGGCGCCACACGGTCTCCGACTGTGGCTGCACTCCGGCCACCGCATCAAACACCACACAGGCGCCGTCCAAAACGCGCAGGGAGCGCTCCACCTCAATGGTGAAGTCCACGTGCCCGGGGGTATCAATAATGTTGAGGCGACAGTCTCTCCAGAAGCAGGTCGTGGCGGCGGACGTGATCGTGATCCCGCGCTCACGTTCTTGGGGCATGTAGTCCATTACGGTGTCACCGTCATGAACCTCACCGATCTTATGTGTCACACCGGTGTAGTAGAGGATGCGCTCGGTGCAGGTGGTCTTGCCGGCATCAATATGGGCCACAATGCCGAAGTTGCGAAGCTTCGTAAGATCGGAAACGCCATCTGTCCGAATGTCTGCCATGGGTGGTTACCAGCGATAGTGTGCGAAAGCCTTGTTGGCGTCGGCCATGCGGTGCACGTCTTCCCGCTTCTTGATGGCCTCGCCCTTGTTTTCGGCGGCGTCAAACAGTTCGGCCGCCAACTTATCCACCATAGATACGCCCTTCCGATCGCGGGCGTAGTCGGTGAGCCAGCGCAGAGCCAAAGAATTGCGTCGTTCAGGCCTAACCTCGACGGGAACCTGATAGTTGGAACCGCCCACGCGGCGAGACTTTACCTCAATTGCAGGCTTAAGGTTGCTGAGGGCCTTTTTGAAGACCTTCATGGGATCGTCCTTGGTCTTCTGATGAATCACTTCAAGCGCTCCGTAGACGATCTGCTCGGCGGTGCTCTTCTTGCCACTATACATGATCGTATTGATCAACTTGGTGACGAGCTTTTCGTTGTATTTAGAATCTGGAGCGACCGGTCGGACTACAGCATTACTTCCACGTCTTGGCATTTACTTACCCGCCTTTGCACCGTATTTGGAGCGGCTTTGTTTGCGCTTCTCAACACCCGTTGTGTCGAGCGAACCGCGCACGACATGGTAACGAACTCCGGGGAGATCCTTCACGCGGCCTCCACGGATCAAGACGACAGAGTGCTCCTGAAGGTTGTGCCCTTCGCCCGGAATATACGACGTGACTTCGTACCCGTTGGTGAGACGGACACGAGCCACTTTTCGCAGGGCGGAATTGGGCTTTTTCGGGGTGGTGGTATAGACGCGAACACACACACCACGTCGCTGTGGGCAGGACGCCAGTGCGGGGGCTTTTGTCTTCCTTTTTATCTGTTCGCGTCCATCGCGAACCAGCTGATTAATCGTCGGCATTCACTTTCCTCAATTTTTAAACTAAGCACCTGTAACAAAAGGGTATTTTTCTGTCAAACATTTTGAGCCGTTTTTCGAGCGTTTTTAGAAGTGAATCTCAGGGTTTGGATCACTTGGAGTAAGCGCGTCATTTTGCATTGCGTTGAGTGTGTTCCGTAACCATTTGAAAGAGCGGGGGATTCTGTTAAGGTGTACGACTTTATGACCGACCGGCCCATTCGCACTCGCTTCGCGCCCTCTCCAACCGGGTTCCTCCATATTGGAGGGGCGAGAACCGCTTTGTTCAATTGGCTCTTCGCTCGGGCGATGGGTGGGGTGTTCCTACTTCGAATCGAAGACACCGATCGGGAGCGATCGCTGCCCCACTTTACCGACGACATCATGGAGAGCCTGCGATGGCTAGGGATGAACTGGGATGAACCGCCTGTTTTTCAGTCCAAAAGAGGGGAGCGTTACAACGAAATTATCGACCAGATGCTTAAGAAGGGGCAGGCCTACCGTTGTGAATGCACCCCCGAGGAGCTCGATAAGGTGCGGGCCCAGTGTGAGAAGGAGAAACGGGCGTTTCGGTACCCGGGCACTTGTCGAACAAAGGGGCTGACTCACGGGAAAACAGTCATTCGTGCCGTGATTCCGTCGAGAGGCGAGACCGAGTTTGAAGATTGCATTCGTGGTTCGATCAAGTTTCAGAATCGGGACTTCGATGATTGGGTGATTTCGCGGACCGATGGAAATCCGACCTACAATTATGCGGTTGTTGTCGACGATTTCGATCAGAAAATTACGCATGTTTTGCGGGGTGATGATCACATCAATAATACGCCCAAACAGATTATGCTTTATCAGACTTTGGGCTTTGCGGTGCCGCGGTTTGCCCATTTACCGATGATCATGGGGACCGATCGGGCCAAGTTGAGCAAGCGGCATGGGGCCGGTTCGACACTTGAGTATCAAAAAATGGGCTTTCTGCCTGAGGCCATCATTAATTTCTTGGTGAGGATGGGGTGGAGTCACGGGGACCAGGAGATTTTCACTGTCGATGAGCTGATCAAGGTTTTCTCGCTGGACAAGATTGGAAAGGCAAATGCCATCTTTAACCCCGAGAAGCTGAATTGGATCAGTGGGCATTTTTTCCGTGAAGCGTCATCGGCCAGGCTCGTGAACTATCTCCGAACCTATTTTTTGAACGAAATCGCATTTGCGAGTGGTGTGGATGAAAAGCGGTTTGAGGCTGGCGTGGCCATTATTCAGGCGAAGGTGAAAACCATTCTTGAACTCATTGACCAACTCAACTGTCTCTTTGGGCCGGACCCGGTCTACGAGGCGGGGATAAAGGTGGAAGAAAAGGCTTCGACGATTGAAAGGCTTAGGGAGGCAGGGAGCGTGCTTTCGACTTCGGGCTTCGACAAAGCTGGATTGGAGGCGAGTGTGCGAACGCTTGTGGAAACGCGCGGGGAGAAACTGGCCCAGATGGCGCAGGCGCTTCGTTTCGCCGTGACGGGTGGAAAGGTGAGCCCGGGATTGTTTGAGATGCTTGAGGTCCAGGGGCGTGAGACCGTGCTTCGGCGCATTCACCAGGCGGTCGAGTCGCTTTCGAGGGCGTGATGGGCGTCGCCAAGCCGCTGATTATCCGTGATGAACTTCATGGGGATATCTCCTTCGATCAGGTTTTGCGGGCGGCGATTGATCACCCTAACTTTCAGAGACTCCGTCACATTCACCAAGTTGGCTTGGCCCATTATGTTTTTCCCTGCGCCTCTCATTCGAGATTTGAACATTCCTTAGGCTGCAGCTACCTGGCTGGAAAATATTTTGAACAGTTGATTGAGGGTTGGGGCGTTAGCCAATTCGACTTTCAAGGAAAAGTGGGCGGAACGGAGTTTCTGACCGGGCAAACGCGAGAGTGTCTGGAAGTGGTGTCAGGTGATGCGAAGTCGAATGAGTTTTGGTTCAGGGTGGCTAAACTGGCAGGGCTACTCCATGACGTAGGGCATGGACCTTGGAGTCACACCTTTGAGACATTGAAGGTGCCTCAGGATTTTCGGCGGCCGACGGGTTCGCTTGAGCAGCATTCCAGGAGCTATCTCAAAGGGATCATTGATCGCGGGGAGCGGTTCAGGCATGAGGACATTACTCTGCTCTACCTGCATGAGATCTTGAGCGACATGGAAAAGGATGGGGTGATTGGTCGCTCGCTTCTTTATTTTCTCGCAGTGGCTTCGCTCATTCACAAGAAACTGTTGACCGAAAAGACCGGCTCGGAGCTGGAGGCGAGTCTTTTGAAGGAGTTGAAGGCGGCTGGAATTAAGGGGGGGATTCAGATTCACCGGTTGTTACGTCCGATGATTTCGGGGCCTTTTGACGTTGATAGGATCGATTACATCCAAAGAGACGGGCGCAACTGTGGAGTTCACATTGGAGGGATTGAGTGGGGGAGAATTTTGGGGCAGGTAATGCCGTGTTTGGCGGTGCACCCAAATGAGGAGCGAGAGCCGAAAGACGTGGTATTGATCTCAAGCGCGAAGAATCAGCACATTCTCGACGATTTTACGTTCAGTCTATACCAGATGTACGCGCAGGTTTATTTGCACCCGAAGATTGTCGGTCTTGAGGAAACGATTCGTCGAGAGTTGGCCCGCTCGAGGCTGGATGAAAAGGAGTGGGTGGTGACGCTCGACATCCATCGAGGGTTGAGCGACGAGAAATTTTCTGATCTTCTTTCGGAGCGTTTGGGGGCTCGCCTGGTGAGGAAGTTGCTTGTGCGGGAGAGGGAGGCGGCGTTCGATGTGAAGAGCTATCTGACCGACAGCGGGATCGAATCCGAGCTGATGGATTCGGGTTATCAGAAGGTAGAGGATCTCGATCGTCCTTTTATGAAGGATCGGATGGGGGTTTTTCTTTACAATGTGCTTTCCCCGGAGGGCTTGGGGCGGGGGAAGATTTTTGTGAATCGCTGGTTTGATGCTTCTCCAATCGCTCGTGAGTTTCACTCGATGAGCTATTCGCCGAGAATCTGGGTGCGCAAACGCGGCCGAAACCAAGAGTGAATAATTCGGGTGTAGAACTCTCGGGTCTCGGGGTCGGTGACTATTTTGGGGTCGAGAACCTTTAGGTATTCCACGATCTCCGTTTGGAAGCTCTCGAAGTTCTTCTCGGTCACGTACGATCGGCCGAACCAGATATAGGCTTGGTCGGAATAACGGAGTGGCTCGACCTCGGCGTAGAGGTGGAGATCGTGAAGAAGTTGGGCTATGAGGGCCGCTGCCTTATCCATGCCATTTCCTTGATCGACGGTGGCCATGATGGCTGCCATCGATAGCGGGTAGCGGATTTCGGACACGACCGTTCGGTGGATATTGCGGCCGGCGAGACCTGGGATTCCCCACAGCGCCTGCGAAGCCCAGTAGGTCTGCTCGAAGCCGTCTAGATGGGGGTTCTTGGTTGTCGAGGTGACTGTGCGCTCCTTGAGAGCCCACTGGCGTACTCGGTTTTGCAGGCGCTCAAGAATGGGGGCGCCCAGTGCGAAAATTAAAATGGTGGTGAATGTGTTGATGGAGCTCGCGACGACGGTTGCGTACTGAGCCGGCATGATCTGGGGCAAGGACTGAGAGAGGAGTATCTGAAGTCCGGCGTTGGTGGCGAGAGCGACCACGAGCCCGCAGAACGGACGAAGGAGACTTTGGGTGGGGGAGTCCAGAGTGGCGAGGGCCTCTCTGAGAGAAACAGATGTGGCGAGCGCCAAATCTTGTGCCGAGCAATTCGCGACGGAACCGCACACTTTTGTGATTCGATCCGCCAGCTTTGG
Source organism: Deltaproteobacteria bacterium (assembly GCA_016196825.1). GTDB lineage: Bacteria > Bdellovibrionota > FAC87 > UBA2466 > UBA2466 > JACPWY01. Next base: position 96,040 of record JACPWY010000041.1, on the reverse strand, counting down.
CTGCATCTGGGCGAGGGACTTTGCGAGCCGTCGCCGTGCGAACCAACCGGGTGTGGCATTGATCATTTGGTCGATCTGGTGGGTTAGTTCGCCGGAGATATTCAGCTGCTCGGGGCAGGACTCACCGGTGGCAAACGAGGGTATGGCGAGGAGGAACGGAATCAGAATGATGGCAATTAACTTTCTGACAGATTCCCACCTTTGCACGTTCCCCCCTTCAATCTGGATTGAGAAGAAAACCTGGCAATTGTGACTCGGTACGTCAAGTTCAGAATGGGTAGTCGGAAGAGGTGCCGATCCCAAGGGGATCGGACGGGGGAGGAAGGCCGAGTGCATCGGTCGCTTTGCTGGCTGAGCCTAAGCTCGAAAGATAATCGATTTCGGTTTGGTACTCGCCGGGGAGAACTGGGACATCAGGGCTTTCGGCGACGGTGGGGGCTGGTTGGGCGTGGGGGTTAGCCTTTTGTTTCAGAGTTTTGGGAAGGTCCTTCGAGAGAGTTCCTTTTTGGATATACTCTTCACGGGCCTTCATCATTTTGGGATCCTGGTAGAGATCCTTTCGAAATTGAGGATCCATTAATTTCAAAGAGAGGTTGGGATCGTCGGCCAGCATTTGCATGACTCGCGGATCGCTGAGCGCTTTCACTGCATTGGGATGACGCTTCATTTCTTGTTCGCTCCATTCAGCCCGTAGGAAAGAAGCCGGAACGAGAAAGAGGAGGAGGAGGGCGTGTCTCACACCGACCTATCGGCATTTGTGGGCGAGAGTATGAGGAACCCCTCACCGCGCATGGCACATCAATTGTCGTGTGCTTTGCCTGGATTGAGGCTGTCTAGTTTATTCCCAGCGTGGGGGGTGGCGGCCTCGTTGGAATCGCAACGTCTCTTTGCTGCGCAAAACTCATCTGAATCAAACTTTGATTGAACGTAGATTCCCAGGAGGCTGGTATCGATCCGTGACCGGATACCATCGGTGTCTGCCAAAAGGGCACGTCGCATGACTTCTTGCCATTTATCAGGGAGCGGCTTTGTGAACTCAAGGAATTGGGTGATGGGTGCCAACGCCCTTTTAATCTCCATCAGGCGTTTCATTCGTTCTTCCAAACTCTTCCTTTGCGTGTAACTCAAGGGAAGGTTCGTTATTTTCCTTAGATTTCCCGTGAAGACGAGGGCCTCGATTCAGTCGCTGAAGGAGGCTCCATTTAGTTCAGATCGTGTTTGACCTAATTGCTTGGAAATAAAATTCAGGGCGGTGATTGGGTCATCTTTCATCTTTTCCAAACTCATCGAAACGATTTTTTCGGTTAACTTGTCCTCCGATTTCGCTAAGTCATCTGAGAAGGCGAGCATCGGAAAAAACAAGATCAACAGAGTGAGTGATACAGGCATGGCCACCCCCGTTTTCCTCGTATCGGCGATTTCTAGCAGTTTCTTGAGGGGCGAGGTAGCAGCCTGGGGGAATTCGCCCGCAAGTTGGTTGGATCTAATGGCGGATTGTGCGGGGTGCGGGAGCCTTGTATGCTACCGGCCCTTGGAGGAATCATGTTCCCCGTAGCGATCGTTTGGTTGATATTTTCGGTGCCTGTTTGGGCTTCATCTACCGACGCCTGGAATGCTGCGGGAGGGTTTGGTCTGACAGTGGGTGCCCCCGGAGGGACGCAGCTCTTGGTGAGTCCGCAGCTTGAGTACGCGAGTACGCCGCGAGTCTTTATGGGGCCGTTGATTCAGGCGGGGATCTCGGAGAATTCGATTTTTGGTGTTTCTGGGACCGTTCGGTATTTGGCGGGTGACCACGCGAAGGTGCGGCCATGTTTTGAGGCGGGCATCGGGTTTGCAGTCGCGACGGGGGCAACGGCCGCATCGCCGCTCGGGCTTCTTTTGCACGCTGGAATGGGAGTCGACTATTTGGTCGGTCCGAACTTTGCCATTGGCACCGTTTTCCGCTTGAATTTTGCGCCGCCCATCGCAGATTTTTTTGTGAGCTGGCCGCTCATCGTCATTCGAACGGCTCTGTGATGAACCAGGAAGCTATCGCCCGCAGTATTGTCGACCGACTTATTTCGAGTGGGTTTGAAACCTACCTGGCGGGCGGGTGTGTGCGCGATCGTTTGAGGGGTGTGGAGCCGAAGGATTTCGACATCGCGACCAGTGCTCACCCAGAGCAGGTGCAGAAGATTTTTTCGAAAACGGTTCCGGTGGGGGTCCAATTTGGTGTGATTCTGGTCGTTGAGAACGACATTCCATTTGAGGTGGCAACCTTTCGAACGGACGGCTCCTATCGAGACGGGCGGCACCCGGAAGGGGTCACGTTCGCGACGTTGGAGGATGATGCGAGACGCAGAGACTTCACCGTCAATGGCATGTACTACGACACCCGGTTGGAGAAGGTGGTGGACCTCGTCGGTGGAGCGGCGGATCTCAAAGCGGGGCGGATTCGCACGATTGGGCAGGCAGAAAAGCGGTTTGAAGAGGATCATCTGAGGCTGCTGCGCGCAGTGAGGTTTGCGATTCAATTGGGATTCGAAATTGATCTGGGCTGCCTGGTCGTGATTCAGGGGCGCGCAAAAGATATTCAGTCGGTGAGTCAGGAGCGGGTTCGGGATGAGCTGGGAAAGATTCTGACGGGCCCGAAGCCCGGTGAGGGGATTCGACTTCTGGATCGGACTGGGCTCTTGGCGGAGATCTTGCCGGAGGTGATCACTCTTAAGGGGGTGGAGCAGCCGATGGAGTATCACCCTGAAGGGGACGTCTACATCCACACTCTGATGTTGCTCGATCAGCTTTCCAATCCTTGTCTCGAACTGGCGCTAGGGGCACTTTTCCATGACATCGCTAAGCCGGCCACCTTTGAAAGGGCTGTCGATCGAATTCGTTTTCATGGTCATGATCGAATTGGGGCCGAGATGTCGCGCGTGATCCTGAAGCGTTTGGCGTTCTCAAATGAGGTGACGGACCTGGTTTGCGAGCTCGTGGCTGAACATTTGAGATTCAAGGACGCGTTTCAGATGCGGGTCAGCACGTTGAAGCGATTTCTGGGGATCCGGCGATTCGACTTGCATTTGGAGCTTCATCGGATCGACTGCCTTTCGAGCCACGGGAAGCTCGATGCCTACCATTTTTGCCAGCAGAAACTGGGGGAGTTTCGGAAGTTACCCCCTCCGCCGCTGCGCCTTGTGACAGGGGATGATCTGATCGCGCTTGGCTATACACCGGGGCGGGAATTCTCTAAGATTATCCGAGCTGTAGAGGATTCTATTTTGGAGGGGGAATTGGGGGACAAGACCGCGGCACTGGCCTGGGTGCGGGAGAAGTTTCCCTTGAAAGACAAATGAGTTTGGGGGCGCTCGAAAAGCCGTTGCTCGCCGGGGATGGGCGGGCACTGGCCAAATGGATTTCAGCCGCGGAGAACCGCGATCCGGCTGTTTGGGAATTGCTCGCCAGACAATATGACCGATTGGGGAAGGCCTCCGTCTTGGGCGTCACTGGGCCGCCGGGGGCCGGGAAGAGCACGTTGATTGGGCTCCTTGTGGAGAGGCTGCGAAAAGAGGGCCAGAAGGTGGGGGTACTCGCCGTGGATCCCATCAGTCCATTTTCGGATGGGGCGCTTCTGGGTGATCGCATTCGTCTTTCGAATCATTTCAATGACATGGGTGTTTTTATTCGCAGCGTGAGCACGCGTGGGCGGTTGGGTGGTTTGTCGATTGCCACTCGTGAGGCGGTGCACCTGATGGACCTTGCTGGGTTTGATTCCATCTTGCTTGAGACGGTGGGGGTGGGGCAGAGCGAGGTGGATGTGAGGCGAATCGCTGATGCGACGATGGTGGTATTAGTTCCCGAGTCGGGGGATGGGATTCAGGTGCTGAAGGCCGGTGTTTTGGAAATTGGTGATGTGTTGGTGGTGAATAAAAGCGATCGGGAGCGGGCGTCGGAATTGACGCTGGCATTGAAGGAGATGGTCTCTCTGTCGAAGAGACCTCAGGTGCCCGTTGTGGGGACGAGTCAGGGGGATGTGAAGTCAATCGATGATCTTTTCTTGGTTATTCAGAACCAGTTGACGCGATTGAAGGCCGCGCGCAGAGCGGACAGGGGAGCGTTCGAGCGGACGGAACTTGTGGAAAGCTGGGTGTTGGGGGAGGTGCGTCGGTGGCTGGGGACCGTTGTGGAGGATGCTGCGAATCCCTATGATTTTGCGATGAGGTTCATTAAGGCCTGGACGCCGCCGAGGTGGAAGTGAGGGTTTTGGTCGCACGTAATGATCGGCTGGGGGATGCGTTGATGGCGTTACCGTCTTTGCTCTCGTTGCGAATGGCCTATCCCGAACTTGCTATCGATTTTTTCTGCCGTGAGGCGGTTCTTCCGGCCTTGCGGAGTTGGTTGCTGAAAAACCAGATTGAAGGGATCACGTCGTGGCCTCAAGGGGGCTTGAGGAAGGCCTACAACGGGATTCTCTTTCTCTTTTCAGACACTGACCTAATGTACGAGGCTTGGCGCGAATGGATTGGCGTGAGGGTTGGGATCTATTCACGGCCGGCTTCATTTCTGCTTCTCAATGGCGGCATCATTCAACATCGTTCGCGGGCTGCCAAGAATGAAGCCGAGTACAATTTGGATTTGACCGAGCTTTTTGCGAAGAAGCTTTTTGGTGAGAGAAAGCTGACGTTGCCTCCGAAGATTTCCTTGCCGGAGAACCGGTGGGAATCCGAACGGGTGGCCGCGTGGTTGGGAGACGCGGGTGTTGAGGGAGACTTTGTCGTTGTTCACCCAGGAATGGGCGGGAGCGCGCTCAATGCATCGGTGGAGACTTACGTGCGATTGGTGCGGAGTCTGCTTGAGGCGGGGCGAAGGGTAGTTTTGTCGCAGGGGCCGGCGCCGTTGGATGCCGAACTGGCGGCAACTTTGACTGAGCGCATTTCGGGCTTGGTTCGGTTTTTTGGTCTGACGTTGCAGGAGACAGCGGAGCTGTTTCGCCGGAGTTGCCTCGTCGTCGCGCCGGCGACGGGGCCGCTTCATTTGGCTCATTATGTGGGTGTGGAAACTCTGGGAATCTTTTCGCCGGTGAGGGCGCAGCACCGTGACCGGTGGGCCCCATGGGGTGGGACTGGGAAAGTGAATGTTTTGGTGCCGAGTGTGGAATGCCCGGGTTTGAAGGCGTGTTGGGGGGAAAGGTGTGAGAACTACCTGTGTTTGGACCAGTTGCGTCCAGAGAATTTGATTTTGCCGGAGCTGCCTGCTTAATTGGAGTCCTCATGAAAAACGTGCTGTCAGAGTGGGTCGGACGTCTGAAAGGGGCCAGGATTCTGGTCGCCGGCGAAATGGGACTCGATGAATATTTGGCTGGGGAGTGCCGGCGGATTAGTCCGGAGGCGCCTGTTCCTGTGCTGGAGGTGGACTCCAATTTTTTCCGGTTGGGGCTTTCCGCGAATGTTGCGCAAAATATTTCCTCCTTGGGCGCGACCGTAGAGCTAGTGAGTGTGCGGGGCGATGATTCCGATGGTCATCGCATGACGGAGCTTTTGGATGCCCACAAGATTGGACACCATCTGATTGTGGATAAGAGCCGCCCGACGCTGCGCAAAGTGCGGGTGATCGCGCAGAAGCAGCACATTGTACGGATCGATTTTGAGAAGGCGCACCGGTTGGACGAGTCGACCTCGGTGGCGTTTCGGACGGCCGTGATTGACCGTCTGCGGGACTACGATGCGCTCGTGTTGCAGGACTATGCCAAGGGGATTTGGCACCCCGGGACCGTGACTCTGATTGAAGAGGCTAAGAATTTGGGGAAGGCGGTCTACGTGGATCCGAACCGCAACTCCTCAGCGCAGCTCTACGGTGGGGCTACGATCTTAACGCCCAATATGGTCGAGGCGGAGGCGCTGTGCGGAGCGGCCCATGTAACCTCGAAGCTTTTGGGGCCGGATGACAGACGCCTGAAGCAGTTGGCTACGCAGATTGTCGAGACGACGGGTGCGGCGTACACGTTGATCACATGTGGGGAGTGGGGGATGGTGTGTCTAGATCGCGAGCGGAATCGGTTTTTGCGGATTCCGACGTATGCGCAAGAGGTGTTTGATGTCACGGGCGCTGGCGATACCGTTGTGGCCCTGATCGCTCTGATGCATTCGCAGGGGGCGAGTATCGACGAGTGCATGAAGGTTTCGAACGCGGCGGCGGGGATTGTGGTCGCTCGCCTCGGGACAGCCACCGTTACGCCGGTTGAACTGGCCGCTGAGCTGGAACGCCTCGAAGGAATTGTTTGATGGCACACCTCAACTCGGCCGTTTCAATGAGAGTAGAACTTAGTTAGCTATCGGGCGTGCGAAGAGACGGAGCTTTGAGCCTAATTTGAAACGGTGATGAAAGACTTGCTCTGCGAGCCCTTCCTGTTCCTTTTCGCGACTGGAGTACGTAAACGCCTCAAAGAGCTCAAAACCATGTTTCGCAAGCAGATATTTCATGGGCTTCAAGTGGGGTTCGTAAAGATGATCGGGCGTGCGCCAGAGTGCCCAATTGTCTCGCGACAGATTCAAGCGCTTGAGCCCCCGTTTCAAGCGTCGATCTAGCGAAAATTGATTGGGCACATTGAGGCACAGAACACCGTTTGGCTTTAGGTCTCTCCGGAATTTTTCCATCCATTCATTGGGGTTGGGGATGTGCTCAATAACGTGACTGCAATAGATAGCATCAAACCGCCCGCCTTCGGTTGTATTCACATCCTGGTACTGACCACAACGGGCGCGTAGTTTGAAGAATTCCTGGGCGGCGGCAACCATGGAGGGGGAGATGTCGATGCCCTCCACTTCCCAACCTGCGTCGCGCGCCGCAAGCAAGAAAAGACCTGTGGCACATCCAACTTCGAGCAGTCTTCCGATCCGTCCTAAATGGGATCCGATTTGCCGGACCGTAATCTTATGCTTTTCCACCAGACGTTGTTCATCGACATTGAGATTGCCGCGGGTCTGCAAGTGATGACTCTCTGTATCGTAAACGGAATAGGCTGCTGTGATGAATTCCTCATCATATTTCGGGCGAGGACTGCCGTAGACGAGGGCGCAGCCCCGGCACTGTACGTAGGTGAAGCGGAGTTTTGGGCCATACTTCTCGTGATTCCTGCGAGAGTGCGATCCGCAAAAGGGGCAGGGAACCTCTTCCCAGGCCTTTGGAATGTACTCACGATTTTCGAGGGTTAAAGTGGTCGCCATGCACCGAAGGGATAGCACACGTTGCTCTGGTGGAAAACCTGCCTTCGTTCGCAGCTCGTCGTGTCAGAAAGGCTCATCTTTTCGGTTGGTTGTGCCGAAAAGAAGTTGAACCACTCCTTTTCATGGCCAACCACCCCGACATTCACCTGCGCGACACCACCTTTCTTGTCTTTGACGGACCCACGACCCGAAAGGTCGAAATTCCGAAGGGCCTCAATGTGCAGGTTATCGGCACGTTTGCCGAGTTGACTGCCCACCTTTCCTCCGCGCGTTCAACGAATCGACGTTGTCTCTTAGTAATAGATGGGGATTCCTTTGCTGGTATTCGCTCTCAACTCAAGCAGCTCGGAATTTTTTCATCGATGCATCGATTCGGCTGCCTTGTAGTGGCGAAGGATCCCGGTGAATTTCTGCGTCTGGAGGGTGGTTTTCACGACGTGCTGGATATCGTCGCCGAGCGGCATTTTCGCAAGGACGTGGAGTTTCATCTCTACAAGGCGGTCCGGCACCTCATCAATCACGAGGGACGGCAGAATCCGCGCATCAGTCAGAAGACCTTGGAGAGAATGAACGAGATCTTCATCTCGTTGTCGGCAGAGCGAAACCCTCAAAAGCTTTTGGCTTCGGTGTTGGTGAAGGCGATGGAACTAACGATGGCGGAAGGGGGCACTCTCTATCTCGTTCAGGAGGTGGATGGAGAGCTCTATTTCAAGACGCGCGTTTCGAATGACCGCTCGACCGAGATCCACATTGAACAGATTTCGCTGAAGGTGATGGAGAACTCGCACGTCGGGCATGTGGCGCTGACAGGGAAGATCATCAAACTGACCGAGGCGGAGGAGATCCGCACATCACCCGTTCCCTCTTTGAATCGGGCCTATGACCATGACTCGGATCGTGTGAGGTACGCGATCACCGTGCCCTTGCGCAGTGGGCGCAATGAGATAATTGCTGTACTTCAGATGGTAAATAAGAAGAGTGAGCAGGTGCTGACTGATGAGGGTACAGAGCCCGGAGATGCAATTGCACCCTTTGTGGGTGAGGACGAGGCAATTCTCTCTTCCTTCGCTACTCAGGCCGCGACATGTCTGGAGAACGTTGAACTTTATGGTGACATCCAGAAGCTGTTCGAAGGCTTCGTGCGGGCCTCGATCACCGCTATTGAATCGCGGGATCCGAGCACGGGTGGCCATTCCGAGCGCGTGGCGAAAATGTCGGTCTCGCTCGCCCAGGTGACGAGCGATTGCTCTGCGGGGATCTACCGGTCGGTACGGTTTAAGGAGGAAGAGATCCGGGAGCTTGAGTACGCTGCCCTTCTCCATGACTTTGGAAAGATCGGGATTCGCGAAGAGGTTTTGATCAAGGCGAAGAAGCTCTACGATCATCAATTGGTGGCTATCAATGAACGTTTGAAGATCTGTAAGGCGGCGGCGAGAATTCTCTACCTTGAGAAGAAGCTTCGCCAGGTGGCGGAGGACCCGAACGGTGAACGCGAGTATGAAAAGCGCATTCAAGAGTTGGATGGTTACTGGAACATCATTTTAACGGCGAATGAACCGACCGTGCTCCGGAAAGAAAACATCGAAGCGCTGGAGCGGATTCGCAACGAGCAACTCATACTTCCTGACGGGTCACAGGTGGCACTCCTCAATGAAGATGAATATCGCGCGCTCAGCGTGACGAAGGGCTCGCTCACCGACAGTGAACGGCTGGAGATTGAATCGCATGTTCGCCATACGTATCAATTTCTCAAGATGATTCCGTGGACGCGAGACTTTCGGCATTTGCCGGAAATCGCCTACTGCCACCACGAGAAGCTGGATGGCTCTGGTTATCCACGCGGCCTTGTGAACCACGAGATTCCACTGCAGTCGAAAATCATGGCTATCGTCGATATTTTTGATGCGCTGACAGCCGCTGATCGTTGGTATAAGGAGGCCGTGCCCATCGAAAAGGCGCTGGATATACTTTTTCAAGAGGTGGCACTCGGAAAATTGGATCCGGTCCTTGTTGAGCTCTTTGTGGAGAAGAAGATCTACGAAGTGACCCACCCCAAGGCGTTCCGCCAAGTCGTCGGTTAGGGCTCTCTTGGGGCCCAGAGGGCCGTCAATTCATTGACAACATACCACGCCAACGTTAAACTAAATTTGTATCATCCTCGTCTTAAATCCAAAAAAGTAGGCGTTTAAAAAAGCAGTCAGGAGAAGGTAACCGCTTTCTTATCGGGAACTTGGAGAGTGGAATGGTTCGCATTCTGATCGCACACTCAGATGTTTCTGTCGCTGAGCTGTGTCGCCAAGCGTTAGATCCAAATGAGTATTGGATGGCGACCGCCGGGAGTTTTGACGCTGCCGAGGCCAATCTGTCAAAGCAGTGTTTCCACGTCTGCTTGGTGGGAATCAATGGGCCTTCCGATGTCGAGCCTTTCATTCGCCTTCGGCAGCCGCGTCCCAACATGGCGTTTGTGGCGCTCCTGGATTCCACCGACACGAGTCTGACCGTTTCGCTCATGCGCATGGGTGCGACCGATGTGTGGGTGAAGTCGGATGGCGATGAGACGTTGCGATCGATCGTGAGTGACACGATCAGCCGGTGGATTCCCGAAAACGGAATTGGTGAGGGTATTGACTTTCCATACCCGGAGTTTGTGGGGCGTCACCCCAGAATTCAGGAGGTTTTTCAGCTTGTGATGAGCATCAAGGACTCGGAGTCAACTGTGCTGATCACGGGTGAGAGCGGGACCGGGAAAGAGGTTGTGTCGAAGGCTATCCATTATCTGGGGGGGCGGAAACGAAGCCCCTGGATCCCCGTGAACTGCGGCGCGATTCCAGCCAATCTATTGGAGAGCGAACTCTTTGGGCATGTGAAGGGGGCCTTCACTGGAGCGGTGAATAATCGGATGGGGCGCTTCCAGATGGCGGGGCAGGGGACGTTGTTCCTTGATGAGATTGGAGATCTGCCACTCGATCTCCAGGCAAAATTTTTGCGAGCTCTGCAAAGTAAACAATTTGAACCGGTTGGCAGTGCACAGAGCCAAACTTTGGGGGCGCGGATTGTGGCCGCGACTAATAAGGATCTGGAGAAGGCGGTTGCGGAGGGGCGCTTTAGAGAGGATCTGTATTACCGACTGAACGTGATTCCGATTCCGATGCCGCCCCTTCGGGCACGCAAATCCGACATTCCCCTTCTCGTACACTCATTCCTCAAGCGATTTAACATGGTTTGTAGTCGCACAATTCCAGGTGTGTCTGAGGAGGCCATGCGGTGTTTGGTGGACTACCATTGGCCGGGCAATATTCGCGAACTCGAGAATTTGATGGAGCGGGTAACCCTTTTGAAGCGCAATGATTCTCCAATCGAGCTAAAGGACTTTCCCGTTGGATATTTTAAGAATGTGAGACTGGATCGATTCGTGGCCAACGTGGCACTGCCTGACGAAGGGGTAAGCTTCGATGATGCCGTCAACCAATTTGAGAATGAATTGATCCTGCAGGCCCTTCAGCGAACTGCCGGAAATCGCAACCGCGCGGCCTCGCTTCTTCGCATCAACCGCACGACCCTGGTGGAAAAGTTAAAGCGCAAAGGGCTCGTGGTTTCTTAGAGGGCTCTTGTCCCTACTTCTTATTCTCCTTTTCGGACCCTGATTCCATGAACTGACGCATGAAGTATTTTAGGACGGTGCTGCGTTTGGCACCGCCGAGCATATGTTTGAGGTCTTCGTAGACGCTCGGGTCGTTCACAAGGGCGCCGAGCGTGCCGTCGCCGTCATGGATCTTTTTGAGGATAGCGTCGGTGTGATTGAGTGCGCTGGCCAGCTTCTCGCCTGGTTTTCGAGTGTTGAGGTCATTGGTGAGGGTGTTGAGATTGACGACAAGGTGATTCAAGTTGCGCAGGAGTGAATCGACCTCGCCCCCTTTATCGAACTGCTTGGCGATATCTTCGACGAGGTTGCCGCTCTTAGTGAAAAGGTCAGCTGGTTCGTTCGTAGCGATCCATTGGCCCTCCTGGAGAAGCGGAGATGACGGTGAACCAATGGAAATCTCGATGTACTTGTCCCCTAATACGCCCTGAGTCTTGATAGTCGCCACGGAGTCCTTTCGAATTCTGTCTCGATAGTTTTTCATGATAGAAAGTTCGACGGTAAGATCTTTGGAATCGTCGGTGGCGACACGAATCTTGCGAATAACGCCGATCCTAAGGCCCGCCAGCGAAACCTCGGAGCCAAAGTGAAGTCCTTTGACGTGTGAGAATTTCGCCAGGACCGTGACCTCGGACCGGAAAATGCCACGACCGCCACCAATGTTAAAGACGACATACACGAACGCCAGTGAGGCGATGCAGATCACGATGCCGAGAATTATGTTGTTGTATACCTTGCGATCCATCTACATCTTCTCTCCATTGATGAACCCGACGAGATCGGGGTCTTCGCTTTGTTGAATCTCCTTCCGCGTGCCCAGCGTGTCGATTCGCCCCTCTCTTAGGAAGGCGATACGATCGGAGACTCGGAAAATCGTGGGCATATCGTGGGTGACCAGGATCGAGGTAGTGCCTTGGCTCTTAAGTTGCTCGATCATGAGAACAATCTGTCGCGTGTTGAAGGGATCGAGGCCGGATGTGGGCTCGTCGTACAGGATGACCTCGGGATCCATGACGATGCTTCTGGCGACTCCCACTCGGCGTTGCATGCCACCGCTCATCTCAGAGGGGAAAAGGTTTTCATTGCCTCGCAGGCCGACGCGTTCGAGGGTGGCGAGGACTTTTTTCCGGATGGCGGCCTCTCCCATGTTCGTGTGTTCGCGGAGCGGGTAGGCAAGGTTCTCGAAGACGGTGAAACTATCGAAGAGAGCGCCGTACTGGAAGACATAGGCGATGCGTTTCCGGATGGGGAGGAGGTCATCTTCATCGAACTTCAGGATGTCATCGTCATGGAAAAAGATGGAGCCGCCATCTGGGCGATCGAGGCCAATGAGGGAGCGGAGGAGCACGCTTTTGCCGGTGCCGCTGCCGCCCATGAGGGTGAGGACTTCGCCTTTGTGCACGGTAAGGTTGATCTCGCGGTGGACGACTTTGTCGCCGAATCGCTTCTTAACCCTCTCAATTTTGATGATCTCTTCCATAGTCGATTAGAGTTCGAGCCCGCTTTCAAAAATCCAAAAAAACTTGGTCAGTACAAAGTCGAAGATGGTGATTAGAATGGATCCGGTCACAACGGCGTGGGTGGTGGCTTGGCCAACCCCTTGGGTGCCGCCTTCGGTTTTAAGGCCGTAGTAGCAACCGGTGAAGCCGATGATGATGGCAAAGAAGAATGTTTTGGCGATACCGACAGTGAAGTCGCTGGAACGAAGAGCGAAAAGACCTTCGTTAAGATAGAAGTCGGGGTGAATGTTCAGTTCAGTGGCCGAGATGGCCATTCCCCCCAGAACGCCGAAAAGGTCGGCCATTCCGGTGATGAGAGGAGTCATGATGATAAGAGCCAGTACTCTCGGGATCACGAGCTTGCGGATCGGGTCGGTGCCGAGAGCTCGAATGGCGTCAATCTGTTGAGTTACCTTCATCGAGGCAATTTCGGCGGCGATTCCGGAGCCGACTCGGCCGGAGATCATGAGGCACGTGAGAACGGGGCCGAGCTCTCGAAATATCGACAGGCCGACAACGCGAGGGACGTAGGGTTTCCCTCCGAAGCGTTCAAGGCCGTATCCGAATTGGAGCGACATTACGGCCCCGGTGGAGAGTGCTGTGATAAAGGCGATTGAAAGAGATTTTACCCCAAGCGAATAGCACTGTTCGGCGACGAGTTGCGGATAGAACGGGCGCGTGAGGAGTCGCCGGCAGGAGGCGGCGATGAGCTCGCTCACACCACCGATAAACTCAAAGGTGCCGAGAAGAGCCTTGAGCCCCGAGGATTGGCCGACCGCGATGAGCTTGATCGCTTTGCTAAGGGACATAGCGAAAGCTCCGTACAAATGATTTGAACTCCCCGACTTCGATATCCGTCGATGTCTTTGGGCTCATGAGCGTGAAATCAAAAATGCAATTCTTTCGGGTTGTGACGAAGAGGTGGAGCTCGAAGGGCTTCCCCTCCAGTTGGGCTTTGACGTGGGAATAGAGACCTTCGGTGCCATCGATCATCATCGTTTCGCTTTCGACCGTTTGAATCTTGCGGGCGCCGATGAGCAGGTGCTTGGTGAGCAGCTCAAGGGATTGAGTGGCATCTCTGTCGCAGGAGCTGGTCATGGTCGTGATGTTGCCGGCGCGAGTCTTGTAGGCCGAATCGCTGTCGGCGCGATCGATTGGGGTCCAGGCCGTAGGCGAGGCGGTCTGATAGTTCTTGGCGTGTTTGATGTTGCTTACGCGATCTTCGGGACCACCTCCTCCGAGAAGCGCGCAGGAGGCGGTGATCAGGGCGATGGGAATGGTGGCAAATGTGGGCGAAATTCTTTTTTCGCGCGGCATAAGCGTCGTCCAGTGACCTTCAGATATCTCATCGGAAAAAAGAGGGAATTTGTTTAGGACTCTTTGCGTTGGATAGGGGTGACTAGGGTTGTGAACTACGCGGTGGGTTAGAGCTCGAACTTGAGGCCGAAGAGGAAGATTTCGTCGGTGACATCAAACTCGCTCGACAGGTACACGCTCTGGACGCCCAATGCGCGGCCCAGTGATCGGCCTCCGTGGCCGTCAATGTTGTTGAGACGGAACTGGATTCCCACGGTTTGGGCCATAGTCGATCGGAGCGGATACCGAACGCCCGCTGGAGCGCTTTGGGTTGCGGCGGTGCGCGGAGAAAAGATGTGATGCGTTGATGCGACGTAGGGAACGACGAATTGATTGGGTGCATAATCGAATCGATAGCTTAAACGAGCGTTCAGCGGGATCTCGTAGTCCTTGCTCGGGATGGAGAGGTAGCCGATTTCGGCGCCGATGCCGAGCTTGCCGTAACGGCTGATGGGGATCCATTCAAGGGCTGCGGTCGCCGCAAATCCATTGGCGTTTTGCGCGGGCGCGTAGCGGAGGTCGAACGCAGCGATTGGGTAGGAGCGGGCTTCGCTATCGAAGGATTTCCCTTTGAGCACGGTTTCGGCGGAGGCGGACAATCCGACCGCCACCAAGACCAGAATAAGCGTTTTCCGTGACAAGGGCATAGCAAGCCACCTCTCCGAGTGTAAGCGCATTCAACTCTCGTGCCATGGTGGACGTGGATAAGGTCGCCTGGGGCGACCCTTTTCTCCGTCGATTTGTTGGACAGCGGTGACGCTTTTGGGATCGGTGAAAAAAAGGCCGGGCGCAGACCCGGCCTTCACTAGAGTCTGTCTCAAGACAGATTCTTAGTTTGTGGCTTTGGTGAACTCGCAGGTGCCTTCGGCTTTGCCTTCCGACGAGTGGGCCTTGAGGTCGATGATGAGCCTGCCTCCATCAATCTTGGCAGTGCTCATGGCGACGCCACCTTTGCCTGCATCGTCAATAGTCAGCTTCTTCATGCCGCCGTGGACGTAGAAGTTGAGAACCGTCAGCTCCTTATTCCAATTGGAGGTGATGGAGCCACCGAAGGAGGTGGCTGCTGGGGTGCCGGGCATCGCGCCGCCGACGGAGAAGACACCGCCGACCGGGAGCGTGTGCTTGCCTTTGCCGGAGGCGATTTCGATCATTTCACAGCCAGACTGTGTGATAGTGAACTCTTCCTTTGCCGATTGGCCCTGGCCGCTGCAGTTGCCGCTCCACTTGCCGCTAAAGTCAGTGCAACCGACAATAGCCGCATTACTTTCTTTCAAGGACGGTGTGAGCTGGAGCGAATCGAGGAAGCTCAACGGCTTCGCCATGGATACGCCCGCGAGGACGGTGAGAATGACTGCTAGACTTCTTTTCATGTGAGACTCCTTATTGTTTGAACTGCCTAACTGCGGAGTCATCTTAGAAACAGAATTTCGCTCCTTCAAATCAATTATCGGTTAGAGGACCATTTGCGTCGCGTTAGGTGACGCTTTGAGTCTTTGGTTTTTTTCGCGGTGAGCTGATTGTGATTGCGGTGAGTGTGATGAACGCACCCGCGAGCTGAGAAAAGTTGAAACGTTCGCCGAGGATGATCGCGGCTGAGACGACGGCGACCAAGGGTTGCATGTTGAGAATGAGTCCGACTTGGCTCGCGGGCACTGTCGGAAAGGCGCGTGTGAGGAGCATCCAGCCGAGGACCTGCGCGACGAATGCGAGTCCGATGAGGAGAGCCCATTCCGAACCGACGGGGAGGCGGAGATCATGTTCCCAGTGTGCTAGAGGAAGAAGAAAAACGGCGGCCACCGCCGAGACCATCATCAGAAGATGCTCCGTTGGTATTGTCTTCTTGATGCCTTCGAGCCGGCGCATCGTCAGGATGTAGCCGGAGTAGACAATTCCGGTGGAAAGGCCGAAGAGAACGCCACAGCCATAGCGGGGATAGCCATCCGGTGTGAGATTCCTACCGACAAGAAGTGCGACGCCGATGAGGGCTAGGAGTACCGCCAACGTGAGCCGACTCGTGAGTCGCTCCTTGTGAACGATCACGCCAATGAGCGCGACGTAAATGACCTGTGTGCCCGCCAGCAATGTGCCGAGGGCGGCGCCGGCATAGAGAACGCTTCGGTGCCAGACGAAAAGATCGAGCGCGAATAGAGCGCCCGCCTGGATTACGAGCCGCCAGATTTCGGCTGTCCAACTTGTCCAGCTGACTCGGCGTTTTCCCAGTCGATAGGCGTAAAGAAAGAGGGCCGCGAATCCGCAGCGGTAGAACCCGATAAGGCTTGGCCCCATTTTGATGACTCTGACGAAGATGGGGGCAAAACCGATGCAGGCCGCGCTGAGCGCCAAACGAAGCATAGCGTCAGGGTACCTGTTTCCTTCTCGGCCGAAAAGTAGATTGGTACCTGTCCCCTTGCGCCAAACGAAGCATGGCGTCAGGGTACCTGTTTCCTTCTCGGCCGAAAAGTAGATTGGTACCTGTCCCCTGTCAGCGAGTTGACGGAGTGACAGAAAGGCGCGGAATTTCTTTCCGCGTTGAGCGTGTTTTTCCCACCGCATTCGGCACGGACATTGCTCTGATTACCTTCGTGTTCGCTCGCCTTGCGTTAATCCTTCACATTGCGCTGTCACTCTCTGCCGCGGGAGCGGGGCGCAAAGCTCCGCCGCGCGCTCCAGTGGCGCCCCGACGCCCGGATCCGATTTCCGCTTTAGCCGGAGTTCCGGTTCCCCACCCGTTTTGCAATTCGCCCATCAATCTCAATGTGGGGCGGGACTATTTTGCCAAGATTCTCAACGATCTCCCGGGCCGAGAGGATTACAACAGCCTGGTGATGAGCTACATACGATCCGATTGGGCGCAACTCGACAAAGATCTCGATCCCTTTCGAAAGATCTACGAGACCTCGCCCCTGATCGAGCCTGTGGCCTTCTTGTCTATTCAGGCGGCGATTGAGCGCATCCGGACGCCGCAGGATTTGAATCACGTTGAGAAAGATTTTCGAGAGGTTCTCCTGCTCTACCCGAAATCTGAAATGCTTCCCGTGATCACGGCGGGCATGGCGAACCACTGGCTCGAGGCCGGAAAATTCGAGAGAGCACTTTCGATCTACGAGAAGGGGAGGATCCAATTCGAAGAGTCGCCTCTGGCCTGCGTGTTTTTGATGGGCTCAGCAGAAGCGCAATTTCAGATGAACGAGTTCTCGTCGGCGCGGACCGTGTTGGGTAAGGTCGTTGAGAAGTGCATGAATCGTCGAATTCGGACGGCAGCGCTTCTTCGTCACCTTGACGTCGATTTGAGGGAGAGACGCTCAGTCGAGATCAGTCGTTACGAGGAACTTCTCTCCTCAGCTCCTCTGGTGATCGAAGAACACTACCCATGGCTTCTGCACAATATCGGAGAGCGATACTTTCAGGCCGAGCAGTACAAGAAATCGAAGTTTTACTTTGAGGACTATTTGAAACAGCCGCTCAGCTCAGCGTCCTGCTCGGCCTCGGCCCAAAAGCGAATTGCCGATATTGCTCTCCGGCAAGGGGAGCGGCTTGAGCCAGTTGTAGAAAAGTATTTTAAGGCCAGTGATCTGGATAAAGAGGGGCGCTTTGCTGAGTTCTGTTATCTCCATGGATTGATGTTGGGTTATGCCGGTTCACCGAAGGCAGAGAAGGCTCTGCGCTTTCAAATCTTTGATAAGCAGATTGAGAACATCAAACACTATGATCTCCAGACGATCGCGTATTTGGAGAAGGGGATTGCGGCGCTCGAGGCCGGTGAGCCTTCGGCACTCCCCTACCTGATCCGTTTCCATGAGCGGGAGAAGGAGGCGACGGGGTTGACTCTGGACACGGGAGTCTACCCGGCGCTGATCGGAAAACTTATCGCGACGCTCGTGAAAACCGCGCGAGCGGCTGGCGGGGAAACTCTTTTAGAACTCCAGCGCACAATTCAACCCGCGTACGCGCTTTGGGGCACCGCCTCTGGCGCGCCCAAGGAGACATTTGCGGCCGTTTACGAACAGGCATTCCAGACACTGCTTAGGGGAAAAAAGATCAAAGAAGCTTTGCAGGTGGCCGCTGAGTGGCGATCGAGCGCATTTTGGGCGGAAGGGATATCGGAACAGAGTCAAGCTGATGTCGCGCGGGTCCTTTGGGGCATCATTCGGGAGCCAGGGAACACCTCGCTGAAAGAGGATATCTGGAACAAACGCAACACTCTTGAGATCTTTACTCCGGAAAACGCGAGTCTCTTGTGGTACTCGCTGGCGGACAGTCAAAAGGACGATGCTGCTCTGGGGCGCTGGGAGGCGACCTTTCGCAAGGCGCCCAAACTTTTGGTAGCCCCTTCACCAATAAGGGGAAAAGCCCCCGACACTCGATGGGAGCTTTTGCGTGGAATGTTGAATGAGCGGCTCGGCCATTTGAAAGAGGCGGACCGGATCTATTCAACTATCAGCGATCCTGGGCTCGGGGCCGAGATCCTCGTCCACCGCTTCGCAATAGCGCAATCGTTGAAGGATCGTACCAGCCTCCTCAAGATTGGGCCCAACCTTATCACTGCGCTACCACCCGTTGAAAAACGGTCCTATCTCAACTCTCTTTGTGAAACATTAGCTGGGGGCAAGATGTGGAAGGAGGCCCTGGCACTGGGAGCCGGTTCGAAGGCCTGGGGAATGGTCGACGCTGACGTAGGGGCGCTGAGCTACTTATTGGGGCGAGCGGCCTACGAGATCAAGGATTTTGGAAAGGCGGTCGAGAATCTGCAGCTCGCGATCGAAAAAGATTCGAACAATCCTCAGGTGAACGAGGGTTTCTTCAAGTTGGGGAAGAGCTTGGCCAAGACTAAAAACCTGGAGCGGGCCCGAGAGGTTTGGGGAGGGCTAGTCAAAAGAGACGATCCCTTTTGGAGTCCGCTGGCGGCCAATGAGCTATCGTTGTTGGATCGCGTTCCAGCCTCAAAGAAGCCATGAACACAATACAACTGGGTAACCATTCGCTAATCATTGGTGACGAGTGTGCGGCGCGGACCTTGGACGTGGCCACGCGAGCGGCAAAATCGAGCTTTCCCGTGCTCTTGTGCGGCCCCAGTGGCAGCGGCAAGGAGCTTTTTGCCCGCTACATACATCTGAGAAGCGATCGATCGCTGAGACCTTTCGTTTCGGTGAACTGCGCGGCCATTCCCGAAAATCTTCTTGAGGCTGAGCTCTTTGGTTTTGAACGGGGATCCTTCACTGGGGCAGTGAGCCAACGAATTGGAAGATTTGAACTGGCGAGTGGTGGAACGCTCCTCCTCGATGAAATTAGTGAGATGCAACTCTCGCTCCAGGCGAAACTTTTGCGAGCACTTCAGGAAAATGAGATCGATCGCATCGGTGGCCGGGGACCAATCCCGGTCGACACTCGTATTATCGCAACATCAAACCGGGAACCAGTGGACTTAGTGAAGAGTGGGAAATTTCGAGAGGATCTCTATTATCGAATCAATGTGATTCGAATAGATTGCCCGGCTCTCAAGGATCGCAAAGAGGCGATTGGCCATCTGGCCCGCGCATTTCTCAATGAATGGGCCGAGCGAAACGCTTCACCGATCCCCATGCTGAGTGAAACCGCGATGGAGCGCTTGGCGACCTATCCGTGGCCAGGCAACATTCGAGAGCTCAAGAACACCATCGAACGGGCTATTTTCAACTCGGATGGTAAGAGAGTCGAGATGAAGCATCTCGAAGGGACAATGCAGAGTGCGCATTTTCAACCGGCCGTGCTCGGTGGAACCTTGGCAGATATTGAACATCGATCGATCATACAGACACTCGAGGAGACGGCTGGGAACAGGACTCACGCCGCAGCCAAATTGGGGATTAGTGTCAGAACCCTGCGCAACAAGCTCAAGATTTACCAAGGCATCGGGAAATAAGTTCCTCGTGGGGGAAAGTTCTGCCGGGTTGTGGTGCGCGGGGGGTGTTTTTCACGCATGAAGCGCTGGCCTGGGTGTTGCAACGTCATTGGAGGGGGCGGCGGATTCTGAGGGGATACCTCTTTATCGGCCGATTCCGAGAAAACCTTAACAAAAAAAATGAACACGATCTTCGATAAGTCGATGGATGTCTTGGCCAAGACAATGGACCTCAGCTTAGTACGCCATGCCGTCATTTCGGACAACATCGCCAACGCGGAGACTCCGACTTTCAAAGCGCGACGCGTGGAATTTGAAAGCGAATTGCAGAAGGCGGTGGAGTTGGGTGAAGGCGGGGGGCACGCCCAGGAGAATGACATCTCGAGCGTTCAGCCTCGGGTTTTTGAAGATGCGTTGTCGGAGCGTGGTCAGGATCTGAATACCGTGGATATGGATCGTGAAATGGCGGATCTCACCAAAAATGATTTGAAGTATTCGGCTGCCACGCAGCTGATCTCAAGGAAGTTTGCGCTTCTGAAGTACGCCATCACTGGTGGCGGACAATAAAGTTATCAAACGGAGGTGACAGATGGGTGATTTTTTTGACTCATTAGATGTGAGTGCATCGGCGCTGAGCGCCGAGCGCCTTCGCATGAACACTATCTCCAGCAACCTCGCTAACGCGCAGACCACACGCACTCCCGAAGGCGGCCCGTATCGTCGGAAGGACGCGGTATTCGAGGCCGTTCCGGGCAAAAACTTTGCGGATGTATTGGGGACCACGATGGATGTGCCTCTGCACACCGTTCATGTAGCGGATGTGGTTTCTGACCCTAATCCCCCTCGATTGGTGAGGGATCCGGAGCACCCGGATGCCGACCAAGACGGCAACGTGGCGATGCCCAACATCAACACGATGGAGGAGATGGTGAACCTCATCACAGCCAGTCGTACATATGAGGCCAACGTCACTGCGATGAACGTAGCCCGCAACATGATGAACAAGGCCCTTGAGATAGGAAAACGCTAACCCGTAGGGAGGCATAAATGACTATTCTACCGCTCGGAAAGAAAGACAGCCTGATCGATCTTCAGAAGGCCGCGCTGGGTGAAATCGACACACAGGCCCCCAGCTTCTCGGAATTTCTCCACAACAGCGTGAATGAGGTCAATACGATGCTCACCAGCGCGGACAAGAAAAACACCGATATGGCCGTAGGGAGGACTGAGAATCTTCACGAGGCGATGCTAGCTTTTGAGAAAGCCGACTCCGCCTTCAAATTGCTGACTCAAGTTCGCAACAAGGCCATTGAAGCCTACCAAGACATCATGAAGATGCAGGTCTGATTCCTTTTGAACTAGCAGAGAGCTAAACCATGCCAGAGAGTTTAACGACATTTATTGCGACGCTGAGAGCCCAATATGCTCGCCTGTCGCGGGCTCAACGCATTGGAGTCCTGGTCGGATTGGCCGTTACGGGAGCTGGGCTTGCGACGGCTTTGACCTTTCAGCTGAAGCAAGATCCTTACCAAATTCTTTACACGGACCTTCATCCGGAAGACTTCAAGGCGGTGGCGAAGCATCTCTCTGAGGCCAAGATCCCGTACCATGTGGCCGATGATCAGGCGACGATTCTAGTTCCGGCGGGCCAGATCCATATGGCGCGAATGAACCTCGCTAAGGATGGCGTTCCGGGCCATGACCTAGTTGGCTTTGAGAAGTTCGACGGCTCGACCTTGGGAATGTCGAGCTACGTTCAAAAGATCCAGTATGTGCGGGCGGTTCAGGGCGAGCTCACGCGATCGATTCAGCGACTAGCCGCTGTGAAGACCGCGCGAGTCCATATCAGTATCCCGCCGAAAAAAACCTTCCTCGAAGAGCAGGAGGCTCCCAAGGCATCGGTAGTTCTTGAGCTTCGGAGTGGAATGGCGCCGTCCAAGCAGGAGATTCAGGGTGTTGCCCACCTCGTTGCGAGCGCGGTCGAGGGGTTGCAAACCAATCAGATCACGATCGTGGATACCAAGGGAAACTTTCTCCACCGCCCTGAGGATGAGTCGATGCATGGTCTTTCGTCCGCGTTGCTGGAGATGCAACGGACAATCGAGATCGATTACGAAAAAAGAATCGTGGAACTTTTGACCCCGGTCGTTGGCTTTGACAAGGTGCGGGCGAAGGTGACCACGGAGATGGATCCCTCGCGTGTGAACACCACCGAGGAGACCTACGACCCCGAGAAGGCCGTTGCGAGGTCGGTGGTGAAAAATGACGAGGTGACGACCGGGAGCCGACCTAATCCGATCGGAATTCCGGGGAGCCGATCGAATTTGCCGGGCACCGAGAATACCAATCCTCCCATTCCGATGGCCAACACCTCGACGGAAAAGAATTTGAACAATTCCCAATATGCTATTCCGCGCAAGATTCAGACAACGGATAAGCCGAGTGGAAACATTAAGCGCCTGACCGTCGCGGTGGTTGTGGATGGGTATTACACCAAGAGCACGAATCCTAATGATGTTGATACGTTCACTCCCCGGACCGAAGAAGAGCTGAAGAGGCTGCAAGATATTGTCGCCAATGCCGTCGGTTTCGATTCCCAGAGACGGGATAGCATCACAGTCAGCAGTTTGCCTTTTAAATCGATTGACGTGACCGAGCCGAAATCGGAAATAGTGCCGCCGGCCGGAATGCCCGTGAGCTATCGCATTGGGCTTGCCCTGCTGGGGCTCCTCATCGCCGGTTTCGGAATTTTGCGGCCGATCATGAAGAGGCGAGCCGCGAAGCAGGAGGCGGAGCGCCTCGCCGCGCTCGAAAAGGAGAAGACACTTCTCAATCAGCTTCCGAAAACAATCGCCGAGCTAGAGGCCTCAAAGCAGGCCGAGCTACTCAAGGCCGCGGGTGACGCAGGGGCGATCGCTCTTTCCGAAGGTGAGGCGGGGGAAGAGGATACGCCCGACCAGAAGGAACAAGCTGATCTCATCAAGAAAATTTTGGACAAACTTCAGCAGAGTCCGAAAAAGGGTGTTCGCATCATTCAGGAGTGGATTGAAAAGGATGAGATGGAGCGTGTCCCTGTCCCCGAGGTGGCCTAATGACATCAAAAACTCTTAAAAGACCGCAGCTCACGGGCGCAGAGAAAACCGCCGTGCTCATGAATATCCTGGGAGAAGACACCTCCTTTCAGTTGATGCGGGACTTGAAGGACAAAGACGTGCGCCAGCTCCTCACCATCATGAGCCAGATGAAAAAGGCTCCCGTGGTGATGATCAATCTGGTCCTTGCTGAGTTTTTGACGAAACTTTCCGAACGGGATGAGGTGTTTTTCGACGACGCCCTGACCCGCCCCGAGGCGGTGACCAAGGGGCTTGGGGAGGAGCGGGCAAAACAGATTTTTGGCGATCTGAAGAAAAATCGCACGTGGACGCGTAAACAACTTACCGCTCTCGAGGGGATCGAGCCGAAGGCCTTGGCAGAATTCCTCATGGATGAGCACCCCCAAACGGTGGCGATCGTGGTGGCTCATCTCGAACCGGTTCGTCAGGGGACAGTGATCAAATCGTTGCCCGAGGGCGTGCGAGCGGAAGTGGTGCTACGCATGGCAAACCTCAACTCACTCGGAAATGATCGGGTGGAGGAGCTCGACGTGGTGCTCAAGAATGAGCTGGGCGCCGGCAAGAAGGGCGAAAACGAGCGAATTGGCGGCGTTTTGACAGTGGCCGAGATCGTCAACGCTCTCGACAAACGCACGATGAATTCGTTGATGGCCAAAATCGAAGATAAAGATCCCATCCTGGCGGAAGAGATTCGTCAGCACATGTTTACCTTCACGGATCTCATCAAGATCGACGATCGGGGTATCCAGATGATTTTGCGCGAAGTGCCAAATGATCGGTTGTTGCTGGCATTGAAGAGCGCGCCAGAAGAGCTCAGAGAAAAGATCTACGGTTGTATGTCGGAGCGCGCTGCCGACATCTTGCGCGAAGATCTCGGGGCTCTCGGGCCGCAGAAGGTTTCCGATGTCGAGGCTGCCCAGCGAGAGGTTGTCACCATAGTCAAGCGCCTCGAAGAGGAAGGTAAGATCGTGATTGGCGTCGGAGGGGAGGACAGTGAGATCGTCCCCTAAAGAAGATCAGACTTTCCGGGGCTTTGATTCGGCGCCGACGGCGGCGGCACCCACCGATCTGTCGAGTCCACAGCCCTTTCAGAGCTCGCCTTTTCAATTTGGCCACAGTTTTTGGAATTGGATCCAGTCGGACCCGAATCTGAATGCCGAATTCGAGCAGAGGGTGAAGGAAAAGATCAACACACGTCTCGAAACGATGCGTGTGGATTTCGAGTCTACCCTTCGGGATGAGGCCAAGGCTCGTCTTGAAAAATCAACCGAAGATGGCAGGGCCCAAGGTTTCAGCGATGGTTTTGAATTCGGCAAGAAACAGGGCTACGAGGAGCGCAAGCAGACCATCGATGACCAGCTCGAGAGGGTGTCGCAGGCGGTGGCGACGATCCTGGCGGCCAAGGAAACGATCCTTCGGTCGCATGAGACGGCTTGGCTTCAGGCGCTCGAATTTGTGCTGATCCAATGTCTAGTCCCTCGGCAGCGGGAGGTACTGGTAGCGGTTCAGCTGTGGCTCTCGGAGCAGCTTTCTGAGTTCTCGCGCACGAAGGCTGTGCGTCTTTTGGTCTCGCCGTCTCAATTCCCTCAGTACCAAGGTGCCTTGGGCGAAATGAGGGTTGAAAGTCTAGTTTTGGTTGCCGATGAAAAGCTTCGCTCCGGAGAGGTGCAGGTGGAGTGTGACAACGGCGGCATCATCTTTTCTGACCAGGATGTTCTTGAACGACTCCGCCTGTCCATTCAGTCCGTGTTGGCCGAACGATGATTGAAAATTTAAGAGATCATTTGGAGGCGACAAGCTTCCAACAGCTTTTTGGGACCGTTTCGC
Organism: Deltaproteobacteria bacterium; assembly: GCA_016196825.1. Classification (GTDB taxonomy): domain Bacteria; phylum Bdellovibrionota; class FAC87; order UBA2466; family UBA2466; genus JACPWY01. The sequence continues at coordinate 71,528 of JACPWY010000041.1, read as the reverse complement.
GCGTTCGGCGCGATGCCGTGCGCACCTTCTTGCCTGATGTGAAAGTGGGGGCCGTGTGCCACATCGAGACCGAGCGAGGGAAGGTGCCCGTTGAGATCGTGAGTCTCGATCCCACCGGTCATACGGCCATGCCGCTCGACGATTTGGACTCAGTCCGCCTGGGGGATCGAGTCGTGCTCTATGAGCAGAGCGCGACGGTCGCGGTGGGGCCGGGGCTATTGGGGCAGGTGATCGATTCGATGGGCATATCCTATGAGACGCACAAACCCATGGCGCTGCCGGAACGGGTTCCGTTGCTCGGAGCCCCGTTGAACCCGATGGAGCGTGAAATCATTCGCGACAGTATCGACCTGGGCGTACGATCGGTGAACGCCTGCCTCGCCTGCGGGAAGGGCCAGCGCCAGGGAATTTTCGCCGGCTCAGGTGTAGGGAAAAGCGTTCTTTTGGGTATGATGGCGCGTTTCACGTCGGCGGACGTGGTTGTGATCGGCCTTATCGGCGAGCGCGGTCGCGAGGTTAAAGAGTTTTTGGAGAGAGAGCTAGGCGATAAGGGACGAGAGAGAGCTGTTGTGGTTGTTGAGACGGCGGAGCGTTCGCCTGTTCGCCGAACCCGCGGCGCACACGTCGCCGTGGCGGTTTCCGAATATTTTCGCTATCGAGGCGCCAATGTGCTGCTCTTGATGGATTCACTGACGCGGTTCGCGATGGCCCAGAGAGAGATTGGCATGGCGGCCGGAGAGCCACCCACGAGCAAAGGGTATACACCGAGCGTATTTTCAGGGCTCTCGCGGTTAGTAGAGCGTGCGGGCAATTGGGGCCCAAAGGGAAGCATCACGGGTCTCTACACGGTTTTAGTGGAGGGTGATGATCTCGAAGATCCGATAGCCGATGCTTCCAGAGCCATTCTAGACGGACACATCGTGCTTTCGCGCCAGTTGGCGAATCGAGGCCATTACCCGGCCGTCGATGTCTTGGTCAGTGTGAGCCGAGTGATGGACCAGCTTGTCAGCCCCGAACATCGAAAGATGGCCCGACTCTTGAAACAGCGGCTCGCGAAATACACCGAGAATGAGGAGTCCATTAGTTTTGGAATGTATCCTCGCGGGACCGACCCTGTGATTGATGAAGCAATCGAGTCAGAGCCGGGGATTAGAAAGTTTCTCCAACAGGACTCGACCGAGCATGTCACCCTTGAGAACTCGGCCGAGGATCTGATCAATCTCTTTGCGGCTGAGATTCCGCGGTGAAATTTCAGTTTCGATTGAAGACGGCGCTTCGATTCACAGAACTCGAGGAATCGAAAAAGAAGTCGGAGATTGGCTCGATTCACAATCGGGTAATCGATATTGAAAGGCGACTGACCCTTCTGAATCGCAACATCCGGGACCTTCTGGGGTGGTCGATCGGGCGGGAAGTGAATGTGGATCGTCTCGTGTACCAATCTCGAAAGATCGAGACCGATCGAAACGAGTTGCAGAAGTTGGAACGCAATCTAGTGGACATCCGAAATCTTTTGGTGCAGCGCCGAGAAGAGCTTTTAAAGATTGTGATGAAAAGAAAGGCCTTGGAAAGCAAAGAAGAGAAGGATCATAAGGCATTTCGCACCAAAGTGTCGCGAACGGAACAGAAGCGACTCGATGATAACCATCAGCTCCTGAAGCTGAATAAAAAGGCGGAAGCATGAAGGCTCTTGTGACATCGCTGGGTTTAGGGATTGCGAGCCTCGGATTGGTGTTTTGGATCAGTTCAGAGTTTGGCCTAATGGGATATCAGACTAGTCTGGCGGCGGAAAAGGGGCCCCCAGAGGGGCTGACGCCGGTGACCCGCGCTTATCAGGACCGGATGAAAGAGGTCGAGCGGCGGGAACTGCAGCTGGGCCAGAAGGAACGGGATCTCGAGGAGAAAAACCAAGTATTAAGGGACCAGGTGACGCGACTGGAAAGTGAGACGAAGCGTTATGAGTCCCTGAATCGGGATCTCGAGAAAAGAATCGTCGATCTTGAGAACAAGAAACAGGCCAAGGACATTGCGGAGGAGGAAAAAGAAAAGAAAGCCGAGAGCGCTGCGGAGAGTAAGAGGGCGGCTCAGGCCGAGAAAGCTAAGCTTGAGACAGCTCACCGAGACCGAGTGACGCGGCTCAAGGATCTTTATGAAAAAATGGAATCCAAAAGGGCGAGCAAGATTTTTGACGAGATGGAGCTGGCGCTAGCATGCGAATTGGTGCGTACGATGAAGCAGGATCGGGCCGCCGAGATCCTTTCTAAGATGTCATCGGAACGTGCCCGCAAGATCACCGAGATTTTAGGAAACAAACGGTACACCGTTTCTGTCAACGATGTGCCCATCATGAATCCGAAGGGGGGTGAAGAATGAGATGTTATCTGTATCCCAATTAGGACAAAGCGCACTCTCTCCGCTTTCGGGAGGAGGCGCGACACCTGAGACAGGAGAGTTCAACTTCATGGACTACCTCTTGGGCCTTCAGGTGCGGCCTGTAGACGAGACGTTGGGAGATGCTCTTGCTTTTCTGTCATCCGAAAAGGCACCCGTCGCTGAAGAAAAGGGACGTGATCCGGAGGCGTTGAGAAACCCGTCGGACAATTGGCTCGCGGGGCTAGTTCCCATGAACCGGCCCGGCGAGATCCTTTCAGCGAATGCGGTGAAAACGGATGATCTTGAAAACGACCCCCAAGGTCGAGTGGAGAAGTCATCAATCGATCGTCTTGATCAGGTGCAAACCAATCCAATCGATAAAGCGAATCCGACCATTCCGGAGTCTGATATCGGCACGCGTCTGCCCACGCGACAGGTCTTGAATCTGTCGGCTCCTCAGGAGCGACGCGAGCCTTCAATTACGGAGAATAGCTGGGAGGGTGTGGTTCGCCATAAGCTGAAGTTATCCCGTTCCGTCGACCCGATGCGAACCGAGAATGCTGTGAATCGCTACCAGGCGGTTGCGGTTGAAGCCAATCGTAGGATGAATGAGACGGAGGCAAAAACCGATCTCAATCCTTCGGAAGTTTCAACGGCAAAGCCTACGCGGGGCTCCACGCCCGAAGTGAAGGAGAGTGATTCCAAGAGCAAGACTCGGCATGATGTATCGGGGGCCGGAGCGCGGACAGCGGCGGTTCCCTTTCCAACGGACGCAACTCATGCTCGAGTGGATTCCGTGAAAATCAACCCAGACAAGTCGAAAACGGATAGGGTCACGATCTCTGAAGTCTTTGAGAGAGTCGAGACACTGGTTCATAGGGGCGGCGGCGAAATGAAGCTGTCGCTTTCCCCGCCCGAACTTGGCAAGGTCGAGATTCACGTATCGACCCAGGGCAATCGAGTTGAGGTGCAGATGCACTCGGAAAACTCTCTGGCCAAATCGGCCTTGGAGAATTCCTTGGGGGATCTGCGCCAGTCACTCCACAATCACGACCTCAATCTGACGCGGGTCGAAGTGTTTGCGGGGCGTGAGACGGGGTTCCAGTTCAATGCTCAAGCCGATTCATCATCAGGACGTCATGGTTTCAGCGAAAATCCGTCTTTTTCGGGACGGGAGAATCGTCGACAGGAGTTTGAAGTGGCATCGCCATCAGTCGTGAATCGTTTCCGGGCAGCCGCTCGGGCGAGTGGAGTCGATCTTCGAGTGTAAATGGATGAGGAGGCCTTGTGAACGAACTTTCCGGGTTGCAGGCTAAGTTAATGGATGAGCGCGTGGAGTTGCCCAAGCCCAAGAATGCCATGGGCAAGGACGATTTCATGAAGCTCCTGATGGCTCAGCTGCAACACCAGGATCCCTTAAAGCCGATGGACCATCAGGAGTTCGCGGCCCAGTTGGCGCAGTTTGGCCAATTGGAGCAGCTCACTAACATTGGTTCTGGGATCTCGGGGCTCAAGGCAGGCATGGGAGACGATGCGAAGCTCCAGGCTATCAGCATGATTGGCAAGAGGATTGCGGCGAATGGCTCTGAGGTGGAACTGATCTCGGGGCAAAACGTCGCGCTGAGTGCCAATCTGCCAGAGAGTGTGAAGCCGGTGAAAGCGCAAATCTCAGATGCGAACGGAAGGCTGGTTCGTGAGATCGATCTGAAAGAGAACTCGAAAGAAATTCTGTGGGACGGGAAGGACCAGGATGGAACTGCCCTCCCCTCGGGAAAGTACCAGTTCAGAGTGCAAGGAGCCGGACCGAATGGGATGACCCAAGACACCGGCTCCGAGCTCTCTGGACGGGTGGTCGGAGTAGAGATGGACGGCACGGTGCCGACGCTCGTGGTTCAGTCAGAAAACGGGCAGAGCAAGATAGCAATGGCTAAGGTGAGGCGCGTAATGGTCGACGATGGACCGAAGACCGGGGGATCGATTGTGGTGGCTAATGCGGCAGGTCCGACGATCGCACAAGCCAAACCCCAGGTCGAGGCACCCCGTGTGGCTCCGGCCCAATTTGAGATAGAGCCGCCGGTTGACGATGAGGGTATGCCGCCGTTGGGTCATGATCCGAACGCCATGTTTGTGAAAAACTTGATGGAGGTTATGCGACGATGAAAGTCTCAGACTACTTCCGCGCCATTGGGCCCATCAGTCCAACCGAAATCTCTGGTGGTGCGAGCCATGTGCCGACGCCACTGAAGGGAAGTGGGCCTTCCGAATTCCAGAAGTTGCTGGAACGGCAGGTGACCCTCTCAAGCCACGCCCAAACGAGAATTGAGTCACGGTCATTGCCGTGGGACGCCGAGATGGAAAAACGCATCGGAAGAGGGATCGATGCGGCCGAACAGAAAGGGAGCCGCGAGGCCCTGATTCTGGCCGACAATTTAGCTGTGATTGCAAACGTGAAATCGCGGACGGTAGTGACCGCGATTGATCGTTCTCAAATGAAGGAGCAGGTCTTCACCAATATCGACAGCGCAGTCCTCGTCTAAAAGACGGTTCTTTAAAAAAGTTTCTATAACAACACCCTGGGCTGGCCCGTGCAAACGGAAGCCTGGGGATCCTAAAAGGGGGTCCTCATGAGTGTCCTTTCCTCAATGGCGACTGCTATCTCTGGCCTGGAGACACATGGCCAGTCATTAGCAGTCATTTCCGATAACATCGTTAACGCCAACACGACCGGCTTCAAAGCGTCACGGGGCGAGTTTCAGACGATCCTGGCTCAGGATCTGAACGCCTCTGGCTCCTCGATGCAGATTGGTCGCGGGGCGATGATGACCGGCATCACCAATCTGTTCACCCAAGGGTCGGTCACTCGCACCGAGCGTGCGACCGACATGGCCATTCAGGGCAATGGGTTTTTCATCCTGAACGGCGATCGATTGGGGCAGACCTATACCCGCGATGGAGCGTTTCGTTTCGACAAGCAGGGTTGGCTTGTGAACACGAACGGCTACCACGTGCAGGCCTATCAGGCGAGCGAAGAGGGCAAGATCACCGGTAAACTCAGTGACATTCGCATCCCCTTCAACACGATGAAGGCCAAGTCCACCGGGAACGTCGAGCTGAATGTGAACCTCGATGGTCGCGCCAAGATCATGGAGCCGATGGATCTCACTCGGCCGGAAGAGACGTCGCAATTTGTGACGGGTCTTCAGGTGTTTGACTCCGTTGGAAACGCCCATGGTCTCAACGTTTATTTCAATAAGACGGGCGAGGGCACGTGGGAATGGCACGGCATGACCGATGGTGCGAATATCGAAGGTGGCGAGGCGGGCAAGCCCTCAGAGGTTGTGCAGGGGCAGTTGGTGTTTGATCAGGAGGGTCGGCTTCAGACCTCCGAAAGCGCCACCGTCAATGGCAACTTCATCAACGGTGCGATTCCGGACCAGCAATTTCTATTCAACTTCGGAGATCCGATCGATGGCGGCGGTACGGGGCAGAAGGGAAGCACCCAATATGGCTCCAAGAGCTCCACGTTCCGCAGTCTGCAAGATGGATTTGCGGCGGGAATGCTCGCTGACACTTCCATCGATCAGGACGGAAATGTATCGGGCGTTTACACCAATGGTCAAAACAAGCTGATGGGTCAGATTGCGCTCGCGCGATTTGAAGCTACGGAGCGACTCTCGAAGGTCGGTGAAAACCAATTCCGTGAGAGTGTCGATTCGGGTCAACCGCTCATCGGCAAGGCCAACACTAATGGCCGTGGTGTTCTCATGACGAACAGTCTTGAGAACTCCAATGTGGATCTCGCCAAGGAGTTTGTTGAGATGATCAAGGCTCAACGAGGATTCCAGGCCAGCGCGAAATCCATCACAACGGCTAACGAGATGTTGGACGAAGTGATTCAGATTAAGCGTCAGTAATCGGTAGGTAGTTAGCTAGAGAATGACGAGAAGGCCTCACCGGCTGCTGCGGTGGGGCCTTTTGTTATCGAGAACCAAATTACCGCGGAATCTTGGGGACAGCGTGATCGTACACGCCGATCACTTGGACTGAGTTGATTTTCAGCGTGTTCGCCGTGGGAAACTCGACCTGTCCCGCCACAAGGGGCACTCCCGAGACCGTGACTCGGCGTCCATCTTTGAGCGCTGACTGAATCTGCTGGATAGTGACGGCGTTGTCGAAGTTGAGTTCCATCTTTTCCGAGAGGAGAATCTCGGCGTTGAGACGCGGCACGAGCGTTTTCGAGTTTTCGGTCTCTCCGCCGGAGAGCGCCCACCCGTCCTTGGTGTGCCATTTTCCTTGTTGAATGGCAGAGTTGTTGTAGATGCTGGGCCATTCAATGTGAGGGGTGACGAGATTCATCTGCACCTTGTTGATCTGAGAATCGATTGCTTTCCCTTCGATCATGACTCCGGCGCTGGCTTTTAGCGTCTTTCCAAAGATGAACCAGCCGGATTTACCCGACACAATGCTCGCTAAGAAGGGAATTTCAGGTTTGTGAGCCTTATTGAGGCTCTCGCGAATATTTTCTATGTCACACTCGGCTTTGAGTTGCTCGACCCGCTTCACCTGGTGTTCCGCGAGGCCGATCTTGGCAAAGTCAGCGATGAACAACCTTTCCTCGTCTAGTCGGCGAAGTTCCAAATTGATGAGTTGTCTCTCTCTTTCCGTTTCCGCCTTTTGATAGGCTTCAACCAGTTTTCGGCGATTTTCCTGATATTGCCGAAAGGCTTTGAAGCCTTTGGTGGGGGTCCGTTGTTCGATATTATCGTAAAGAATCTGCAGAGCCTCTTGGTAACTTTTTTCAAGGTCGTCGGAGATTGGCTCACCGACGTCAAGTTTTTCCGCTAGAAGATGAAGTCGCTCCTCCACTGTCTTGGGGAGAGGATCAAAAATCGAACTGTCGGACTGAGAAATCCTATCGAGAAAATCCAGCTCTACCTTTGCGTTCGGATCTGCCCGCAGATACTGCAAAGAGATCGGCGTCCTCAGAAGGCGCAGATGGTAGTCGTTGGGGCGGCCGAGCATTGATTCGAGCGATTTGTGGAGAGTTGGTATGACTAGCGGGGCTTCTTGGCCGGGGCTCGGGTTCTGCTTCACCTTGTCCAGAACTTTGGATATGGCGCCGGGAAGGTGTTTCTTTTTCTCCTGGGCCGGGTTGCGCAGCCTCGAAATGTCCATCTTGATATGAGCGAGATTTCCCGGGAGGCCGGCCGATCGGCCGCAGGTGTTCAGAGAACTCTGGATCGCATCGACATTAGCGTCTTTGTCGGCCTCGTCGGGCGTGAAGCGGGTCGAGAGATCTATCACCCAGCAACTGCAGATGGAGGAAATCTTGGTGGCCTCCACAGAGGCACTGTTAAGCGTGGCTTCGCATTCATCTTGAATCGCGGTTTTCTGATCGGCGGTCCATTCGCCTGCGTGGTTTATAGTCGGTTGAGCCGGTGAGGTCGGGGTTTTGGAGCAGGACACTGTTAGCAGAAATACACTCAACGTGGTGGCGAGAAAAGATGGGTTAGGCATTGGAAATCTCCTCTGTCGATTTTGGGCACGGCAATCGACAGGGAATAGGGCTGCAACCAATGTGCCATTCGGGCTCGCGATTGTGCGGTGAAAGGATCGGAGAATACGGGGTTGTCTACACCCGCTTGTTACAAAAGATGTCGCTTTGTAGGATTGTTGATCGGCTTGTGGACGTGCCGGCGCATCGGCGCCGGAGGTGGGAGGGGGTGATTGCCGGGGAGGCTGGCCGGTGAATTGCACTCTACTGAGATAGATGGGTTTATTGTTTCAGAACGCAACAAGGAGACTTTTATGGAAGACGTGAAAGGGAGTGCGCTGGATCCCGAAGGAATGGTGACTAAGCCGAGCGATGTGAAGGCGATCTCGCGGTTGGATCTTATCGATCGGATGAATCGGGATAAGAATCTTCAAATCGTGAATGTGCTTGATCCGAAATATTACAATTTGGGATTCATCCACGGCTCGCTGAAGATCCCGGTGGCTGAGATCGAGAAGCGGGCTGGAGAGCTGGATAAATCCCGCGAGGTTGTGACGTATTGTTCTGGCTATCAGTGTGACGCATCTCGAAAGGGGGCGGAGAAGCTGTCTCAATTGGGTTTCAACGCGGTGGCCTACGAGGGCGGGATTCAGGAATGGAAGGAATCGGGCTTTCCGGTTGAAGGAGAACGGCAGGCCGCCTAACGTTTCGGTGTGATCGAAGCGATCAGGTGACGACTGAATAGATGTCCTTGAGCTCGCGGTAGCGTTCATTATAGTCGAGCCCGTAACCGACGACGAAGGTGTCATCGATCTCCTTGCCGCAGAAATCGATTTGGACGGGCACTTCGCGGCGCGAAGGTTTAGAGAGAAGTGTGGCCACTCTCACGCTCTTGGGGGCTAGGTTGGATACCTTTTCGATGAGAAAGGCGATCGTTCGGCCGGAGTCCACGATCTCATCGAGAATCAGAACATGTTGTCCTTCGATCGATGTTTCGAGATCTTTGACCACTCTCACCGTGCCAGATGAACTTGTGCCAGCTCCATAACTGGAAAGGCGAATAAAATCGATTTTGAGGGGGATTGGGATGTGGCGGATCAGATCGGCCGCGAAAAAGATGGCCCCTTTCAGGGTGACAACGCAAAGCAGACTCTCAATGCCATTCTTCTGACAGGTCTGAGTAATTGTTTTACCCAGCTGAACGTTCAGCTGGTGGATCTCGTCCGCGGAAAGAAAGAGTGTCAGTTTATCGTCGCCCATCGTGGTCTCTCAGCTTGGTAATGGCCTCTTTGATTTTTCCCATGCCCGTGAGGCCGTGCGCGGCCAGGAACTTCACCATCGGCGCGCCTCCCAGCCGGAGAACAGAAAGGTATCCTAGCCTCATGAGGTCGAAAAGGCCGATGTGCACCTTCACGCTGGCGCGGAGCGCGGGGTCGGGGTGCAGCAGAAGCTTCAAGATCGCGATGCCGGTGGTGGCGACGTCGGAGAGATCCGACCGCCGGAGTGCTGTGACGGAGGCCTTGGGGATTGTGAACGTAATGTCTGGCTCCTTGGCGGACTCCGCCCGTACTATCGGCTCTACCTCCCCCTTCATCAGGGTGAAAGGCGTATCATCGACAATTACCGCTACCATCGCCTTAGTGCTCAGGGGCTTCATCCCTACGGCAAAAACTGGTTGTGCCACCAAGTCTGCTAGAATTTTCCCGTTGTTTTCGGCTGACATGGAGGTAACCCTATAGCACAAATGAGCAAGACGCGTCGCGGGGCTTACCGAGAGGCGGGCACTTTGCGGTTCATCAGCTGATTGTAGCTTCCGGGTGTCGCCGCCGTAGTCGACTTTTTCACGCCGGTGTCGTCTTCGTAAAGCTCCTGTGGAAGAGCTGAAATCTCCTTCGCGGAGAGATTGCCTTTGATCTGATACTGCAAAACTTGCTCGGACGTAGTGTCGAGCGTGGGGAGGCGCTTTTTCACCTCGTCAAGTGCCTTGGCGGCCTCCTGCACCTGATTGTTGTAGGAATCGACCTGGTCCTTAACGGTCATGTCCGTTTGTTGAGGCGATTTTGCATTTTCATCGTAGGCGATCGTCACCTTCGCCTTGGCGTCGTCTTCGGTGTACTGCCAGTTGGACTGCACCTCAGATGGCTTCTTCTGGGCGTCGGCCAGTATCTCAAGTTGTACGCGCTGATCCCGTTCGCGCGCCTTTTCCTCGGCGGGGCCGAGAGACTTGAGTTCTTTGGGCGCATCGGGTTTTTCAGGGTCTTGCTTAAATTCGGGATCGATGTTGGCGTATGAGGCTGTGACCATCTCCTTGCACTGGTTGAGCATCCTATCGATCTCCTGCTCATCTTTTTGACTGTCATTGGAGCCCTGGCTGCCTCCTTGTGGGTTTCCCATTTTTTTGATCTCGTTCTTGGCCTTTGTGGCCCAGTCGTCACAGCTCGCGATGTCTTCATTGAGCTGGGCCTTCATTCGGCTACCAGCCACTCGGCCCTTCACCGTGCGGTTCACGCGTGCCTGAGTGACGTTGGCTAAGCTCGAGTTCCACCAAGCATCGTAGGCGCGGCCGGCCGTTTCATAAAGGAGGGTCGAATTGGAAAGTGCGTTCTCATCATTTTCGGAACCCTGACTTCGCGCCGCCGCTTCGACTGTCTTCGCGGCCTCGTCGCCCGCTTTCTCGACCTCCGTCTTCACATCATCACGCAGGTACCAACGCTCCACCTTTTTTTTCTCCGGCTTATCTGGGTTGTTGCCGCTGTTGCCGGAATCGGGATCGAGCATCACCTGTTTGGTCTCCACCTTGAAGATGGATTTGAATTCGGTCCCGGTCTTGTCATCATCGGCCGGCTTGCCGTTCTTGCGCGCCTCCTCTTGCTGCTTCATGTATTTTTCATGTTGCTGGTAGACGGTGCGCTCTAGAAGTGATGAACCGCCGGCTGCGCTGACCGCGCCGTGCGGGGAGATGTTGGCGTAGAGTTTGCGTGACTCCTTGGCATTGGGATCATTGGGGTTGGTCTTCGACGATTTCAGGACATCCTCATCCGTGTCGAAGGCGAAGTCGTGGTAGGTGAGATACCCTTCGTACTGAAATCCGTCGTCATGATTGCCCCGAACCTTCTTGCCCGCAATGGCCTGATTGCCGTCGGGCGTGGAGCCGAGCCCGGGGACGTTCTGTTCCTGGGTGAATGTAGCGAAGCGATCGGCCCAATACTGACGGAAGGTCTTTTCGGAGGAGTCGGCCTCCTTTGGGCCACACAGGGCTGTGCTCATCCAAAGACCAAAGACTGTGATGAGCGTCACTCGAAGCACCGGACCTCCTCAGCCCTTAAGTGAAGCAAGATCAGGGCCCAGGTGGTAGCTGGAAAAACCAACAATTCTAAGGGTGTATACAGCAGAATACACCCCCTCCGTGTTCTGGTTTTGGGTGTTCGTATACGGTCTAGGCAGCAGGCGCGTCCACAGGCTGTGAGCAGGATTGGGTCTTGCTCACCTAAGGGTTGAAGTAGTTAAAGCGAGAATTCCATCTGCACGAGGCGCTGAATCGTCTCCACCGTGATGGGAACTGTGATCTGCTTACCGTTGATAAACACCGAGGGCGTGCCGCGAACTCCAAGAGAATCTCCGAGCTCGATGTCCGATTTCACATTTTGGAGAGCAGCTGAATTGTTGAGGCACGCGGTGATCTCTTTGTCAGTGAGGAGGCCATCCATGGTGGCCGTGAACTGATCCCATTTCGGGTGGTCGTTTCGGGAAGCGCGTCGAAAAACGCGGTCATGGTATTCCCAGAATTTCCCCTTTTTATTGGCGCAATAGGCGACGCGGGCGAGTTGGCAGGCGTTTTCGTGCATCCGGAAGTTGACGAGTCGGTTGCAGCTGGAATCGAGCGGGAAGTGCTTGAAGACCAGATACACCCGATCTTGATAAGGCTTCAGGGCTGTATTGAGTGCGAAGGCCGCGTGTTGGCAGTGCGGACACTCGAAGTCGCTGAAGGCGATGATGCGCACCTTGGAGGCGGAGTTGCCCATCGTGGCGTCACCTGGTTTTACATCGATATTCTTTCGCTTCATATCCTTCCAGTCGTCCATGAACTTCTCAATGATATTCTCGACCTTTTGGTGAGTCGCTGAATTGAGAAGGATCTGGGCTGGCAAAAGGAAGATGGTTGCCGCCAGCGCGACTATCACGATTGCGGCCGCGACACAATTGGTCTGCGGCGGAACGGGCCCCTTTTTCCTTTGGAGCATGAGGCTCTTGAGACGAACAAAGGTATTTCCGCTGAGCCCGTCCGGAAGGCGCGACGCCGTGAAGAGGGCTGCGACTGTGGCCAGATAGCTTGTGAAGCACAGGAGGCAGAAATTGTGAAGCACGCCGAGCTGCACACCCAAGAGAACAAGGTCGATGGCGAGGCCCACCGAGGCCAAGATCGCAAAGTAGCGTTGAAACCGATTGAAGCTGGTGTGGTTAGGCGGCGAAACGATACTCAGGGCCAGCAGGACCGTGTAAAAAAGTGCACCGACGGAGGCAACGGGAAAGCCAAAGATTTCCGAGTAGGCGCTGGTGTTGACGATGTCGCAGTCGGCGTACTTCCCGAAGGAGCAAAAGCTGGAGGTTCCTTGGATTCCATTCTTCACTCGGGTATGCTGGACGAGCAAATAGACGCTGACGGCTAGTCCGGACAGAGTCGAGAGAAGTTGGAGTGAATAGAGGCGCTTGCGAGTCAGTTTTGGCACTCGCCGATTATCTTAGAAAGCGCAGGACGAGGCAAATCGAAACCGCAGTGAGTAATACAATCGACAAAAAAGGCACCGACTGGTCAGAGGTCGAGCGCCTGGTGGCTTCCGTGGCCAAGGATCAGAAGCCAGCCAAGCTCAAGCTTCTCAATGAAATCCTCAAGGCGGCGCTCAAATTGGCGCGCGACAACCCCGGGACGTTGAATCTCAAGATCTCGGCGTCCGTTTTGAAAGAGCTGCGCTTCTCCTTCAAGATGTTTGCGCCTCACCGGAACAACCCGAAAATCACGATGTTTGGATCGGCTCGTGTTCCGGCCGATACGCCGCTCTACAAACTCGCCAAAGATTTTGCCGCCGAAGCGGTGAAGCGAGATTTCATGGTCATCACAGGCGGAGGGCCTGGGATCATGGCGGCCGGCAATGAAGGGGCCGCGGGTGACAAGGGTTTTGGTCTCAACATCCGGCTCCCTTTCGAACAGGATCCGAATCCGTTTATCGACAGTGCCCAGCGCTTGATTCACTACAAGTATTTTTTCACCCGAAAACTCTTTCTCGTGAAAGAGGCGGCGGCCTTCGCATTTTTCCCAGGTGGATTTGGGACGTTTGATGAGGCATTCGAGGTCCTGACTCTGATCCAGACGGGGAAAACCACCCTCATTCCTGTTGCTCTCGTGGAACCCAAGGGATTTGGTTTTTGGGAAGGGTTTAACGAGTTCGTCGACAAATGCTTGGCGAAGAAGAAGTTCATCAATGCCACTGACGTGAACCTCTATAAGGTTTTTCATTCGCCCAAGCTGGCGTTAGATCACATTCAGCGCTTTTATAAAAACTACCACTCGATGCGGTTTGTGAGGGACCAGGCGGTCATTCGACTCAAGAATGAGCTTTCGCCGAAGACGCTCGAGAAGCTTGGTAAGAAGTTCGCCAACCTTTCGATGGATCGGCAGTTTCTTTCGACTCGACCACTCGTCGAAGAGGAGAACGAACCCGAGCTAAGCCATCTGCCGCGGCTCGTCTTCAAATTTGATCGTCAGAGCTTCGGCAATCTCCGCGGCCTCATCGATTTCATTAACGACAACTCTTAAAAGAAGCTGAGTCGGTTATAATAACCGCATGCTTCGAACGCTGTTTGTGGACGACTTTGCGCCGTGGGAAAAGGAGTATCTGCTGCCCTTTGCCCACAAGATGACGCAGGAGCTCGAAGGTAGACTCGAAGTCGTGGACTGGGGAAGCACCAATCGGCGTCTCGAGTCACCAGTGGTGTGGATTCTAGCCCGGAATTGGCGGAAGGCGCTCACGCGTCTCCGGGTGACGCCCAAGTCCGGGCGTGTTTTCGTTTCGGTGATCAATCAATCGGTCGGCAATGATTCGGCATTCCTCGCCTTTTGGCGACGATACTTTGCCGCCTTGCCAAAGAGGGTGACGCTGATCTCCCACAACCCACTCACTCATCGTTTCCTGCGAGAGATGGAAGGGGTGGATGCCCAGCAGCTCGTCGACCTTCCCCTGCCGTATCCCGATTTCGTGCAGTTTGGCACCCGGTCGGAGGTCCCCTCCCAGATTGTGGGAACCCTGACGCCGCTTGATGGTAACGCCAATCTTAACTTCCTCATCCTTGTGGCGCATCGTTTGCTCCATAAGAACCCGCTGCTTCGTTTTCGGGTATTGGGCGATGGCCCCTTGCGGGGTCATCTGACGAAGATGGCGACACTTCTTCAGCTAGGGGGGAGATTCGATGTATCACCGGTGGCGCGGCTTGCGGATATCGTGCAATGGGATGCATTTATTTTTGCGCCCTTGCGCTGCGATCATCTGATTGCTCCTCTCTCCGGAATCGCTGCTCGCGTGCCGACGGTGTGTGCCGAGACGCCCGGGATGGGTGAATGGCTTTCAGGGTTAGCGGTGCCTTTCACGCCGCTGTTCGACACCGAAGCGATGGCCAAAGGGGTGGAGGAGCTTCTCACGAGCGCCCCGGCGCGTAGTCACAATCGTCTGATGCTCGGGGAGGGGCTTGCGAGCCGTTTGGCGACGAGCCGAGTGGCCACTCTCTATGAAAAGGAGATGGGTATTCAGGCTTTGGTACTGCGTGATCGTGCGGTGGCATGAATCCTCGTGACCTCCATATCAATCAGAGTGTCTCTCGATTCAGCGAAACGTTTGTCATCGCCAAGCGTGCGACGATTCTCGGGATTTTTCTTGTCCTCTCGGCGGGGGTCATCACGATCTCCTATCAGATCGGGCTCCTGGATGGACTTCTCAACAGCCTGACTCTGTTCCCGATCGCCACTATTAGTGTGCACGTCCAGGCTCCGCTGGATGAGGCCACCGTGCGGAGCTGGTTGCCGAAGCTGAGCGACAAGACCCTCATTGGGCTGAGAGTTCGTCCCTTGAGTGACATGATTTTGGGGAAGTCTTGGGTGGACATGGTTTCCATTAGAAAGGTCTTCCCCGACACTTTGGAGATCAATATTGCGACTAAACAAGCCTTGGCCCTTGGTGTCATCAAGGGAGAGGGCTTTTTCTTCGACTCGAACGGCAAGGTGATAGAAAAGAGCTCACCCCAGGCCTGGGCGGTGCCGGTGCCGATCGTCTCGCGCAGCGACGATTCCGATTGGGAGGGAGGACAGTGGGCGACAGTGGTGCGCAAGCTTCCCGAGCCGCTGCGACCGCAGGTCTCGGAGATTGCACTCGAACGATTTCCCTATTTCCGGATCTTTCTTAATTCGCCGCGTTGGGAGGTAGCTCTCGCCTTTGAAAACTGGGAGGCTCAACTCCCGTACCTGACGCATTTGATGCAATACGCGGCGAGTCAGTTCGCACATGTACGCAAGATTAATTTGATACTGAGCAAGAAAGCTATTGTCAGCGGAAGGTTTTCGAAATAAATTTTGCTTAGGCAATTCACAAATTTTTTTCGATAAATTTTCAGAGAGTTACTCATGAGCGCAACTAAACGGGGTGCCAAGAGTAGTGACGTCCTGGTCGGAATCGACTTTGGTACGACAAAGATTTGTGTCATCGTCGGTGTCCCGACCCCCGATGGTATCGAAATCATCGGCATCGGAAAGCAACCCTCCCTCGGGATACGTAAAGGGGTGGTGGTGAATATCCCCACCACGGTCCAGGCGATCCAAAAAGCGATTGAGGTAGCCGAGCTCATGGCGGGGGTGAAGATCACCAATGCAGTGGCAGGAATTGCTGGCAGCCATATCAAAGGATTCAACAGTTCGGGTGTGGTGGCGATCAAGAACCGCGAGGTCACTGCTCAGGATGTGGAGCGGGCGATCGATGCGGCGAAGGCGATTGCCATTCCGTTTGATCGCGAGGTTCTCCACGTCATCCCGCAGGAATTCATTGTGAACGAGCAGGACGGCGTGCGTGACCCAATTGGCATGTCGGGGGTGCGTCTCGAAGCAAAGGTTCACATTGTCACAGGCGCTGTGTCTTCGGCGCAGAACCTGATCAAGTGCGCCAACAAGGCCGGCATCCACGTTTCCGATATTGTGCTTGAGCCGCTGGCGTCGGCCGAATCGGTGCTGACGAGGGATGAAAAGGAGTTGGGTGTGGCGCTCATCGACATTGGTGGCGGGACTACCGATGTGGCCATCTTTACCCGTGGCAGCGTTGTGCACACCGGCGTGATCGCGATGGGTGGCAATCATATCACCAACGATATCGCGGTTGGGCTGCGCACTTCGATTCAGGACGCAGAGGGGATCAAGATCCGCTCTGGCTGCGCGATGAGCTCATTACTTTCGAGTGATGAAATTCTTTCAGTCTCCGCAACGGGGCGTAAGAGCCGCGACATCTCGCGATCGGTGCTCACTAAGATCATCGAGCCTCGAGTGGAGGAGATCCTCGCGCTCGTCAGCCAGGAGATCAATAACAGCGGATTCAAGCATGTGCTGTCGAGTGGGGTCGTCATCACGGGCGGCTCATCGCTCCTCGAAGGATTTCAGGAGTTGTCGGAGTTTCTCTTGGAGTTGCCCGTCCGAAGGGGTGTTCCGCAATCGATCAGTGGGCTCGTGGATTCGGTGGGCTCGCCGATCTATTCAACCGCCGTGGGCCTTCTGCTCTACGCGGGAGGGAATCACACCGAGAACCGGTTTGGAGAGAGGGACGAAAATATCTATGGGAAGGTGTTTTCGAGAATGAAGAACTGGATTGAAGGAGTGTTCTAATCCAGAGGCTGTCTAAGGAGGCCACATGTTCGATCTGCAAGAGAAGAGTCAAGTTTTGGGCGCGAAGATAAAGGTCGTGGGTGTCGGTGGCGGCGGAACTAACGCCATCGCGACCATGATCTCACTGGGCCTTCACGGTGTGGACTTCATCGCCGCCAACACGGACAATCAGGCGCTCTCGGCGAATCCCGCGCCCCACCACATTCAGCTCGGAACGGAGCTCACGAAGGGGCTGGGCGCCGGGGCGAACCCAGAAATCGGAAAAAAGGCCGCGATGGAAGATGCTAACCGTATCGCCGACACGCTGGCCGGGGCCGACATGGTTTTTATCACGGCAGGAATGGGCGGGGGAACGGGCACGGGAGCAGCCCCTGTCATTGCTCAGATCGCCAAAGACGCGGGCGCCCTCACGGTCGGCGTGGTGACCAAGCCGTTCAACTTTGAAGGAAAGAAGCGTCGCAAGAACGCCGACAAAGGAATTCTCGAGCTAAAAGAGGCGGTTGATACCCTCATCTGTATCCCAAATCAGCGGCTTCTTTATGTGGCAAATGAGACCACGACGATGCTCGATTGTTTCAAAAAGGCCGACGAGGTGCTCTACCAGGCCGTCAAAGGCATTTCGGATCTGATCAATGTACGGGGGCTGGTGAACCTCGATTTCGCTGATGTGCGAACCGTGATGTGCAATCAGGGCATGGCGCTCATGGGCACCGGGATCGCTTCGGGTGAGAATCGGGCGATCGAAGCGGCTCGTAACGCCATTTCGAGCCCGCTGCTCGAGGATATCTCGATCAACGGTGCCACCGGCATCATTATCAATATCACCGGCGGCTCCGATTTGACCCTCTTTGAGGTCAATGAGGCCTGCTCTCTCATTACGGAAGAGGCCCACGAAGAGGCAGAGATCATCTTCGGTAGCGTCATCGATGACAATCTGAAGGACGAGGTCCGCGTGACCGTGATCGCCACGGGCTTCAATCCGCAGGCTGAAGGTGCCAAGGTTACGGAGACGGTCACGACGACTGTCACCGAGACCGTGCGCCTTGAGGAGTCGAAGCCAGCGGAGATGACGCTCAACCCGAACCTGGTGAGCGCGGTCCAGAAGATGGATGCATCGTCGCCGGATGTGAAGACAGCGAAACAGATCGCGCGGGAGATCGGCAAGCGGTTTTTTGAAACCGAAGAATACGATATTCCCACTTTCCTCCGTCGGCAGAGTGACTAGTGGTGGGGGGACCATGAAAACCATCTTGGCGCTGTTCGCCTTTATTTCCGCGGCCTTTGCCGATAAGCCGCCGGCCTCAGCTGTGCACACGCCGAAAGAAAATACGACGCGCGTTCGTCCTCCGGCCGTCGAGCCGCCAGGTGAGGTCGTGAAGCAGTCGTCCGATGAGCTCAAGGTGATGGAAAATGCCATCCGCGAACTGAACGCCTTCGGCCCTACCCGTCAGGTGGGTGAGGTGGAAGTTGCAGAGCAGTCGCCCCCCACTCTGCCCAAAGAGCTTCAATGATATTCAAGAAAATCGTCGCGGGCCTCACGATCGCAGGGGTGACCCTCGCACTTTTTGCTGTCGTGGGCGAATTTGTCACTCGGTTCTGGATTCTCAAGATTGCGCCTCCGGGTTTTGTCATTCATTCCACCGAGCGGCCTTTTTTTCAGATGGCCGGCAGTATTCCCTATCGTTCCGACTCCCATTTTTGGATTCGTCGTCCTGTCAAGGATCGTGGCCACCGCCCCAAGAAAGTGGCCTTTATTGGTGATTCGGTGACCTATGGGATTAATCTCGCCGATCATGAGACCATCTCTGAGGCGCTTCAAAAGATGAGCACCACCTGGGACACCTACAATTTTGGCACCCCGGGTTTCGGCATTCCGGAGGTTCAGTGGGCGATTGATGATTTGGGGAGCCACGGCGGGTTCGATGCCATTGTGTATGTCTTTAATCCCAACGATCTCTACGATGCGATGCCGGTGCTTCTCTCACTCCTGAGGAATCCGAGTGAGCGCTTCGCCAGCTATGAGGCCTATGCCTCTCAGTGGGGAGTCTTCAAATCATTGGCAAAGGACTATTTCAAATTCCCATTTGCTTTCTATTACTACTGGACCATGAGGCATGTGGCGGGCCCGTTTTACCAGGCCTCCCAGAAACTCTTCCGCTTTGACGCCTCCGTGGGATCGCCGTCCGCTGGCGGAGTTGCGCCAGCGCCCGCTCCGCCGCCCTCGAGCCACTCCGAACAGTGCGTGTATAGCCCGATGGTGCCGCCAGCCGAAAATGATCACTACACGAGGACGTATTCCGTGGCGGGAAAGATGCTCCACAACCCGTTGATCCTGAGCCGACTCAAAGAGGCTCTCTCACTCATGTCGGAGACCGCGCACCGGTACGGTGTTCACTTTTCCATCGCGGCCTTCTATGACAAGGTCTATCCTGACTACAAAGACTCGACCTTGAGGGACGTGTTGGCCTCCGTCGTGAGACCCGACGAGTGGATTGAGACCTTCCCCACCTTCTTGAATCACCGCGAGGACTGTGGCTTCTACATCTCGGACACCGCCCACCTCGCCCCTCGTGGCACAAAGCTCTTTGCACAGGATGTCATGCACTATCTTGACTCAACGCGCTAGGCTTTCGCCGAGCGGCGAACCTTGCGACACTGGCACGCGTCTCTTATAATTTTATGACCTACCCGGAGAAAAAAATGGCCTCACGATCACTCGTCCTCTTTGCGATGGTGTTGTTGCTGGCGGGTTGCCCCGAATCGAACCTCGATCCGAAGGTCCGATGGGGGAGCGGCCTGAAGGGGATTCTCACAACGGTGAATGTCGCTGCTGAGAGCGCGACGACCGGTCCTCTCGACAATTTCTGTGGGGCGACCACAAATATGCCCACCAATTGCCGTGCAGTCTGTCCGGCGATTGACTCCACCACAGGATGGTATCTGACGGCCCGGCTCGAGTGCGCGAATCAGCCCCCTGGGACGCCCGGTAACGGTCTTTGGGAAGGCACCTGCGGCACTTTTAAGGAGGGGCTCCAGGCGGGTCAGGATGAAAAGCGTGCCCATTTCTTGGATTTTGAAGTGACCAAGCCCAGTGGTGGGAGCAATGGGAGCGTGACGATGAAGATGGATATGCTCGGCGACATTTTCCTCCTGCCCTTTGCGATTGATAAGGTCTGGGTCAATGGCATTTACCACTTCACGAAGGAGCTGGTCGGCACCACCGAGGCCTTTACGGTCGCCGATATGGCTCTTGAGTGCCAGGCGGACTCTAAGGTGATGGTCGACATGGTCACGATGGAGTGCACGAAATTCAAAACGAACTTCTATGATACGGCTACGTGTTCGTAAAAGCCGGCACGCCCGTTAGCTCGTTCCCCACAATCAGAAGGTGAATGTCGTTGGTGCCCTCGTACGTGAACACCGACTCAAGATTAATCATGTGTCGCATCACACAGTATTCATCGGTGATGCCGTTGGCTCCGAGAAGATCACGCGCGGTCCGGGCGACTGACAATGCCATGGCAACGTTGTTCTGCTTCCCCATACTGATGTGAGAGTGGTGAAGTTTTCCGGAATCCTTGAGGTGGGCGATCTGCAACGCGAGCAACTGCCCTTGAGTGATATCGGTTGCCATGAGCGCGAGCTTTCTCTGCGCCAGCTGAAACGAGCTGAGACTCCGACCGAAGAGAATGCGTTCCTTGGCAAACGCGAGCGCCTCGTCAAAACAGGCCTCGGCCGCGCCGAGAACGCCCCACAAGATGCTGAAGCGTGCCTGGTTAAGACACTGAAGCGCCGATTTCAATCCGACTGATTTGGCAAGAATCGCCGATTCCGGGAGCTCGATATCATCGAAATAAAGCTCTGACGTGACGGAGGCTCGCAGGGAGAGCTTTCCTTCCATTCGGGGGGCCGAAAACCCTTTGCTCGCGGTGGGAACGACAAAACCGCGAATCCCTTTTTCTGTTTGTGCCCAAACTACGGCGACATCGGCGATCGATCCGCTCGTGATCCAGCACTTCGATCCTTTCAGGATCCATTTTCCGTTCTTGAACGTGGCGCGCGCCTTCATCGCGCTAGGATCTGAGCCCCCATCCGATTCTGTCAGGCCAAAGCAGCCGATCTTTTCTCCCCGGGAAAGCGGGCCCAGCCAGGTTTTCTTCTGCTCCTCGCTCCCAAACGAGTAGATAGGGTACATCACAAGCGCCCCCTGGACCGAGGCAAAGCTTCTTAAGCCCGAGTCGCAGCGTTCAAGCTCGCGCATCATTAGGCCGTACTCCACAGCCCCCATCACCTCTCGTCCATCGATGGGAATCGAGGGGCCCAGCATCCCCGCAGCCCCGAGCGCTTTAGGGAGGTGAGAGGGAAAAAGCTCTTCCCGGTACGCCTGGCGAATGTGAGGTGTAGCCTCTTCAGCGACGATCTGCCGGCTAGCCTGTTGGATGGCCCTTTGCGAATTGGTGAGCGTGTCTTCCAGTCTTAAGAAATCAATCATAGTGCGGAAATAACATGGCTACCAGGCGTTGTCGCGGGCGCTGCGCGGGGTGATGACGCTGATTTCGACGCGGCGGTTGCGGGCTCGCCCTTCCGGCGTCTCGTTTTCGGCGATGGGTTGGGAATCGCCGTAACCGGCGACAGAGATATTATTCTTTGGAAAACCGATACCCTCGGTCATGAACTTCATCAGATTGTAGGAGCGATCAATGGAGAGTTGCCAGTTGTCCTTCTCGGCAACTCCGGGTGCGGCGTCTGAGTGGCCATCGACCTGCACTCGATAGTTAAGTTGCATGATCCGTTTTGTGATCTCGATAAGCAAAGGAACATAGTCCTTCTGAAGCTTGGCGCTGCCGGACTTAAAGAAAACATTCTCTCCTAAACGAATCTTGAAGCCATCCTCGGTTTTGATCACCCCGAGCTCGCCTTCCATCATCTTTACGCCAGTGGATCGGTTGAAGGCGTCGCGAATCTGGGCCACTAACTTTTGCAACGCCTCCTGATCGGCTTTGGACATCGTACCGTTTTCGCTGCTGGGGGGAATTTCCTGAAGTTGGCTCTTCTCTCCCTTTAGCGGGGTGAAGGGCGCCGATTTCTGAGGAAAGATATAGCCGCCGGACATGAAGGCCTTCTGAATCGACTCAGCAGCCTCCTTATATTTTCTTGATTCCGTCGAGCCGAGTGCGTAGAGCACCGTGAAAAAGGCGAAGAGCAGGGTGATGAAGTCGGCGTAGGAGACGAGCCACCGCTCCATGTTTTCATGTTCTTCCTGATGCTTCTTCATTACGCCGCCTTCTTCTCTGCCGCTGCGCCCTCATGGCTCGCGCCGCCGGCATGGTGGCCGACGAGGTTCGCGAGCCTATCCTCAATTACGCGCGGGTTGAGGCCGGCCTGGATGCTGGAAATGCCTTCTGCGATGACGTACATGCGGAGGACTTCCGCTTTGCTGATCTTTTTGAGTTTGTTGCCCAGTGGAATCAAGAGGAGGTTGGCGCCACCCACACCGTACACTGTGGCCACGAAGGCCACCGCGATACCGCCCCCCAGTTTGGATGGGTCACTCAAGTTCGACATCACGTGGATCAGACCGAGCACGGCTCCTAAGATGCCGATGGTCGGAGCAAAGCCTCCGGCGGTTTCCCAAACCTTAGCGACGGCGTTCTTCTCCTCCTCCTCGTGGTAGAGGCGTGTCTCCATCATGCTTTTCAGCACGAGTGGGTCGTATCCATCGACAACGTGACGCAAATTTTGTGAGAAGAACGGGTCTTTGATTTCATTCACGACTTTTTCAAGAGCCAACACGCCCTCTTTGCGAGCGGCCGTTGCGACGCCGATGATTTCTGCGACCAGAGGGCCAAGATCTTGTTCCCTACTGAAGAAAGCCTTGGGGATGGCTCGCAGGGCACCCGTGAACTCGGCCATCGTGCAGGCAAGCATGGTGGCACCGATCGTTCCACCGGCGACAATCATGGCCGCCGTCGGCTGAATGAGCGCCGAGATCTCGCTGCCTTCGAGCCAGTTGCCCATCAAGATTCCGCCAAACCCCAATATGAGGCCGAGCCAACTGAGTATCATGCATTGTCCTTCTGAGAATCGGTCAAAACGTTTTCCAAAATGCTGCGCCTCTTATAGGCGATGAATCGCTTGATCACGTCCTCAACCGGCTCCTTCACCATGAGCTGATAACCCGAGGTGAGCGTAATGAGGGTATCCGGCGTATTTTCTACGCTCTGGACGAGGTCGGCGTTGATCACCACTTCGGCTCCGTTGAGGCGTGTCACACGAATCATGTGCGGTACCCTTTCAAGCTCCGTATCGGCCGTTTGGGACACCAGGTTGAGGCGATTGGGGAAGCGGTGAGTAACAGCTCCTAAGTATTGAGGATTCCTGGCTTGCCGGGAGGCCGGAGAGGGGCCATGGTAGGGCCAAGCCCGGGGGAGTCTTGTCCAAGACGGTTTTTGACTATCAAAAGCTCGAGTCGTTTGCCGCGACACTCTCCGAAAGCTATGCCTCCGCCAGGCCCTTTCCGCACATTGTGGTGGATGAGTTCGGAGAGCGCGATCGGCTCGCGGAGGCTCTGGCGGTGGTTCCACGGCCTGGCGACGATATCGGCTGGGAGGAATTTGACACTCCAACGGAGAAAAAGCTCGCCCAGAATCGGATCGATCGTCTTCCGATTGCGATCGTCCGTGTGCTTGAGGAGATGAATGCGCCTCCCTTTCTCGCATTTCTCGAGCGCCTGACCGGGATCACCGGCCTCATCGCCGACCCAGATCTGATTGGTGGCGGTCTTCATCAGATCGTGCCGGGGGGATTTCTCGGGATTCACGCCGATTTCAATTACCACCCCAAGTGGCGGTGGGATCGTCGGCTGAATGTTCTGCTCTTTCTCAATGAGGGGTGGCAAGAGGAGTTTGGTGGTCATCTTGAATTGTGGGATGAAAAGTTGAGTGCGTCTAAACGCGTGCTTCCCGTTTTTAATCGCATGGTCTGTTTCAGCACGACCGACGTGAGTTTCCATGGTCACCCAGAGCCGCTTTGCTGTCCCTCGGAACGGACTCGCAAATCGCTCGCGCTCTACTATTACACAAAGGGTCGCCCGCGTGGTGAGCGAAGCTTCCCCCATTCGACGTTGTTCCAAGCCTTGCCTAAAGGAGGGGGACGGGGGATCATCTCCGAACCATGAAAATTTACACGAAGACCGGAGATGAAGGGACAACGGGGCTGTTTGGAGGCAAACGTGTCACCAAGAGTTCACCTCGGATCGCGGCCTATGGGGATGTCGACGAGCTCAACGCCTTTTTGGGGCTCGCAGCGGCGGAGACCCGACACGAGCCGATCAAAAAGACTCTCATGGAGATCCAGGTTTCGCTCTTCACTCTCGGCGCCCAGCTCGCCTCTCCGAGCACTGATCCCAAAATCGAAGTGCTGACGGCTTCACACATTGACGCAATAGAGCGGCAGATCGACGCCATTTCAGGAACTCTTGAGCCGCTCAAGACCTTCATCCTTCCGGGCGGGTCCAAGACGGCGGCGCTTCTTCATCTCGGGCGGACGGTCTGTCGTCGAGCGGAGCGCTCCACGGTCTATCTGTGCGGTCTCCCCGGAGAGCAGGTCGATAAATGGTGTTTGATCTATCTGAACCGTCTTTCCGATTTTCTTTTCACGCTCGCCCGCTTGGCGAATCAGCTGGAAAAGGTGCAGGACATTCCGTGGAAACCGGAAAGAAAGTAGTCGTGAAGGTTCTCCACTGCGCGCTCCTTTTCTCTCTGACCCTTTCCGCCCTTTGCCTAGCCGATTCCTTCTATACCTATCCGAACGAACCTCTCCGAAAGCGCAATATGCTCGGACGCCCGTGGGTCTCTTTTCTACTCCCAGGGTTTGATCAATGGGTCGAAGGACAGACGAGTGCGGCGACCGTCTACTCCGGCTTGGCCCTGGCGGGGATTGCAACGGTTCTAGCTGTACAGGGGGACTCATCCCAATATGTAACCAGCAAGGATGATCGCGCCCGCACGACAATTCTAGGGGCGCAGATTTACCAAACGATGGGGAGCCTCAGCACGTTCCATGCGTTTCGCAGTGGTCTGGTGGCGGCCCGTGCAGAGGGAGCCTTTCCTGAGATGGCTTCAGAGGAGACCCCAGCCGAGCTCCTGTGTTCACCTTTTCGCATTGACTATTTCATACGGCCCACGACCTTTTTGCCACTTCTCGTTGTGGGGGCGCTCGTCGCGGTTGACGCCAACGCCGGTGGGAACAACGCGATCAATTTCAGTACGGCTGATGGTTTCTTCGCTGGAGCCTTTTCGTACCAGGCGGGCCTAGGAGAGGAGGCACTCTTTCGCGGAGTGCTGCAACCGACCATTTCGGAGTACTTCACAGAGCGAAACGCGTTGGCGGCCAATTTTTCCCAGGCCTTAATCTTCGCGGCTCTCCACTATTCGTCGCAGAATCGCCTCCCCTGGCCCCAATTCCTCCTCGGTTTCTACCTGGGCTGGCTCACCCAACACAACAACTACACCCTCTCCGAAAACATCTTTCTCCACACCTGGTGGGACGTAGTCGCCATCGGAGCCAGCTACGCCCTCTCCCAAACCATCACTCGTCCCACGACATTCTTCTTTCCGCTCATCGAGACGCGGTTTTAGACAAGCTTGACGTATTCATTATTTCTCATTTAAACAGATGTTCAAGTGAGCTCTACCTACCGGAAAGTAGCCGCGCAGATGAAAGCGAAGAGAAACCCTGCGCGATTGTTCAATTTGCTCGCGGAGACCTTTAAGGCATTGGGGGACAGCTCTCGTGTGCAGATCGTCTGGGCTCTTTCCCATGGCGAGCTGTGTGTGGGGGATATCGCGAAATTGGTTTCCATGAGCCCCTCAGCGGTGAGTCACCACCTCAGGACTCTGCGTAATCTGAATTTGGTGAGTGTGCGGCGTGAGCACCGGACTCTTTTCTATTCTTTGGATGATATTCATATCAACGGCCTTCTGACTGAGGGAATTGATCACGTCGAGGAGTTGATTCCATGAGGGCGCTCATTCTCGCCCTTCTCTTTCCCCTTTTCCTTCGTGCAGAGGCCCCATCACCGCGGTTTCTCACCCACCTCTTAGGCTACATCGCGCTCGACTATTCCGGTGCTGTAGAGAAGGCCGGAGTTGTAAGCGCTCCGTCCGAGTATAGCGAAATGCTCGAGTTTGTGGATTCGGCGATCAAAGAGGCAGCCGGAATCCCGGCGGCCTCGAATGATGTGGTTGTTGCGAGGGGTTTGAAGGAATTGAAACGCCGGATTCTCGGTAAGGCCGCTCCCGAGGAGGTCGCGAATCTTGCCAAATCGCTCGAGAATCGGGTGGCTCAAGTGTGTGACGTGAAGCGCATACCGACTAGCTGGCCATCACTCGCGAGTGGCCAGAAAAAATATCTACAGAACTGTGCCCAGTGCCACGGCGTGACCGGTCACGGTGATGGCCCGGCTGGTGGCTCTCTCGATCCAAAGCCTGCCGATTTTCAGTCGGTCCGGATGAGCAAGATGACCCCATTCAACATCTTTAATGCTATTCGCTTGGGGGTGCCGGGAACGGCTATGGCGGCCTTTCCCTTCTCCGACGAGGAGACCTGGGATGTCGCCTTTTTTGTCTCGGCCTTCCACCATGGCGAAAGCATTCAGAGTGAAAGGCCCGCAATTCCTCTTTCGGAGCTCTCTGAGCGTTCTGATGAGGAGCTGGCGGCAAACTTTTCGCTGGCGCAAGTCTCTAGCGCTCGTCGATACCAAAGCTCTGACAACGAGATCTCTCAGTTTGTTGATATTGCCCAGGATCGTCTCCGTGAAGCCCAGAGCGCATACCAGCAGGGAGACCGTCGGCGTGCGCAAAAAGCGGCTCTGGCGGCCTACCTAGATGGGGTTGAGCTGTTCGAGCGGCGTTTGCGCGTGGACAATTCTCAGTTCGTACTTGATCTCGAGATGAAGATGGCGAAGGTTCGGTCGGAGATAGGACGCCCGTCGAGCGTGGATGCAGTGACGCTCGCCGTCCGAGAGGCCCATGACACTTTGGAGGCGACGCGCGTTCTCCTTCGACGACCTGTGGCCGGCACCGTCGTGACGTTGCTTATGGCTCTGGGAATCGTAATCCGGGAGGCCTTCGAGGCTGTCCTCATCCTGATTGCGTTTCTGGGTGTTGTGCGATCAGCGGGATCACGACGGGCCACTGTAGCCGTACACGCCGGCTGGGGTGTCGCTCTTCTGATCGGGGCGCTTCTTTGGGTTTTCTCTGGTTGGGCGTTGGCTCTGTCGGGTCTCCAGCGAGAACTTTTGGAAGGCGGAGTCACTTTGCTCTCCGTGGTCGTTCTTCTCTACTTTGGGTTTTGGCTCCACCGAAAGACCGAGATAGGTCGTTGGCGCAATTTTCTGAGTCAGGTGTCGACTTCGCTCGCCGGCGGTGGAAAGCTCTTCGGACTCTTTGGGATTTCTTTCATGGCCGTCTTTCGAGAGGCCTTTGAGACAGTGTTGTTTCTCCGGGCCCTTTCGCTCGAGTCGGGCGGAGCAAACAATAATTGGATTGGCGTGGGGGTGGCCTCGGCTCTTGCAATTGCGATTCTGATCACCGCACTCTCGCTCAAGTTGAGTGCGCGCCTGCCGCTT
This sequence comes from Deltaproteobacteria bacterium, assembly GCA_016196825.1. Classification (GTDB taxonomy): domain Bacteria; phylum Bdellovibrionota; class FAC87; order UBA2466; family UBA2466; genus JACPWY01. Next base: position 44,123 of record JACPWY010000041.1, on the reverse strand, counting down.
CGGCAGATATTTGTTGTCTCGTCGTCATTGCTCGTGATTCTTGCCATCACGCTCACCGGCAAGTCGATCCACTCCTTTCAGGAGGCGGGCGTGATCGGTGTGACGGCTTTTCCAATGCTCATCCGGGTCGAGACACTAGGGTTATTCCCGACCTGGGAGACGATTGTGAGTCAAATCACGATTGGGCTTGTGGCGACCGCCGGCCTATTCCTTGATCGCCTGCGAGGCTGTTTTCAGACGCGCGAGGCTCATTCTTAGCCTCTAGCTGACCATCCAACCAAAACTGCAATGTTTGGAATAGCTCCGCTCGGTCGAGGTCATTGTGGAGTTCGTGGTAGCCGCCCGGCAAAATGGCGAGAACCCGGTTCCGAGATCCGAGCATTCGAAAGATCCGGTAGCTTCCTTCGAGCAAAATCAAACGATCATGGGATCCATGCACGAGAAGCGTGGGGGTCGTAATTTTCGGGCAGACGTTGGGGATGTCGGCCATGGCTTTGAGCACCTGGTCACCTTGGCGGACGGTATTGAAATGAAATGACTGGGGATCGTTATTGTAATTGGCGATCACCTCGGGGATCCGTGACAGACACCCTTGATCGGAGGTGCTGGGGATCCGAAATTGGGGATAGAGCCGGTTGATAAGCCTCCCTATGGCGATCTTAATAGGGGGAACCGCGCTGCCGGTGATAAAGGCCGGGGCACTCAGGATGACTCCTTGCAAAAGCTTTTGGATGGGCGGGGTGGCGTGGAGGGTGATGAGACCGCCCATGCTGTGGCCCATGAGAAAGAGCGGGAGGGGATTCAGTTTGGCTTGGGTCCAATTGAAGATGCTCAGAAGATCATCGGTGTAGTCAGAGAATCGATCCACATACTGAGGTGGACCGCCACTTCTGCCGGCGCCCCGGAGATCAAAACGCACCACCTCATACCCGGCCGCAGTGAAAGCATTCACGGTGTTGAGATGACGGCCACTGTGTTCACAGATGCCGTGGGTGAGGATGATCCGACCCTTGGGCCGTGCCGTCTCGTGGTGCCACACGGCGAGTTTCCCTACGTTGAAGTAATCCATAACGGGGGTAGTATACCGCAGGTCATGAAAGCGTGGGAACATCTTGCTCATCGTTTGCGACGACAGGACGGTCGCCTAGCCCCTTTGATTGAGGCCATCGGGGCGCCAAGGCTTGAGCTTGAGACCTCGGAGTTTCGGGCGCTGGCTGAGAACATTCTTTCGCAGCAGCTGGCTACCAAGGCTGCACGCTCGATCATTGAAAAGGTCTCGGCCCTTTCTCGTCCGTTCCCAGGACCTGAGACCATCCTGAAGATGAATGTGAAGCGACTCCGGGCTTCTGGGGTGTCTCAAGCCAAGGTGGAGTACTTAAAGGCGCTCAGTCGGCAGTGGCAGATTTCGGTCTGGCGGAAAGGCTGGGGAAAATGTTCCGATGAGGATCTCGTCGAGCGCCTGACTCAGGTGAAGGGGATAGGAGAGTGGACCGCGCACATGTTTCTGATTTTTTCGCTGGGGCGGCCGAATGTTTTTCCCATCGGAGATTTTGGAATCAGGCGCGGTGTGATGTGGCTGCTCAAGCTTGATGAGATGCCGTTGCCTAAGCAGATGCGGGAGTTGGTACCCGAGTGGGAGGGAGCCTACTCGGTAGCGAGCTGGTACCTATGGCAGGCCCAAGATCGAAAGCTCCTGATAGCGGGGGTTGACCCATTAGCACCTTCTTCGCTCTAGGCTTAGTCTCACGAACTCATAAAAGAGAGAAATGATGTCGATACGAGATCGATATCATGGGTTCTATTCGAAATTGCGTAGGCATGCTTCCCGTTCTGATTGCCGTCGGCATTGTCTCGTCGTTAGCCACAATGAGTCTTGTTTTGAACTTAAGCTCTTCGTTGGTTTCGAAAAAGCTGCAGGATAAGGTGAATCGCCGCGAGGCGTTCTACACGAACGAAATGGCAGCGTGGCACCTGTGGGCGAGAAATCGGTCTGGGACCGCCCCGGCGTCGAATCCCTTGGTGGTGGACAATGCGCCCTATCTGAACATCAGCCAGACAGTGAACGCCGACGCCTATTCGTCCACCGTTGGTCAGCCGCTGAATGTCGCAACGACCCAAACCCTTGCTCCCTCAACACTACTCATCCGTCGCTACAACGCTCAAAACCTGGAGGTCTCTCAGGGCCCTGGTGAGGCGATCTGTTCCAAGACAAACTTTAGCGACAGGAAAAAACACCGTTTGTGCCTTTCAATGCCACTGGCTTCCCCCCCGATCGGATCGATACTCATGAGCACCCAGCGGGTCGGACCGGGCGATCCCTGGACCAACACCATTTTCTCAATTTTGCCAGACGGCCAGTTTGACACCCAATTTGGCGTAAATGGGTTGCTCAAATTCAACACATCGGACACCCCATTGACCCTTATCCAACGAATACCTGGCACCGATTTGCTGGCAGTGGCTAGTCGGGTTACGGGAGGGGTCGCAGTCTGGCGATTCAATGACAAGGGTGAATTTGATTCGACCTTCGGAGTGGGCGGGAGTTTGACCGTTCCCTTTCCCGCCGACTATGGCAACAGGCACCAGCCTCGATCTTCAGATCGTTCGCCTGAAGTTGGATGGCAAGATAGACGCCTCCTACGGGCAAAATGGCTTCACCTACCCATCGATTCCCATCAGCGGTTCCCAGATGATCAATTTCTTCGACCTCTACGGCGAGTAGCAGTCGTCAGGAGGGGTTTCTGTCGAGGGGGAAAAGGTGCATGGAAAGAGCGAAGACTCGCTTGGGTTTTGATCCACCGGCGAGCTTGAGTAGCCGCTGCCGGCAGTCTTCGATGATCTCCTTAGCGTCATCGAGGTATTCCGGATCAAAGGCTAGTGTTGTGGAGACGCTTTCTCTCATTTCATAAGGAAGATTGTCCACCGCCTGACTCGCTCGTCGCAGAACTTGATTATGATGGATGCGGAGGCAGGCCTCTCCATTTTGAGAAAGAACAACAAGGGGTGCGGTTGTCTTGATGTAGGTGTTTCCTCTTCTTTCGATGAGACGAAGACGCTGAAGCCGTTCCAAAGCTTGTTTTGCCTCGAGACGGTTGATTCCCAATCTATCGGCGAGGTATTCGGGGTAAATGCGTCGGCCGTTGAGCTTAACCAGTGTCAGGATCGCGTAATGGTACCAGTCGGCGATCGCTCGAAATGAGTCCACGTCCAAGGGCCTTTCACGCTCTGAATCGGAAGTGCTATTCTCAAGATGTTTCTTAAAAGTCGACTGAATGAAAAGATCTTGATCGCGCGGAGAGAGCCCCAAGGAGGCGGCAATTCGCTCAGCCGACAACACCGTGAGTTTTCGTTTTCCGTTGATCACCTGAGAAAGAGAGGTTGGGGAAAGCCCGAGATGTCGTGCGAACGCCCGAAGGGAATAGGCTGGGTTCTCGGTTTTTCTGTTCTCCAATTCCGCGTGGAGCCAACTTCGGTAGTTGTCTCCTTTGGAAAGAAAGGATCGGGAGCTGCTACTGGGGAGTGCCGAGTTCACAGTCGTTCTCCGATTCTTGGTCGTCCTGGGGGGCTTGGCAGTCCACCGGGGGGGGCGTGGAGGGTGCGGGTTCCAAGGGGTCTTCGACACCCTCGCGGGGAGTGTCCCCACCCTTCACCGTGCCCTCGGGATCGATGACCTTTGCCAATGAAAACACCGAGATCAACGAGCAGACAATCACGAGCCAGGAACGCATCGAGCACCTCACCAGTCAGAAGCGACCCTTACATACCGCAACGCAGCATACCGTATCAACTCCTGAAACATTTTGTTTCGGACGAAGAAACAGTGCCTAATCCCTCAGCAGGAATCCTTGGGGACAGGATTTTTTTGTGCTGTGATGATTTTTTGTGCCGTAATAAGGCATAGTGCTGAGCATGCGTTTTACCATTTCACTTTTGTTGCTTTTCATCACGATTCAGGCTGTCGCGGATGTCGCGATTCCCCACAAGAAATCGGGGCGGTATTTCGTTGCCTTTATGAAGGAGACCGGACGAATTGAGGTGAAGGCCTGTCTTGGGATTTCTCGTTCGAGGCCGTTGCGGGAATGCCAAGGCGAACCCGTGTCGAGCTTGCCCATCGCCGATTTTGATGCGGCCGTTGTAGGATCGATCGACCAGATTGAGACAGACCCTAACAAGCGAAAAGAGTTTAAAGAGCTGCTTATTCTGCGCGAGGAATTGGAGGAGGCGCTCAACGATGGCGGAGTCTTGAATGAAGATGAGGCAAGAAAACAGATTGAAACACTCAGCCGAAGAATAGCAATTTCTATCTTCTTGGAACGAGTTTTTGGCGGAGTTCGGAGCTCCTCAAACGAGATTATCGACAGTTCCGATCTGGTCGCCTTCAAGGTCGATGAATGGCACTCTCGGATCTATGAGCGCGACTCAGGGAGGGTGGTCATTCGTGCGCGCGAAGCCCAAGCTAAGGCCGCGGCTGCTGAAGTGGCAAGAATTGAGGCCGAGCGTGTGTGGAGGGAGCAGGCCCCCGCGAGGGCTCTGGAAGCGGATAGAGCCAAGTTTCCCCTTCTGTGCTCGGCTTGGTGTCTTAAGGAGACGCAACAGCTCATCGGAGTCGCCGCTTCGGGGCCTTTTATTAAGGGTAAAAACAGCGACTGGGCCGGTGGTTGGATTTCTATTTTTGCCAACCAGAAGTTTGGTTCGGAGGAGGAAGCCCGTCAGCGTGCCCACAAGGCCTGCCCCACGGAGCGTGAATGGGTTTCGAAGCCGTTTGAATCAGGGCTGGGGTATTGGACCTGGGCGCAACAGTCTCACCGCCAAAAAAATCAGGTCGAGTGCCAAAAGCGGTGATTTGCTTTGCTCCGGTCCTGCAACTAGCCCCTCGACAGGACCTTTCCGGCAGAAACTTTTGTGAGAAATTCGATCAGGGGGAAGACCTTCATTTCACCGTCTACTAACGCTTTTTCGCCCAGGTAAACGCCAAACGCCGCGTCGAGTATTTTCTTTGAGACAAGTTCATTGCCAACTGAAGCAAATTCCGGCTTCCAACGCTCAGACGATTTCACCTCGATTCCCACAGAAACTTTCCCACGCGTCCAAATAAAATCGAGTTCTCGATCACCGGATCTCCAGTAGCTCAGTTCCCCTCCGAGGGACTGGTACTCCATCGCGGCGCGCAGCTCGTGGAAGATATAAGTTTCCAGTAAAAATCCTTTTTCGACGCTGTCGAGTCCGTCGCGTAATTGAGAGGTGATGGTTCGGACTACGCCAGGATCAAAAAAATAGAACTTCGGGTGCTGAGTCTCTTTCACTTTCGCTCGCGGCTGCCAAGCAGGAAGCCAAGTGCCCACAAGCGTGTCGACAAGAATGTCAAAATATCCCTGCACCGAAGTTCGCGCGACTCCCGAGTCCCGGGCAGTCGCGGATACATTGACCAATTGGCCATTCATGAGAGCGGCCACTTTCAAGAAGCGGACAAACGAGTCCAGATGTTTCGCCAGAGCCTCTTGCTGGATCTCTTGTTGCAAAAAAGTTGCCACGTAAGACTCCAGGAACTGGATTCGATCGGGAGTAGAAAGCGTGCGAACCGCCGGCAAGGTACCGAACTCTAAAATCTCTTCGATTTGTGAAGTATCGAATTGAAGTTCCGCATGCACCAAGGGAAACAATTTACGATTGCGTGCGCGGCCCGCGAGAAGATTTGCATTTTCTTTGCGAAGCTTTCTCGCGCTTGAGCCCGTGATCGCGAAATGGAAATGACTTTCTCCAACCTCATTCATGATGGCGTGAATTTCATCAAGAAGGGCGGGGATTTTTTGGATTTCATCGACCACAATCCAGCTTCCGCGTGGAAGGGCCAGAACCTCTCGCCTGAAATCGGATGGATTTGTGAGAAATCGGAGGTACTCCGATTGCTGGAGCAACGAAAAGAGCTTGGCTTGGGGCAATGTTTGTCGAAGGAGAGTTGATTTTCCAACCCCGCGTGGTCCGAAGATAAACGAGGAGTTGTTTCCGATACCCAGAATCCTTGACCACATAGTCAGCATTTTGTCCGGAAAAATGCCGGAAGGCTAGTCAATTACTATAACTAGCTAATATTAAATAACTATTAACTAATGAAAAAGAGGATTCCAATCCCTAGAAACTGATTCCGCCACCGGTTTCCACGGTCGATGAGTTTGCTAGCGACAACGTTGTGAAATCAATCGGCCCTCGATTACGCCATTGGATGAGTCGAGGCCAATCACTCCGGCCGCAAAGTGGCGAAGTGGAATCACTGCTGTCTCGATGAAAAGAGTGAGTTTGACGGTTTGCCTCTTCCGGGTGCAGCCCTTTGATACAATTCCCTTCGTAACGTCTCGTCGGAACCAATCTTCTTCGACCGGACCTGAGAACCCTGACACTGGGGCATAGCCGACTGTTTCGCCGGGAATGAGGAAGTAGCTATACGCCCAGCCGAAAGTCTTGGATTCCAGATTGGCATAGCCCCGGTAATCGATCGATTCGACCTGGGTTCGATAGCCCTTCTCCACCGTGATGGGAATCGTGAGCGTACAATGACGGACACGGCGACTGGCCGGCACATGGGGGCCTGTTTCGGCTGTGAATTGATCAAAAAGGATTGAAAACGAGTCGGCGCCAGGCAGAAAGGCGACGCTGTTCTTGGGACAGCCAGAACCGAAGTAACGAATCGAGCCCATTGTGACAGACTCAGCTGAGCCGATGAGGGGCATCAGGACCACGAACAAAAGATACCGCATGGCGCAACCTCCGCCCGTGGAAGGTGCAACGCAAGCGCCAGCCCCAAGTTATTGAAAAGACACCATCCAAGCGAAGGGATGCCGAAATAGGGCCCCTCGGACGTAAACATCTTTGACGAATTCTTGGCTCTCTATCTTATTTGTGCATCTACCTGATTGCACTGGGCGGCATATCGGGAGTTGAGGTAGCCGGTCGGTGGTTCGTTGACTAACGTGGTGCCGGAGGCGGAGCAACAGTGACACAATCGTCACATTTTGCGCGTGCCAGCGACATCATTTGGTTACAGTTGGATGTCATCGTAGTGGAGCTTCAGGAGGTACGTTTGTTATACAAATCAGTGCTGTCTGTCATTTTCATACTTGGCCTTGTCGTCACAACCGTTCACGGAGAGATGGGCATGTCGGGTCCGCCCAGTGGGGGCTTCCCTCCCTGTGTTTTGCATTTCAAACTGAGTAATGTGGCCTTCAAAACCGCTCAGGGCGTTGCCTTTACCGACACCATCATTGCCAATTTTCGCGAGATGTACGGAACCTCGGCTCCCGCTGCCGGATCGGGAGCAGCCGGTTATATGAACCCGCCTGTTTCTGCTAAGGCGCGAACGCTAGAGTTTACGGGAATCTCCACAAACCCCTCGGGTTACTTTGTTAAACCGCAGGGCGATGGCACACGATGGTGGGCTAACGTGGCCGGTCTCCCAACGCCGACCATTCGAAACGTATCGCCGAGTGACCGGGTCGTTTCGCAAATAATCTCCTCATTCCAGGACGCGCTTCGATCGAGAACAGATCCAGCGAAAGGGGTTCACGGGCCCGGAGTCGAAACTAGGGGTTATCAGACAAGTCCAAATGTAACGGCCTCCGAGATTTCAGTTACCTGTCGGTAGAACGACCGTTCCCTTGATTGAAGCGATGCGCAAAATCTTTAGAAAGCGTTGTGCCGATAAGATTGTGCATGGGTTTATCGTCGAAATCGGGAGTCTTGCCAATTCTCATTGCTGTCGGCGTGGTGACGCTTCTCGGAGGACTTTCGCTCTCCTTCCAAATGAGCGCTCAGATTGTGACGCAGCGGATCGTTTCCCGCATTGATCGCAGGGAGGCCTTTTACTCTAACGAGCTCGCCGCCTGGCATGCCTACGCGCGGGCGACAGACGACCTCACGCCAGGGGACACGTTTGTCGTCGAGAATGGACTCTTGCGGCGATACACGGATGGCTCGGTCACCTACCGGACACCGGCGGGGGCGTATTGCGGCTCCACCCAATTCTCGAAGAGAGGTCACAAGGCCTGTCTTGCGGCGTCAGCCACTCCGCCCACCACCGGAAAGAGGTTCACGGTTTTTACTTACGGGGGGGCGATACTCACCGGGGGCAAGATCTTTCGGTGGGGGTTTTCCATTGACCCCGCCGGGTGGATTCCGGCCCCCGACGACCTGAGCTCATTTCTGTGGCCCAATGAAACGATTGCGTCTGTGCATGGGGGCCAGCTGTCCGGGTACTACGCTCTCACCAGCCGCGGCCGACTCATCGCTATGTGGCGAAGCGGGCCAACCGCGAATCCGAATTTCTATGAACTCCCGGCCGGCCCAAGTCCCGTCGTGGATGCCCAATACTCTTGCTTCATCACAGAGGATGGGCGGCTGTGGAAAAGCACCAACACTTCAGGATCCTTGTCCCTATCGCCGATTACAGTTTCTACCGGAGAGAGGCCCCACTTTGTGAAACTCGCGACTACCCTGTATCCCGGCTGCGTGGCGATCGACGATCAACGCCGAGTCTTCGCAGACTGCGCCCTCCACGATCCCCTCTCGGTCTGTGAGACCAATGACGTCGTGAGACCCATCGATCTTTCCCACCTCCCCCCCGGGACACAGGTGACCGACGCTGCCTGCATACTCAACACATGTTGCCTCACTACCAAAGCTGGTGAAACCTACTGTTTCGGAGACGATCCGAAAGCCTTTGGGTACGGTGGCACGAGCGCGGGTGATTGGTCCGCGTTTCCATCCCAGGCGGTTGATACCTCCCAACTCACGGGAAGCCGCAGGTTTGTCGCCATTGGCTCGGGGATTATGGCAATGTACGCGGTTGCTGAGGATGGGAGCGGTTGGGCGTGGGGTCGCGGGGCCTTCGGCAATTCCCAGTTCTGTCCGAATTCGCTATGCCCAGAAATAGTGGTTACCCCCCAAATCATCAGCAACAGGAATCTCAATGGAGAAAAGTGGACCAGCATCACCGGCGGAATGAGCGGCAACTTCGCTTGCGGCGAAACAGACGCCGACAACCACTACTGCTGGGGCGAAAACTCCTTGGGTGCATTGGGGACGGGAGGGTATAGCACTGAACTGGATCCTGTGCCCGTCAAAAAGACCTGGTGAGCCCGTCGGGCATTGACTCTCGGCAATTGAGCGATCAATCTTTGTTTCAATGGCTGAAACACTGATTAATGATGGGCATCACATTCCGAATGGAATGGCTCTAAGATATTTGCGGGGGTGCGAATGTTATTCTTCTTGCTGGTCTTGAATTTAGTGCAGGCGTCTCAAACGTTTCGGGCTGATGGCTGGGCGACGTCCTCTGTCGCCGAGTATTTGGCGTTTGATGATGCCCGAAGCGCTCTGTGGAGTGACGCCAGGTCCCACTGTCAGGAAGGGAATTCTCCTGCGTACGTGGAGCATTCCGGGCTCTGCCAGGCCAGCTATCAGAATCATCTCTGGCGTGCCCATTGCTATGGAGACTTTGTCTGCTTGGCAACCCTTCAATCAAGCCCAGATTATGGGCCGTGGAGAAACGAGGAAGGGACGAGCGCTTTCTATTTTGTTCCTGGAAAGATGTCTTGGTGGAAGGCCGAAGAGGCCTGTGCTCAACTCCGCGCGCGTCTGGTTTCCCTCGAGAGTCTTCGATCCAATTTCGTCTATCTCAATGGCACATCGCCGATGGGCGATCATCTCAAGGCCCTCGAGCACGGTGGGTATCCCGAAATCTGGACGGGCGACGTCGAGCTCAAGCAACAGGCGTGGGCCTTCAATCCTGACTTTCCGGGCGATCCCCGCACATTTCGGCAGGACTTCAAGCTTGCCGTGGTTTGTAGTCGGTCCATCGTCAACATTATTCGATAGGAATCCTACGGTCGCGATTTGTTTCAACGGGGGAAACACTTTTCGTTATTTAATTTGGACAGGCCACGGCACATTTCGTAGGGTGACTCCAACAAAGGGGTTTCCTGTGAAAACTATGTTGTTCGCTTTGATATTCGTGGCCTCGGCGTCATTTGCCGACGTCCCGACGACGAAGGTGATCTCCTTCGGCGAGGAACGCCCCATTCAGATACAATATTCTTGCTCCTACATCAGTGAGGATGGCAGCCACCGGTACACCGGCCAATCAGGAGCCTACGATAAGGCCGTGGTGCTGGCACGGTCGTCCTGCCTGCAATTCCACGCTGTCTGTATTTTCGAAGGTTGCGTCACCTGACGATCCGGTCGAGTGCTTTGGGGGTGGTGTCCGAGGCTGAGGTGGATCCCGGCCTCGGACGCTTCGACTACTTCGAATCGTCCCGTGTGTTCCCCCAGAAAATCGACCGCAGGCCGGAGAGCAGCTTTCCACAATCCTGGGCGCGTCTGCGAAACCATTGTTCAATCGCCCTTTCGGTGAGTCCTAGCGTGTAGCCGTGGCGGCTGCCTTCGCGATCGGAGGCTCGCTGTTTGGCGAGATATTGGCTGCGCGGGAGGCGAGAGGCCCGGATGACATTTTCCATGAGAAGGCTGGTGATATCGCCGGTGTTGCGCACGTGTTGGTGGAGCTGACTCAAGAGCAGTTCCTGCACCGGTCTTGAAAGATTGTGGAGATAGAGCCATTCCCAGCGATAGGAGTGGTCTTCCGAGTCCATGAAATAGCGGACCAGTGCGAGATTATCGAGTTGGTTCGCATCGATGACGAAGTCTTTGAGTCCGATGAGCAGGGCCAGTCTATAGTGAGCGAGTTCGTGAAGCTTCATCCAGGCCTGACCGGGCGTTCCTATGAACTCCTTCGGGACCTGCATGGAGAGTTGGCCTGTCGGGTAGTGAATACCCGCGTCGAAATACGGGATCGGGACGCCGCCTCTTTGGGAGTTGACGTTGGTATTCCCCTCTACCTTTTTGAGCTCTCGGGCCTGTCGATAGGTAAGGCCTGTTAGCATTGCTTCGAAGACCTGTTCATAAAGCTCGTTCGGGTCTCTGCTCGGCGCTTCGATCGTATTGGGGACCGCTAGGGCCACCTGTCGGACCCGGTCGTGAAGAGTCGGAGCGGCGAGTGCCAGGGAGGCCTTCAAACAGGCCATGAGGAGCGCGGGTTTCATGAGAGGGCGCTTACATACCGCGAATCGAATGAAGGGATCAAGTGCGTTCCTGGTCCGCCTTAAAATTCGGGATTGGAATAGCCCTATAGCCCTAGCTCCTTGAGGAGCTTTTGCCAGGGGTGGCAGGCCACGCCATTGAGCTTGCGGGAGTCTTTTCCGAGGTAGGCGACCATGGGCGTGAGGCCCTTTTCATACGTTGCCACCTTCTTGATGCTGTCGGTGTCGGAAGTTGTGAGATTCCGAGCGCCTTTCACCTCGATGCAATAGCGCGAGCCTTCGAGCGTGACGATGAAATCTGCTTCGAGACCGCCACGGGTTCGAAAGCTTGCGATCTTGATCTCTTGATCCCTCGCCCACGCGGAATGAAGCAGTTGGTTATAGAGGAGTTGCTCAAAGAGGATCCCTTTGCGATCTTCGCTAGCGTCGAAACTGCCCACTAGAGCGTTGTAGATTCCGTTGTCAAAAACAAAGAACTTCGGGTGTTTGATCAGGTCGGCCTTTTCCAGAAGGCGATCGTCTGGCCACAGACGGTTGCCGATGAGAGTGTCCTCGAAGATTTCATAAAATCGGCTGAGCGCATGACGCGAGATCTTCGATTGCTTGGCCAGTTTGGAATAATCAACAAACTTGCCCGCGTTTGAGATGACAAATGGAATGGCGCGAGAAAAGGCGTCGATATTTCTCACGAGTGCCTCAGCCTTAATCTCTTCCTGAATATAATTGGCAAAGTAAGAACGGAGAATCTGCTTCCTCACAATTTCAGTCTTTTCTAGGTAGATTTCGGGAAGGCCCCCGAATCTGAGCAGGGCCTCCTCATCGGCGCGGTAATCCAATTCGCCAGCTATCAGCGGCCCCAAGTGAAAATTGATCACTCGCCCGGGCAAGAGGTTCGCGCGGCCTCGCTTGAGCTTTCTGGCGCTGGATCCCGTGAGGAAAAACTTCAGTTCCTTTTTCTCATCCAAGAGGGCCTGAATCGAGTTGAGGAGCGGCGGATATTTCTGGACCTCATCAATAAAAACGGATCGGGCGGATGAGGCTTCAAGCCGATCCTGAAGCTCCGAAGGATTGGAGGTCACTCTCAGGAAAGTATCGAGATTCGCAAGATTGAGCGTGATATCGGGCTTGAGACTCTGGATCAGGGTCGATTTTCCGACCTGCCGAGGCCCCAGGAGAAGCACGGACTTCCGTGTGCTTTTGATGGAGGTCGAAATCAATCGGGGCAGCATATGCTCATTATACATGTAAATATGAGCATATAGTATTCACTTTGTATGCCTATCGAATCGATTTTGGACGCCTGTCCAAAGCTTGAACACTTGGGGCTTGGGGATCGTGCCTGGTTGAGGCACGAGTCCAGGCCTGTGGATTGCATTCTTAATGTGTGCAATGCGTGCCTATTTCCTGTTCATTTTAGCTGTCGCGGGTACTTTCTCCGCTGCGGAGACCAATGGTGCGTCCAATCCCTTTGCTGGGCAGACGGTGTATCAGGGAGGCTCGAGTTCCCCGGCTCAGTTCAATCAGGCGGGCGGTTCCCCCAGTCTGGGCGGATCCGGTATCGCCGGTGGCGTTTTCAATGGCGTGAGGACGGACCCCAATTCCATTGGCGCGGTCCTGAGTGGGCAGGATGGGCGCGCCGACAAAGCCAAAGAGTCGAAACAGGATGCAGCGAACGGAGCCAATGCGGCCATCGCGGCTGGCACCGCGATGATTTCATCTGGGGCTCCGATGATTCCCGTTCCCATTATCCCTGTGATGGTGGCTGGGATTATTCTTGTGACGAACGGCGCGATCGAATTGGCTCAGGGCGCTGCCTCGAACTCAGCCTCTCAGCAGAACAAAGCCGCCGAACAGGCCCTTCGCTTCAACGAAGAACAGGGAAAGACCGCCTCCTCGAGCAGCGCTGCCAACAACGCGGCCTTTAACCAGGGTTTGAAAGACAAGTTTCTGACGCCCGACCTACGACAGGCGCTGGAGCGCGCCGGCACGAATCCTGAACAGTTTGCGAATGAGATGCTCTCAAATAATGGCGCCAATGCCACGGAAGAGAATGTGGCTCGTGCCCTGGGTGTTTCTTCCGAGACACTCGCTCAAGGGAAGGCGGAAGGGGCGCTGAATCTCGTCGCCGATGAGTTGGCGAAATCTCATGGGGCAGCCGTTGCGGCGCTCACGTCTTCTCATGGTGGGGACGAGGCCCTTCGCGGCGTGGCCGGCTCTTCTCCATCAGGCACTGGACTCAGCGATCCGGCTGCGATCGGCGCCCAGGCGGTGGGCAATGCAAAGGCCTCGGGTACCGCGAAGTTTGGGGCTTTACCCCCTCAAGTGGTGGTGACTCCGCCTTCAGGTTCCCAGTTTCTCTCCAATCTTTTCACGCAGGCAGGCGGGACGCTCGAGCCGGGCCAATTCCTAGGCCGCAATGAACTCATGAGCATCGGAATTCAGAGCCCGTTTAAACGAAACATCTTCCAGATCGCTCGCGGGGAATACCGCAATTTCAGTCAGTGGCGATCGGGCTACTGATAGTATTTGGCGATCGCAAAATCGTAATTCGCGCCGTTATAGGCCTTTCCCACCACAAAGACAGCCGAGCCGGTCGTGACGACCGCGCGGGGCTCATCATTGGATCCGAAATCCAAACTCTGCAAACCGTAGGTGCCGAAAGAGAGATCGGCTGAGCCCTGCGGGTTCACGCGCAAAAGGCCGAAGTCGGTGCCGGCGCTTGTGGTGAGGATGCCGCCCGCAATCACATAGCCATTAGACTGAGAGGCCTGGCAGGTTCCCTCGCTCTGCACATAGCTCAATGTCGTCGAGGTGGCTGAAACCGTGTTGAGAGTCGTGGCAAGAAGTCCATTCGAATTGAAGGTTGTATCAAGCGCCCCGGCCGAGGTGGACTTGGCGAGCAGCAGCTTCGGAGCTGTGCCGTTGTCGCTGGTGCCGGAAACGATAATGCCACCGCTTGAGAGCACGCTCACGCCGGTGGCCACATCCTTTAGGCCCGATTGGGTAGAGTTGGAAATGGAAAAGGTTCCCGCGGATCCGTAGTTGGCGTCGAGAGTGCCATCTGTGGAAAGGCGGGAGACGAACATCTGGCTTGTGAGTGTGCTCGTGTTGGTCACTGTCGAGCCGGCGATGACGGCCTTTCCATCCGATTGAAGCGTGAGTGCCAGGGCCTTGTCGTCGCCGGAGCCAATGAAATAGGTGTTTTTTCCAGTTGTGTTGAAATCAGTGTCGAGCGAGCCGGTCGAGCTCAGGCGCACGACGGCCACTTTAAAGCGCGAGCCCGACTTCGAAAAACCCGCCGCCACTATTTTCCCAGTGCTCGTGATCGCGATGGACCGAATCTCATCCTGAGTCGAACCGATGGGAAGCGAGACCTTGCCGCTCGTGCCAAAGGTGCTGTCGAGGATACCGTCTTTGCTGTACTTTGCCAGGGCAAAGGTCGAGGCCGAGCCCCCGCTGGCGGTGCCTGCGACGATGATCGTGTCGTCCGAAAGGATTGCGAGGGAATAGATCGTGTCGTTGCCACCCGAAAAATCGGTTGTGGTCTTACCGGCTGTGCCGAAGGTAGTGTCCACCGTTCCGTCTGTCTTCAAGCGAGCGAGCGCAAAATCGTATTGCCCGGAGCTCGACATACGACCAGCGATGATGACGTTTCCTGTGGATTGAATACCCATAGCGAAGGCCTCGTCGTCAGCGGAGTTGAAATCGAGAGTAGTCTTGCCGGATGTTCCGAAGGAGGTGTCGAGTCCGGTTTGACTGGAACCGGTTCCGCAGGAGATCGTCAGACAAAGGAGGGCAGTCAACGGGATGCTGAAGAGGTGCCCCAACCATCGCATCTGCCTATCTTACCCGCATATGTTCCAGCTTGTCATAGAGGCGGCGCATCGATTCTTCGGCACTGACCTCGCGGGCATTGGCGATCGGAAACCACGCCAAATCGCTGGACTCTTCTGACAGTGTCAGCTTCAAAGAGTCGGCTCTTATCAGGAAACGCACGTCGTAGTGGTAGTGCTCAGGATCTTTGGGGGTCGGGGGGATGACGTGGCGATCGAGATCAAAAATCATTGGCGCTAAGCTCCCCGGTTCCGATACGATCAGCCCTCTTAGGCCCGTTTCCTCCTCGACCTCCTTGAGGGCCACCTCATCTAGGTTCCGATTGCCATCGGCGTGGCCGCCGGGTTGGAGCCATTTCTGAAGTTTTTTATGGTAGATGAGGCAGACGTCTGTTCCGTCGGGAGAGACCACGAGGGCTGAACCCGTAAAGTGGCCAAAGGTGTTAGCGCGGACAAACGGATCCTGGGGGCTTTGGAGTAGCTTCAGGAAAAGCTCCACGGTGGCGAGATCTCTTTTGGCGTACGGCGGGGTGGAAAGGGCGTGACACTGCTCAGCGAAGGCCGAAAGCATTTGTCGCAGGTCACTCATGTCTCGAGCTGACGGGCGATGTTGGCCGCCTCTTTCTTCCAATCACACTCGGGGACGACTCGCAGGTGGTGGACGAGATCGCGGCAGATGGTCTGTACTCGTTCCTGACTCTCGCCGGCCCGAAGGGCCTCCAGCCGCTGATTCTGCCGGGCGATAGCTGCCTTGATGGCCTCCGGGTGGGCGAGGAAAGTCTTGAGTACGGCAGCGAGCTCCCACGGCTTCTCGGTGTTGAACAGCACCCCAGCGTCATCGAGCGTTTCAGCTACGGCACCACTGTTGATCGCGAAAACGGGGAGTTGATGAACCATCGCCTCAATGAGCGGAACGCCGAAACCTTCATGGAGGCTCGTCGACAAAAAGGCCCAAGACTCCTGGTACGCTCGTTTTAAGTCCTTCTCCGGCACCTTCCCGAGAATTTGGACGCGGGAATGGACACCGAGCGCTCGAGCCGTGAGCTTCACATAGTCGAGATAGATCGGATCGGCGCTACCCACCAGCGTGAGCTCATACTCGGGTGGCAGGTACGAGAGCGTTCGCAAAAGCGCGATCTGGTTTTTGTGTGGAGCGATCTTGCCCACGAAGAGGAGTTTGATTTTCCCCTTCTCTCGTCTGGGCTGGCTGTTGCTCACCTCCGCCATCATGACGCCGATATCAAAAAGCGGAAAGTGGATCGGGTCGGTGAAGCCGAGATCTTTGAGCTCCCTCCCGTTAAATCGCGAATCGACGAAGGTGGTCGAAACGGCCTGACGGATGAGCTTGAGCTGACTGCGACCGATCCGACAGAGGTTCCACATGTGGGGATCGTGGCGGAAAAAATGTTCCGGCGTGATGTTGTGATAGATGAGGGCCTTGGGCACTTCGATCCCTAGGAGCTTTTGAAGCTGGGGGTTGCCGTGAGAGTGGTGCAAAAGAAGGAGATCGCAATTCCAAAGCTCAGCCTCATTGAACCGATTGACCCACTTGGAGAGGCCCCCGCGTATGTGATCGGCATAAATGCGGCTCTCAATACCGGCCTGTCGTAGACTTCGATAGATGAAAAACATCTGGTTGGTGATCGCATCGCCAGGCGAGACGGAAAAGTGGTACTGGTGAATCACCATGCCTTGTGTGGAGTGAACATGCCTCATGAGTTGTCCGGAATCATTCTCTTGAGGTTGCGGTACCGGCCGTAGAGAAAGCGCGCCGAGCGCACAATCACTGGCAGTCCGGGCACTGTGCCCTTCGAAAACTGCCGGTGCAAAATCTTGAGTCGCAAGTAATTGCTCCAGCGGATCGTCTTCGGTCGACGATTGAAGATCCCCCGAAAGGCAGCGTCCGGATCCGGCTCTTTCTTCAGAAAGTGTTTGAGCTCTTCGCGCGCTTCGGACCGAATCTGTTTTTCTAGTGAAGAATCAGCATCGAAGGAGAAGAGTGTACTCATCCGAGATTCTCGATGAGAAGGGCCGAGGCCTCACCGCCCCCAATGCAAAGGGAGGCTGCTCCATATTGTTTCTTCTCATCCTGAAGGGTGTGCAGGAGCGTCGTCAGGATGCGCGCCCCGCTGGCCCCGATCGGGTGGCCCATCGCCACGGCCCCGCCGCGCACATTCACCCTGGCCATATCCAGCCCCAGCTCCTTCACGCAGGCTAGTGCTACGACGGAGAATGCCTCGTTGATCTCAAAACGGTCTATCTGATTGAGCGCGATCTTGGCTTTGGCTGCGAGTTTGTTCAGCGATCCGACGGGGGCGGTGGTGAACCACTCTGGCGCCTGGGCGTGGCTTGCTTGGGCAACGACCCGGGCGACTGGCTTTGTCCCCAGCTTCTTGGCCGTCTCGCTGTCGGCGAGAATGAGGACACAGGCGCCGTCGGCGAGTGAGCTCGCGTTGCCCGCAGTCACTGTGCCCGCCTTATCAAACACCGGGCTCAGCTGTCCCAAGCGATCGAGCTTTGCTTTGAAGGGCTCCTCATCGGCATCGATCTTCCTCGTCTCCTTTCCAATAGTCGCCTCGATGGGCACGATCTCGCGCTTGAGGAGTCCCTCTTTCGCAGCAAGCTGCGCCCGCTGGTAACTCATCAGCGCGTACTCATCCTGCTCGCTGCGGGAGATCTTTTTCTCCTTCGCACAGAGCTCGGCAGCAGTGCCCATGTGAAAATTGTTGTACACGTCCCAGAGCCCATCCGAGATCATCGAATCGACGATCTTGCCGTTGCCGAGGCGATAGCCCTCGCGCGCGCGATCCAAGAGATAGGGGGCCCGCGTCATTGACTCCATTCCGCCCGCAAGCACGATGTTGGCGTCCCCGGTCTGGATCATTTGAGTGGCCATCATCACGGTCTTAAGGCCGCTGCCGCACACTCGATTCACCGTTGTGCACCGAATGGACTGGGGGAGATTGGCGAAGATTACGCTCTGCCGGGCTGGGGCCTGACCCATGCCGGCGGGTAAGACGCACCCCATCAAGCATTCGTCGATCATTTCGCCGGGGACCTTCGCGCGATTCACCGCTTCAGTGAGGCAATGAGCGGCCAATTGTGAGGCCGAAATATCCTTAAAAGAACCCAGAAATGAGGCGATAGGCGTGCGAACGGCCGCCAGGATGACAACGTCTTTCATTATGAGATCTCCTCAGTTAGACTGCCTGACCGATGTTAAGCGAAAGTTACGATCCCTCGTCACTTGAAGGCAAGTGGCAAGAGGCGTGGGAAAAACGGGGTGTATTTAACGCGCCCGATCCTGACAAAGACCCGCTGAAGAGGCCCAAATACTACTGCCTCTGCATGTTCCCCTACCCCAGCGGTGAAATTCACATGGGCCACCTGCGCAACTACTCGATTGGCGATGTCGTGAGCCGTTACAAGCGGATGAGGGGTTTCAATGTGATGCAGCCGATCGGCTGGGATGCCTTTGGCCTCCCCGCGGAAAATGCGGCCATCAACCGCGGCGTGCACCCACGCGAATGGACTCTGAAGAATATCTCGCAAATGCAACGCGACCTGCGATTGATGGGGATTGCCTACGATTGGACACGCGAGGTCGCGACCTGTCTTCCCGAGTATTACCGCTGGGAGCAGCTGATGTTCCGCCGGTTTTACGAGCAGGGGCTTGCCTACCGCAAAAAAGGCCATCTCAACTGGTGCAGCAACTGCGAGACGGTCCTGGCGAATGAACAGGTTCACGACGGAAAATGTTGGCGTTGCGATGGCCCCGTGACAACGCGCGATCTGTATCAGTGGTACCTGAAGATCACGCTTTACGCCGATCAACTTCTCAAAGATCACGAGCAACTCAAGGCCGGGTGGCCCGAGCGAGTGCTCGAGATGCAGCGGCACTGGATCGGGCAGAGCGAGGGGTGCCGAATTCAATTTGCGGTCGAGAATTCCAAGGACGTGATCGAGGTCTTCACGACCCGCCCCGACACACTTTTCGGTGTGAATTTCGTGACGATTGCGCCAACCCATCCGCTCATCCAGAGTCTGGTGAGCGACGCGGGCGTGAAGAAGATTATTGAGATGCTCAGTGACCAGGTGAAGGTGATGGACCGAGGCAAGCCGCCTGAGAAAAAAGAGGGCGTCTTCACGGGGAGCTACTGTGTTCACCCCATCACCGGCGAGCGGGTTCCGATTTGGGTCGGGAACTTCGTCTTGATGGAATATGGCACGGGGGCCGTTATGGCAGTGCCAGCTCACGACGAGCGCGATTACGAATTTGCAGGCCTTTATAAGCTCCCGATCAAGGTTGTGATCAATCCTGCCGCCGGTGCAAAGGCCGAAGTGGGCAAAGCCTTCATAGAGGCGGGCATCCTGGTGAACAGCGGGCCCTTCACAGGCATGAAGAGCGAGGAGGCCAAGTCCAAGATTGGTGAGGCTCTCGAGAAAAAAGGCTTAGGGGAGAGAACGACCCAATATCGTCTGCGCGATTGGGGGATTAGTCGTCAGCGCTATTGGGGTTCCCCAATTCCGGTCGTCTATTGCGACGATTGCGGTGTGGTTTTGGTGCCTGAAAAGGATCTCCCGGTCGAGCTCCCCAAGGATGTGGCTTTCACCGGCAAGGGGGGCAACCCGCTCGAGAAGGTCGAGACTTTTTGGTCGGTTCTGTGTCCCAAGTGCGGAAAAAACGCTCGGCGCGAAACCGACACGATGGACACCTTTGTGGAGTCTTCGTGGTACTACGCGCGTTTTACGAGTGCTCAGTACTCGGCTGGGCCGTTTGAAAAGCGTGCGGCCGACGCCTGGCTTCCCGTCGATTGTTATATTGGCGGCATCGAGCACGCCTGCATGCATCTTCTTTATTCGCGTTTTTTTCATAAGGTGATGCGCGATTGGGGGTATCTCAGTTCCGATGAGCCGTTTCAGAAACTCCTCACGCAAGGGATGGTGATCAAGGACGGCGCGAAAATGTCGAAGTCGAAAGGGAACGTCGTCTCTCCGCACGCTATTATTGAGAAATTTGGCGCCGACACCGGGCGGCTCTTCAGTCTTTTTGCGGCCCCGCCCGAGAAGGATCTCGATTGGAATGAGAAGGGGGTTGAGGGGTGCTATCGGTTTTTGGGACGCGTGTGGCGGCTCTTTTATCAGTTCCACGCGCAACTCGCGAGTCCCGCTGGGACTCCGGATCTCTCATCTTTGAGCTCTGTGCTCCACGTCATTCGCCGAAAGGCTCATTGGGCCATTCAGAAGACCACAGACAGTATTGAGGAGACCAAATTCAACACCGCCATCTCGGCGCAGATGGAGCTCGTGAACGAGGTCTATCTTTTGATGGCAAGAGACGCGAAGGCATTCGAGTCTCCGCAAGGGCGATTCGTGTTGAGAGAAGCCGTCGGGGTGTTGGTCCAGCTTCTGGCACCCTTTGCCCCGCATCTGGCCGAAGAGCTGTGGGCTGCGATGGGAAACCAGGATTTTGTTGCGACCTCCGTCTGGCCTGTGGCCGACCCGAAGCTCCTTTCGGACGACACATTTCTTCTGGTCATCCAGGTCAACGGCAAGGTTCGGGACCGGATCTCTGTGGCGAGAGGTCTCGAAAAGGCGCAAGTCGAGGCGTTGGTGAAGGAGCTCCCCAAGATCAAGGAGCAGATCGCCGGAAAATCCATTAAGCAGTTTGTCTACGTGCCAGGGCGGTTGGCCAATGTTGTTATTTAGGTTTAGAGCTCTTAGCCTCCTCCTTGCACTGGCCCTGTCGGGGTGTGGGTACACGCTCAATCACCGACTCAAAGACTCGTTCTACGACAAGCGCGGCATCTTCGTGCCGCTGTTTGTGAATCGGTCGGACGAATTGGGCGCGGAACGTGCCTTCACCAACGCGATTATCCACGAGCTGCAGAGTCGGCGCGAGGTCACAATCACTTCAAGGGAGGCGGCGGGGCTCGAGCTTGCGGGCGAAATTACGAGCATTGGCTATGGGCCGACGGCGCTCACCTCCTACGGCTACGGCGGCCTCCAGGGTTTTCGCCGGATTCCCAACGAATACGGCGTGAAGGTGACTATCATGCTGCGACTGAAGGATCCTAAGTCGGGGGCTGAGCTGTGGTCTAATACCTTTTCTGGCTTTCGCCGGGCCAATGTGGACACCACCCGCACCTTTGACTACCAGGCGCCAAGCGGCATCGGGGCGAGCACGCAGTCGATCATTAACTCCCTTTACGATGATATCGCGCGCGATATCATGAGAGACGTCTACGATGATATGGTGGAGCTGTTCTAAGCGCTTATGCCGGCAACCACTGCACAGCAGGTTTTCCGCGATCTCGAGAAAAATGAGGCTCGGCCTATTTGCCTTGTCGTCGGAGAGGAACCTTTCCAAGCCGCCGAGATCGAGGAGCGTTTCCGTAAGGCCGTCATCCGCACGGAGGATGAGGCCCAATTCAACCTCGAGCTCTGGGACGGCGAGCATCTAGATGCTTCAAAGCTTTTGAATTCGTTGAATACCCTGCCGGGACTTTTTGCCGAGGCGGCCTCTAAGCGTCTGGTGGTCCTCAAGCAATTTGAGCGAGTCTCAGCGGCGGCGCTCGAGCAGCTTGAATCCTATTGTGAGGCCCCGTCGCCGGACGCGTTTCTTCTGATTTTCGCGGCTAAGGTGGACCGCCGGCGCGCCGTCTTTAAGGCAATCGAGGCGCAGGGGAGCTGGATAGAAATCTGTGAACCTTACGAACGGGAATGGCCCAAGTGGCAACCCTATTTCGAGCGCAAATGTGGGAAGCGGATTGAGCTAGATGCCTGGGAGATGTTGGTGGCGGCCAACCGGTCCCTGTCACTAGTTTGGGCTGATATTTTGAGGCTGAGCGTGTATGTTGGAGAGGTATCTGCCATTAAGAAGGCTGATGTTGTAGCCTTCTCTGGGAGCGTCAGCGGGGTGGATGTATTTTCGTTTGTGGATGATGTGGTGAATCGGCGGGCCCGGGTGGCAATCGAGAAATTTCATCATCTGCTTCTGTCCGGAGAGAGCGAAATCAAACTCTTGGCGCTTTTGGTGCGGCAATTTCGGCATTTGGATCAGGTGAAGCGGCTGACCAAGAGTGGAGTGGTGGACCCACAGGCGATCGCTTCATTCATTGGGGTGCACCGGTTTGGGGTGAGTGCCTTGATTCAGAGTGCGAAGCGCTACAGCGAGGGTGAGTTGAAAAAACAGACTGCGCGTTTGAGTGCGGCCGACTACCGCATGAAATTGGGGGGCGGCGGTCTATTTGAAAACTTTCTCGTGGGGTTCTTCTCGCGATGAACTGGTTTCAGGCCTTTTTTTCATCGACCTCGAGTCGGATTACGGAGATTTTTCCTCGCTTTGGGGCCTGGTTTTTAGATTGGGCGGTCCGGGGCTTTGTGGGTTCTGGCCTCGTCTACCATTCCCTGCGCTGGATGAACCGGCGGCGGGTGGCTGAGGTTCAGAAGTTCCGGCGCTTCCTTGTGAACCCCGACACCCACATTGGCGATTCGATCATGGGGCAATCGGTGGCCGAAGCCCTTCATGACTTTTTTCCCGATTGCGAAGTGGACTATGTCACCAACAAGACGTCCCATTCGTTGATTGAGGGAAACCCTTACATCAAAAATTGCTATCCTCTCTATTCGGGAACGCCGTTTGCCTCGGAAGAACAGGTGAATCGGCTGAAACAGATCATGCGGGATGGGCAATATGATCTTTGCATCAATATCTGTCCTTTCTTGATGGGAAGGGATCTGGAGGGCGTGGATATTGTGGATTTCACGACCCATTCTCCTACGGTTGCCCGCAACGATATCTCGGGAGCGGAAATCAATCACTTCGCGTTCCAGTACCGAAAATTTGTGCAGGACATTCTGTTACCCATGCACCCTCTCGTAAAACGAAAGCCGCTGGTGGGGCTGACGGTGATGCTGTCGGATCAGGCGTTGTCCGAGAGTGAAAAATTTGTCGAAGGGTTCGATAAAGGGCGCAAGGTTGTGATGTTCAACCCCGACACCGCGAGTCCTTATACGCGGATGCCATTTGCGGATCAGGTGGCACTCATTCGGCGCTTTGCCGATCGGGGGGTCTATCTCCTCGTGGGAGAGGGCCACACCGACAAGGGTATTGGGTGGCGTCTAATGGAAACACTGCCGGTGGCTCTGAGGGCTGGGGTAAAACTCATTCCCTCAAGCGTTTCGCTGGACACCTACTCGGCCCTTATCGATAAGAGTGATGTCTTCGTGACCGGTGACACGGGGCCGATGCACATTGCGGCCGCGCGGAAGTTTGCCCGTACGGGCCAAGTACCTTTGAGAAACCGCACGGCAGTTCTCTCCGTGTTTGGGTGCACGCCGGCTCGGATGTCGGGCTACGATTCTTTCCAGCCGGGTTATCTGCCGCCCAACCAGGATGCGCCGGCCTGGTCGGTCGTATCGGAGAGCGTTTGCCGCAACATCACCTGTCTGAACAAACTCTATAAAGATTGCCGAACTGTGCGATGTTTTGATCGTGTGGATTTCGAGGGTGTGATCCCGCTGATTCTCCGTTTTCTCGACGGTGAACAGATCTTGAGCGACAGCGCTCCCACCCCGCCGCGATCGCAGAGCCCCGCTCCCGGCCTGGGTGATCTTTTCATCCCTGGCTCCTTCAATCCTTCCCTTTCTAGTTAGCCCGATCGGCGTCTTTGGCGGATGAGAAGGAACGCTGGGAAGGAGACGACCGCTGCGATGACGCAGCAGATCTCGCCGAGCACTGCGAGTGTGCCGAAGCTCACGAAGGCCTGGTTGCTCGCCATGATGAGCGATGTGTAGCCGATGATCGTCGTGAGGCTGCAGAGGCCGACGGCGGCTCCTGTCTGGCGAATCACATCGAGCATGGAGTCCGCGCCCTCTTCTCGGTAGCGCTGGAAGATATTCACCCCGTAATCCACGCCGATGCCGAAGGTGATCGGCAGTGCAATGAAGTTGAGGAAGTTGATCTTAAGGTGGCCGCCTAGGATGATGCCCGCAAGCCACGCAACGCCCACCCAAAGGGCGAACGACACGAGGGTAACGGTGGTCACGTTGTGGAATAGCGCAACGACTAAAAAGAACACGGCGAGGCAGGCGAATAGCGTGGCCTTGGGGCCATCCTCAAGAATCGCTGAGGCCATATCTGCGGTGATGGGGAGCTGGCCAGCGATTGCGGTGCCGGGGCCGACCGAATCGACGACTGAGCGCAGATCACGGATAAACTTGACGGTTCCTAGAGCGCTCTCTTCAGCGCCCTCCTTCACGACCGGTTTATCGACGAGCACCATCCTACCTAATGCGCCGTCCGTCTCGGTGAATTTTCTGAGGATCAGGGGAGGCAGATCGTTCTCGCTGAACGGATCCAGAGAGGCCGCGGCCCTGAGCTCTTCCCCCCACTCCCGATCCTTGGCGTTTAAGAATTTCATCATGGCCGGCTTGAGGATCGTCTTGAAATCACGCAAGATGCCGATCTTTTCCATCTGCCGGGCCGGAATAAAATCGTCGAGAGATTGGATGAGCGCAATCTGGCTGTCCGCGCCCTCCTTCGCCTTCTTATCTTTCAAGGTCTGGGCGATTTGGCGAGCGGCTTCACGTGAATTGGGCAGAAGCACCATGGGTGAGAGGTTCTTACCGAAGATGTCTGCAATGTAATGGTAGTAAAAGCCAGAGCCACTCTCCATACTTGTTTTATCACGCAGCTTGTTGAGATTGAATTCGATGATATCGGGGTTGTGGAAGAAGAAGGTGAAGATCGCGGCGATGGTGGCGAGAATGGAGCTGTTCGTGATGAACATTGGGTGGCGGCCAATAAACTGCGCGAGGCCCTCGGATAGGAGCGGCTTCGGGACCTTCTTTCCCTTTGGAAGGATGCCCACCCATTTTTCCAGCACCGTCAGAAAGCTTGGCAGCAGTGTGTAAGCACTGATCCAGCAAAGGACCATGCCCGTGAGCCCCATTACGCCAAACTGACTGAAGCCACGGAATTTGGTCAGCATCAAGGAGCCGTAGGAGAGACCGGCAGCGAGGGCCGCTGTGAGCGTCGGCTTGGCCGTCGTCTTCATCGCGACCACGATGGCGCGCGTGTTGTTGTGGCCGCGCCGCCTTTCCTCAAGATACCGCGCAAGAAGCATAATGCCGAAGTTGATGCCGTTGCCGATCACGATGCTTGCGAGGAAAGCTGAGTTCGCATTGAGGTAGCCGGTCAGAAAATAGGAGAGTCCCAGCGTCCACAGTGTGCCCATGAAAAGCGAAACCACCAGAGCGGCAGTGGCGAAAAAAGTGCGATAGAAAGCGAGCATGGCGCCTGCGACCAGAATGATGACGAGAATCGTGGTGAACTTGAGATCGGCGACAAGGGCCGCATGTTCCTCGAGGAGATTCTGCGTGTTGCCGGTGTAGTGGATCTCAATATCGGGGGCGTAGGCCTTGGGATTGAGCCTGGCGATGACGCCCTCAACAGCGACCTTTAGGGCATGGGCAGCATCCACGTCCGAGGCCTTGCCCGGGAGATTCACGATCACGGCGCGCTTCGTTTCGTCGGCGGAGGCATAAAAGCCATCGGGAAATCGGTCGTAGTTGGAGCCCTTTGTCCTGTATTTCGCTTTCAGTGCCTCGACGTCTAGGTGTGGCTCCGTGGTGACGAGACCCAGGCCCAAGACATCGTGCTTACTGCTCTCAAAGAGGACCCGCGCCTTCACGTAGTCGCGGACTTTGACGAGATCATCGAACTCCAGGAAGAGGAGAAGGCGCTTTCGGAAAAACTCCATCTCGGGGCCGATGCGGTACTCGACTCCCGCGACCTGGTTGGCCGGCAGTTTGGAAAGTTCGGCGGCGAGATCGGTTACGAAGCGCTTGCTCTCGGCCGTGTGGGAGGAAAAGGCGAGCACCACGAGATTCTCGACCGAGCTCAGACGTTTTCCGACGCGATCGAGGTCCACCACGCTCCGCGCGGTGGTAGGGAGGAGCTCCTCCATATTGGTGCGAAGATTCTTGTAGAGAAGGTACGTGTAGTAGGTGCCAATGACGGCCAGAACTGAGCCAATAATGGAAACCGTTGCGGCTCGCCGCAGACTCAGCCGAGTGAGCCATCGAATGATTTGGTTTCCGAGTTTTTTCATTTTGAAGTCGTCTTTCTGTCGTCAGGGTACGGAACATTCTCCACATCGTATGACTTGATTGCCAACTCTCTCTCCTTTTCGATCCGATGGTAATCCCAATCAGGGTTCTCGGCCTTGTACCGAACGGAGAGGAGGGAGAGATAACTTCCTTTCAGCCCCTCCTGCCAGGCCTTATCGACTCCGACGGCGGAAATCCCGAGGAGCCCGATCCCGTAGTCAGCTTCGTAAAATTCGTAGTTGTTATAGAGGGTTGTGCCCTTGGAGTCCAACGTTTCGATGAAGACGACGGCATCGCTGAAGAGGAGACGATCGCCCTTGCGGAGCTGGGTTCGATAAATCCTTTGGGTGGGCGTTCGCTTCGAGAGGTGGGTGATTTCGTACTTCACGTTGGGGACGAAAAAGATCGGAATTTTTCGTTCCCAACCAAGGATGACCTTGTTTCCCTCAGTCGAAAGGATCGTCACCCTCTTGTCCCCTGGAAAGAGCTCTTCGTAGTGTTCCATGTCGTCCATTACTGCTTCGACGGCGGTGAGGGGGGCTTTCACGATCATGCATTTCTTAAAGCCGACGTAGTAGGGGCGTCCGGGGGTGGCGATCGCCGTGGTCTGGATGAGGGTGGGATCGCCCGAGCAGGTATTGCGTCCAGCCGGCCAATTTTTGATCAGTTGAAGAATAGTGTCCGTGTGGAGGCTTTGAGGCCCCTCGAGCGCCTCATCGATCGGGTGCAGTGGTGGTCGGGGAGCGGAGGGCGGCAGCGCGAACGCAGTGGCGCAAAGCAACAAGTAGAATGGCCTGAGTCGCAAAATGGGCACAGTTAGGAGTCCTCGAAGATGGGCTACTTCGGCACTCCATTATAACAACGGAAGTTGGGCTTGCCGAGAGCTTTAGAAACGGCTGGGAATGGCTGTCTGGCCGAGCTCTTGGAGAGTCGGTTCGCTCTTCAGGAGGATCTCGCGCGAGGGAATGTCTTTGCAGACATAGGGCATCGTGTCAGGCGATTTTCCCACATCCTTGATTTGCTCACAGAGGGCTCGGCGGGAATGGCAGAGTGACGCGCCGCTAACTGAGAACGGGACGATTGCGAGCCGGCCATCGCGGGGGACAAAACAGGAAACCCGACTGGGGGCCTTGGAGGGGCCGCAGTCAAAGCTGCAATAGTTGGAAAGCGGCAACCCAGCGTCGTGAGTGTCGGAAGGGGTAGTGAACGCGCCCTGGCTGGGTGTCAAAGGATGGGACAGCTGCGGAAGCGATTCGGTGCTGTGCCGGTGGCGTGGGCTTGACTCAGCCTGAAGCGAGTCTGTGAAGCCCACCGTGTGTACAAGAAAGAGCAGGGTGAATACTGATTGTCCTCGTCTACTTCTCAACATCGGCTACCTCCGCGCTACGCACGACTCCAACCGCCAATCAAACTGAATTGCAAGCCGTATGCCGCCCGCGCTGCGAAGAATGCTTGGAACTCTCGCGCGAGAGGTCGGCATTATCGAGTGAAGCCTTCGCACAGGATTGCGCCTCGGCGAGCTGAAATGGAGGAGTAGCCTTTCGACGCCATCCAGTCGACTGTTTTGTCGTCAAAAAAAAGGCGAAGGTGGCTGGGTTCGGCCATTTCGAAGGTGAGTTGTTGACCAATGCGGTCCGCCAATTCTCCGGCATCGCGCGAGCTGGGCTGCTGCCATGAGAAGGCGAGAAGTGCGCTTTGTTGGCCCGGTTTATTGAGCTCCTCACAGCGGGCGGCAGTTTCTTGGGCATCGCCGGGCGCCCGTCTTACAGCCCAACGGGTGTTCTTGTACTGGAACTCAATCCAGGGGCTGCGTGGCCCCGGATTACCAGCCGGGATAGGGAGTAGCGACACGGTATCGATGGCCGCAATGAGCGGGGCCTTTCGGTTCAGCACGCGCTCCCAAAGAATCGAAAGGACCTCGCGGTGAACATCGAGCTTTTTTGTGAAGTAGAAACTCCAGCTCTCGAGCGAAAGGATGATCTTGGCGTTGGAAGAGCCGGTATTCTCTACCTGCGTGTCGAAAGATTGTTTCTCTTTCACCTCAATGGGGGTGACGGCGATGGTTTTCTCCAAAAGCAGAATATCCTCGCGAGAAAACCCATGCAGCTTCTGATCGGTTTCGCACAGGAGCGCCACCATATTGTAGAACCGAGAACGGAATCGGTTTGCGATCCAGCTTCCACCGCCCGCTTCGTTCGGGGCATAAGCATTGAGGGATAGGAGCGTGGCTGAGCTGCGGCCTACGAAGAAGTGGAGGAATTGAGTTTGGCTCATGTCTCCGATCAAGAACCGCGTTGGGAATGGGGCGACGATTCCGAATGGCAGGATCGCCGTGAAGAGGGTGCGGAACCTGCCTCTCAAAAGACGCGTCTCACCGCGCGTCCTTGAGTTTGGCGAGAATAGAGCCGGTGTATGGGGCACCAGCACGGGCGACCTCGCGCGGAGTGCCACACGCGACGAGGTTTCCGCCCTCGGTGCCGCCCTCGGGCCCGAGATCGATCAAATAGTCGGCGGCACAGATGAGCTGAAGATTGTGTTCGATGACCACCACCGTGTTGCCAGCCAGAACCAAACGGCGGAGTACACCAATGAGTTTTGTCACCTCATCGAAATGGAGGCCCGTTGTGGGCTCATCCAGAATGAAGAGGGTCCGACTTCCGGAATGCGAAGCATTGGAGAGCTCGCGCGCGATCTTGAGCCGCTGCGCCTCGCCACCCGACAAGGAAAATCCCGGCTGCCCCAGTTGAAGGTAGCCCAAACCCACCTGTGTCATGAGTGAGAGTCTCGCCCGGAGGCCTGGGTAGCCAGAAAAAAAGTCGAGCGCCTCATCGATGGTCATGTGGAGCACATCATCGATACTCTTGCCCCGGTACCGCACCGCCAGGACATTGGGTTTGAATCTCTTCTGCCTGCAGGTCTCACACGGAATCCAGACATCCTCCATGAAGACCATGTCGACCATGATGCGCCCCTCGCCCTCACAGGCATCGCAGCGCCCGCCCACCACGTTGAAGGAGAAATGGCCGGGGGTGAGACCGCGCGACACCGACTGCGGCGTATTGGCGAAGATCGATCGGATTTCGTCATAGCCCTTCACGAAGGTGATCGGGTTGCTTCGGCTCGTTTTTCCGATGGGACTTTGGTCCACTAGCTCGACGTGGTTGAGGTTTTCAACGCCGCTGATTGATTCGAATCGCTCGATCTTTTCCGATCGGCCCGTGAAGACTTTTTGCAACGCCTGGTAAAGAGTGTCCACGACGAGGGTGCTCTTTCCGGAACCCGAAACTCCCGTCACCACGACGAGCTTTCTCAAAGGAACCTTCACATCGATATTCTTGAGGTTGTTCCCACTGGCTCCCTTGATCTCCAGGTACTCATCCGCGACAAAATCTTCGCCCTTGAAGAGCTGGCTGGCGCACTCGGTGCGCCAATCGCGCACAGCGTGGGCCGATCGCCCCCCGGATTTCACAAATTGCTCTCTCGTCCCGGTGAAGATCACCTGCCCACCCCTGAGACCGCTGCCGGGGCCAAGCTCGACGACATTGCGCCCCCACTCTATCATTTCAGGATCATGCTCCACCACGATCAGGCTGTTCCCCTGCTCAAGCAGGCGGTCCAGCACTCTCATCAGCCGATCGGTGTCGCGGGGGTGGAGTCCGATGCTGGGCTCGTCGAGAACATAGAGCGTGTCGGTGAGCCCCTGACTCAATTGCGTAGCTAGCAAAATCCGCTGGTACTCGCCGCCCGAGAGTGAGCGCGTCAGCCGTGACAGGGTGAGGTACCCCAGACCGACCGTATTGAGGTAGTCGAGACGGCGGTTGAGCTGCTGGAAGAGGTGCTCGGAAATCTTGCGCTGGCGGGGCGAGAGCTCGAGCGATTTGAGAAATCGCATGCAATCTTCGATCGTGAGCTCACACACCTGAGCAATATTTTTCCCCTTGAGTCGCACGCGCAGGGCCGTGGTGTTGAGCCGCGCCCCCTCGCAATGTTTGCAGAGAAAGGGGGAGGTGTAGCGGCTCACGAAGACCCGAATCTGCATCTTGTACTTGTCTTTTTCGAGGGCCCTGAAAACGCCGCGCACCCCTTTGAACTTCTTGTTGCCATCGAGAATGAGGCGTTTCTGGGTATCCGGAAGGTCCCGGAAGGGTAGGTCAGCATCGATGCGGTTTTCCTTCGCAAAATCGAGCATCTTCTTCTGCCAACGAGAGAGGCTCGGTTTGGTGAACGGATCGATGGCTCCGCGGGCCAAAGAGAGATTGCTATTGGGAATGACGAGCTCCGGATCGACCTCAAGGGTGTTCCCAAATCCTTTGCAGTAGGCACAGGCGCCGACAGGGCTATTAAAGGAGAAACTGATCGCCGACTTCTCATCACTGAATTCCCCGCACGACGCGCAACGGTTTCTCAATGTGTAGTCGCCAACGCGCTCGTAATGCTCACCCTCCTCGGCGTACACGACCCCCACCCCTTTGCCGAGGTCCATCGCCGAACGGAGCGATTCGGTGAGGCGAGTCTGAATCGTCTCTCCAGCCGTGAGCTTGATCCGATCGATGACGAGTTGGATCTTCGATTCACCTTTCGCGGGGGCATACCCCTCGATGCGTTCGACCTTGTCCTTCACGAGGATTCGGGAAAACCCCGCTCGCATCATCTCCGCCAAAACGTCCTGGGCGAGTTTGGTCTTCGTAGGCAGTGTCTGTTCGGCGGTGACCAAGATCGCCTTCCCCAGGCACTGGTTCTTGATTCTTTCAAAGATCTCACCAAAGCCGACCCGCTCCATTGGCACGTTGCAGTTCGAACAATACTCGACCCCGATCTTGGAAAAGAGCAGTCTCAGGTAATCGTAGATCTCGGTGGTGGTTCCGACCGTCGCGCGAGAGTTGCGGACTGGGTTGATCTGTTCGAGCGCAATGGTGGGCGGAATGTTTTGAATCGATTCGGCCCGTGGTGCCTGGAACTTCTCCAGAAATTGCCGCGCGTAGGTTGAGAGCGACTGCATATAACGCCGCTGTCCCTCGGCATAAATCGTCTCGAAGGCCAGCGAGGATTTTCCCGAGCCACTCGGGCCGGTCACAATAATCGAGGTGCCGAGCGGGATCTTCAGATCCACGTTTTTCAGATTATTCTGCGTGACACCTTTTAGGATGAGCTCGGTCATGGTCTTTTGCTCTTCGACTCCCCTGTTGGTACCATGGTTGTTCCCCATGGAAAAGAGTAGCCGGATTCTTCTCGCCCTCACGATAGCGTCGATTTTGACGCTTCTCGCGGCGATTGGCGCAGCTGTGCAGACCTTCAGTTACACCCCCAATTTCGACAAGCTTCGCGTGAAGGCCAATGTGGCGACCTGGTCACGCGGTCGAGTCGTGGGGTCTCGCGAAGTAGGGCCTCAAGTCCCTGGTTGGGTGGGGCTCGACGCGATCTCCAACAATCTGATTGGTGCCGTTGTCTCATCCGAAGACACGAGCTTCTTCGGCCACTCGGGGGTCGATTTTTACGAGCTCAAGGAATCGCTCAAAAAGGATCTGAAGGAGAAACGGTGGGCGCGGGGAGCGAGCACCATCACGCAGCAGGTGGTGAAAAATGTGTACCTGAGTCAGGAGAAGACCCTCTGGCGAAAATTTCGCGAGCTCATCTGGGCCTGGGAGCTCGACAAAAAACTTTCGAAGTCGGAGGTGCTCTGCTTTTACCTCAACATGGCTCAGTGGGGCCCGAACCTCTACGGCATCGGCCAGGCGGCGCACCACTATTTTCACACGAGCCCCTCTCGTCTCACGGCGCGCGAGTCGGCCTTTCTGGCGATGCTCTTGCCGGGGCCCGAAAAATATTACGTCTACTTTCAGCGCAAAGAGTTGACCGAGTTTTCCAAGAAACAGATCGAACACATCCTCAAGGTGATGCAGAAAATGGGTTACATTGAGGAGGGGGAGTACGAGGCAGCGCTGCACGAAAGTCTCTGGGGCAATAACCCCGAAGTAATCACCAATGAGCCGCTCGAGAGCCAGCCCGATTGGGTGCCACCGACGGCCGAAGACCAGGTCATCGAGCCACAAAGCCCACCCGAACGTTCTGAGCCGCAGGGAGGTGCCGAATCTCCTGATGCGCAACCTTAAAAGCGAGATAAACGATTCCTCAAAAGGAAGGCCGTACCTGCGCGGAGCATCATGCCAATCGGGGGGAGGGGCTGCTAAATTATTGATTCTTAAAGGACACATCAACGATGCTGCGACGATTATTCGGACGAGCGGGGTGGATTTTTTTCCTCCTGCTGCTTTGCACTTGCAACGTGTATCGCCCCCTGGATTCGGCCGGGAATGACAGCGCCTATAAGGAAGAGGTCATCCATTGTTATGCGATCAACGACTACGAATGCGCTGTGGCGAATTACCTGAAGATGTCAGATGGGAACGATAAAACCCAGAGCCTCTGCGTGGGGTATTTGAATCAGGCGGGGCTTACGCTTTCGACGCTCCTCAACGTCATTACAAAGGCCGATGCAACCATGTTGGGTCAGTTGGCAACAACGCTTCTCCCCTGGTCCTCGGCGCGTGGGACTGCGGCGGACGGGGCGGCCACGCAATGCAATAACCTCGCGACCGCGTATGCCGGTTCAACGGGGACCGCTAAAGACACCTCGGTTCTTCTCAGCACGGTCGCCTACTTTCTCAAATGCGCGAACCGGCTGTCCCACGCCCATGCGTTTGGAGATTCTTCTGATCCGGCGTCGGCGACCTGTCTGACCAAGACTTACAGCCCGTCGTCGAGTTCAGTCCTGCAGGTCGATGTGGATGGCATGTGTGACCAGGATGTGAAGGATTGCCGAGATTCCCTGGCGCTTGTCGCGGGCTCTTCCGCACTATCGACATCGGGGCTTTCGAGCCTCGCCACGG
The DNA here is from genome assembly GCA_016196825.1 of Deltaproteobacteria bacterium. GTDB lineage: Bacteria > Bdellovibrionota > FAC87 > UBA2466 > UBA2466 > JACPWY01. Next base: position 11,204 of record JACPWY010000041.1, on the reverse strand, counting down.
CATTCGACTTCATTCCCGCGGATCTGAAGGATTCCGGAACACTTGTTGGGGCTGCTCGGACCGCTCTCAAAACGGTGGTGGCGTCATCGCGATGAAAAAAATCTTTCTGATTCTCTTGGTGATTGCATCGGCCGACTCGGCACTTGCGCTCAAACGCTACTACTCGATCTCTCGTAGTGTCAGGGCCCACGGCATGGGCGATGCCTTTTATGGTCTGTCTGACGACGAATACGCGCTTTTTTACAATCCAGCCGGTCTTGGCGTCTACCGCGGTGGCACGCAGTTCTTGCTCTCCACTCGCGCCGGGATGACATCCGACACGCCGGGCTCGCTCGGGACTCTCAGCTCGAGCTTTGGGGGAAGCAAGACGGCCACGGAGGTCATTAACAGTTTTCTGACTCTGCAGAACAAGCCGCTCGGCGGAAACATCAGTTTTCTTCCTACCTTCTTAAAAAAGAAGTTCGCGTTTGGAGTGGTGCTGCCCGATGTGAAGGTGGATTTTGATGTTCTCGGGGCCGGTCTCGACACATCGATGGATATTACGGCCATTGCCGATGCGGGCATTGTCCTTTCTTTCGCTAAGACCTTTCTTAATGATACGTTGAGCGTAGGGTTAACGCCGAAGTTTCTGGCTCGTCTGGGCGGCACGAAGAATGTCTCGATCCTTGAGATCGTCCAGGGCAATAGCCTGAATCTGGACATCAACTCCATTGGTGGTTATGGAGCTGGCCTCGACTTTGACATTGGTGCCACCTATCGCTTCGATCAGATTCCTTACGGCCTCGTGAATCGCGCCTCTCTCGTTCTCAGCAACCTGCTCGCGTCGAATTTTCCGCTGGCCAGTTCGAAGGCGACCTCCTCATCGGTGGGTGTGCCAGGGCTCGTCCGAATGGTTTCTCTGGGCTGGTACAGCGCCTTTAAAGGAGTTGGCATTATCGATAATTTTGGAGTCGTGGCCGATCTGGCCGAGATCGGAATTGGTGGCGAAAGCGATGAAAATCGGGGGGCCCGAGGAGGCAGCCTGTGGAAGCATCTCAACCTCGGTGTTGAGGCTCCGATCAAAGGCTGGTTCGTTCCGCGAGCTGGGCTCCACCAAGGTAATTTCACTCTCGGTTTTGGAATCCGCACAATCGTTTTGCAGCTCGACTACGCCTTCTTTGGCGATGAGCTGCTGGGCGGCGTTGGCCGTTACACGGCCTACACCCACGAACTGAGATTGGGGTTGGGCTTTGGTGGGTACAATCCTCCGCCTATTGCGATGGTTCGCCCCGAGTCGATGCCCACTGGCTTTGAGGCGCCCAAGCCCGAGGCTCCCGCAGAAAAACCGAAGACCGACGAGCCGGCCGAGAAAAGCTCAGATAAGAGGCCCTAAAATGATGAAACGGATATTGGTTTTCCTGGCCTTTCTCATCGTAGCGCCTGGTCTGGAAGCGGCGCTCTACAAACAGACGAATTCCCATACCCTCTTTAATGGTGAAAAACTGGAAGAATATCAGTTCGAAAACGGCTTCAAGGTTCTCCTTCTTCCGCGCCATCAGGCCGCTGTTCTCACCTATCAGGTCTGGTTCAATGTCGGTGCTGTCGATGAGAAAATGGACCCGAAGCTCCGGAGGACGGGCCTGGCTCACCTGTTTGAGCACATGATGTTCCGGGGGACGCCCAAATACCTCGATGGTGAATTTGATCGGGTGACGGCTGAGATCGGTGGCGACAAGCAAAACGCCACGACCTCCCACTACCGCACCAATTATTTCGAAAGCGTTCCGAGTCGTCAGCTCGAAAAGGTGGTGGAGCTCGAGTCGGATCGGATGGCGAATCTGAATCTCACCGGTGAGCTTTTTGAGAAGGAAAAGGGCGCGGTTGTCGGTGAGCTTCGCCTCCACCAGGATCGTCCGATGTCGATCGCGTTCGATGAGTTGATGAAACTGGTCTACACGGTTTCGCCGTTTCAATGGACGGTGTTGGGGACAGAGGCCGAGATCAAGGGCTTTACGCTCGAAGAGGCGAAGTACTACTACAAGACATTCTACGCGCCCAACAACGCCCTCCTCATCGTTGTCGGCGACACGACAGCGGCCACCCTGCTCCCCATGGTGGAGAAATACTATGGCGCGATGAAGAGGCAGGAGGTTCCCAAGTTGCCTCTTCCCGAGGAGCCGGCTCAGAAGAAGGAGCGGAGATTCGAAGGGACTCACCGTCAGGCTACCTCGGAACTAGTGGTGATGGCCTATCGAATCCCCGGCATCGATTCCCCCGATTTCGCGCCGTTCTCTCTCTTGGGGACTCACCTTTCCGTCGGGATGGAGGCACGCCTGCGAAAGGCTCTCGTGGATAAGGGGATCGCAGTGATGGCGAATGCCGGGCCAGATGCTAAACCCAACCTGTTCCAGGTCTACATCCAGCTCGCGGAAGGGAAGCGGGCAGAGGAGGCGATCCGAATTGTTGATCGCGAGATCTTTTTGGTTCAAAAGTCACTCATCTCCTCGGTCGCGTTCGAGCGGGCGCTCAACCAGGAGCTGCTGGGAATGTACAACGATATCACCTCGAACAGCAGACTGGGGAATATTCTCGGGGAGAGCTATACACAGAGCGGGAACTACTTGCGCAGCTTCCAGTTGATCGAAGAATACCGCAAATTGTCGCCGAAAGATCTGCAGCGGGTGACCAAGGCCCACCTCAGACCCGAGAATCGCAGCGTCGTCGTCATTCGCCCGGAGAAGAAAACATGAAGTCCGTCTTTCTTTTTTTTATCTGTTCCTTTGCTTGGGCGGCCGTGGAGCCAAAAATTATTTACGAGCAGGACTCATCGCTGCTGAACACCACTCTGCAGATCATCGTCACCGCGGGTGCGGCCGACGATCGGCTCGAGCACGCGGGTCTGGCTAATATGACGGCCGAGTTGATGCTGCGAGGGACCAAGAAGCGAACGCGTGACAAATTCCAGAGCGAGGTGGAGCGCATGGGAGCGGCCCTTTCCGGGGCGGCCTCGCATGAAATGATGCATTTCACGGGCGCGGTGATCAAAGAAAACACTAGAAAATTTCTCGATCTCATCGAGGATTTTTTACTGCAGCCGGCGCTCGATACCAAGGAGCTTGAGTTCCTTCGCACTGAGACTCTTGCCGAGATCAGTAATCAAAAGAATAGCAACACACGGCTCACCGGGATTGCACTTCGTCGTGAAGTCTTCGCCGGGACGCCACTCGAACGGCCGGTGATAGGTTGCCTTTCGGCTGTACGATCGATCAAGCGTGAGGATGTGCTCCGCAAATACAACAATCATATTCATCGCGGAAATGTGTTCTTTGCCGTCTCGAGCGCGTTGCCGGAAGGCGAGATCAAAAAGCGCCTCACCGCCATTTGGCTCAAGCTCCCCGATGGATTGAGACAAACTCGCAAGATCATCCCCCCGAAGATCCCAGCCGTTCCGACCATCACGCTCATCCATAAACCGAAAACGCAGGCCGGTGCCTTCATGCTCGGCCAGGCCGGAATGACAATTCTGGACCCCGATCGCTACACGCTGCAGGTTGGGAATTTTTCGTTCGGCGGTGAACCGCTCGTGTCACGACTCTTTCGGATTGTGCGTGGAGAGCTTGGTTACACCTATTCCATCGGCTCCACGTATGGCCTGACCGGTTCTCTGAGTGGGCAGAAGGGGGTCTTTGCGATCCATTCCACTCCGTCGATAGAATTCACGACCAAGGCTATGCTGAAAACCTTGGCGCTCTGGGGCGACTACCAGAGGGATGGATTGACTCCCGCCGAGATGCAGCTCGCGACCCGGAGCATTGTGAATTCCTATCCGTTTGAATTCGATTCGGCGAACAAGCGGCTTGTTCAGAGGATCCAGGAATACCTCTATAACGATCCGATTCTGTCACCGGAGGAGTTTGGAAAGAAGATCAACGGCATCGGGAGCGAAGTGCTCAAGAAGGCGGTCCATGAACACCATACCCCCAAGGCCTTTGTGATTACCCTGCTTGCGGATGAAGCGGTGATCAAGAAGCAGTTTGAAGATGAGCAGTCTGCCGTGCCGGTGGATCACCGCCTCAAGATCACCAAGGTGATGACACCTGAACAGCTCGTCGAGTAGCCCCGACCATCAGGCCGTGACGTTCGCGCATTTGTAGTCAGTGTAGTAGCGGGAGATGGACACTCCACCCGCACCCGTGTCACCGGTCGAGGCGAGGTTGGACCGGTACTCTCTCAAAAGCCTCATACAAAGCTGGGTCCCCTGAGCGAAAAGGTTGTGAAAGCCGGTCGCGGTGGTCTGATCGTTTTTGATCACGAATGTGGTTGAGGTCTTCGGATGAAGCGCGACATAGATGCGAGGAGCGGACTTGGTGTCGGTGAGCTCGAGCACGACAAGATCGTTGTAGTCCGTTAGGTCGGAGGAGAGGGCGGGGGTGGCCGTGAAGGTGACGGTCGTGCTTGTGGCCGCGAGACTCAAGGCGGCGGGTGGGTCGGGGTTGAATGCGATCGTCGCTAGTGTGACCGAGTTGGTGTGCGTCGCGGAATTGGCATCCGTGAATGTGAAGGCGAGTGACGGTTTCACGCCCGTGCCTCGGGCCACGTAACGGGCGAAATCAAAATTTCTCAAATTCAGCGTAAAGGAGTCCGTCGTCACGCCACAAGGACTGTCCACCTGAACGGCAGGCCCTAGTGGATTCTGATAGCGAAAGACCGCTTCTCCATAGGCCGAGTCGTCGGTGCCGTTGTATTCCAGGAGATAGTTCTGAAGGATCTTACTCGGCGAAAGGCCCGCGCAGGCCATCGTGGAGCTACTATTCTTGCTCGTAACGCTCGAGCTACAGGCTGGGAGAAGAAGAAGGAGGAGGAGGCCCGCCAGAATTGTTCGCATACCTTACATTGTAATGGGACGACTGGAATTTAGCTATTCGACGAGCTGCGTTTTCAACGCGGGGACGCAGCTGACAAATGTAGTGGCCTCCATCAGGCCTTTGCCATCGAGCGAAAAGTATTCTCCGCCGGCCTCCTTGACGAGGCACGCGATCGGCGCCACGTCCCAAAGAGCCACGAGCGGATCGATCATGGCATCGACGGAGCCGCGCAGCAAGAGGGCATGGCCGAAGCAATCGGTATATCCGCGCACGAGCTCAGCCTTTCGCATGAGCGAAAGAAGAAGACGCATATGCCCCGTACTCTCAAAACACGACACATCGCCACAGGAAACGAGCGCCTTGTTGAGCTCGCTCACCGGTGACACCCTCACGGGTGTTCCGTTGCAAAGAGTCCCCGTCCCTAGGGCGGCGTAGTAGGTCTCTTTCAGTGCGGGAAGCACCATCACCCCAACGACCGGTTCGCCATTATGGAGAAGGCCGAGAAGTGTGCCAAAGGCCGGAATACCGCGGATGAAGCTGCGGGTGCCATCGATCGGATCGACGGTCCAGACATATTCGGCATTGGGAAATTCAGCCCCAAACTCCTCGCCAAAAATTCCGTGGCTCGGAAAGGTGCGTTTGAGATCCCGCCGAATGGCTTCCTCGGTCTTGCGATCGGCGACCGTCACCGGCGTGTGATCCCCCTTCATCTCAATGAGAAGGGTCTTTCGAAAATGCGACAGCGCGATATCCGATGCCCGCTGAGCGATATCGACGGCTGCATCGAGAATCGGCTGGTAATCGGTCATGGTTTTGGACTTTCGGCGATAGCCACGCAGTCTTTGATATCGTAGATCATCGTGACGAGCACCGAGGGGTTGTTAGTGGGCATTGGGTTTGATGTCACGGATGGGCGAATCATCCGCATCTTTACCGAGCAATTGAACCGGTTCACTTCAAAAAGGCCGCCAGTCGGCCGGGGCAGTGTCGCCAAATAATCCACAACGGCTTCGTTGGCCGCTATGAACTCCTCGCCCGCGATCTCTTCGCCATGACGCCAAACGATCAGTTTTCGAGTTTCATAGGGCATCGCCAGAGCCGCGACACCACTTACCAGAGAAATCAGCACGCTGATCTTTTTCATTCTCACCCCCGTCGTGAGAAAGGCTAACACGGGGCCCCAGTGAATTCATGGAGCAAAGCGATAAGCCGGCACGACTTGCGGCTGAACCCAACGGATCATGTCAGCCCTCGGTGGGCGCCCTCCGCATGCAATCTCATCGAAGGGCGCCGTTTTCCCAGGCAATTCACGAGCAGCGTGAGAACCTCGATCAGCCGATCCGCGTTCTCGGCCTCCCCAAGAATCGCGAGCGCTTCGGCGATGGCCTCGATCGTGCTCACTCCGCCCGCCCTCGGCGCTTTCCTCAGTCTATAGCGGCTCGACATTCCGAGAGGTAACTGGGCTCGGCGCATCCCTCGCAAAAAATTGGTTTTGCGGGCGATTTTGCTGGCTTCGCGCCAGGTCCCGTCGGGGACGTAAAGGCGGGTGGGTCTGTCGTCGAGCAGGCCAGGAGACAAGACCTCTACGCCCGGCCCCGGGAATAGAAGGAGACAATTCTCGTCGGAGTTGGGCGTGTGGTCCTCAAGCGGTGTTCCGCCCGGTTTGCCGCGCATAAGAAGTTGAGTTTTGGGCAGACAAAGCCCGGCGAGCCTCCCCGAGTTGGAGAGCCTCCAATACTCGCTCCATTGCACCATGAGGCTGAGGCGCACGCGGCTCCGCAGGGACGGGAGTTGAGAGCAAAGGCACAGCGTGGAAAGGAGCAGACAACGCGAGCAGCGAGGACGTAAATCCCCTGCATTTTCAATGATTTTTGTGTTGAACGACATGCTGTTTACCTATAAAAGCTATACGACATTAAACTATCTGGATTTCCCCTGCGAGAGGAGACTTATGAGAACGGTTCGGGTCGGCATCAATGGGTTTGGACGCATCGGGCGCGTGACCTTGAGACTTCTGAGTGAGATGGAAGGGCTTGAAGTCGCTGCCATCAACGACCTGACACCGCTGGCCCAGAGCGCGCATCTTCTCAAGTATGATTCAGTCCACGGCCCTTGGGATCGCAATGTGGGCTTTGGCAAAGAGTGCCTGACAATTGATGACAAGGAGATCAAGGTTTTTGCCCGACGTGATCCTTCGGAGATCCCCTGGAAGGACATGGGCGTCGATGTAGTCATCGAATCGACCGGTATCTTTACGGGCTATGATGGTGCTTCGAAGCACCTCACCGCGGGCGCGAAGAAGGTTGTCATCTCGGCTCCCTGCAAGGACAACGACAAGATCCGCACCTTTGTTTACGGCATCAACCACGAGACCTACGATCCGGCCAAGGACAACATTGTTTCCAATGCCTCCTGCACGACAAACTGTTTGGCGCCGCTGGTGAAAGTTTTGAATGACAAGTTCACCGTTCAGCGCGGTCTCATGACAACGGTGCACAGCTACACCAATGACCAGCGCGTTCTGGATCTCGGTCACGAGGATTTTCGTCGGATGCGGGCCGCGGCCCTCAACATGATTCCGACCACGACGGGCGCTGCGAAGGCCGTTGGGCTTGTCATCCCCGAAGTGAAGGGGAAGCTCACGGGTCTGTCTGTCCGCGTGCCGACGCCCAACGTTTCGCTCGTCGATTTTGTCGCTGATGTGGGCCGGCCCACATCGGTGGAAGAGGTGAACAAGGCCTTTGAGGCGGCCGCTGCGAGTGCTCCACTCAAAGGTATTCTCCAGGCGATCAAGGCGCCGCTTGTTTCCTCTGACTTCAACGGCTGCGACTATTCCTCGTCGGTGGATTTGGAGTCCACGATGGTCTCCAACGGCACGATGGTGAAGGTGCTGAGCTGGTACGACAACGAGACCGGCTTCTCCCGTCGGATGCTCAACCTCATCCAGTGGATGGGGCGATCGCTCTAAGAGTTGCTCATGGCCAAGTACCCACTCCTTCAGGATCTCGATCTCAAAGGGCGTAGGGTCTTTGTGCGCGTTGACTTCAATGTTCCACTCAAAGATGCCTCTGTCACCGATAAGAATCGTATCGAGGCCGCTCTTCCGACGATTCAATACATTCTGGAACAGGGTGGGCGCTGCATCTTGGGTTCACATCTCGGCCGCCCCGAAGGCCAGAGGAATCCCAAATACAGTTTGGAGCCCGTGGGGAGTGCTCTCAGCGAGCTCCTCAATAAAGATGTGGTCCTTGCCGACGATTGCGTTGGCGATGGCCCGCGCACGCTGGCTCAACGCTTGCGGCCGGGTGAGGTGATGCTTCTCGAAAACCTCCGTTTCCATAAGGGCGAGGAGGAGAATTCTACCGAGTTTATCCAGAAGCTGAATGAGCTAACCGATGTCTACGTGAGCGATGCCTTTGGGACGCTCCACCGCGCCCATGCTTCGACTGCGGGCTTAGCGCGGATCGCGCCTTACGCTGGAATTGGTCTTCTCGTCCAGAAAGAGCTTCAGTATCTCGAGCCATTGCGTGAAAACCCACCGCGCCCCTTCATGCTCGTGATGGGCGGCGCGAAGGTTTTTGATAAAATTGCGCTCATTGATCATTTTCTCGACAAGATCGATGCGCTCGTCATCGGCGGTGCGATGGCCTACGCTTTTTTGAAGTCGGGAAATTCTCCTATTGGGAAGAGCCTTTGCGACGATAAACAAGTGGCGCTGGCCGGGCGAATCCTGAAGTCGATCGCGGTCCGAAATATCAGGCTGATTCTGCCTTTGGACCATGTTATCGCAGCCTCCATGACAGCGACTGAGACGAAGACAACCGTTGACGTCAATATTCCCGAGGGGATGGCGGCTTTTGATATCGGCCCGAAAACCGTGGCAGCAATTGAAACCGCACTTGAGAAGATTGAGACGGTGTTTTGGAACGGGCCGATGGGCGTGTTTGAGCAGCCGGCCTTTGCGAAGGGCACATTCGAATTAGCGCGGATTATTGGTGCCTCCGGCGCCAAGAAGCTCGCCGGCGGAGGCGACGTGGCTGCGGCGATCGGACAGTCGGGCTCCGGAGATAAATTTGACTTCATCAGTACAGGTGGTGGTGCGACGCTAGAGTACCTGGAGGGGAAGAATCTTCCGGGGTTGAAGGCGCTTGAGATTCTGGAGCGGGGGGTTCAATGAGGCAGCCCTTTTTTGCGGCAAACTGGAAGATGAATAAATCTATCGCCGAGTCGGGGGCTTTCATCTCTTCCTTAGTCGACAAACTCGGGGAATCGGCCTCGGGGATCGGCTCTCAGTTCGCTGTGGTAGTGGCGCCGCCCTACACACACCTGGGGCTCCTGGCCGATTCGGTGGGCGACTCGCGCGTTCAGATCTCGGCCCAAAACTGTGGCGTTGCAAAAAGCGGCGCCTTCACCGGTGAGATCTCGCCGAGCGTTCTCAAGGAGCTGGGTTGCGATTGGGCCATCATTGGCCATTCCGAGCGGCGGCACGTTTTTAAGGAAGACGAGATCCTGCTGGTTGCGCGCTCCAAGGCGGCGTTGACCGAGAGTTTGGGCGTAATTTTCTGCGTCGGAGAGACGCTTCAGGATCGCCGGGCTGGGAATACCATGAAGGTTGTCGAGGGGCAGCTCCGCTCACTTGGCCAGCTCTCGGGCAACAGCCTTTCGCGAATGGTACTGGCCTACGAGCCTGTCTGGGCGATTGGGACTGGCGAAAACGCCACGCCGGCCCAAGCCGAGGAGGTCCATGCGTTTATGCGGGAGTGGGTCGGGAAGGCCTTTTCGAAGGATGCGGCTGAAGCTGTGAGGATTCTTTACGGTGGGAGCGTGAAGCCTGATAATGCGGAAGTGATCATGGCCCAGCCGGACGTGGATGGTCTTCTTGTGGGTGGAGCAAGTTTAGAGCCCGTGACTTTTGCGGGGGTTGTGTTGGGCGGATTGAAAGGGAAGAAACTGAGGTAACGATGACGGCATTACTCGTATTTCATTTTGTGATCTGTGCATTCTTGGTTTTCGTCATTCTGCTCCAGCCGGGAAAATCGGACGGCGGCGGCATCGGCTTTGGGAGCTCAAGCCAGAGCATTTTCGGCAGTCGCGGAGCGGGCAATTTTCTCACGAAGGTGACCTCGTTTTGTGCGCTGACGTTCCTTTTGACGAGCTTCATTTTGACACGCGCCCGGATGAGAGAATATACGACAAGTGTTATCAGCGGTTCTGAACCGGCAGCGGAAGCAACCTCAACGCCTGCTCCAAAGCCGGTCGAATCGGCAAAGCCCACGCCTGACGGCGCGGGCAAGAAATAGTTTTCCAATGGGCGACGGTGGTGGAATGGCATACACGCATGTTTGAGGTGCATGTGCCGCAAGGCTTGAGGGTTCAAGTCCCTCCCGTCGCACCAAATTTAGTGAAGGGGCTAAGATGAAAGAAGTTATGACCGGAGCGTACGGAACGATGTACTACGTGCGCGACATGAAGAAGAGCTGCGACTATTATAAGATGACCTTTGGCCTCTCGCCACGTTTTGAGAGCCCCGAATGGACCGAGTTCAACGTGGGCGGCCACGGACTCTGTCTTCATGCGATGGCCCCCGACTTTAAGAGTACCTCGGAAGTGGGTGTCCTCATCTGCCAGGTTACGGGCATCAGGCCGCTCGTTGAGTCCCTCACCCAGCAGGGCGTGGAATTCATGGGCCCGGTAAGAGAGGTCCACCCTGGCGCCTTCTCAGTCGATTTCAAAGATCCGAGCGGTAACGTCCTCAGTCTCTACGAGGACACCAACCGTCGATGATTTCCTTCTTTCTCCATAGGGGTGCCTAGCTCAGTTGGTTAGAGCGTCGCCTTCACACGGCGAAGGTCACAGGTTCGAGCCCTGTGGCACCCATACTGTCCCAAAAGTTGGACAGTCCAACAAATTGGACGGTGGCTTCTGGCTCTCCTCCAAATATGTCGCACTCAACCACATAAGGCCCTCACTCTTAATCTATAATTTTCAAAGTTATGAAAGCCATAAGCTCGTCTTGAGATGAGCTTCATCTTGTTGTGAAGTGAGCGCGCCAAAGCTAGCGGATGGGTAAACACGCTCCTCTGACCAAGTTGTATAGTCGAGATAAACCAAACCCCGTTAAAGAGCTTGAACCAAGTCGGTAACGGGGCTCTACCTCTCAGTACCTATAAATCAGAGAGGTAGTCGATGTCCCATAGACTCTTGACTGATGCCAGCTTTTTCGAGCTTGACTCGTTTGCCGTTAGGGTTTGATTCGAGGGTTCCTCAAAATCATGGCCCTTCTATCACGCGCAATTTTCTCAATCCACCGAATTTTCCTTTCGCCTGAATTTTTCTTCGCATAAATGCCCTATAAGCTCG
>JACPWY010000038.1 GCA_016196825.1 Deltaproteobacteria bacterium | reverse complement strand
TCTCCCATGCGACCCGAATCGTAGACATTCATCTGACATCCAAAGGTCTTGATGTGGAGGGAAAGCGGCGCATCCATGGAAACGGCAGTCTAGCGGCGGGCTTCCGGTTTCACAAGAGACATGAGGCGGGTCACAGCCTCACGCACCGCAGGCTCGAGCGTTTTCACCTTCTTCAGGCGTGCCAGAAGTGTCTGCTGGTTCACGATCTTCCTCTGCAGAAGTTCCCGACAAAACTCTCTGTCCTTCGGACGGCCCGCGACGGCCTTTGAAATCCAGAGATCGTGGGCTTCAAGACAATGGGCCGTAACTCCTTGAGTCCCCTCGGTCTTAAAAGGAACGAGGCGCTCACGCCAACCAGCCGGCAGAATCGCCGTCTGGGGCGTCACTCCCTGGGCGTAGTACCCAAAGGTCTCCTGAAAGGCTGAGAGCTCACCGATGGAACCATCGATGAGATCCGCCTTCCTTCCATCTCGATCATCCAACGCCGCAATATCGGCTTCGATCGAGCGGTTAGCGACCTCAATTTCGAAATCGATCGACGCGTGAATAGCCTGGCTACCGATCACAAGGATATCCGTTGCCCCAAGAATCGCCCCCGAAGCTCTCACGGTGTGCTCGAATTGGCTCCGCTTCATCGTTCGTCTTTCCGGAACTGATTGATGACCTTGATCCGCTCTTTCGATGAGAGAAGCCCCGCAAATGGTGACACCTGCCTGAGATCTCGCCCTTCCTGACTGGGGTCGAGCATCCTCAAGATGAGTTCTTCCAGCGGACGCGAAAGCCATTCGCTCCAACTTTTAAAGAGCGCCTCAGGGCCCACGTGAATGGATGTCATCGTCTTCAAATTGCGCCGGGCCAGCTTTCTCGCGGAATCGGGATCTCTTCTCAGCACTTCGGCGACCGCCCGGTGATAGGCCAGACTCCTGCGATCCTCTCGCGTCATTGCCGGCGTGAAAATGACTGTAAGTTCTAATCCCAGCGAGGCGGCAAGGTTCTGCAACGTAGAGAGTGTTGGCGACTTTGTCCCTCCCTCATAGGCCGCAATCGTGGGCTGAGAGGTCCCCGCTCTCTTCGCCATCTGGGTCTGGGTCAAACCAGCTTGCCGCCTCATGTGCCGAATCACGCTCAGACCAGCTGTGGTATAGAGCAAAAACCATGGCCGACATGTTCCACATCGTGCTCCACAACCCCGTCATTCCGCAGAACACGGGCTCGATAGCCCGCTTGTGCGCCGGCACGGGGGCCGCGCTTCACCTCATCCACCCGCTGGGCTTCGACACATCGGCCGCGGCCGTCAAACGCGCCGGCCTCGACTACTGGCCCCACGTCGACATCCGGGAGCACGCCTCATGGGGGACGTTCCTCGAAACGGAACAGCCCCAGCACCTCTATTTTTTCAGCAAGTTTTCCACACGCCCCTACAGCCAGGCCACATTCCAGACGCCCGCATACCTAGTCTTCGGCAACGAAACAAAAGGGCTGCCGGCCGAGATCCGTACTACGTATCCGAAAGATTTCTTTCTCATACCCATCCGCACGGACCTTGTGAGAAGCCTCAACCTCGCCCAATGTGCCGCGATCACGGTCTTTGAAGCGATGCGTCAGCATCAATTCGCGGGTCTCTCAACACCCCGTTGAAGGGTCTCTTCAAAGTCAGGAACGCGTCGAATAGTCCCTCAAGTTCAACTCCACGTCACCCGACAACATAAGGTTTCTCAAATTCCTCTTGTCGTCGTCCAAATTGTCTGAGGAATAGGCGGCTACAGCGATCCTATCCCTGAGACTAATACGATTGCCCCAGAGCGGTAGCGCCGATTTCGGCGCAGATAAATCGACACTGCCGGCGTACTTTTTTTTTGTGGCCCGCAACTCCTCCAAGATCTGTTTATCATTGGCGTTTAATCCGAGTCTTTGGTTCCACAACTTGTGAAACACATCGCATTCGCCCTCTGGCGCATGATCGATTTGATTAAGCTGATAGAGCAGATTCGCGAAGTGGGAGGCACGAATGACCAGCGTATATTTGCCTCCCTTCAGAATGACATCGCCGGCGAATGCCAGGTTCAGTGCAAGGACCAAGGCGAAAAAGACAACCCGTTTCATGACGATCTGTAGTTGCGTTGCGGGGACGGAGTCTTCGCGCGAAAAAAGAGCCTGATCGGCTGACTCTGGTAACCAAATTCTCTGCGCAGTTCATTTTCAAGATAGGACTTATAACTCCCCGGAAAGTTTTCCTTCCGGTTCAAAAAGAAGACAAAGGTCGGCGGTTTTGTCGCGACCTGCATGGCGTAAAGAATATTGAAATTGCCTCGGCCCCGAGAGGGCGGTGGGTTCTTGTCGATGATCGCACGAATCGTGGCGTTGAATTTCGACGTTCCAATTCTCTCAGCCCCCCGATCAACGAGCTCAAGAGCCAGAGGCAGCAGGCGATTCAGATTGTAGCCGGTCTTGCCACTGATCGGCAGGACCTCAAAGCTCTTGAGTTCATATTGTCGCGCTTCCCAAACATTACGCTGTTCGGGGCGCGAGAGCTGATCCCAAAAGTTAAACAGCACGGCGGCCGGCTTCTTTTTGCGTTCGATGAGATTCAAGAGTCTCTGGTCCTGATCCGTGATCCCCTCGCGGCTGTCGAGGAGCAAAAAGACTACATCACAGCGCTCGATAGTTTCCGTCGCCGACTTCACACTAAACTCTTCAACAGCGCCCATATTGCTGCGGGGCCGTCGGATTCCGGCCGTATCAATAAGCTTCACGGCCCGCCCCTTAAAATTCATTTCGCAAAAGATCGGATCCCTCGTCGTCAAAGCTTCAGGGCTTGTCCGCGACACCTTCTCGCGCGCCAATCGATTGAGCAGCGTCGACTTGCCGGTATTAGGTCGCCCCACAATGGCGAGTAAAATCGGCTCCTCGACGCCGGCCATCTCGCCGTCTTCCGGTTCAACCGCCGGCCCGTGCTTGGCGCTCACCCATTCGCGAATCAGATCCATCCCGCGCCGGTGAACCGCCGAAACGGTCACGGTCTCGCCAAAACCCAAAGAGGAAAAACCCGTCTCTTCCTCGGCCCCCTTGCTGTCTGATTTATTCACGACCAGAAGCGCCGGAACCCGCGCGCGTTGCACTACACGCCCAATCATCTCATCAAATGGTGTCACGCCACTCGTCGCATCCACCACAAAAAGACAGACCGAGGCCTCCTTAAGCTTTTCGCTCACCCATTCCAGATCCGCCTCACTGAACACGCCCTGCGTGTCGCACAGAGTGACAGCGGCCCCATCCCAAACCGCGCGGTCGGTCACAATGTCGCGGGTGGTGCCAGGTTCGTCGTAAACAATGCTCCGTGTGTAGCCCAATAGGCCATTGGCCAGAGTCGATTTTCCCACATTCGCACGGCCAACAATGAAAACCCGAAACATGGTCACAGCTCCAGATAAACCTGCAGCCGATTGCGGTCACGCTGCCATTCGGGTTCATGGTGGACATTGAGAAAAAGCGAGACCTTCTTTCCCATCTTCTTGGTGAGCCCCTCCCGGGCGTGGCTCCCGATGTCCTTGAGCTTCGCCCCCCCCTTGCCGATCACCATCCCCTTCTTCGACTTGCCGTCGACGTGGATGGTGGCATGGGCCTTAATCTGCGTCTCTTCCTCTTCCCAACTCTCGAGCTCCACCCATAGAGAATAGGGGAGCTCATCGTACAGACGATGGTACGCCTGTTCACGAATCCATTCGGTGACCTGAAACTGTTTCGATCGATCGGTTTTCATTTCCACTGGGAAAAGATGCGTCCCTTCCGGCAAGATCCGCTTCACCTCATCGACAAGATTCTTCAAACCATCTCGCTTCAATGCACTGATAGGAATGATCGCCCGAAAAAGCCCCATTTCATGGAAACGTTGCAAAAGGGGAAGGAGACTGGGCTTTGCAACCTTATCCACCTTGTTCATCACCAGGATCGTCTTTTCGGGCGGCGTCTGAACGACCCGCTTCTTCAGACGCTCGAACTTCTTCAAGAAAGATTCCTCGGCGACATCAAAGACCCAGACCACGGCATCGGCCTCAGAGACATTTCGTTCGGTTACCCGATTCAAGAGTTGAGCCACACGCTCGCGGTAATTCTGCAGCCCCGGCGTGTCGGTGAAGACTATCTGCGCCTCTTCGTCGGTAAAAATGCCGCGCACACCATGGTAGGTCGTTTGGGGTCGCGGCGAGACTATCGAGACCTTCTCACCCACCAATGCGTTCACCAAACTCGATTTTCCCGAATTGGTCGGCCCCACAATGGCCGCAAATCCTGATCGCATCATCCTTCAAAACCCAAGCAGTTCGAGCGCCACACGCGCAGCGTTCTGCTCGGCCTCCTTTTTGCTCCGCCCATACCCGTCGGCAATCGCCTTGCCTTGAACGGCTATTTCCACGCGGAAAAACTTTTCATGCTCCGGCCCCCAGGACTCCACCACCCGATATGTCGGGGCAACCCGGTAGAAGGCTTGGCTTCTCTCCTGAAGAAGCGTCTTGGAGTCCTGCAGCTTACCATTCCCAGTGGTCGGCTCACCCACGATCTCATTGAAGAGCGGTTGGTAGACCCGCTCCAAAAACTGCGTAGCCGCCTCAATTCCGCCATCGAGATAAAGTGCGGCGACCACCGCCTCAAACGCTGCCGACAGGATAGAGCGCTTCTCAGCCCCACCCGTTCGACGTTCACCCTTTCCCAAGAGAACGTGATCGCCCAGACCCAAGCGTTGCGCAATCTCCGCCAACGTCTTGCGACTGACCATCTGACTCCGCCACCGCGATAGAAGCCCCTCAGACGCTGTGCGGAAGCGCTCCATCAGCCCTCTCGCCACCACAAGCCCAATCACCGCGTCCCCTAAGAATTCCAGGCGCTCGTTGTCGCTCGGGGCCACGGGAGTATCGGTATTGACCGTTTCATTGAAGTAGGAGGAGTGGGTGAGCGCCTCCACCAAAGTCGCTGGGTCTTTGAAACTGTAGCTTGAAAGAGACTCTACACTGCGAACAGCTTTCGCAATCGCCTCAGTCAGAGACGCGGACGCCTGCTCTTGGTCCAAAAGGTCACCTCATTGCAAGACCCTTTGGGGAGCACGCTTAAGGACTGAAGACATTCCTTCAAACAGGCTTCCGAAAAGGTCGAAGTTAGCTGTCCCTATACCACACGTAAGAGCTGTCCATGAACAGACTTCTTGGTTTCCCAATAGTTTCGGTTATTTGACGCTCTGCAAAACGTAAATTTTGGCCACTCGCGATTGACAATGGATCTCCCACCGGTACGCTGTTTTTTACTTTATGAGCCTGGTACCGAGCGCCTGGATAGAGCGATCCATTCAGATCAATAGCGAAACCGACCGCAGCAACCTGGAGATGGTTGAGTTCTTAAAGCCCCTCATCGCCAAGGTGGGCCTCAAAATTGAGGAGCAGCGGGTAGTCGAGAACGGGGCGACCTTCGTCAACCTGATGGCCTCGAGCCACAGCCCGACAACCCCCAACCTCATGGTATTCAACACTCACCTCGACACCGTCTCGGGTGGCAGTCCCGAGCTCTGGACCAAATGCAATCAAGACCCTTTTCGCGCGACCCTCTCAAGAAGCCGTGTCTATGGCCTGGGTTCGGCTGACGTGAAGCTCGATTTTCTGTGCAAGATTCTAGCGGCCGAGGCTGCGCGCCCCTGGACTCGACCCATCTGCCTGGTCGGAACCTACGGCGAGGAACGCGGTCTCATCGGCGCGTCCGAGCTTTTGTCCTCTAAACGCTTAATCCCCAAAGTGGCGGTGGTGGGAGAGCCCTCAAACCTCGAGCTCATCTATGCCCACAAAGGCCACCTGGTGATGACCGTTCGAATCCCGCGTCCACTGGACGCGGCGGCGGAGGCGACGAAATCTTGGAAGGGCAAGGCCGCCCACAGCAGCACGCCCGACCTCGGCACCAACGCCCTTGTGAAGGGGCTCACCGATTGTTTTAAGCGCGCCAAGGGGATCGTTTCGATTGAGGCCGGCACAAACCCCAACCGAATCCCCGACGATTGCCGAATCAAAGTGGCCCCCCAACTCAACGCCACCGCCCAAAAACTCTTTGACCTCGTGGAATTCCTCAATGAAACGAGCCGCGAACTCATTAAGCGGCGTGACAGCCGCTTCACCCCCGCCACCTGCAGCCTGAGCCTCACCATGGCGCGCTCGCCGGAGGGCTTCATCGAGCTCACATTCGATGTTCGCATTCTCCCCGAGATTGATGTTGAGAGATTGAGAAAGCGTCTCACCGCAGGCATTGAGAAACTGGAACTCTCAATCATCTACGAAGAGGTGAACTATCCGTTACGCGGCAAAAAGGACAGCCCGCTCATGCGCGAGGCGGCCAAGATCTTAAAAACCTGTCGGGTGGTTCCTCAGTGTAAGACCAAGGCGTCGGCCACCGAGGCCTCGGTCTATCAAAAGTATGGCGCCCAGGCCTTTGTCTTTGGCCCGGGCATTAGCATCGGTAATGTCCACAGGCCCAATGAGTATAATCTCCTGCGCCACCTGGACACGGCCGTCCACTTCTACACCAAGTTGATGCAGCTGGGAGAGGGTGTCGTGTGAGCGAGGAGCACTTCTTTATCCGCAGCGCGCGGGAAGATGACCTGGAGGCCCTGCTCCGTCTCTCAGAACTCGTCTATTTCATCAATCTCCCCAGCGATCGCGAGATTCTCAAAGAAAAGATTTTGAAATCGGTCGCTTCATTCAACGGTATGCTCGAGGACAAGTTCGAGCGCGAGTACATTTTGGTCCTTGAAAATGCAGAGGACCACTCCCTCGTCGGTACCTCGATGATTATCGCCAGGCACGGCTCTCCAACCGTGCCCCACATGTTTTTCGAGCTGAAAGAGATCCACAAGTACAGCGAGACCATTCACACTGGCTTCATCCACAAGGTCTTAAGACTCAGATACGACCACGACGGACCCACCGAAATCGGGGCACTCGTCTTGCACCCCGACTACCGCGGCAATGCTCAGAAATTGGGGCGGCAACTTTCTTTCGCGCGATTCTTGTTTATCAAGATGCGACGGCGGTGGTTTAAGGACCGCATTCTTTCAGAACTCATGCCACCGCTCACCGAAAATGGGGAGAGCATTCTGTGGGAGGCCGTGGGTCGGCGTTTCACCAACCTCTCCTACACCGAGGCCGATCTTCTTTCGCGCAAGAACAAAGAGTTTGTGACCACGCTTTTTCCCAAGGGCGACATCTACACCTGTCTCTTGCCCGGTGAAGTGCGCGATGCCATCGGCAAAGTGGGAAAGGAGACCGAGCCGGTCAAACACATGCTTGAAAGGATCGGTTTTCAGTGGAAGGAACACATCGATCCCTTCGACGGCGGCCCGCACTACTGGGCCGAGACCGATAAAATTTCGCTCATTTCGGCAAGCAAGAAGTACAAGGTGAGTCGCGAATTGCTCAAACGCAAGACCAAGGACATCGCTCTTATCGGCTGCTTTGTGAACGATGAGTTCCGGTGTGTGCAGGCGTCGCATGAGATTTACCGCGGCAATCTGATGATCCCCAAGGTCGCTCTCGAAACTTTGGGAATCCCAGCCGGCGATTTTGTCTATAGCATGCCGCTTGCTGAGAAAAAGGCCGAGAAGGCTGATCCCCCGCCTAGACGAATGGTGAGTGCGGCATCCTGACGCACCCCTGACTTACTAATGAGGCCATAAGTATGACCCCATTAGTAAAGTTTGCGCTCCCCAATATGTGATAACTTAAGAGGTATGAGCATACGCACCTACCTGGGCGACTACATCCTCGGCCGATTCATCAAATGCAAAGATCCCAATGGCACAATCCAATCGATCAACCCAGGCGATCTCGACGAGCCCAAGGTGGCTGTGCCCTACAGCTACGAGCACATCACGAACGCGGTCGAGGCCGCCGAGAAAAGCTTTAACAGCTGGCGTCGCCAAAAGGCCCAGAGTCGACTCGAATTCCTTTCCAAATATCGCAAGGCGCTCGAAGAACGAACTCTGGAAATGGCTCGGCTCATCAGCTTTGAAACGGGAAAACCCCTTTGGGAAAGCGAGAGCGAGATCGCCCAAACCCTGACGCTCATCGACTATTTCGCGCACCAAGGGTCCCAGACTGAAATTGAGATTCGGGCCGAGGCGAGCCCCCACACGTCGGTCGTGCGTTTTTTCCCGCGCGGTGTGTTTGCTGTGATTTCGCCAGCCGTGCAGCCGCTTTTGCTCCCTCACAGCCATTTCATCCCGGCGCTTATCAACGGCAATACGATCGTACTGAAGGGCTCGCGTCACGCCCCCTTCACCGCCCAGCTCTTCTCGGAACTCATGCACCAAAGCGGCTTGCCGTCGGGCGTGTTCAATATGGTGCAGGGTAACCCCGAGGCGGCCCGGCGTCTGGTCTCCCAGAACGGAGTGGACGGTGTCTTTTTCGTCGGCAGCGCCGAAACCGGTCACAAAATTCACAAGCAGACCTCGGAAAATTATCAAAAATCATTAGTCCTTGAGATCAGCGCCAAGAATGCTGCGGTCATTTGGGAGGATGCCAATCTCCAAAAGGCAGTCACCGAGAGCCTCTTCGGCGCCTTTGCAACCGCCGGTCAACGCTGCACCTCAACTGGCCGTATTTTCGTCCATAAGAAGATCTTTGATCGCTTTCTCGACGACATTCACTCAATGGCCAAGAAGTGCCGGATCGGTTATGCCCTCAGCGACTCGCGCCCGCCCTTCATGGGGCCTTTGATCAGTGAAGAGACCGTCGAGAATTATCTTCGCTACCAGGGGATTGCGGTGCGCGAGGGTTGTGAAGAGGTGATGCGCGGAAAGACACTCGAAAAAGAGAACAAGGGCTACTACGTTTCGCCCTCGATCCATTGGGCGACTCAATTTGATCCCAAGTCCATCTACCAGCAAAGCGAAGTATTCGGCCCCAACGTGACGCTTTATCAAATTGGGGATCTCGAAGAGATAATCGATATTCTGGGTAAGACCGCTCCGGGCCTCGTTGGCAGTATTTATGCGTCGAAGGAGACGTATCTGCGGCTTATCGACGAGATGCGGGTCGGGATTCTCAATTGGAACCTCCCCACCACTCAAGTGAGTTACGAACTCCCCTACGGCGCCCCATCGGGCAACTACCGCCCCATGGGAAGCCTCGCCCCCTATCAATGCACCTTTCCCACGGCGAGCCTCCAGGCAGGAGTCGACGACGCCCTCCCCATTCCTCCCGGGGTCCTAGCGAAGGACTCACTTCTGGGGTAGATTTTCTCCCCCCATGGAACGACCCCGAATTCTTTGTCTCGACGTCGGCCACAAGCGAACCGGTGTAGCCGTCTGTGATGAGACGCGGACACTCGCGTCCCCAGTTGAGGTTTTGGACAGTACGAATCGCAAAGTCCTCATCGCCAACGTCGTGAAACGGGCCGAGGAGCTCGGGGTCGGAACGATTGTCGTGGGACTCCCGCTCGATCAGGAGGGCGACGTGGGGAGAGACGCTGTGCGCGTGCGTCACTTTATTGCAGCGCTGCGAGAAAAGACGAGTTTGGCCGTGTTAGAATGGGATGAGCGTTTTTCAACCGTAGAAGCGGAGCGGACCCTCATCGAAGCCGATTTTTCTCGCGAAGAGCGCAGGAAGGTGATCGATAAGGTGGCCGCAACCATCATTCTACAGAGCTATATCGATCATTTGAAATTCCATGACGATAAATAATAAGATCGGCAGTGGGGCGGTGAAGGCACTCTCGTTTCTAGCACTAGTCGCGGTCCTCGCGGTGGGTAGCGTGTTCTACCTCCTTCTCTCGGGAAAACCCGATGGCGCCCCGGTGGATCTAGTCATTGAGCGGGGCAAGAGTGCGGCGGCGGTGGCCGAAATACTCGCCGCTCAAGGCATCATTCAGCAGCCGGGCCTCTTTAAGCTGATTTTGCGAGTGACCGAGGCCGACAAGAAGCTGCGCGCCGGCGAATTTCACTTTCGCAAAGAGATGCGAGCCATTGACGCCCTGAACACCCTTTACCACGGCGAACCGGTCCTCCACGCCGTCACGATTCCAGAAGGTTGGCGCATGAGCCAAATAGCCGCGGCCCTCCATGCGAATAAGCTCATCGATGAAAACAGGTTCCTCACACTCGCGACGAGCCCGCAGACCTGCGCCAAGTATGGTTTTAAAACCCCGACACTCGAGGGCTTCCTCTTTCCCACCACCTACCAGTTCTCCCGCATCGACGGTGAGGAGAGGATTCTCGATCAGATGGTGAGTCAATTTAAGCGCATCTACGAAAAGTCCTATAAGAAAGAATGTGATAGACGCGGTCTCACGCTCGAACGATTTGTGACAATGGCGAGCATCATCGAGAAAGAAACCGGCGTGGCCAATGAACGCCCACTGGTCTCCTCTGTTTTTTACAATCGTCTTAAGAAAAAGATGCGCCTTCAGAGCGATCCCACGACGATTTACGGTATCTCCAACTTCAACGGCAATCTGACGAAAGACGACCTTCACCGTTATTCGCCATACAACACGTATGTCATCTTCGATCTTCCTCCCGGCCCCATCGCCTCGCCTGGAGAAGGCTCCCTCAAGGCCGCGCTCGATCCGGCGACCACCGACTATCTGTTTTTCGTCGCCAACACCGATAGCAGCGGACACATCTTTTCCAAGACCTACGGACAACACTCCCGCAACGTGACCAACACGCAGGTCGCCCCCTTGCGCAAGAAGCACAAAGCTAAAAAACGAAGATGAGCAGGGACAGCAACACCCTGATGACAGAGATCGTTCTGCCGAGCCACACCAACGCCCACGGCACCATCTTTGGCGGCGTAGTGATGAGCTGGATAGACATCGCCGGCGCCATTGCGGCTGGCCGCCACTCGCGATCTCCCGTAGTCACCGTCTCGATCGATTCGCTTCACTTTATTGTGCCGATCAAGACCGGCTTTATCGTCTCGGTGAAGGCCAACGTCACCTATGTCGGGAAAACGTCCATGGAGGTTGAGGTGGTAGTCGAGGCGGAGAATTTCGTCACGGGGGAAACGCGCAAAGCCACTCACGCGTTTCTGACGTACGTCGCCGTGGATGAGTTTGGTCGGCCGAAGAAATGTCCCGGGCTGCCGGCGCTGAAAACGGCCGAGGAGAAAAAGCGCCATGCAGAAGCCGTGGAGCGACAGAAGTTAAGATTGAAGAGATTGTAGATCTACCCCGTCACCAACCCCCGAATACACTCAACAATATCCGTCAAAGCGCTCCCCGGCGTAAACACTTCCCGCACGCCAAACTTTTTCAGCCCCTCGATATCTCCCGCCGGGATCACGCCCCCAGCCAGCACCGGCGTATCCGACGCCCCCTTCTCCTTCAAAAGCTTTGCAATCTCCGGAAACACGCTCTCATGCGCCCCCGACAAGATACTGACACATATGACGTCCACATCCTCCTGAACGGCCGCGTTAACGATCATCTCCGGTGTCTGGTGAAGGCCCGTGTAGATGACCTCCATCCCCGCCTCTTTGAGCGCGTGGGCCAAGACCTTCGCGCCGCGATCGTGGCCATCCAGACCGGGCTTGGCGACAAGCACGCGAATCACTGCGACCGCCCTCCCCATTTTTTCGGGAAGATGCATAACACCTTTTTCTTACTGTTCAAAAACTGTTCGATCAAACGTTTGAGCTCCGGCGACGTTCCCGTGTCGGGGCCATACATGAAGTGGAGATCCAGAAGGCTTCTGGAAAATTCGAAATTCTCCTGAATCACCTTACGGATGAAACTCCGCCAGGGGAGCACCGGGTATAGATGCACCCTGGGATCCTCGCTCGCCACGACCCACTCCTGAAACGATTTGATCTCAATCCGACTCTCGTTATGGAGCAACTGAAGGCTCTCCGCAGGAATCAAGTCGTGGGCCAGTTCCAAAAGATTCTGCAAGGTGAGTTGATCGCAGTTCCGCAACTCACCAAAGAGAAAAGTGAGCTCCTCCAATTCGCACTGCCAGTCCCTGCGCTGAATCTGGATAAGGACCGGAAGGCCTGCGGACCGAAGCCTGGCCAGTACCTTCCGGCAGATAGGCCAGGCCGCTACCGACACCTCGAGCGTGACTAGCGAGTGGCGCTCTTCCAATTCCAACAGGTCGATGCGCGGCAGAAGCGTTTGCACCTCCGTGTTCTCAGCAATCTCCCAGCGATTTTCATTTCCTGATGCCATTAGTAGGTGTAGACGCCCCGGCCCGTCTTTCTCCCAAACCAGCCCGCCTCGACGTATTTTCTCATGAGCGGCGACGGCCGATACTTGGAATCCCCCAGATCACGGTGGAGGATCTCACACACAAAAAGGCATACATCGATGCCCACAAAGTCAGCAAGCTCCAGAGGCCCCATCGGGAAGTTGCACCCAAGCTTCATGGCCTGATCGATGTCCTTGGCGCTCGCCAGATTTTCATTGAGCGCAAAGAAGGCCTCATTGATCATCGGCATCAGAATGCGATTCACGGCAAAACCGGGCGCATCTTTGGCTTCGATGAAGGTCTTCCCCATCTTCTCGGCCACCGTGCGGACTGTGCTAAAGGCTTCATCGCTCGTCGCCAAACCTCGAATGCCTTCAACTAAAAGCATGATGGGCACAGGATTCATGAAATGCATCCCGGCCACCTTCTCGGCGCGGCGCGTGTGGGAGGCGATCTCGGTTATCGAAATGCTTGAGGTGTTGGTGGCGAGCACAACATCCTTCGCCATCATCTCATCCAGATCTTTGAAGAGCTTGAACTTGAGATCCCGTCTTTCGGTGGCCGCCTCGATGACAAACTGACTCGTTTTTACGTCTGTGAGTGTGGAGGTAAACTTGATGGCGCTGAGAATCTGCGAGGCAGGCGCTGAAAGCTTCTTTTTCTCTTCAAGCTTCGTAAGACTCTTCTGGATTGTCGCCTTGGCCTTCTCCAACTGGAGGGAAGCGATATCGAACAAAATGATATTGTAACCCGCACAGGCCCCCACCTGAGCAATGCCATTGCCCATATTGCCCGCGCCCAACACACAAATCGTATCGATCTTCATCCCTACCCTCGCATAAAAGATGAGGATAGCGACCCAGCCCGCGTGCAGTCAAAATGTATCAGGAGTTGATTCGTCGCATTAGGTACCGCATTAGGTACGGACTTCCTTTTGAGGAATCGTTTCCTCGAAAGGAAGTCCGTACCTTTTGCGGAATTTAGTGCGCTGTTGGCGTTGGGATGTGGGTCACGCCGGGGGTGCCGTTTGTTCGGGGGACGCTGCCTGAGCGGCTGCCTGGGCGCTGATTCTGGAGCGCCTGTCCCATGCTTGCCACAAACTGCTCAACCTTCTGGCGGTTGCGGCCTGCAAAGTTACAGCGATCGATGAGAGGCTGAAACTTAGGCCCAATGGCCGCTTGGTTCGCCTGGGCCGCTTCCACCACGTTCAAGGAAGCACTTGCGAGCGTCGACGGGTCGGTCGCGCCCCTGAGCGCTTCGACAGAATTCAAAACCGGCTGCCAGGTCTGGGCAATCGAGGCCGAGATATCTGGGCAGGTGAGACCTGCGGCCACACCGTTGATCATCGCAAGGAATCCGCCATTAGCGTAGCTTGGAGCCCACTGTCTCATCGCATCCACGGCTGAGCCGAGAAGCGAGGTGGGGTTGCCATTGCTCGCCTGTCCGAGAAGATTCGCTTCCTTCATGCAGTTCTTGCGGAGTTGCTGAGCCGCCGTCAACTGCGCGTTCATCGCGACCTGCACCTTATTGGTCATCTCTTCGGCGGTCGCTCCGGCTATCTCTGCCATCTTGCGATCGCTCTTCTTGAGATCGCGCAAGGTCTTGGCCGATTCGGCCACAGCCGCGATGATTTCCTGAACAAGGCTATCCGACTTCTTGTCCTCGTCATCTTGAGCCTTTTTCACAATTTCTTTGCCCGTCACGGGATCGACACCCGCGAGCTTTTCATCGAGCTTCTTGTCACTCTTGTCAGGGGTTGTGAGAGCCACCAGTTTCTCAGCTGCCTTGGCAAAGTTTTCTGCTTCAATCTTCTCGACCTTTTCCTCTTCGCGATCGAGGAACTTCGGAATTTCAGCCTTCATAGTGTTGAGCTGGGTCGTCACCGCGGTTGCCGAACTCGCAGTCGCCAGATCCACGTTTGGCGTGCAGGCGTTCTCAAGATTGCCGTTGTTCATGATGCTCATGTTCACGGCACTCGGACGGTTGACCGTCGCGGTGGTGTCCAGAATGTCTTCGTTGTCCGCTTTTTTGCGTTCAATCTCTTCCCGAACCTTCAAATTCGGAGCAAGAGCAAAACCCGAGAGCTGGCTGTTCCAATCTTTCTTGTCCAAGAGAGACTTGCGCTCATCAGCCAATTCGTCCTTCTGCTCTTTCTCCTTGAGAAGCGCGCTAATCTCTTCGATCTGGCGAGCAGTGTCGGACAGACCGGAATCGGTCTTGTTTGGATTCGCCTTCACCTTTTCTAGCAACGCCTTGATTCCGGCAATGCCACTCGCCGTAGGGTTGTAGCCCTGGCCGAGGAAATTGAAGTTTTCGGCAGAGGCCGCGAGGCTCACGAGCGATCCAACAATCACTAACGTCCGTTTCATCTTCTACTCCGTTTCAACAAACCTATAGCCACCCCCGAAAACACGGGAGCGCATCACTAGTCTCAAAGTGCAAGGGGCGCGCCAACCGATTCACCGGTGTTTGGAGTCAGGTATTCTCAACGTTTCGAGGGAAGGGGCCCCTTAGGGGGCGTAAAGCGGCAAGCAGGTGTCAACACCTTCGCCACCGTCTTTTTTATTACTCCATGACGCCACGTATTCGTCTCGAATACAGACGCATTTGATATACTTATTCCATGAGCTTTCTGAAGCCCTCACAACGCCGCAGATACGAACGTGTGACCGTCTTCATCCCCGTCAGGGTGTTCAAAAACGGCAAGGAGGTCGGCAAGGGAGAGGTCGAGGATCTCTCCATAGGGGGCGTCTACATACGCACAACAGTGCCCGTCGCTCTCGGCGACAAGATCGAGGTCGAATTTCAGTTCGCGGCGATGAAATCGATCTTGGGCACGGTCGTAGAGATCAACGAAATCGACAACAAGGCGCCCGTTCGAGCGATGCAGTCTGGAAGGGTGAAGTGGGATCGCAACGGAACGGGCTTTGGAATCGAATTTTCCTCAATGTCATCCGAAATGCAGCGGGTTATTAAGAAGATGGTGAAGTACATGGCTCAGATCCAGAAGAACTTCGCAGCCCTTGGCTGATGCTTCGCGTCACGCCGTACCCCTCCGCTCGCTATTCCTTTTGGCAAACCTATGGCGCTGTGTTAGTTTGGTGCACGTTGTCACAAGGGCCTAACTTCGAAGTTTTCTTCGGGTTGGGCCTTTTTTTGCCGATAAGACCACTAGGGATTCCGCGTTTTCTTAAGGTTCCAAGGACGGACCAGTGGTCAATCAAATCAAAACCTGGCTGCATCGCGTTCGTGCAGCTATCGAGCATTTCAACGCCATCTATTTAGGCGAATCGAAATCCCCACGTGCCGCGCTCTATAAACGAGTCTCTCGCATCTGCTTTCACGTGCTCTTTGCGATCGCGGTCACGCTGGTCGTGCGCGACAACCCGGAAAAGATCAAGACCAGTTGGGTGACCGGTGACGTAACCAGCGAAGACATCGTCTCGCCGCTCACCACCTCCGTCCGTCTCACCAAAGGTCAGCTCGCGCGGGAGGAACTCCTGCGCCGGATTCCGCCCGTCTTCGACTACGATGACGAAGTTATCACGGTCTGGCTCGCAAAATGGCAGAAGGCGTTTCGCACCGTGCGAGAGGAATTCTACGCCGGGAGAGGTTCGCCGCCTATATCGAGCGTCTCGGAGCGCCTCTACCAGCTGACAGGAAGCCGAATCGCCGGGCACGGCCTGCTGTATCTCCACCACCGTCGCTTTTCCTCCTCACATGAGCAGAGCTTCATCCGGCTCGGCGAGAACCTGTCGCGCCGGATCATCAGCCCCTCCAATATCTTTCCTCTGTACTACAACACCGGCATCTACGTCCGCCTCACCAATCAATCGATGCGGGAGGTGGTCGTAAATGATATTTCGCGCATCTGGAGCCTGGAGCAGGCGCAGGATTTCTTGGGCCAAATTGCCCGCTCGGGAAAAAGCCTCCGGATCGAGGGAGCCCTCACGCTTGTTGAGATCATCAATCCCCTTATCCCGGTGAACCTGGTCTTCAACCAGCCAGCGACACAGAAGCGGTTCACCGAAGCGATCTCAAGTGCCCATCAGACCCAAATTTCGCTCCGCAAGGGGCAGGTCATCGTCAAACAGGGCGAGCAGGTCACAGAGACCCATGCCGAGATTCTCACCCTTCTGGAGGCCCGTCTCCAATCCACCTTTCAAAACTCACTCTTTCTTACTGTTATCCTCTTTCTCACCATCGCGGTGTTACTCCGGGTGGAGCTGTCGCCGAAAAGCCTTTGGAATTTGGGCCTCAAAGACTCGGCCTTCTTCGCCCTAATGGTCTGTCTCCAAGTAGGTTCCTGTCGACTCGTCCAGCCGCTTCTGGAACCCGTGCGGAGTTTCTCGATCTACGCCGATCCGATCTATCTCTTCCCGGTGACAACGGGAGCGATCATCACAAACCTGATGCTCGGAAGGGAGGCCTCTCACCTTTTCTCCCTGCTCGTGGCCATTCTCCTCGGCTACCGGATGGACAAGAGCCTCACCTACGGCCTTTTTGTGCTTCTCACCTCCTGGTCAGCCATCCATGCGATCCGGTCGTGCCGCGAACGCAACGATCTTTACAAATGCGGCCTCTGGAGCGCCGTCATCGGCGGCTGTCTCACCCTCACAAGTCTTTTTTCCGATTACGGTCTGTCGCAAGGCTACAGCCTCATCGATATCGGTCTGGCTGTCGCGTTCCCCCTCATCTCGGGCCTTCTCTCAGCCGCGGTGACCTCGAGCCTCATTCCGCCACTCGAAGCACTATTTGGATACACAACATCGCTCAAGCTTCTTGAGCTCTCAAACTTCAACCACCCGCTGCTCCACGCTTTAATGCTCAAATCGCCGGGCACCTACCACCACTCCGTGATTGTCGGGAGCCTTGCTGAGATCGCGGCTGACAAGGTGGGGGCTAATGCACTCCTCGCTCGCGTTTCGGCCTACTACCATGACATCGGCAAAATGAATAAGCCGATGTATTTCATCGAAAACCAATCCCCCAGCCACAATCCCCACGACTCACTCGCCCCCTCCCTATCGGCCAAAATTCTCTTTTCCCACGTCAAAGACGGCAGCCGAATGGCCCGGGAATACAATCTGGGCGATCTCATCACCAACATCATCGAGCAGCACCACGGCACCATGCTCGTGAACTACTTTCTCAATAAGGCCAAGAAATCTGTCTCAAGCTCCGATGAAATCGTGGACGAACAGGCCTTTCGATACCCCGGACCCAAACCCCAATCACAGGAGGCGGCTATCGTCATGATCTGCGACGCCTGTGAAGCGGCCACTCGCAGTATCAACGAGCCCACGGCCCAAAAGATCCAAACCATGGTGCACACAATTATTGAGAAGCGCTATCTCGAGCGACAGTTCGACGAATGCGACCTCTTCACGTCCGATTTACGAATCATCGAGGAGGCCGTTGCCCGCACCCTCCTTTCGCTCTACCACCACCGCATTGAGTATCCTGGACAAAAGGCCCAGCTCGCGACACCATCCTAATTCGTGTTTGTCGCCCATTACAGCCATTCGGTCCGCGTTTCACCGCGAACGCAGAAGATCCTCAACCGAGCGTTCCGCCAGACCTTCAAGTCCACACCCAAGGGCCAGCTCAAGCGTTACCGCGCCAGAGGCAAGGTCTCTATTGGAATCTCAATCGTTTCGGGGAAAGAGATCCGCCGCGCCAACAACACTTTTCGCAAAAAGGACAAGGCGACCGACGTATTGTCGTTCCCGCAATGGGTTCGGGGCGTAAAGGCTTTTGAAGGCCATCTGGGTGATGTCCTGATTTGCCTCAGAGTCGCCAAGGCCCAGGCCAAAGACCGCAAAATGGAGACAGATCTCGTCCTAGCCGACCTGCTCATTCACGGCCTGCTCCATCTTCTGGGGTATGATCATGAAAAGAGTGCTCGTGAGGAAAAGATGATGTTCGCACTCCAACACAGAATTCTGGCTACTCTCTGATGGCGGCGATGGGGTCCATCTGTGAGGCGGCACGCGCCGGAATGACGGTCGCTATCAGCACAAGGGCCGAGCAGACCAGATAGATGATGAGCGTCGGGATGGGCCGCACCTCGATGGGAAGGCTTCTGTCATAGTAGATGTCCGGCAGTTGATATTGGGAGAAGTAGCGAACGTAGACGAAAAAGGCCGCCGTGAGAACGGCTCCGAGCGCCATCCCCACGGCCCCCAGCCAAAAACCCTGCCACACGAAGATCTTGCGAATCACCGCTTCCGAGGCTCCGAGCGAACGCAAGATGCCAATGTTTCGCCGTTTGTAGGTGACATGCATCGCCAGCGTAATCCCCACATTGAGAACCGCCACAAAAACGGCGAGGCTCAGAATGCTGAACATCGCGAACTGTTCGAGCTTCAGGCTCTGAAAAAGGGCCGAGTTAAAATCCTCCCAGCTCTGAACATCGTACCCATCCCCCAGCGTCATTCTTACCTTGCGGGCCAGCACGCTTGCCTCGTCGATTGAACGCCCCCAGATCTGCCAGCCGTGAATGGCGTCGTTCATCCGCAGAAGTTCCTGCGCGTCCTCCAGGAAGAGATAGAGATTCCCCTGGTCCGCCTCAAGGTGCCCCGAAGCGAATGATCCGCTCACTCGAAAGGTCCCCTGAATGGGCATCATACCAAAAGACCCCACCATTTGTGTCGGCGACACCACCTGCACATTCTGATCGTTTGCAATTTGCAGACGGTGCGCCAACTCATCTCCTAACAGGGCCTCCGGCACTGTTCCCTGATAGTCAGGCAGGCGCCCAGTCTTTAGCCCCCTGGTAAACCGCGCGATCTCCGACTGCGGCAGCCCCCAAACGACAACACCAATCGTCTTTTCGGGGCTCGTCGCGATCATCTCCGATTCGACAAAGGGCACCGCCCGATCCACGCCGCTCAAAGCATTCAACTGTTTTGTCGTTTTATTAAAGCCGTGAAGAATCTCCCTCCCCTTCCCCCGCACGAAGATGTGGGGCGACGAGGTGAGCACGCGATTCTTGAGTGATGTTTCAAAGCCGTACATCACTGAGATGAGGCCGGTCATCGCAGCAACACCCAAGCCGATTGCAATCCAGGCGAAGAGCGTCAGCGGACTGAAGTGGCCCCGATCGGTTCCCCTCAAGGTGAAGCGATAGGCGATCCAGGAGTTCACGTCACTCCTCGTACGTTTCCATTGGGGGCTGAGGCGGCTGGGCCTCGAGCGCCTCCTGCTCCTCGAGCGAGCTGCCGGGCTGAGGCTTCAAATACTGCGGCATCGCCTCGCCGGTGTCGCCATAGGTCAGCTCTTCATCGCCGGGATAGGCCTGGGCCGGCGGTGGCGGCACGTAGGGATTCTGATCGGGCGCTCCGCCATAAATGGGTGGTGGCACATAGTCGGGGTGGTCCGGCACTGCCACATTCGGCGGCGTATCATTATAGGGGCTCGGTTCCGGGGGCCGCACAAGCTGCGGGGTCATCGGGATCTGGGAGACCACCGGCGCCTCCAGTTCGGTCGGCTGCTCGCGCGCCACCTCGGTCTTTAGCTCTGTTCGGGGGGCCTCGGGCTTTCGGGTTCCAAACCAGGCCACCGCACCCACCGTCAGAAAGAAGAGGGCCAGCCAGATCCATTTCGACATGGCTCCCATTTTCAATGAAGTGGCACGCTTTGACAAGGGATGGTAACCTGGTCTCTCTCTTATGGCCGAGACGGAAATTCCGACAGTTCATTGGGCCGATCACGCGGCCGATCGGTTGATAGAGCGCTCGCCGAACCAGCCTGTCTATGTCTGCGCCTCTGGAATATCACCAAGCGGGGTGGTACACATCGGCAATTTTCGCGAAGTGATCACGGTCGATTTCGTAGTGAGGGCTCTTCGCAAAAAAGGTAAGGCCGTCCGCTTTATTTACAGCTGGGACGATTACGATGCTCTGCGAAAGGTGCCTAAGAACCTCCCGAATGAGAAATTGATCGCAGAGAATCTGCGTCGTCCTATCGCAAAGATCCCTGACCCTTTCGGCACACACACGTCCTATGCGAGCCACTTTGAGGATCTCTTTGAAAAGGAAATAGCCCAGCTTGGAGTACGGCCTGAGTTTATCTATCAGTGTGAGGCCTATGAGAGCGGCCGCTATGTGAAGTGGATTGAGACAGCGCTGAAGCAGGAAGAAATGATCAGAAAGATTTTGAACGCGGCTCGTACGGAGAATCTCGAAGCCGACTGGACCTGTGTGACGATTTACTGCTCAGACTGCGGCCGAGATACAACAGCTGTGAAGGCCTACCGCGCGCCCCAGACCTTTGACTACCACTGCACGGCCTGCAAACAGGATCGCACCATCGACATGTCCAAGACCCCCGGAGTGAAGCTCCTTTGGCGGGTCGATTGGCCCATGCGCTGGGATTTCGAACGGGTCGATTTTGAACCTGGTGGCAAAGATCACTCCTCAACGGGGGGAAGTTATGAGACAGGCTGTCACATCGTCCGAGAGATCTATCGGCGGGAGCCGCCAGTCTACGTGCAATATGATTTTGTGCTGGCCAAGGGCATGGGGAACAAGCTTTCGTCTTCCACAGGCAACCTCATCACACTGAGCCAGGCTCTTCAAGTCTACGAGCCCAATGTTTTGCGGTGGATCTTCGCAAGCCGTAAGCCCAACCTCGACTTCTCCATCGCCTTTGATCTCGACGTGATTAAGACGTATGACGATTTCGATCGCTGCGAGCGCGTGGCTCTCAAGGCCGAAGAGGCCATTGATAAGAAACACAACTATGAGAATCGGATCTATGAGCTTTCACTTATCGATTCCGAAGCGAAACCCGCTCGATGCCCGCCCCAGTTCGCCTTTCGGCATCTGTGCAACATCCTTCAGATCCACCAGGGGAGTATTGAGAAGGCACTCAATCATTACCAGGTGACTGACGCTAGCGATCGCGTGCGTTTTGTCAGCCGGAGCGAGCGGGCCTGGAAGTGGATCTGCGACTACGCCCCGCAGGAGTTTCGATTCTGCCTCCGCGGCGATAACGCGCCCATGACCAAGACACCTCAACCAGCGGCCCTTGCCGATCTGGCGTCACTGATCGAAGGCGCGGATTTCGGCGTGGGCGAAGACGTTTTGACAACGCAAATTTTCGACATCACGAAAAAGCACAGCCTCCCGCCTAAGGTCTTTTTCGAGGCGGTCTACGACGCTCTGATCTCCAAAAAGGCCGGACCGAAACTCGCCTCGTTTCTCATTGCTATCGGTAAGGAAAAGGCTGCTTCACTCTTGAAGCGGGCTCTTTAGAATCCCCAGAACTGCCAATAAAAACTGATTCTTGGCTAAGTAAGGGAACTGGGGTTAGATGTGAGGTCACAATGAGTAACGAAGATGAAAGACCCATATTCAGAGAAGTTCGAGGCGGACGCCCCCCACACGATCCCCTAGAAGAACTGCTCTGGAGATTCCGCGAGTATTTCAAAAAGGTTTTCAATGGAGGAGGGCGTGGCGCAGGACGTCCCCCCGTACCTGGCACGGCGATCGCGTATGGATTGATTATCTTCCTTGCCGTGATTGGAATTCTCACATCTGTCTACACTGTAGATGTCAGTGAAGAAGGCGTCGTAACGCGCTTTCAACGTTATCACACGACTTCTTCTCCGGGGCTCCACTTTAAGTTCCCCTTCCTCATCGACCGAGTGACAAAGGTTCCTTCGAAAGTTCTCTTGCAGGAAGAATTTGGGTTTCGCTCTACGGGAGACCAACAGGGAACACGAACCGAGTACACCAAGTCTGCTCTTGGCACGGAGAGCCTTATGCTCACCGGAGATCTTAATGTCGCCGATGTAGAGTGGATCGTTCAGTACCGAATCAGCGATCCGTGGAAATTCCTGTTTCACGCAAGAGATGTTCACAAAAATATCCGCGATATTTCTATGTCCATTATGCGTAGAGTAGTGGGGGACAGGCTCGTCGGAGAGATCCTAACCACTGGCCGAATAGAGATAGCTGATGAGGCCAAGAAGCTCACCCAGGAAGTCCTTGATAAATATGACATGGGGATCGCGGTCAATGCAGTCGTGCTTCAGGACGTGACACCGCCAGAAACGGTGAAGGCGGCATTTAATGACGTCAATGCGGCGAAACAGGAACAAGAAAAGGCGATTAACGTGGCCGAGCGGGAGTACAACAATGTCATTCCCGAAGCAAAGGGAAAGGCAGAGCAGGTAATCGCCGATGCTGGAGCGTTTGCCATATCGCTCGTCAACCGTGCGAAAGGTGACGCTTCGAATTTCAATGCAAGACTTGTTGAGTACCGCCGGGCTCCGGAGGTCACTCGAAAACGGTTGTACCTTGAAGCCATGGAAGAGATTTTCTCAAGCATGGAAAGGCTGGTCATCGTCGATAGCAAGGTAAGGGGCGTGTTACCACTCTATCCCCCACCACAAGCCACGACCCCCGTTCCAGTGCCAGAAGCAGCAGGCGAAGGAAAGGAGGCCATAGGTGAATGAGCAGCAGAAGACACTTCTTATCATGGTGGGTACCTCGGTAACTTTTATCACCTTACTTTTTGGTTCTGCCTATACGCTGCCTGAGGGACGACAGGCACTCATCACCCAGTTCGGAAAGGTCATGGGAAAACCGGTGACCGGCGCCGGACTTCATTGGAAGGTCCCGCTCATCCAAGAAGTGCGTTATTTTGATAAACGGATACTGGAGTGGGATGGCGATGCGAATCAGATCCCCACCAAGGACAAGAAATTCATCTGGGTGGATACGACGGCACGTTGGCGAATCAATGACGCGATGAAGTTTGCTGAAACGGTGCGCACGGAGAGTGCCGCGCAAACCAGATTGGATAGCATTCTAGACGGAGCGACAAGGGATGTGATCTCCAATCATAACCTTGTTGAAGCGGTCAGAAACACGAACACGCTTCTGGACCAGCTCAAGAAACGTAAACTAGAGGCCGAGAAGATCGAGGGTGCGCCAAGTAAAGTCGCCGACGTACAGCTGGAGGAGGAAATCACGGGTGAACTCGAGGCGATCTCTGTAGGCAGAGAGCGTTTGAGTGCGATGATTCACACGCGGGCGAAGGAAAAGCTGGAAGATTTGGGCATTGAGCTTATCGACGTTCAATTACGCCGTATCGCTTATGAGAAAAGCGTTGAAGAAAAAGTGTATGAGCGCATGATTTCCGAGCGAAAGAGAATCGCCGAGAAAATCCGATCGATGGGTAAGGGTGAGCAGGCCAAGATCCAAGGGAAACTGAACCGGGATCTCAAGGAAATCGAATCTACTGCCTATCGAAAAGGTCAGGAGATAAAAGGCCGAGCTGAAGCGGAAGCCATCTCCATTTACGCCCGATCCGTCGGACAAGATTCCGGCTTTTTTGAGTTCACGCGCACTTTGGATGCCTATAAAAAGACCCTGAAGGGAAAGGGGAGTTTCGTTCTCTCGACCGACTCCGATTTTCTTAAGTTAATGCAGAAGAAACAGTAACCGATGCCTCGTTTTGCACTCATTGTTTGGCTCTGTCTAGGTGCCTTCGGGCTTGGGCTTTTGCTCTTAGAGGCTACCCGGCGCAAACGCCCGATTCGTCCCGGGTGGGTGATGCTCGCCCTAGCCCTGGGCCCCATTTTTCTCTTCTTTATTCTTCCTTTGTGGCTTGGGCGATGGGGCAGAGAGCCTGACCGGATCGAATAATTCCAAAAGACAGCCTCCCGCCTTTCGAGGAAAGCCTCCTCTTCCCACCTGAAAGAGGAGGCCCTCTGTCACAATCAGTGAGACTGCCGGCGTTTACTTTTCATGTGGCGGTCTTGCAACTCCAGAAATTGTTCGAAGCGCTTGGCCCCTCTCGTGGATAGACAAGTCTCGAGAGCAATTTCGCAGTTCATGGTTCCCTGCGATTGATTCTGATTGCAGGTTGCGAGCTCGGCGGTTCGCGTTGCATCACAATCTGCTCCGCCAGCCTCCTCACACATTTGATAGTTCATATTGGCCATGTCCACGCACATAGTGTAGTCCGAGGCATTGTTAGACGTGCATTCATCATCGGCGGTATAGCAATAATCGAAAGCCTGCTGACATTCCATGGCGCACATGTTGTTGGCCCCGCTACACTCATTGACGCCATCGGTATACGTCGACTCGCACGCTGAATTATCCATCTGATATTGGGGATAGCACATTTCGTCGTCGGGATCGTTGTCGACGCACTGGTTGTAGGTCTCCTCCGCATCATCCTGACACTGGAGCCATGTGGCTCTCTTTTCATCCGAGCAGGCCTGGAGCGCGCTTCTACAGTCATCCATACAGGTGTTGAAACTAGCCCGTGCTGTGGATACGAGTGATACCAGTACCGCCAAACTTACTGCGAACATGTTCGATTTCTGTAAATTCATTTGAGTCCTTCCCTATTAATCATTTCAGAGACTCATCGGAAAAAACGCGTTGGAACTTAATTGCGAATTGTAAAGAAATTGTAAAGAAAACGCAGAATTTTCACGAAAAGCCGAGCTTGCGCGCGGCCTTTTTTTGAACTCCATCACAGGGCACTAGCGGTGAATCTGTCGCAACTCTGCGCGGGAAGTGAGCGTGCCCTTCCAGCGACAAGAACCAAAAATGATGGCAAAGACTTCTTCGGGGCTGACGGCTTCGAAGAGGAGGTTGCCGTCACTGAGCTTGGTCAGGTTAAACCGGACGCTGCCCGAGCATTCCCCTTGGATTGCGGAAAAATTTCCTGAAACGGTATAGGTGTTTTCGCCGGTTCGCTCCAGCCGTCCAAGTTGTGTCAATGCCTTGCCGCCCAAATAAGGAGAAACAAGCCCTCCACGAATTTTCTTGCTGTCAATCGCGAGGTACAAACCTGATTCGGAATCCCAATAGGCACCCTCGATCTCCTTAGTGCCGGTCAAGAATTCAACCGTAGCTATTTCGCAGGTGAAGTTGGCCTGACCCCCGCACAGGAAATCCTCAATTCCAGAGGGCTGACACCCTCCAGTGGCTACCGTGTGCGCCGGCTTTCCAGAAATCTCGTTGCAGAGCTCATAAAACGAAGTGAGTTGCCTTTCAGCTAATCGAACTGCGGCGTTCTTGGCCCAAGAGGGATTTCGAGAGATAGCGGTTTCATTGAGCGAAACACGCCATTTTTGAGTCGCGGTAGCTGTAAGTGCCAGAAATGCGAAGCTGCCCAACACGCAGATTTTCCGAGAAGCCATGATCACCCCCAAAGAATTATCTAACGATTTCAATTCTCACGGAACCCATCTTTTTCATTTTAGTGGAACAATGGGGGGTAAAGTCACGTATGGAAATCTTCGTTGGGTAAAGTAAATTGACGCAGCGTTTTTTCGGTGCAACATGGCTCTAACATTTGTTGGGAGGATCTCATGCGATTTACAATTCTGTTCATTTTGTCGGCAATGGCTGCCATCTCTTTTCCATCCGAGGCCAAGACGGAGCTCGAAAAGGTTGTCTGTCTTTACTTCATTGATCGGAACGACGACCCAACACTTTCGGTGAGCTTCAAGGGCAAGGAAAACGACTTTGTGCAGGTCAAGATCGATGAGCGCTTCGAGTCCCGGTTCACCCACGACACGAAATGGGTGGAGATCTACAAGAATGACGAACAGATGGCGACCAGCGAAAAGGCTTACACCCTGGGAATAGAGGGCTTTTCCCTGGAGATTCAGCGGCCCATTCCATCCTGGAACTCCGCGCGTAAGGACAACGCAAAGTTGGATCTCGGAAACGGTACCGTGCTCTCCCTACGTTGCGAAAAACTAAAATAGCGTTCGTTGCTGAGTCTGGGGGCTTGCACTACTAATGAGGTCATAAGTAAGTAGACATACGAGATGGGTGATAAGAATGTCACCGCGAGGAAGCCGAAAAAAAGGCCCGGAGGCGGCCCAGAAGGGCCGTCGAGGACCTTTTTTTCGGCTGACGAAGTCGGGGGCGTTCTTAGCGCCCATCGCAGTGTCTACTTACTTATGACCTCATTAGTAACGCCTGTTGCCTGATTGAGCACCGCCACGATGAACAGGAAGACGACGAAGAAATCCTTCGTTGCAAGCGGAAGTGTCAAAGAATTGAGTCCAAGACACAGGACGGACGCCACGCTCGCATGCAAGAGAAGAGGATCGCGCGCCTGCCGGAACGATCTGAGAACGATCCCGATCAACCAGCCAAAGGCCAAGAGCCCAACAAACCCAAGCTCCGCGGCAATCTGAAGCGGTGTCATGTGGATCTCAAGCGGCGTGTGGTCCGATTGAAAAGCTGGGTAACCACCGTTTTGGAAGAAGGTATCGGGAGCATGACCCCAACCCACTCCCAGAATGGGGTTCTCAGAAAACAGTTTGAGGCCGTTTCTATAGGTCTGGATCCGCTCGAGGTTGGCGGTATCGTGAATCGTGCGAAAACGTGACCTCAGGTTGGGATTGAGCAGTAAAACGCCGAGAGCCACAAAAAGGAGCCCACCCGAAATGGTTTTCACAAATCGGTAACGGGGGCCCAAGGTCCAGACCCAATATACCGATGACAGCCCGAGCGCGATGAGACCCATCCGAGATTGCGTCAGGATGGCGCAACCAAAGAGGGGAATCACCACGGCCCAAGTCCAGCGATGCTCAAGCCCCCAATGGGCCAAAAGAGGAATGAAGAATCCGAATATCGTGCACAAAAAATTCGGATCGCCGTTTTTAGTGTTAAGAAGGGGCCGCAGGTCAAACTCCCTCACTTCATGCAAAACGAGATAGTGGTAAAGAAATAGCAATATGACGGTCGCAGCGACAGTGGCTAAGAGTAAGAAGAGTCCTTTTCGGCGGTCCGCTTGACCAAACACCAGTGCGAGTGGCCCTCCCATGAGTAAACACGAAACCCAACTCCGGTACTCGGGCTGGCTAAAAAGCTCGGCCTCACGCCCAGAGGCAAGGGACGACAGAATGGGGACGACAGCTAGACACAATCCGCACGCCCAAAGATCCATCGCCAGCTCGCTTCTCTCAGCAACCAGAGCTACGCCAACCAGCGACGCCCCAAAAAGAACGATCTCGGGGTAAAATCTCAAGAGCCCCGGCATCTCAAAGTGCACACCGGTCAGGATGAAAAAGAAAAATAGAAAAACCGGTATCGCGGCGAATCGGGCGACTGCCGTCACCGGCCGAAGCCCCCGAACCAGGGTCGGAGTCTCGTAAACGCAAATCTAAAAGCCACTCCCAGCACAGCACCAATACAGATCCAAAGGCCACCGCGGGGCCAACAGGGGGCGTGGGGAAAGCGCGCTCCTTCGAGAATCTTCACCGCGTTCCTCTCTTGGGCCTCTTGAAGCCACGTCGCCATCTTGAGCTCCCGATATTTCGCGCGAAGCGCTTTGCTGTCTTCACTCTTCGGCGGTAGCTCACTCAAACGCTTTTCAAAGTGGGCCAGCGTCTGTTGGTACTGTGCGGTCAAATCGGTGGTAGCCAAGGTCACCAGCCGCTTGCTCAGCACCTCGGCCAGTGCGCGCGCCTCCTCGGGGTTGCGATCTCTGGCCACAATAACGTACGAGAATTCGTCCCCGCCCGTGTAATCCACCCGAATCTGTCGGCGAACTCGGTCACTCAGCCAGGGCCAGGCGTACTCACTCGGCGCTTTCTTTTCGAGGCGTTCTTGAAATGCCGGCCGAGTCTCGAGGTAGTCGATCAGAAACTGATCCGCGAGAAGAGAGTCCCGAAGCGCGAACCCATCGCGCACCCAGACCCAGCGGTTCTTGTCCTCCTCGAAATTCATCCCCGGAAAGGCCACCCGATTGCGCTGGACAAGTACCACCGAGCGGCTCTCAAACCGAGGTGGAATCAACTTCGCCGCGATGCCGGCCAGGAGGGCGCCCACCACTCCAAAGACCGCTGCAATTTTCAAATCTTGTCGGCTAAACACCGCTCCTCCCTCGGCCTTTACTTATGACTCCCGCCCGAAGAAAGGCAAGGTGTCGCTCACCAATAGGTCGTTGTCACTGTGCAGGCACCCCGGACCAAAGTGTGGCAGCTGATGCGGTGGGTGGGGTCGTTGCGCTCACGCACGAGCAAGGTCCGCTCTTCCTCATCCTGAACGGACACATTTTCACCCCCGCTCACAATCTGCATCACACATTTTCCGCAGGTAAACTCACCGCGGCAAGAGGAGGCCACCGGAAGCCCTGCGCTTTTGGCCGCATCATAAAGACGCGTGCCGTCATCTACGTCGATAGTCTTGCCACTGGGAAGGAATATGACCTTATGCGCTATCACTCGGGACTCATCGAATTCTAAGCTTATTCCGACTATAATAATAGTGTTCCCCCAACCTCCAGAACCCCTCAAAAAATGGCATGAGCGATAACACCGCGTTCGCGTTTCAGGAAGACTCGACCACCCTTTCCACGATGCTGGAGGAGATGTCGCGCGTGATCGTGGGCCAGGATGCCATGACCCGATCGCTTGTCTTGGGTCTGCTCACCGGTGGCCATGTTCTCTTGGAAGGGCTGCCAGGCCTGGCCAAGACGCTGGCCGTGAAGACGCTGGCCACAATCCTAGATGCCAAATTCAGCCGAATTCAGTTTACCCCCGATCTGCTTCCCTCCGACCTCATTGGCACCACCATTTACCGACCGGAGACCCACGAGTTTGTGCCGAAAAAGGGGCCTATCTTTGCCAACATCGTGCTGGCCGACGAGATCAATCGAGCCCCCGCGAAGGTCCAGAGCGCGCTTCTCGAGGCCATGGCCGAGCGGCAGGTCACTCTCGCGGACAAAACCTACCTCCTCGAAGAGCCCTTTCTCGTTCTCGCGACTCAGAACCCAATTGAAAATGAAGGCACCTACAACCTCCCGGAGGCCCAGCTCGACAGATTCATGTTCAAGACTCGGGTCACCTACCCGAACCGCACCGAAGAGCGCCAGGTTCTCGAGCTCATGGGGACAGGCCATGCCCCGGAGACCAGGCAGGTTTTCTCGACCCAAGGGATCTTACGGATGCGCCAGCACCTCGACTCGGTGTACATGGATGATCGGATCAAGGAGTACATCGTCCGCCTTGTGACCGCGACCCGCCCGGGCGAAGTGATTGAGCCCAATGAAACGACGGGCAGTGGTCTCAATGACATTCGACGATTCGTCCAAGTCGGGGCCTCACCGCGGGCCACACTTTTTCTCGCCAAAAGTGCGCGCGCCAATGCGTTTTTGGAAAATCGAAATTTTGTGACCCCCGATGACGTGAAAATTGTGGCCCCCGATATTCTGCGTCACCGCCTCATTCTGACTTTTGAGGCCGAGGCGAAGAAGGTCTCAACCGACGACGTCACGGCTCAGCTTCTCAAAACGATCGTTATTCCATAAGCAAGATGATCACCGCCGAAATTCTCGAGGCCGCGTCTCAGCTTGAAATCCGTGCCAGGCACCGCATGTCGAGCCTTCTCGAAGGCAGTTACCGAACTGCATTTCGCGGTTCGAGCATGCAGTTCAAAGAGTTCCGCCCGTACGAACCGGGCGATGACATTCGGCATATGAGCTGGACCGTCACGGCCCGCACGGGTAGACCAACGGTGAAGATCTTCGAACAGGAACGAGAGCTTGACGTCATCCTCATGGTCGATACGAGCGGTTCGTCGCTTCTGGGTGGATCTCGCAAACGGAAAATTGACATGTACGCCGAGGTCGCGGCGATGATCGGTCTCTCCGCCATCGATGCCGGCGACAATTTTGGGTTGATGCTCTTCAACGAGTCCGTCACCTCCTATCTTCCGGCAGCCCACCGAAGGGACCAAGTGAGAACGGCGCTCACGCAGCTTCTCGGAGAAACGCCTCGCGGGAAGAAGGCCGACATCTCCGTGGCTGTCGAATTTGCCGCGCGCATGCTGCCTCACCGTTCGCTCACGATGATCCTGTCCGATTTTTGGGTGCCGGCGTTCGAGGAAGCGCTCACGGCTGCGGCCCGTCGCCACGAATTCATTCTCCTCAACGGATTCGAAGACGAGGAGCGTGGACAGGGTTTGAACGGCCTGCACGAGCTCACCGATCCCGAGACGGGAGACATCTACCTTCTCGATGGCCGGTCGCCGAAAACCCGACAAAAGCTTCAAACCGTTTTTGTTGACCACCTGGCCCATGTTGAGGGAATCGCTGAGCGCACGCGCTCCGGGTGCTTGAGCTTGAGCGTAGAAGACGACTATGTGCAACGCTTGGTTCTTTATTTTGAGCGGCGTGGCCCTGTTCGCCTCTAGCGAGGTGACGACCACAATCTCCCGCGAAACCCTCTCCCCCGGGGAGCGGGCGCAGGTGTCTCTCACGGTCCCCAAGGATGCCACCTCACCGCCGGTCTTAAGCGATGCCCCTTTAGAAACCGCAAGCCTTAAGATCTTGGGGCGCGAAGAGCGTGACCTGGGCCAGAGCTACCAGTGGCTCTTTGATGTCACGGGCTACCTCCCCGGCCGCTTCTATTTTCCGGCTCTCTCGATCGCAAGTGGCCCGCACAGCTACTCCACGGAAAGAATTCCCTTCACGGTGACAACAACTCGCGAACTGCAAGACGAAGCCCTGCGCCCGAGTTACGGAGAGCTCTCGCTGCCTCTGCCGTGGCGGCGCATTGGACAGATCGCGACGGTGCTCTTTGCCCTCCTCTATGCGCTGAGCCGAATCGTGCCCTTCTTGCGTAAACGAACTGAGGAGCCCCCTGCCCCCGCACTTTCGCCGGAAGATTGGCTGGCGCGGGAATTAAAAGGACAGGCTTCACTCACCCATGACCAGTGCGATCACTTCATCACAGCCATCCACGACTATTTCCATCGCCTCGGAGAGCGTTTCACAGCGGCCGAGACCTTACGGGAGCTCGCAAGAAGCCCGCGCAAAGAGATCCGCGCGCTCGTCCCCATTCTCAAGAGTTGTGACAGCTTCAGGTACCATTCGCGAAAACAGGCCGAGGGGCCTCTCATCTCGAGTTGCATTCAACAGGTCCTGAGACTTTTGCCATGTACAAACTGAGTCACCCCCCATTTCTGGTCCTTTTGGTGATTCCCCTGGGCCTTGCTCTCTCCGCCGTCTTCTTGCGCCGCACAGCCCCCGAGCGACTCTTCACCGGCCCTCTCTCTGTCCTTGCAAAGCTCACCCGCGAAACGCGCCTCAGGCTCCGTCTCCTCTTCGTTTTGTGCCTCCTTGCCCTTTCATTTCTCGTGGTAGCCGCGGCCGGCCCCGTTCAGGAGCTTGCCACCGAAGAGCAATGGGCCGAGGGCATCGATATCGCGCTTGTCATTGATATCTCCGACAGCATGGAGGCCGATGATTACAAACCGAGCCGTATCGACGTCGCAAAGACTGTGCTCAAGGATTTCATTCGGCGACGCAAGTTTGA
The DNA here is from genome assembly GCA_016196825.1 of Deltaproteobacteria bacterium. GTDB lineage: Bacteria > Bdellovibrionota > FAC87 > UBA2466 > UBA2466 > JACPWY01. Next base: position 7,275 of record JACPWY010000038.1, on the reverse strand, counting down.
TCGCATCGGGATCGTGATGTTTGGCGGCGACGCCGTCACCAAATCTCCCCTCACCCGCGACTATGACTTCCTCGCGACCCAGATCGATGATGTCCGATTTCGGGAACTGAAGCAGGGCACCGCAATTGGCATGGGTCTTCTCGGTGGCGTCTCGCGTTTGAGAAACTCCCAGGCCAAGACGAAGGTGATCATCCTCATGACCGACGGCGACAGCAACGTCGGCACCGTCAACCCGATCACGGCCTCTAGCCTCGCGCGCCAGGAGAACATCAAGATCTACACCATCGGCATTGGCCAAAAGGACAGGGTGATCATCCCGATCTACGCCTATGACTCTCTCGGCCGCCGCGGGCAACTGATCGCCAACGTCCCCTCGTATCTGAACCCGGGCTTGCTCAAGCGGATAGCGCAGCTCACGGGGGGGCAATCCTACATGGCCCGAGACGCAAACATGCTCGCGCGAGTGGTGAGCGAGATCGACAGCCTCGAACGCGCGCCAATTAAGCTCTCAAAAAAGCATCAGACGATCCCGTTCTATCGCTACCCGCTCGCTCTCGGCGCGGCCCTTCTTCTCATGTGCATTTTTCTTCTCGACCTCCGCTACCGGGAGGCCCATGCAGTTTGATTCCACCTACCTCTGGCTCCTCATTCCCGTCGCCCTAGTCGGCGCGATCCTCGTTGCGCATGGCGGAGTGCGCAAATGTCTCTGGGCTGCCGGTCTCACTCTTCTTGTATTGGCGCTCGCCCGTCCGCAGCTCGGCCGCGAAGAGCCGTCGGCCGATGGAGAGGGCGGTGACATCTTTCTTGTGTTCGATATATCGCGGAGCATGTTGGGGCAGGACATCCCGCCGAATCGCATTCAGTTCTCTCTTCTCTTTGCCGAGCGCCTCGTGCATGAGCTCCCCGGTTTTCGATTTGCTCTATTCCCCTTCGCGGGCGACGCCTATCTCCAGATGCCGCTCACAAACGATCCCGATGCCACGGTCGAAATGCTCTCCTACCTCTCCCCCGATGTCGTCACAAGCCCCTCGAGCCATCTCGACAACGCACTCAAGAAGCTCTTCGAGACGACACAACGCCTGAAGGTCTCCTCCCCACAAATCGTGGTTTTTTCAGATGGCGAAATGGAGGAACCCATTGGTTCCGACACTCTCGGCCTCTTCATTAAACATGAGATCCCCATCCACACCATTGCGGCCGCCACACCCCAAGGGGCCAACGTTCCCATTGAGTCGCGCTTCGTTTCAGGGGCCGGCTCGCACGGCCACCTTTCACAACTGAACCGCGCACTTCTTGAGAAATTGTCAAACGCCACGGGTGGTCGCACCTTCCCTGCTCGCCTCGATCAGGTGAAGGCGGTGACAGAAACACTCAAGCCCACCGGCGCCCACCGCCTGACCTTTCATCCGACGATGGACCTCTTCCCCCATCTCATAGCACTCGCTCTCATCTTCTTCGTTTGGGAACTCAGCAGACGGCGCTGGCCGGTCCTTCTACGATCGCTCGTGATCTGCTCTCTCGTCAGTGCCGGCACCCTCGCCAGGGCCGATGAACCGGTGGATCCCGAGCGACAGGCAATACTTCTTTTTAACAGAGCCACGGGGGACGAGGCCTCAGGAAGGTTTGATGATGCTCAGGAGGGCTTCCAACAGGCCGAGTCGCTCTCTCACAATCCCGAGCTCCGCAAGAAGGCCCTATTCAATTTGGGAAACATGGCCCTGCGTCAGGGGGACGGCCAGACGGCGCTTGACCTGTACCAACAGGCCCATGACGTCGTGATGAAGGGCTCACGCGAGATCGATCAACGGATCACGGAGAATATGGCCTTGGTAGCGCGGCTGCTGGCCAAGCAATCACAGAACGGACAGGGAGAGGGAAAAGATCCACAGAATCCCCAAGATCCCAAAGGGCCCCAGAAGAATTTCCAGAGCCAGAATTTCAGTGGTGACCAGAAGCGCAAACTCTTTGAGCTCCTCTCCAACGAGGAGCGCCAGGCTCTGCAGCGAATCATGGAATCTCGCAACCGGAATCGCACCGCAAAATACGTCGATAAACCATGGTGAGATCTCTCTTCATTCTATTATCGCTGCTGGCTGCGCGGGCCGAGCTCTTGCCACCATTTGAGATCCTGCGAGGTGGCCCCCCGTCGGTCCGTCTCACTCTAGAGTTTTCTAAACCCAGCATCATGCGGGGTGAACCGGTCACCGCCGGCTTCTACCTCACCTCCTCTCGGCCCTTTGAAGAGATCGAGGTCTCGCGCTTCCCCGAATTTGATGGCTTCTGGACGGAAAACACGGCGCTGCGCCAGGGTCGGTTGATCCTGAGCCCGTTTGGGAAAAACCGGTATCGTGTTCTTGTGGGGGCGTACACGATCACTCCAGTCGCCACTCGCGATAACCCGCGCATCGACCCCATGCATCTCATCGTCAAAGGGCTCGAGAAACCTCTTCTCAGCGAAGGAAACCTCCTCCCCATCCGCCCACTGCCCCAGCACCCGAGTGGCACAGTCGCCGTGGGCCAGCTCACGCTCAACACCGATTCTCAGTTGAGCTTTTACCCCGACCAGCCGATGACCCTTCGCGTGCTCGTCCAGGGTGAGGGCAACTTTCCGGAGTTTGAAGCTCCACACCTTGTCTTTCCCTCAAGCGTTGAGCTCGCCTCCCAACACGCCACCATTTTGGGGAGCGGTTCGTTTGCGACGAAAACTTTCGAGTACACCTTCGTGGCCCACACTCAACTCAAGCAAGACATTCCTCAAACCCACTTCTGGTACTTCAACACCAAGCATGGAAAGTATGAGTCGCTCCCGATCGGTCCCATCTCGCTGATGCCGGTCAACTCCGCCCCACCCGAATTGACCGTCCAGACCTCGACCCCGCGGGCGGGCCAGTCCATTACCAGTGTCTTTCGCAATCCGTTTGTGATTTTGGTCAACGTTTTGTTCTTGGTTTTTCTAGCCTTCTTGGGGCTGCGATCCCCCATCAGGAGGATATCGATGGCGCGCCCTGCCCGGCCCACGCCTCTGGAAGAAAGGGCCGCCTCTTCGGATGTGGCAGCAGCACCTGACTGGAGAAAATTGGCGAATGAAAGTGTGTCGCGCAATGATGCGGGCGAGGCGTATCGGATGCTGGCGGCCTGGATTCGCTCGTTGCTAGAGAATTCTCAAGACGCGGGCCAGGCTTCGGCTCTGAAGCAAACTTTGCGACGGTGCGAGGAGGCCCTTTACGCGCGCCTCTCCAGCGGAGAGAAGCCCTCCCCGCTGGAGATCCGAAATGAGATTGAGACGGCGATCAATGGAACTTCTGCTCCGCGAAAGCGCCACCCGCATCCGAAGGCTTGAACGATTCCGTATTCGCGGCGCCATTGGAGCCAGAATACTGTGTCCCTTGGTGCATTGTGCTCATGGAGGACGGACTCGGGTTGTAATCCGACTTGAACGCCTTGCGACCGTCAAAGGCCGCGGCCGCGTTAGAGCTACTCATCTCGCTATTGATGGCTGAAACGTCCCCTTCGGAATCCAAGGTCACGGCGAAGCATTTGGACGGCCTGGAGTAGGACGAGCCCGATGCTCCCGTCGAATCGCTCATGCACAGCTTTCCATCGCCACTCACTTTGTTCATTATGCCCGTTGCCTGCATCGTCATGAAACTGCCGCCAAAGGAGCTGCGCTCCGTGGCCGAGACCTCTAATTCACCTGCCTTGTGAGCATTGCCCAGCGAGTCGGTGAAATCGGCAGGGTAGTAGTTCGCTATCGCCTGGAAGTTACGATCGCCTCCCGTCGGTGCGTAGGAATTTCCCTCCTTGCTTTGGAAGGCCGATCCGGGGGTGGATTGCATCACTTCCTGCAACGCCACCGACTGGACTCCATCATCAGATTTCCTGTCCCATCGAATGGTCTGAACCTGGAGAAACCGGCCTTCACCTTGACCATTCATTAAACCGTCGTTGTTGAAAACGCCAATTCCGCGACTCGTCTTCGCCTTTCCCGAGTAAATGAGGCGCACCTTCGGTTTGCCCGATGTCACGGCTGTTTGCGACGGCCCGAACCAGGCCTGGACCACGCGGACCGTCTCCGACGAGTCAAATAGGCTGCCCTTTTCATCGGCAGTGGCGTCACTCACGGTCATCTTCGAGTACATGGTGAAGGAATCGCTTCCGTACAGAGCGAGTGATTGATTGGACGTCGCGCTACCCTGCATGCCACTCATCACCATTTCGCGCGAAGCGCTGTACGGAACGGTCTCTCCATCCCAGCCAAACGCGGATTCGAGCATACACATTGTCATCTTGACTTGGCTCGGAACCTGATAAAGAAGCCGGTCGGAAAGCTGCTGATAATACATCATCGCCCACCCATTGCCGCCGGAGTTAAAGCCTGAGTACCCCTTTTTGAAGCGCTCCATGCTCTTCATCTGATCCTCCATGCATTTTTCCATCAGAGGATCACCTTGACCCTTAATATCCTTCTTCTCAAACTCCTCCGCAGCACGGACCAAGGGTAACGTTATTGACAGCGCCAATGTAAAATAGATGAGCTTATTCATCGTTCTTTCTCCTGAAATGAAGGGTTAGTTTGCGTAGTCAACGTTCACAGCGGATGGCAAAACCGTGCTGGCCGTTGGATCGGTGGACAATGAGCTTTTCGAACAGGATACGATTGCAATGATCACAACAAGAGCTACCAAGGAAACGACTGTCTTAATCATGGGACCTCCCTAAACCTTTGAGTCTTCAAGTCGCCCGAGCACGAGCATCCTAGGTGAATCTTAAGGAATAGACCGGATCGAGATCAACCTCAGTCCCGTCACATTTTGGACGACTGTCAAAATCTTCAACGAGTTCAACAGCAAGGAAGCGCCATTTCAATCATGAAACATTGTGATGGGGAAAACTAATGAGGTCATAAGTAAGCCCCTTGACCCCGCAGTTCAATCGATGAGCCGAAAGACAACGTACGTGGTGGGGTGCAACTTTATCGAGTGCCGAGCCATTCCGTTTTCACCGAACGAGGTATCCAGAGTGCCATCGGCGCGCCAATGCGAGATCTGAATTGTGGACTCGTTGGCCATCATAAAGCTGTTAGTGGCATACTCGGCGCCAAATGTATAAAGGGCGCCATCCTTATCGGGAATGACATCGATGAGCCCCTGAAGAGTTCCACTGCCCGCGGATTGCGTTGATCCATATGTGTCCGGAACACTGAGCGTTCCGTTCAAACCGAACGTGACATCGACAGTTCCGTCCATGAAGTGGCGGGTGAGGAAGTTCAACATATGGGTCGGATCAAACGTAAGAGCAGGGTTTTGCGTTTGTCGCCACGCCAGAAAACGCGAGTTTCCGTCGGTTATAAAACGGAGGGCAGCGGGGCCGAGGTCTACTCGGCCCGCCTGACCGAAGGCCGCATCCGCGGAGCCGTCCGGACGGAAACGATAGACGGCCGAACCCGATGAGACCTGAGCAAACACGGCAATCGCGCCATCGGGAAGGACAGCAAACTGAGGATGGGTGGTGAGGCCGCTGATATCGAGCTTTCCTTGGTTTGCGAAAGCGCTGTCCAATCTTCCCTTCAGGTCCGTCTTGATGAGGGTGAAGCGATCCCAAAAACCCGGTGTCGCAGCTGTGGCAAATCCCACGAGGCAGTAAATGGAACTTTGCCCGTGGAGGACCCCCACCGGGGTTTCCAAAGCCTGGGCATCATTCGTTTCGATATCCAGCTCCAGTTTTCCCGCAACTCCAAAATCACCGTCCAAAAGCCCATTGATCAAGTAGCGATAAAGGACAAGTTGAGTGTCTTCCTGCGGCGCCAAAAATGCCCCCGAAGGGCTTAATAGCCCGGGCCACACCCAATTCGACATCGAACTCGTTAAAGACAGAGCCGTGAAGCCATTACTTCCATAGGTGAAATCGAGCTGACCATCCTTTAGCATGTGGTAGAGATAACCGCCGGCCATGCCAACACTCGAGCCATCGGGGCGAGTATTGAAGATGGGATACATATAGTTTCCGCCATTGATGGCCCCAGGGTGGGCGATTCCCACGACCCCCAGTGGACCAAAGTTTTCATCGACAGTCCCGTTTGAGAGAAGTCTCAGGTAATGAGTTCCGATGGAAGAGCCACTTGTGGTCGTTACCGTGCCGACCGTTGCGATGTAAATCTTGGGAATGCCAGTTCCGCCCGTTTGTCCGAGGCACACTCTGTATTTTTCGGAAAAGCCCAAAAAGCCGACGCGTCCGCAATGGGCGTTATTCAAAGAGCTCACTCTGGTGCTCTCAAAATTGTTGCTCGTGAGTCGCCTCACTATGACTTTGATTGGCGCATACTGGGTTGTTGCGGAGATATTGAGACTCTCCCCCGGCCCAGTGACATAGGCGTCCGGGGTGAGAGCCGCTATTGTCTGGGTGGCATAGTCATTTTCAAAGGTGACAGTTCCGCCGACCGCCAAGCTATCAGCTTCGCGGAGAGCCGCATGCCAGGCCAGCATCTCACCGGAGTAAAACGCTTCCACTCGATTGACCCGTTCCAATAACCGCCTCGAACCAGTTCTTTGGGTGATCTGCATGGTCAGTGAAATGACTCCCAAAATGCACACGATCCCCACGGCGATAAAGAGCTCTACAAAACCGACACGTTGCAACGAGGAATGAGGGGACATCCCTCTCTTTTCGGAGGAAATCGACTGAAAATCGCGACGCATGACGACCGAAATCCGCGTCAACTGCATGTCATCTCCCACCGGAATCTCCAAATGCCCGGAATGGAAGAACGAGCCAGTCCGCTGGGTTCTTTCTCAATAACGTGGGCGGTCGAAGGGAATGATCGCCGCACTGATGAAAGATCATCGCGCGTCCCGAGAGGCGACTAACGCGCCGAGCAGATTTGTTTGCACGTATCCGTCTTTGAGCGGCTTGTTCCCCAGGCTTCGTCTTCGACTACGCCCGGCAAGCCTCAGTGCTACAAAGTCCGGGCTTGCCCGGCGTAGCCAGAGGCGAAGCCGGGTCCCAATTAGGAAAATCCAGCCGTGCTTTGGCCAGATTGTGGGCTCTACAGAGGAGCCTCAGGTTCTCTAAATCTCGACTGCTCCCGCCCAATGCGTAGGGCCGGACGTGATCGATCTGGAGGTGGGCCGTTTGGTTGCACCGAACGCCGCTTTGACCCATATAGCTGCACTGGTAACCATCGCGATCTTTTACCTCTCGCGCCGTACGCGCTTGCACACGGTAGGTGTGACGTGGCGTGACGGTGTTTCGGGTTTTCTTCTGCCTCACGAAGTCTTT